>CAZZCV010000020.1:16226-54936 GCA_964653225.1 uncultured Rhodoplanes sp. | reverse complement strand
CACTCGCTGGTCGGCCTCGCCGCCGTTCTGGTCGCGGCCGCGGCCTATTACGCGCCCGAAGCCTTCGGCATCGGCAAGGTGGGCGCCATCAAGATGGCGAGCCTGATCGAGATGTCGCTCGGCGCGGCCATCGGCGCCATCACCTTCACCGGCTCGGTGATCGCCTTCGCCAAGCTCTCCGGCCGCATGAGCGGCGCGCCGATCCTCCTGCCCGCTCGCCACGTCATCAACATCGTGCTGGCGCTGGCCCTGGTGTTCTTCGTCTACGGACTCGTGGTCTCGCAGGCGCAGATCGACTTCTGGCTGATCGTCGTGATCGCGCTGGTGCTGGGCGTCCTGATCATCATCCCGATCGGCGGCGCCGACATGCCGGTGGTGATCTCGATGCTCAACTCCTATTCGGGCTGGGCGGCCGCGGGCATCGGCTTCACGCTCGGCAACATGGCGCTCATCATCACCGGCGCGCTGGTCGGCTCGTCGGGTGCGATCCTGTCCTACATCATGTGCAAGGGCATGAACCGCTCGTTCATCTCGGTGATCCTCGGCGGCTTCGGCGGCGAAACCGCGGCCACCGGCGGCGCGACCGAGCAGCGGCCGGTCAAGCTCGGCTCGGCCGAGGACGCCGCCTACATCATGAAGAACGCCTCCAAGGTCATCATCGTGCCGGGTTACGGCATGGCGGTCGCCCAGGCGCAGCACGCGCTTCGCGAGATGGCCGACCATCTCAAGAAAGAGGGCGTCGAGGTCAAGTACGCGATCCATCCGGTGGCCGGCCGCATGCCCGGCCACATGAACGTGCTGCTGGCCGAGGCCAACGTGCCCTACGACGAGGTGTTCGAGCTGGAGGACATCAACTCCGAGTTCGCGCAGGCCGACATCGCCTTCGTGATCGGCGCCAACGACGTCACCAATCCGGCGGCGGAGGAGGACAAGTCCTCGCCGATCTACGGCATGCCGGTGCTGCAGGTCTGGAAGGCCGGCACGGTGATGTTCATCAAGCGGTCGCTCGCCTCCGGCTACGCCGGCATCGACAACCCGCTGTTCTACCGCGACAACACCATGATGCTGCTTGGCGACGCCAAGAAGATGACCGAGAGCATCGTCAAGGGGATGTAGGGGCGGCCGTCAGCCGCCCTCGCCGGATTTTTTCATCGCCCGCCGCAGCAGCAGCGCCCAGGCAAGCCCCGCGACGCCGACCGCGAGGAACACCAGCGGCGCGCGCGCCCAGCCGAACGCGTCGACCACGAACGCGGTGACCGCCGGTCCGAGCAGGTTGCCGAGGTTGGTGGCCTGGTTGATCAGTCCCAGCACGATGGCGAGAGCGGCGGAGGTCGGCGCGATGCGCGGCGCGGCCGCGTAGATCGAACCCGGAATAAGGCCGGTCAGCGCCAGGCTCGCCGCCGCCAGCACGGCGACCGCCACGACCGGCATCGCATCGGAGAAGATGCCGAAGCCGGCGAGTCCCACGAACGAGAACGCGCCCGCCGCAATCGCCCAGGTCGGCACGCCGAGCCGCAGCAGCAGGCCGGCCGACATGTTGCCGGCGGCGTTGGCGGCCACCGCGATAGCGCTGATCGTGCCCGCGGCCGCGATCGACAGGCCCAGCCGGTCCACCAGCAGCGTCGGCAGCAGCCCGGCCAGCGCCATGTACTGGAACGTGTAGGTGCCGAAGGCTAGCGCCAGCAGGACGGGGCCGGACGAGCCCAGCGCCGCGCGCACGTTCGGCCACACCGTTCGCGCGGCTTTGGCGCCGGACGGCGGCTCCGCGAAATCCATCCGCGACAGCGCCGCCGCCGCCAGAAGGCCGAGCGCTCCGTTGACGATCCACAGCGCCTGCCAGCCGAAGGCCATCAGGTGAGGCCCCGCCAGCATCATGACCAGCGAGCCGGTCGGAAGATAGGCGCCGAACAGCGGCAACACCGCATCCTGGTCCCTTGGCGCGGTGACGGCGCGCAGCAGCCGCGGGATCGCCAGCGTCGCGGAGAGGAAGCCGCAGCCCTCCAGCGCGCGCGTCGCGATCAGCAGCGGGCCCGAATCCGCGAGCGCGCCCGCGAGGCTACCCACGCCCGCGACGGCCAGACCCCAGACCGCCGCGCGCTTGGCCGAGAACAGCGACGAGAGGATGCCGGCCGGAAGCCCCGCGACCGCGCCCAGAACGCCGTAGGCCCCGACCACCCACGAGGCCATCACCAAAGTCAGCGCCAGGTCGCGCTGCAGCACCGGCAGCGCGATTGCGGCCTTGCCGATCTGCAGCGCCACGACGATGCCCGCGAGCAGGAGAAGGGCGATCGCGCCCCGGCGTGTGCGTTCCGGCATGGGCCTATCGGCGGAGAACGAGGGGATCGACCGGCTGCGTCATGTCCGAATGGCCTCGCCTCTCTGGCGAGGGCGATCCGAATTGGCAGCGCCGGTTCGTCCTCATGTCGGAAACTCGCTTCAATCGCCGGTCGGAGAGATGCGGAACTCGATCACTTCGGGCAGTCCGCGCAGGTGCTGCGAGAGCGCCTCCCCGTTCTTGCGGTCCCGGCTCTTGATCGTCATGCGGTATTCGAAATGGCGGCCGCCCTCGGTCAGCCGCGACGACAGGTTGGCGATGGAGAAGCCGTGGCTGCCGACCAGCCTGCGCATCTCCTCCTCGCCCATCGTCCGGTCGCGCTCGAAGCGGATGGTGTGGTGGGCATAGAACTCGCTCGGCAGCCGCATCTCGATGAAACGGAACAGGGCAAGCACAGCGAGCGTGGCGATCGCGCCGAGGATCGCGGCGAACCAGAACCCGATGCCGACCAGGATGCCGATGGCGGACGTCACCCAGATGGAGGCGGCGGTGGTCAGCCCGCGCACGGTCAGCCCCTCCTTGAAGATCACGCCCGCGCCCAAAAAGCCGATGCCGGTCATGATGCCCTGCGCCATGCGCGTGGGGTCGGTGCGGATCGCGTCGAGCGGCACCACCGTCATCCATTCGTTCTGGTAGACCGTGACGATCATCAGGAGCGCCGACGCCAGGCACACCAGCGAATGGGTGCGGAAGCCCGCGGGCCGGCCGTGGAAGGTGCGTTCGAAGCCGATCAGCGCGCCGATCGCCAGCGCGCCGAGCACGCGCACGACGATGATCATCTCCTCCTGGCTCATGGTCGGAAGCGTCGGCATGGCCGCAGTCTAGCAGCAAGGGGCCGCGGGTCCGAAGCGCATTCGCAGCCGGCGGTCATTCCCGGCGCGGGCATCTGGCATGGGCCACGCGACAGTCAGCCTGAAACGGTTCGAAACGGGCATTCCGCAAGGCCCGCGTTTCCGGCGCCTGTCCGCTCTCCGCGCATGCTATGAAAGCGCCATGACGCTGCTGAAGTGGCTGATCGTCCCGCTCTGCTTCTATGCCGGCGTGCTGGCGCTCATGTACGTCGCGCAACGCTCGCTGATGTATTTTCCCGAGACCGCGCGCACCGGGCCGGACGAGGCCGGGCTGCCGCAGGCGGAAGAGCTGGTGCTGGACACCGCCGACGGCGAGCGGGTGATCGTCTGGCACGTGCCGGCGCGGGACGGAAAGCCGGTGGTGCTCTACTTCCACGGCAACGGCGGCTCGCTGCGGCTGCGCGCGGCCCGCTTCAAGGCGCTGACGGCGGACGGCGCGGGGCTGCTGGCGCTGTCCTATCGCGGTTATGCGGGCTCGACCGGCAGCCCGAGCGAGGCCGGGCTGATCGCCGACGCCGCGGCGGTGCATGGCTTCGCGCTCGCCCGCTACGGCGCGGAGCGGATCGTGCTGTGGGGCGAATCGCTCGGCACGGGCGTGGCGGTCGCGCTGGCCGCCACGCGCCCGGTGGCGCGCGTGCTGCTGCAATCGCCGTTCACCTCGGCGGCCGACATCGGCGCCTCGGCCTATCCCTTCGTGCCGGTGCGCTGGCTGATGAAGGATTCGTTTCATTCGGACAGGCGCATCGGCGCGGTCGGCGTCCCGGTGCTGGTGTTGCACGGCGCGCTCGACCGGGTGGTACCCATCGCCTACGGCGAGCGGCTGTATGGCCTGATCCGTGCGCCGAAGCGCTTCGTGCGTCTGCCGCACGCCGGTCACAACGACCACGACGCGCATGGCGACATCGGGCTGGTGCGCGGCTTTATCGCGGGCGAGGATGTGCCGCGCTGAGGGCGGCCGCGCTGCTCAGAATGTCTGGTAGGTCCGTCCCATCGAGCCCCCGACGCGGGCAAACCCCTGCCTCGCGGGGTCGTGGTCCTGGCGGATGTTCATGGCGCGGGCGTAGGAGCCTGCGGCCTTTTCCTTGTCGCCGAGCCGCTCGTAGGCGAGGCCGCGGCTGGTCCAGGCCTGCAGATTCTGCGGCTCCGCCGCCACCGCGTCGTCGAGGTCGCTGGCCGCGGATTTGAAGTCGTTGATTGCCATGTAGCTCAGGCCGCGCGCCACCAGCGCTTCGGCGTCGTTCTGCGACAGGCCGATGGCGGTCGTGAAGTCGTCGATCGCATACTGGTGCTGGCGCTGGCTCTGGTAGAGCAGGCCGCGATTGTAATAGGCCTGCGAATTGTCGGGGCGGATCTGGATCGCCTTGTTGAAGTCGTTGAAGGCCTCGTGCGCGCGGCCGCGCTGGCGGTTCACGACGCCGCGGCCGAGATAGGCGACGGCGTAGTTGGGATCGAGCTGGATCGCCCGGCTGTAGTCGGCGAGGGCGAGGTCGGTCTTGCCGGTCTGCCGGTGGATCAGGCCGCGGTTGGCATAGGCCTGGGCGTAATTGGGGTCGAGCTGGATCGCCTTGTTGAAATCGGCGAGCGCGTCCTGATGCCGGCCGGCCTGCCCGAACACCGAGCCGCGCATGTTGTAGGCCTGCGGGTCGTTCGGGTTGCGCTGAACCACGCCGGTCAGCGAGGCGATATTGGCCGGAGAGGCCGCGTAGAGCGTGTCCTCGCTCTCGGGCGTCTGGGTGCTGGTGACGGTCTGGCAGCCCGAAGCGGCCAGCGCCGCGAGCAGGGCCGCGGCGCGCAGCGGCCGGAGGCGGGTCCAAGGAAGGAGCATGATCACGCGCGTCATGTCGGGCCTTGTCTGCGGCGGCCGGCCGGTGCCGGGACCGGCTGTTCACCCGAGGAATGCGGCGAACGTTCGACGTTACCGCCGGCCCCCGGAAAACAACAGCGCGGCCGGAATGATCCGCCCGCGCCGTGGATAACCGAAACGAAGACGCGAATCAGCGGCCGAAGCCGCCGCCGCCGCCGCCACCGAAGCCGCCCCCGGCCGGGCGCGGTCCGCGGCCGGGACCGCCGGCGCCCCTGGCGCCGCCCGGACCTGCGCCGAAGGCGGGCTTGGGCTTCATCGGGATCAGGCCTTCGCGCTGCGCGCGCTTGCGGGCGAGCTTGCGGGCGCGGCGCACCGCCTCCGCCTTCTCGCGGGCCTTCTTCTCTGACGGCTTTTCGTAATGGCCGCGGAGCTTCATCTCGCGGAAAATGCCCTCGCGCTGCATCTTCTTCTTGAGCGCCTTGAGGGCCTGATCGACGTTGTTGTCGCGGACGAGAACCTGCACCAGTCGTTCCTTCTGAAAACCGTTCGGCTCGATGGGATGAGCGGGAGGGCCCCTGAGGCCTTCCGGGTCGGTCGGTCCCATAACAGTCCCGCCGGTAAAAGTCCACTGTTTGGGGCGATTTTTGCGATGCCGCCGGGGGCGGCGACTCACCCGTCCCCGTGGCCGGCGTGGAGCGAAGGCGGGCGACCCGAACCCTGCGGCGGCCCGTGGCCGGGCCGGAGCCCCGATCCTTCGCGGCGGCGTCCGGCGGTTCGCGGCAGGCGGGTCGCGGCATGAGGGGAAACGGCAGGTTTGCCGGAGATTTTGCCTAGGTTTCCGGGAAAATTCTCGTCACATGGCCCATTTTCCGGCCCGGCCGGGGCTCGCCCTTGCCGTAGAGCTGGACGGTCGCTCCGGGAACCGCGAGCCAGTCGGCATAGCTGTGGATTTCGGCCCCGATCAGGTTCTCCATCTCCACCCGGCCGTGCCGCACGGGCCGGCCCAGCGGCCAGCCGGCGATGGCCCGGACGTGCTGCTCGAACTGCGAGACCGAGGCCCCGTCCAGGGTCCAGTGTCCGGAGTTGTGGACCCGGGGGGCGATCTCGTTGACCAGAACCCGGTGGCCGGCTCCCTCCGGCACCACGAACAGCTCCACCGCCAGCACTCCGACATAGCCGAACGCCCCGGCGATCCGCCCGGCGATCCGGCGGGCCTCGTCCGCCACCGGCGCGGACACGGCGGCCGGCACCTTCGACAGCTTGAGGATGTGGTTGGCGTGCTCGTTTTCGGTCACGTCGAAGCATTCGATCGAGCCGTCGGCTGCGCGCGCCGCCACCACCGACACCTCGCGCTCGAACGGCACGAAGCCTTCCAGGATGCAGGGCGCCTCGTGCATCGCGCGGAACGCGGCCGCGGCGTCGGCTCCCGGCCGCAGCGTCTGCTGGCCCTTGCCGTCGTAGCCGAGCCTTCGGGTCTTCATCACCGCGGGCAGGCCGATCTGCTTCACTGCCGCCTCGACGTCGGCCACCGTGTCGATGGCGGCGAACGGCGCGGTGGGAATGCCGAGCCCCGCGACGAAGCTCTTTTCGACGAAGCGGTCCTGCGTGGTGGCAAGCACCTTCGGATCGGGCAGCACCGGCCTGCGCGCGGCGAGGAAGCTCGCGGCCTCCGCCGGCACGTTCTCGAACTCGTAGGTGATGACATCGCACTCGCGCGCAAACGCATCGAGGGCGGCCTCGTCGGAGAACGCCGCCAGCGTCGCGCGCGGAGCGACCTGGAACGAGCAGGCGTCCTTCTCGGAGGAAAAGACGTGGCATTGCAGCCCGAGCCGCGCGGCCGCGAGGGCCAGCATGCGACCGAGCTGGCCGCCGCCGAGGATGCCGATGGTGGAGCCGGGCTTGAGAGGTGTCATTTCGGGCGCTTGCCGACCGCCCTGGTCTGCTTCGCGCGCCAGGCGTCGAGACGCCGGGCGATCTTCGCGTCCGACAGGCCGAGAATCGCGGCCGCGAGCAGGGCTGCGTTGATCGCGCCGGCCTTGCCGATGGCCAGCGTGCCGACCGGAATGCCGCCCGGCATCTGCAGGATCGAAAGCAGCGAGTCCTTGCCCTCGAGCGCGTGCGTGTTCACCGGCACGCCGAGCACGGGCAGGGGGGTCATGGAGGCGGCCATGCCGGGCAGGTGGGCCGCGCCGCCCGCGCCCGCGATCACCACCTTGAAGCCGGCCCGCTTCGCCCCCTTGGCGAACTTGTAGAGCCGGTCCGGGGTGCGGTGGGCGGAGACGATCAGCGCTTCGTGGCCGATGCCGAGGGCATCGAGGGTCTCGGCGGCATGAATCATCGTGGCCCAGTCGGACTGGCTGCCCATGATGATCGCGACAGGTCTGGAAACCGCAGCCTTGCGCATCCGCGCATGCCCCCCGCAAAAGGAAGCGGCGGATTATAGGTTCGGACCTTGGGCTGGCAAGCGAAAGCGCGGGATTTTCCGGCATCCCGAAGCCGCTCTCTCGCCGAGGTCCTGCGCATGGCTATGCGATGATGTCGGGCGTGAGCTGGTCTTCGATCTGGATGATGCGGTCGCGCAGGACGAGCTTGCGCTTTTTCAGCCGCTGCACCTGCAACAGATCGCGTCCCGGCGCATTGACCAGCGCCTCGATCGCGCTGTCGAGGTCGCGATGCTCCTGGCGGAGCTGTTCGAGCTGGGCGCTCAGCTCGCTCCGGTCCTCGTCGCGGATCGCCGCGGCATGGGACTCCGGCGGCTCCGCGGCCGGCGGGGCATCGCCGGGAATCACGACAAAATCCTGAATGCTCATGGTTTTTCCGACCCACGCGGATTGGCAGGCTGGTCGAATCCCGGGCTTTCGCGAGGGCTCCGTCCCAGCCTGCGTATCCCGGACTAGGTGGGAAATTATCGCGCCGGGACAAGGCGGGTTCAAGCCACGGAAAGCTCCGGTTCACGATGGCAGGGATTTGGACAGGGATTTGCTGCGCCGCACAAGCGGCCGCATTCGACTTGTCGGGATTCGCATGGCACAGTTTTGGGGTCTGGGGTGTTGTCTGAGGCCATTCATGAGGAGCCATCCCGAATGACCATCCAAGCTCATCTTGCAGAACTCGAAAAGAAGCATCGGGCCCTTGAGGAGGAACTCTCGGAAGCGATCGGCCATCCTTCCGCAGACGATCTGAAAATTGCCGAATTGAAGCGTCGCAAGCTGCTCGTCAAAGACGCCATCAACCGCGTCCGCGTCGACGTTTCCCGCAGCGTTCACTAGGAGCGTTTTCCAGCGAAGGGAAACCGGGGCCTTCGCCGTTTCCCTGAATCGGGAAGGCCCCCCGGCGGGCGAACGCCCACCCCGTCCGAAAGGTTGTGGCCGCCGGCTCTCGCCAAGGGAGCCGGCGGTGTTATTTTGTCCGCCGACGGTCCACAATGACGCAGGCTGCGGCGAACCAACGGCGCGGTCGTTAACGGGAGGATGCCTTGAGCCACACGCGACGCACCATCACCCTGGCCCTGGCGGCGGTCGCCGCGACGGCCTGTTTCGCCGCAGCGCCGGCCCAGGCGCAGGATTATCCCAGCCGCACCATCACGCTGGTCGTGCCCTATCCGCCGAGCGGCGGCGTCGACGTGATGGCGCGTGTGATGGCGGAGAAGCTCGCGGTCGCGCTCAAGACCCAGGTGATCGTGGACAACCGCGGC
The DNA here is from genome assembly GCA_964653225.1 of uncultured Rhodoplanes sp. Taxonomy (GTDB): domain Bacteria; phylum Pseudomonadota; class Alphaproteobacteria; order Rhizobiales; family Xanthobacteraceae; genus Z2-YC6860. The sequence continues at coordinate 46,252 of CAZZCV010000020.1, read as the reverse complement.
GGCGGCGGCGGCAACATCGGCACCCGCTCGGTCGCGCGCGCCGCGCCGGACGGCTACACGCTGCTGCTCGGCCACACCGGCACGATGGCGATCAATCCCTCGCTCTACTCCAACCCGGGATACGACATCCGCAAGGACTTCACCGGCGTCGGCCTGATCGCCGCCATGCCGGTCGCGCTGCTGGCGCATCCGTCGTTTCCGGCGAGCACCGTCGGAGAGATGATCGCGCTGATGAAGAAGGAGCCGGCCAAGTACAACCTCGGCACCTCGGCGATCGGCACCGGCTCGTATCTGGCGTCGGAGCTGTTCAAGTCGATGGCCGGTCTCGGGAAGACCCAGCTCGTGCCCTATCGCGGCACCGGGCCGCTGATGAACGACCTGCTCGGCGGCCATGTCCCGGTGGCCTTCGGCGTGCTGCCGCCCGCGCTCGGCAATCTCGCCGCGGGCAAGCTCAAGGCGCTCGCCGTCACCAGCAAGACGCGGTTCTCCGGCCTGCCCGACGTCCCGACCGTGGACGCCACCGGCCTGCCGGGCTTCGAATCCGTGCTGCGCTACGGCATCGTCGCGCCGGCCGGCACGCCCAAGCCGATCATCGACCGGCTGAACAAGGAAATCCGCGCGATCGTCGCCTCCGAGGAGGTGAAGAAGCGGATCAGGAACGAGGGCGGCGATCCGCTCGCCTCCACCCCCGAGGAGCACACCGCCGACCTCGATCGGGAAGAAGCGAAGTGGTCGAAGGTGATCCGCGCGCTCAATCTGAAGGTGGACTGAGCCGGGTCTGCGCCTCCCGCACGCATTACCTGCTCCCGTGAAGACGGGAGCAGGCGATGCAGGATGAAAAAGAGGAACGCCCCGCCTTCGCGGGAGCATGACGGCGGCGGGAGGCCGCCGTCATGAATCGAGAGATCGAGGGGGAGGGGACATGAAACGGCAGGTCACGACACTCGCGGCATGCGCTCTGGCGCTGATGGTTGCGGCGGTGGAGAAGCCTGCGCTCGCCCAGCAGGACTGGCCGTCGCGTCCCATCACCATGATCGTGCCGTTCCCGCCCGGCGGCGGCAACGATACGCTGGCGCGGCTGGTGGCAGCCAGGCTGTCGGCGGCGCTGGGTCAGCAGGTGGTGGTGGACAACCGCGGCGGCGCCAACGGCGTGATCGCCATGCGCAGCGCCAAGGCGGCCGCTGCGGACGGCTATACGCTGGTGTTCGCCAACACCAGCACCACCTCGATCAACCTCGCGCTCAACCCGGCCGCCGGCTACGACACCCGCAAGGATTTCGCGCCGGTCGGCATGTTCGCCATCACCAGCATCGGCATCATCGCGCATCCCTCGTTTCCCGCGAGCGACGTCGCGGGGCTGATCGCGCTCGCGAAGAAGGAAGGCGGCAAGCTCAGCGTCGGCACCTCGCCGCCGGGTTCAGGCTCGCACCTGGCGGCCGAGCTGTTCAAGGCGCGCGCCGGCGTCAATCTCACCACCGTGCCGTACAAGGGCGCGTCAGCGCTGAACAACGATCTGCTCGGCGGTCACATCCCGGCGGTGTTCAGCGTGCTGCCGGCCTCGCTCGGCGCGATCAAGGCCGGCCAGCTCAAGGTGCTGGCCATGACCGGATCGCAGCGCATTCCGCTGCTGCCGAACGTGCCGACGGTGGCCGAGACCATTCCCGGATTCGAGGCGGTGCTGCGCTACGGGCTGCTGCTGCCCGCGGGCGCGCCGCGGCCGATCATCGACCGGCTGAACAGGGAGCTGCGTGCGGCGGCCGAAAGCGACGAACTGAAAAAGCGGATCGCCAACGAGGCCGGCGCCGCGCTGACTTCGACGCCGGAGGAATACGCCGCGCAGATCGCGCGGGAGGACGAACTGTGGAATCCGCTGATCAGGACCCTCGGCATCCAGGTGAAGTGACGGCGGCCGGCGGGCTCTCGCGTTGAATCGAATCGACAACCGAACGGTGATCCGATGACACGATTTTCACGCCTGGCATCTGCAATGCTCGCGGCCTGGCTCGCGGGCTCTCTCGTTCCGGCACAGGCCCAGCAGGCCCCCGCCGGCTATCCGAACCGCCCGATCACGCTCGTCGTGCCGTTCCCGCCCGGCGGCGGCAACGACATCATGGCGCGGCTGGTCGGCGAGCGGATGAGCCGCTCGCTTGGCCAGCAGGTGGTGGTCGAGAACCGGCCCGGCGCGGGCGGCAACATCGGCTCGCGCCAGGCCGCGCGTAGCGCGCCGGACGGCTACACCATGCTGCTGGCCTTCACCGGCACGCTCGGGATCAACCCGGCCCTCTATGCCAACATGGGCTACGATCCGAACAAGGAGCTGGTGCCGATCGGTTCGATCTCGACCAGCCCGGCGGTGCTGGTGGTGCATCCCTCGGTGCCCGCGAACAACCTGAAAGAGCTGATCGCCTATGCCAAGGCCAACCCCGGCCAGCTCAACTATGCGTCGTCGGGCGTCGGAACGGTGGTGCACGTGGCCACCGAGATGCTGGCGGACGCGGCCGGCATCGACATCAAGCAGATCCCCTACAAGGGAACGGGGCCTGCGATCTCCGACCTGCTCGGCGGCCACGTCAGGATGATGATGGCGCCGATCCCGGCGCTGATCGGCAACGTCAAGAGCGGCAAGCTGCGCGCCATCGCGGTGACCAGCACCGAGCGCTCGCCGCTGATGCCGGACGTGCCGACGGTGGCCGCGGCCGGCCTGCCGGACTTCTCCTCCGAGCAGCGCTACGGCCTGCTTGCGCCCGCCGGCACGCCGCGGCCGCTGATCGAGCGGCTGAACAGGGAGCTGCGCGCCGCGCTGGCCGACGAGAACGTCAAAAAGCGCATCCTCGACGACGGCGCCACGCCGCGCCCCGACACGCCGGAGGAATACGCCGCGGCCATCGCCGCCGACCAGAAGGCGTGGGGCGGCATCGTCCGGAAGCTCGGCCTGCGGGTCGAATAGGGCGCGCCGGTTCGTTGGCGGCCCCCGCTTCGGTCCGGGTTCCGCCTTGTCCGGCGGGTCGCTGGGAAGGGCAGCATCGGCCGGAGGCCGGCCCTGTTCCCTTTGCCGGCCACGGCTCCCGGCCGCCGCGCCGCGCCCGAATTGCGCCAAAGTCGCTGCGTTGACTGGGGGCGGCGGGCGGCCCTATCGTGCGATTCTCCCGTCTGCGAGGTTTTTCGATGCGGCTCCGTCCGACCGGCTTGCGTTCCGGGGCTTTCATCGCCCTGCTGGCGATGTCCGCCTTGCTGGCGGCCCCGGCCGCGCAGGCGTTCACGTTCGTCGATCCGAGCGGCAGCGGCAAGGACGGCGGCGTGCCCCAGTTCAACATCGAGGAGCACACCCGTCAGTTCCGCAGCGGGGACCCCGCAGCTTCGCCGGGCGCCGCGATCCGCGAGTTCCAGACGCCCTGGGGCAAAGGCCAGGTGCAGTTCGGCGTGCAGAATGGTCCGGTGTTCGGCTCGCCGTTCGGGTCGAGCAGCTTTCGCGCCCAGGAGGACCGCCGGCACATGGACCGGATGCTCTCCGCGCCCGGCCTGCAGCACCAGTACGAGCGCTGAGCCTCCCTCGAGAGTCCTTCACCGTTGCATGGAAACGGTGAAGGACTCTCGATCCCCCGTTTGTCGCGTTTTCTTCACGCGAACCGGGCCCCACTTCGCTCGAAAACGCTCTAAACGCCCTTCGCCATCTCGCGCAGCCTGAATTTCTGGATCTTGCCGGTGCTGGTCTTGGGCAGCTCCGCGAACACCACGTGGCGCGGGCACTTGTAGGCCGCGAGGTTCTGCCGGCACCACGCCATCAACCCGTCGGCGGTCGCGGCCGCGCCCGGCTTCAACTCGACGAAGGCGCAGGGGGTCTCGCCCCATTTCGCGTCGGGCTTGGCCACCACGGCCGCCGCCTGAACCGCCGGATGCTTGTAGAGCGCGTCCTCCACCTCGATGGACGAGATGTTCTCGCCGCCGGAGATGATGATGTCCTTGGAGCGGTCCTTGAGCTGGATATAGCCGTCCGGATGGACCACGCCGAGGTCGCCGGAATGGAACCAGCCGCCCGCAAACGCGGCGTCGGTGGCCTTCCTGTTCTTCAGGTAGCCCTTCATCACCACGTTGCCGCGGAACATGACCTCGCCCAGCGTCTCGCCGTCGCGCGGCACGGGCCGCATGGTCTCGGGATCGAGCACGTCGAGCGCCTCCAGCATGTGGTAGCGCACGCCCTGCCGGGCCTTCTTCGCAGCCTGCTCGGCCGGCGCGAGCGCGTCCCATTCGCCGTGCCAGTCGTTGACCACGGCCGGGCCGTAAACCTCGGTGAGCCCGTAGACATGGGTCACGTTGAAGCCCGCCGCCTTCATCGCCGCCAGCACCGCCTCGGGCGGCGGCGCGGCGGCGGTCGCGAACCGAACCTCGTGCGGCAGCGGCTTCTTATCCTCCGCAGGCGCGTTGAGCAGCGTGGACATCACGATCGGCGCACCGCACAGGTGCGTGACCCTGTGCTCGGCGATGGCGTCGTACATCGCGCGCGCCCGCACCTGACGCAGGCAGACGTGCGTGCCCGCCACCGCCGACAGCGTCCAGGGAAAGCACCAGCCGTTGCAGTGGAACATCGGCAGGGTCCACAGATAGACCGGATGCGGCCCCATCCCGCAGGTGATGACGTTGTTGACCGCGAGCAGGTGCGCGCCGCGGTGGTGGTAGACCACGCCCTTGGGATCGCCGGTGGTGCCCGAGGTGTAGTTGAGCGCGATCGCGTCCCACTCGTCGCCCGGCATGGCCCAGGCGAAATCCTCGTCGCCCCAAGCCACGAAGGCTTCATATTCGATCTCGCCGATCCGCTCGCCCGCGCCCGCGTATTCCGGGTCGTCGTAGTCGATCACCAGCGGCTTCGCCTTGCAGCGCGCCAGCGCGTCCTTCACCACGCCGGAGAACTCGCGGTCCACGATCAGCGCCTTGGTCTCGGCATGATCGAGCGTGAAGGCGATGATCGCGGCGTCGAGCCGCGTGTTGATCGCGTTGAGCACCGCGCCTGCCATCGGCACGCCGTAATGCGCCTCCAGCATCGCCGGCGTGTTGGCAAGCACCGCCGACACCGTGTCGCCGCGGCCGATGCCGCGCTTCGCCAGCGCGCACGCGAGCCGTCGCGCCCGCGCGTAGAAATCGCGATAGCTGCGCCGCAGGGGTCCGTGCACGATCGCGGTGCGCTCCGGATAGACCGATGCCGCGCGCTCCAGCAGCGTCAGCGGTGTGAGCGGCTGGAAGTTCGCCGGATTGCGGTCGAGGTCGGTATCGTAAGGTGAAGCCGTCATGTGGGTCCCCTGCGGAGCAACCTAGCCAACACCGGGGCGGCCGATCAATCCTGGAGCGATTCCAAACGTGCATGCAGCGGAATGCCGCATAAAATGCCGTGACCGCGCAGCGTGGAGGCCGTTACGCTTGCGCACTCCGAGTCGGGTTTGAAAGAAGCGATGCGACAGATCCGTGCGTTCCTGCCGTTGTCCGTTCTTTTCGGTGCCGTTCTGTTGGGTGCGGTGTCCCTGGCTTCCGCCGCCACCGATGAGGACGTGGCCGCCTGCAACCAGGCGGCCGATCCCGATCGGCGCATCGCCGGCTGCACGAAGCTGATCGAGGACGACAAGGCGCCGGCAAAGACGCGCGCCGGCGCGCTCAACCTGCGCGGTTTTGCCCATAGCGCGAAGTCCGACCGCAGGCAGGCCATCGCGGACTTCACCGCCTCGATCAAGCTCGACCCCGACAACGCCGCGACCTGGCGCTATCGCGCCGCGGCGTTGCGCGAGGAGGGCGAGCGCGACCGCGCCATTGCCGACTACGGCGAGGCGATCCGGCGCGATCCCAGGTCCGTGGTGGCGTTCGAGAGCCGCGGCCTGCTTCACGCGGCCGCCGGCGCGCACGAGCGGGCGGTCGCGGACTTCACCGCGGCCATCGCGCTCGATCCGAAGAACGTCGCAGCCCATCTCAACCGGGCGCTGGCCCATGCGGCGAAGGGCGACCGCAGCGCGGCGGTGGCGGATTACGGCGCCGTGCTCGCGCTCGATCCGGACAACGCGGTGGCGCTGACCAATCGCGCCGCCGCGCGGGTCGCGGCGGGCGAGGCGGGACCCGCGATCGACGACTACACCCGGTTGATCGCGCTCGAGCCGCGCAACGCCGCCTTGCGGTTTCAGCGCGCGCTGCTGTATCGCGGGCAGGGCGACGCCGACCGCGCCGTCGCCGACCTCGACGAAGTCGTCAGGCTCGAGCCCGGGAACGCAGTCGCGCTGAGCCACCGCAGCGCGCTGCACAAGGCCAGGGGGGATGCCGCGCGCCTGGTGCAGGACCTGGATGCGCTGATCGCGCTCGAGCCCAACAATCCGGCCGCGCTCGCCAACCGCGCCTTTGCGCACGCCTCGCAGGGCCGGCTCGACCTCGCCATCGCGGATTACGGAGCGGTGCTCAAGCTCGATCCGAAGAACGCCACCGCGCTCACCAACCGCGCCGCGGCCCATGTCGCGCGCAACGAGCGCGCGGAGGCGGTGGCCGATTACGGCGCGCTGATCGCCTTGCAGCCGGACAACGCGGGGGCGCACTTCCAGCGCGCCATGCTCTATCGCGCCATCGGCGAACCGGAGCGCGCGATGGCGGACCTCGACCGCACCATCGAACTCGATGCGAAGAACGTCGCAGCCTATATCCACCGCGGCGCGGGCTGGCGCGGCGACCACGATCGCGCCATCGCGGATTTCAGCAAGGCCATCGCGCTCGATGCGAACAACGACGGCGCGCTGCGCCAGCGCGGGGCCGCGCTGCAGGCGAAAGGCGAGATCGACCGCGCCATCGCCGACTTCGACGCTGCGATCCGGCTTAATCCGGGGAGCTTTCCGGCCTATTTCAACCGCGGCAACTGCCACCAGTTCAAGGGCGACCACGCGCGGGCGATCTCCGACTACGGCGAGGCGATCCGGCTGAACCCGCAGTTCGCGGCGGTGTTCGCTGCGCGCGGCCTGTCGCTGCGCGCGGCCGGCCAGCACGACCGGGCGATCGCGGATTTCAGTGAGGCAATCCGCCTCGATCCGAAGCCCGCCGCGGTCTACGAGCAGCGTGGCATCGCCCACCGCGCGAAGGGCGATGCGGAGCGCGCGCTGGCCGACTTCGGGGCCGCGGTGGAGCGCGACCCGCGGCTCGCCTCGGCGCATTTCAGCCGCGGCCTTCTGCACCGCGCCAAAGGCGAGACCGACAAGGCGATCGCCGATTTCACCCATGCGATCGCGGCTGCGCCCGGCACCGCCGCAGCTTACGTCAACCGCGCGATCCTTTACCAGTCGAAGGCGGACCACGAGCGCGCGCTCGCGGACTACGACTCGGCGCTCAAGCTCAATGGCGGCGATCCCGTCGCGCTCGCCCAGCGCGCCGGCATCCATGCCGCGCGCCGGGAGTACGACCGCGCCATCGCCGACTACACCGCAGCCCTTGCGATCAAGCCTTCGGCGGCGCTCTACGAGCGCCGGCTCGCGTCCTATCAGGCGAAGGGCGATGCGGAGCGCGCGCTCGACGACCACGCGGCCCTGCTCGCGCTCGACCCGAACCGGCTTGCGAGCCGGCGCGCGCTCTGCCTCGGCCGCGCCGCGTCCGGCTCCGCGCAGGAGGCGCTGGCGCATTGCGAGGCCGCGTTGCAGGCCAATGCCAAGGATCTGGCCTCGCTGACCAAGCGCGGCCTCGTCCATCTCAAGCTCGGCCGGTTCGACCTTGCCGCGGCCGATTACGGCGAGGTGCTGCGCTATGCCCCGCGCACGCCGGAGGCGGTCTACGGCCGGGGCCTTGCGCGGCTGCGCGCGGGCGACGCGGCCGGCGGCAAGGCGGACCTGGCGGCGGCGCAGAAGATGAGCGCCGGCATCGCGAAGGTGTTCGAGGGCTACGGCGTCCGGTAAGCGGCGGCGCTCACCGCCACAGCAGGTCCACCAGCCCCTGCCGCGTCAGCTCCGCGCCGAGCAGAAACACCAGCACGTAGGTGATCTTGTAGAACAGTCCTTCGGGCGTGATCCGCACTAGCCAGATGCCGACGAAGTTGGAGATCACTGCGAGCGGGATCAGCACCGCCGAGGTCGCGAGCCCCGCGGTCGAGAAGGTGCCGAGCGCTGCATAGGGCACCACTTTCATGAAGTTGACGATGGCGAAGAACCAGCAGGTGGTCGCAACATAGACCATCTTCTCCAGCCGCTGCGGCAGCACGAACGCGAAATAGGGCGGCGCGCCGATCTGGATCAGCGCCGAGGTGAAGGACGACAGCGCGCCCCAGAACGAGCCCATGACCGCGCTCGGCCGCGACACGCGCTCCACCGGCCGGCCGCGCTTCCACCACGCCTGGGCCGAGAAGCCCAGCGCGATCAGCCCGACCACGAGCCGGATCATGCCGTCGGAGACCTGGGCCGCGAACAGCCACGCCGCGCCGATGCCGATCACCGCGCCGGGCAGCATCACCTTCAGATTCCAGGGGTCCCACTCCTTGCGGTAAACCCAGGTCGACAGCACGTCCTGCAGCAGCAGGAGCGGTAGCAGGATCGCCGCCGCCTGCAGCGGCGGCATGACCAGCGCGAGCAGGGGCGTCGACGCCATGCCGATGCCGGCGAAGCCGCCCTTGGACAGGCCGAGAAAGATCACGGCGGGCACCGCGAACAGATAGAACCAGGGATCGGTGATGATAGGCATGGGGCTGCAGGTTGAAGCCGGGCTGGGGACTTAAAGCGGAGAATGGCGGCCGCCGCCACCCGTTTTCCTGCATGGCAGGGCGCGTGCCCCGCCGGCGCGGGGACGGCCGTGGCTGCCCGGCTTGCAAAACCTCCGCCGGGGGCCACAATCCGCGGCAGGAGACACCCGGAGCTGCCCGATGGACGCGCGCACGAGCCGCTATTACGACGTCTACGCCCGCTGGCGGCGCGACCCGCAGGGATTCTGGCTGGAGGCCGCGGCCGGGATCGACTGGTTCGAGCCGCCGAAGACTGCGTTCGACCCGGACGGCGGCGTCTACGGCGTCTGGTTTCCGGGCGCGGTCTGCAACACCTGCTACAACGCGGTGGACCGCCATGTGCTCGCCGGTCACGGCGCGCGGCCCGCGCTGATCTACGATTCGCCCGTCACCGGCGCAAAGCAGACCATCTCCTACGTCGATCTGCAGACCAAGACCCAGGTGATGGCCGGCATCCTGCGCGGCTTCGGCGTGCAGAAGGGCGACCGCGTCCTGATCTACATGCCGATGGTGCCGGAGGCGGTGGTGGCGATGCTGGCCTGCGCGCGCATCGGCGCGGTGCATTCGGTGGTGTTCGGCGGCTTCGCGCCCAAGGAGCTGGCGACCCGGATCGACGACGCCACGCCCAAGGTGATTCTGTCCGCGAGTTGCGGCATCGAGGCGGCGCGCGTGGTGCCCTACAAGCCGCTGCTGGACGAGGCCATCGCGCTGTCGAGGCACAAGCCGGACGCCTGCCTGATCCTGCAGCGCCCGCAGCTTGCGGCCGAACTGACGCCGGGCCGCGACCACGACTGGCAGGCGGCGTGGGACGATTCCCTGATCTGGGCGAAGTCCGTGTTCGACTGCGTGCCGGTCGCGGCCACCGACCCGCTCTACATCCTCTACACCTCCGGCACGACCGGCCGGCCCAAGGGCGTGGTGCGCGACAACGGCGGCCACATGGTCGCGTTGCAATGGTCGATGCAGAACGTCTACGGCGTCGAGCCCGGCGAGGTCTGGTGGGCCGGCTCCGACATCGGCTGGGTGGTCGGCCACTCCTACATCGTCTATGCGCCGCTGCTGCACGGCTGCACCTCGGTGCTCTACGAGGGCAAGCCGGTGGGCACGCCGGACGCCGGCGCGTTCTGGCGGGTGATCGCCGAGCACGGCGTCTCGGCGTTCTTCACCGCGCCGACCGCGTTCCGCGCGATCAAGAAGGAAGACCCCGAAGGCAGGCTGCTGTCGCCCTACGACCTCTCGAAATTCCGCACGCTGTTCCTCGCCGGCGAGCGCGCCGACCCCGACACCGTGCGCTGGGCCGAGCGGCTTCTGGGCGTGCCGGTGATCGACCACTGGTGGCAGACCGAGACCGGCTGGGCCATCGCCGGCAATCCGGTGGGACTCGGCGCCCTGCCGGTGAAGCACGGCTCGCCCACGGTGCCGATGCCGGGTTACGACCTGCGCGTGGTGGACGAGGCCGGCCGCGACGTGCCGCGCGGCACCATGGGCTCGATTGTCGTCCGGCTGCCGCTGCCGCCGTCCTGCCTGCCGACGTTGTGGAACGACGACGCGCGGATGCGCGAGAGCTACCTCGCCGAGTTTCCCGGCTGCTACAAGACCGCGGACGCGGGCTTCATCGACGACGACGGCTACGTCTACGTCATGGGCCGCACCGACGACATCATCAACGTGGCGGGCCACAGGCTCTCCACTGGCGGCATGGAGGAGGTGCTGGCCTCGCACAAGGACGTCGCCGAATGCGCGGTGCTGGGTATCCGGGATGCGCTCAAGGGCGAGGTGCCCTGCGGCTTCATCGTGCTCAAGGCCGGCGTCAACCGCGATCCGGCGGAGATCGAGCGCGAATGCGTGACGCTGGTGCGTGAGCAGGTGGGGCCGGTGGCGGCCTTCCGGCTCGCGCTCACGGTGGCGCGCCTGCCCAAGACCCGCTCCGGGAAAATCCTGCGCGGCACCATGAAGAAGATCGCCGACGGCGAGCCGTGGTCAATGCCGGCGACCATCGACGATCCCGCGGTGCTCGACGAGATCGGCGAGGCCCTCAAGGGGCGCGGCGTTGGCGTTTGAACCCGGACGTTTGAACCTGAGCGCTTGAACCGGAGCTGAAATGAATCCCTACGGCTTTCCGCAATACGTCATCGACCGCGTCATGCAGAAGCGCGGCCGCCTCAACGTGTTCGACCGCTTCGAACCCGCGCGCACCGCGCTGCTGGTGATCGACATGCAGAACTTCTATGTCGGCGAGATCGCCTCGGTGCTCGGCATCATCCCCAACATCAACCGCATCGCCGCGGACCTGCGCGCCAAGGGCGGCCGCGTCGTCTGGGTCGGCATGAGCGCGGGCCGCGACGGCCGCAGCGACTGGAGCATCTATCACGATCACTTCTTCACGCCCGAGAAGGGCGCGAACCACCGCGACCGGCTTTCGCCGGGCGATCCCGGCCACGACTTCCACAAGGGCCTCGACATCCGGTCGGGCGACGACGTCGTCTTCAAGAACCGCTTCAGCCCGTTCATCGCCGGCGCGTCGAATATCGAGGACGTGCTGCAACGCCACGGCATCGACAGCCTGGTCGTGACCGGCACCGCGACCAACATGTGCTGCGAGTCGGCGGCGCGCGACGCCATGATGCGCGACTACAAGGTGGTCATGGTCTCCGACGCCAACGGCGCGCGCTACGACGAGGATCACCTCGCGGGCCTGACCTCGTTCTTCCAGAGCTTCGGCGACGTGCGCACCACCGACGAGGTGGTGAACGGCCTGCTCGCGCCGGCGAAGGTCGATGCCGCAGCGGAGTAGGGGGCCGAGCGCGTCTCGCCTCTCAGGGAGCGCGACGCGGTAACGGCAACCCCTCTTAGGCCACCAGCGCCTGCGAGGCGTTCTTCACCTTGCGGGTGGCCTCGTTCACGATCTGGGTGGCGCTGGCGATCTCCGCCATGCTGCGGCTGATCGAGCCCACGCCCTGGTTGGCGATCTGCATGTTGGTCGAGATGTCCTCGGTGACGCCGTTCTGCTCCTCGACGGCCTGCGCGATCACGCCGGAGATCTCGTTGATCGTGTCGATCGTCACCGCGATCTCCTGAATCGCCCGCACCGCGAGGCTGGTCGCCTCCTGCACGCTGGCGATCTGCGTGGCGATCTCCTCGGTGGCGCGGGTGGTCTGGTTCGACAGTGACTTCACTTCGGCCGCGACCACCGCGAAGCCGCGGCCCGCGTCGCCCGCGCGCGCGGCCTCGATGGTGGCGTTGAGCGCCAGCAGGTTGGTCTGGCCGGCGATCGAGTTGATCAGGTTGACCACCTCGCCGATCCGGCTGGCCGCAGCCGTCAGGCCCGCCACGATCTCGTTGGTGCGCCGGCTCTGCTCCACCGCCTGCGCGGAGATCTGCGAGGCCTTGGAGGCGTGCTCGGCGATCTCGCCGATCGATTCCACCAGGTTCTCCGCCCCTTGCGTCGCAGCCTCGACGTTCGACGAGGTCTGCACGGAGGCCGTGGCCGCGCTGGCCGCCTGGGCGGTCGCGGTGGCGATCGCATCGGTGATCTGGCCGAGGTCCAGGTCCAGCGCCCGCGAGATCCCGGTGCGCCGCATCCGGTCTTCCATCGCCTGGGTGATGTCGGTCGCGAATTTCACGACCTTGAACGGCTTGCCGCTGGCGTCGAGGATGGGATTGTAGATGCCGCTGATCCAGACCACGCGGCCGTCCTTGCCGACCCGGCGGAACTCGCCCTTGCGGAACTCGCCGCGCGCCAGGCTGCCCCAGAACGCCTTGTAGCTTTCGCCGTGGCGCTCCTCGCGCTCCACGAACATGCAGTGGTGGTGCCCCTCGATGTCGGCCCAGGTGTATCCCATCAGGTCGAGGAAGTTCTCGTTGGCAGTCAGGATCAGCCCGTCGAGCGCGAATTCGATCACCGCCTGCGACCGGTTGATGGCGTCGATCTGACCTTTGTAGTCGACCGAGCGTTGTTTCATCGGCGTGATATCGGTGGCGATGCCGAGCACCTTCACGGGACGGCCGGCGCGGTCGAGCACCGGGTCGTAGCTCACCCGGACCCAGACCTCGTGCCCGTCCTTGGCGATGCGCCGGAAGGCGGCGGCCTGCGGCTCGCCGCGGGCGAGACGCGCCCAGAGCGTGCGGTAGGCGTCGCTGTCGCGCTCGTCCGGCGGCACCAGAATCGAATGATGCCGGCCCACGATCTCCGCGGCGGTGAAGCCCATCCCCCGGAGAAAGCTGTCGTTCGCCTTCAGAATGGTGCCGTCGAGGGCGTATTCGGCGATGGTGTGGGAGCGGTCGATCGCGTCATATTTGGCTTTGATGTCACGCGACGTCCAGAACGGCATGGCTCGGCCTCTTCGCGCGGACCAATCCACGCGCCCCGGTCGCAGAATGCGCAAGGAAGGTGAATGAGACCTTAGCGCGGCCCGCCGCACCGGGCAGGCGGTTTCGGTCATTTAAGACTATATTCTCAGGAGAAAGCACGACTCCTCGGGGCCGGGGTCGCCGCTACAGGCCCTGAAACTGAAGCTTCGCCAGCCGTGCATAGAGCCCGCCCTGTGCCACCAGTGAGGCATGGGTGCCTTCCTCGACGATGCGGCCGCCGTCCAGCACCAGGATGCGGTCGCAGGACGGCACGGTGGCGAGCCGGTGGGCGATCACCAGCGTGGTGCGGTCGGCCATCAGCCGGGTCAGCGCGGTCTGCACCAGCGTCTCGCTCTCGGCGTCGAGCGACGAGGTGGCCTCGTCGAGCAGCAGCAGCGGCGCGTCGCGCAGGATCGCGCGCGCGATCGCGATGCGCTGGCGCTGGCCGCCGGACAGCGTGACGCCGCGCTCGCCGATGGACGTGTCGATGCCTTGCGGCAGCGCGCCGATGAAGCCGGCCGCGGCCGCGGCTTCGGCGGCGGCCGCGATCTCGGCGTCGCCGGCTCCCGGCCGGCCGAAGCGGATGTTGTCGGCCACGCTGGCCGCGAAGATCGCGGTATCCTGCGGAACCAGCGCGATCCGGCGGCGCAATTCGTGGGGATCGGCGCGCTCCAGGCGCACGCCGTCGAGCGTGACCGCGCCTGCGGCGGGATCGTAGAACCGCAGGATCAGGTGGAAGATCGTGCTCTTGCCCGCGCCCGAAGGCCCGACGATCGCGACCTTCTCCCCCGCGCGCACGGAGAACGTCACGCGGTCGAGCGCGAGCGTCTCCGGTCGCGTGGGATAGGCGAAGGAGACGCCTTCGAACGTCACCTCGCCGCGCGCGGGCAGCGGCAGCGGGACGGGATCGGCCGGGGCCTTCACCGCGGGCTCGACCTCGAGAATCTCGAACAGACGTTCGGCCGCGCCGGAGGCCTGCGCGACCTCGCCGTACATCTGCGACAGTTCGCCCAGCCCGCCGGCCGCGAACGCCGCGAACAGCACGAACTGCGACAGCCGGCCCGCGGTCATGCGGCCGGCCAGCACGTCCTGCGCGCCGACCCAGAGCACCACGACGATGCTGGCGAACACCAGGAAGATGCCGATGGCGGTGAGCGCCGCGCGGGCGCCCGTCGAGCCTGCGGCGGCCGCATAGGCGCTTTCGACCGCGGCGCGGAACCGAGCCTGCGCGGTCCGCTCGTGGGTGAAGGCCTGCACCGTGCGCACCGCGCCGATCTGCTCGGCGGCGTAGGCGGAGGCCTCGGCCAGCGTGTCCTGCGCCGCGCGCGAGCGTTTGCGCACCGCGCGGCCGAAGCCGACCAGCGGCAGCACGATCAGCGGGATCGCCGCCAGCACGTAGAGCGACAGCTTGGGGCTGGTCACGACCATCATCGCGCTCGCGCCCAGGAACAGCACCAGGTTGCGCAGTGCGATGGAGATGGAAGTGCCGACCGCGGCCTTGATCTGCGTCGTATCGGCGGTGAGCCGAGACAGCATCTCGCCGGTCTGCGCGCGGTCGAAGAAGGACGGCGACAGCGCGGTGAGGTGCGTGAACACCCGGTCGCGCAGGTCCGCGACCACGCGCTCGCCCAGCGTCGTGACGAGATAGTAGCGCAGCGCGCTCGCGACCGCGAGCACGGCGACCACCGCGATCATCACACCGAAATAGCCGTCAACCAGCTCCGCGCCGTCCGGCGCGAAGCCGTGGTCGATCATCCGGCGAACCGCGACCGGCACCGCGAGCGTGGCCAGCGCGGCGACCAGCAGCGCGGCTATGGCGGCCGCGGCTCGGCCGCGATAGCGCATCACGAAGGGGACGAGCTGCCGCAGTGGGCCGGTCCTGACCCGCCGGCCCCCCGGCGCGTCGGCCAGGGCCTGGCTGCGGGCGGTGGTCTCGATCCCGCGTCCGCCGGTGCCGGTTCCGGCCCTGTCGTGCATCGCTCAAAGCCCCGTTTTTCCGGGCCGGACAATGCCCGCGCCGGGCCGCCGAGGCAATTCCAACAAGGGGTTGTCCGGCGGGGTCCGCTCCTGTATAGAACCGCGCAATTCCAGCGAAAATCCAACGGCGCGCCTGCGCGCGAGGCTCCCGACGATGAAAGCCGACACGCATCCCGACTACCACACGATCACCGTCAAGATGACCGACGGCAGCGAGTTCCAGACCCGCACCACCTGGGGCAAGCCGGGCGACACGCTGCATCTCGACATCGATCCCAAGTCGCATCCGGCCTGGACCGGCGGCCAGCAGCAGCTCATGGACCGCGGCGGCCGCCTCTCGCGCTTCCAGAAGAAGTTCGCGGGCCTCGGCCTCGACAAGAAGTAAGCCGACAACGGCCGGACGGCACAACATCGAAGCCCCGCGCAAGCGGGGCTTTTCCTTTATGCGTTGCCGTCTCTTCGTCGCCGGCCTTGCTCCACGGGCACGGGTCCCGGCAGGTGGCGGGCTCCTGAATCGGAATGGCCGGGACGAGCCCGGCCAAAACTTGCCGCGCCATGACGGAGCGCGACGACGATGAGGTTGCTTATCGCCCGTCGGTCTCGAATGCGGCCTTGAGCAGCCCGAGCTGACGCTCCACCGGATTGCCGGCCTTGGGCTGGTCGGGCGCAAGCGGCGGCGCGTAGATGTTGGCGTCGAGCCGACGAACCTGGTCGTTCAGCCGCCGGGAGCGCGCGATCAGATCCTGCAGCTTTTCCGGCAGCAGCCGGACGGCTTCCGGATCTCCGGGCTCGCCGGCCGAAAGCTTGACCTTGCTTTTTTCCTTGTTGGCCTGGGCGAGCGACATCTCGCCCTCCTTCACCGCGCGGTGCAGCAGCAGCCAGGAGGCGAGCTGCATCAGCCGCGTGGTCAGCCGCATGCTCTCGGTGGCGTAGGAAAGAGCGGCGCCGCGCTCCAGCTTCTTGGATTCCTGACGGCCGGGGCCGTCGAGATAGGCCGCCGTTTCTTCCACCAGGCTCATGCCGTCGCGGAACAGGTTGGCGAAAGCCTGCGAGCTTGCGAGCTTCTCGCCGAAGGACACCGGCAGCGCATCTTCTGCGGAGCGTTCAATCATGGTTTACGCCTCACCCGAAAACTCGGGCGAGACTGCCCGCCAAGTCCGGGCCTGTCCAGTTCCGCCGCCGCAAAGTTTACAAAATGGTAACCGTGCCGGCTGACCCGGAACGGGACAGACAAAAAAGAGCCGCCGTTGCCGGCGGCTCGAAGGTGATAACAGGGAGGCGTCAAACAGAGTGGACAGGAACCACTCAAGTCCATGAAGATGGACGGATATCAGTAATGACTGAGAAAGCTTAACCGGCGGTTAAGCGGATGCGCGCGGCGCGGTGAAATCCGCCGCGGTGGCGTTAACCATAAACGCGGCTCGCGTCGTTGCGTGCGGGCTATTTCTTGAAGAACAGGTCCGCCGCCGACTTCGACGCCTGCTTACGGGCGATGTCGGCTTCGAGCCGAGCGATCTCCTCCCGCAGCAGAGCGATGCGCTCGCCCAGTTCGCAGGCCGAAAGCAGGCTCAGGTCCTGGCCGATCTCGTGGCTGATCTTTCTCTTCGCACGCTCTTCGTCGTCGATCGCTGGCATCGCCGGCCCCGGTTTGCGGCCGCAGGATAGCCACGGCCCGTGCGGTTGTCACAGGGCCGCCGGACGACTATTCGTCTGCGACGTTTCACGACCGCGAGGCTTGCCATGACCGTTCCGTCCCGGATGACCGTGATCGCCATCAAGGCCGCAGGCGGCCCCGAGAACCTGGTGCCGGAGGAGCGCGAGGTTCCGAAGCCCGGCAAGGGCGAAATCCTCGTCAAGGTCCACGCCGCCGGCGTCAACCGGCCCGACGTGCGCCAGCGCCAGGGCACCTATCCGCCGCCCAAGGGGGCGACCGACATTCCGGGGCTGGAGATCGCGGGCGAGGTCGCGGCGCTGGGCGAGGGCGTCACGCGCTGGAAGGCCGGCGACAGGGTCTGCGCGCTGGTGGTCGGCGGCGGCTACGCCGAATATTGCGTGGCCTACGACAGCCATGCATTGCCGGTGCCGCCCGCGCTGTCCATGGTGGAGGCGGCCGCGATCCCGGAGACCTTCTTCACGGTCTGGCAGAACCTGTTCATGCGCGCCGGCCTCAAGAGCGGCGAATGGGTGCTGGTGCACGGGGGCACTTCGGGCATTGGCACCACCGCGATCATGTTGGCCAAGGCGTTCGGCGCGAAGGTCATAACCACCGCGGGCTCGGACGACAAATGCGAGGCGGCGCGCAGGCTCGGCGCGGACGTGGCGGTGAACTACAGGACCGCGGACTTCGTGGAGGCGACGAAGGCGGCGACCGGGGGCGCGGGCGCCGACGTGATCCTCGACATCGTCGGCGGCGACTACATCGACCGCAACTACGAGGCCGCGGCCAACGACGGCCGCATCGCGCAGGTGTCCTTCGCGTCGAACCCCAAGGCCACCGCCAACTTCGCCCGCCTGATGGTCAAGCGCCTGCATCACACCGGCTCCACGCTGCGGCCGCGCTCGGTGGCCGAGAAGGCCGCCATCGCGAGCGGCATCGAGGAGCAGGTCTGGCCGCTGGTCGCCGCCGGTAAGATCAGGCCGGTGATCGATTCCACCTTTCCCCTGGCGGAGGCCGCGGCCTCGCACGCGCGCATGGAGAGCAGCCAGCACATCGGCAAGATCGTCCTGACGGTCTGAACGCGGGCCTGGCGCTTGGGGCGTTCCGGCTGCCGGAATCCTTGCTCCGGCAGCCGCTTGCGGGTACTTCTGAGGGGTGCCCGGCGGCGGCTCGTTGCCGCGCGGGACGGGGATGCGCGCGGCCGGGGGCCGCGAAATCGGCGCATTGTTGACGGCTCTACTCGCCGCATGTCGGGACAGGCGGCAGCACACGGGATCGGACGCGGAGGCGCGGCTTGAGCTTTGGGCGCACGGCAAGGCTCGCGGCGGCGCTGCTCTCGGCCTGGCTCGTCCTGGTCGCGGGCGGGCTTCCGCCTGCCGGGGCCGTCGAGGCCGTCAACGTGCGCGGCGACATCGCCGCCATCGACCTCACTGCCGCGGCCCAACTCATCAAGACCGAGACCGACCGCGTCCAGGTCTCCGCCGCGCCGGGGGCGGACGGCATCGTTCGCCGGATGCAGCAGCCGGCGCGCGAGGGTTCGACCAACTGGGCGGTGTTCGCGCTCGCCAACTCCGGCGACGAGCAGATCGACCGGCTGATCGTGGTCCCGCATTACCGCATGGTCGGCTCCGGCATCCTGTGGCCGGATCTCGGCCTGTCGCGCGTCGTCACCATCACGCCCTCGTCGGGCGAGCGGCCGGAAGCGCAGGACAGCGCCACCGCCGACATCTTCCGCGTCACGCTCGACCCCGGAACGGTCGTCACCTACATCATGGAGCTTCGCACCGACAAGCTGCCGCAGCTCTACCTGTGGGAGCCCGATGCCTACAAGGACAAGGTCAACAGCTTCACGCTGTACCAGGGCATCGTGATCGGCATCTCCGGCCTGCTGGCGCTGTTCCTCACCATCCTGTTCGTGGTCAAGGGCAGCGTGATGTTCCCCGCCGCCGCGGCGCTCGGCTGGGCGGTGCTGGTCTACATCGGCATCGACTTCGGATTCTGGGGCAAGGTGTTCGACATGGGGTCGGGCGCCGAGCGCATCTGGCGCGCCTCGGGCGAGGCGATCCTGGCCGCCACGCTGCTGGTGTTCCTGTTCGCCTATCTCAACCTCGGCCGCTGGCATGTGCGCTACATGCACATCACCATGGGCTGGCTCGCGGTGCTCGCGGCGCTGGTGGCGCTGGCGCTGTACGATCCGGCCGCGGCCTCCGGCATCGCGCGGCTGTCGCTGGCGGGCGTGGCCTTCTTCGGCTTCGGCATGGTGGTCTATCTCTCCACCCACGGCTACGACCGCGCCGTGCTGCTGATCCCGACCTGGCTCCTGCTGGTGGTCTGGTCGGTCGCCGCCATGCTGACCGTGACCGGCGCCGTCACCAACGACATCGTGGGCCCCGCGCTTCTCGGCGGTCTGGTGCTGATCGTGATGCTGATCGGCTTCACCGTGATGCAGCACGCCTTCGCCGGCGGCATCACCCAGAACATCGTCTCCGACGTGGAAAGACGGGCTCTCGCCCTTACGGGCGCGGGCGACATGATCTGGGACTGGGATGTGTCTTCGGACCGCATCTACACCAGTCCCGAGACCGAGCACCTGCTCGGCCTCAAGCGCGGCGACCTCGAAGGCCCGGCCTCGAAGTGGCTCGACGTGCTGCACCCGCTCGACCGCGACCGCTTCCGCGCCTCGCTCGACAGCGTGCTGGAGCAGCGCCGCGGGCGGCTCACGCAGGACTTCCGCCTGCGCACACCGGACGGCCATTTCATCTGGCTGTCGCTGAAGGCCCGACCGGTGGTCGGCTCCGACGGCGAGGTGGTGCGGCTCGTCGGCACGCTCACCGACGTCACCGAGTTCAAGACCGCGGAGGAGCGGCTGCTGCACGACGCGGTGCACGACAATCTCACCGGCCTGCCGAACCGGCAGCTCTTCATCGACCGGCTGGAGGCGGTGCTGGCCTTCGCCAAGTCCGATTCCAGCATCCGCCCGGCGGTGGTGGTGATCGACCTCGACCGCTTCAAGCAGGTCAACGACTCGCTCGGCATGGCGGTCGGCGACTCGATCCTGCTCACGCTGGCGCGACGGCTCAGCCGCCTGCTGATGCCGCAGGACACGCTGGCCCGGCTCACCGGCGACCAGTTCGCGATGATCCTGCTCTCGGAACGCGATCCGGGCAAGCTCGTCGCCTTCGCGGAGACCATCCGCACGACGCTGCGTGCGCCGATCAGCTTCAACGACCGCGAGATTTTCCTCACCGCGTCGATCGGGCTCGCGCTCGCCGACGGCCAGACCCACCGCACCGAGGAGATCCTCAAGGACGCGGAGCTGGCGATGTACCACGCCAAGCGGATCGGCGGCGACCGCATCGAGGTGTTCAAGACCGCGATGCGCGCGCGCAAGACCGATCGCCTGACGCTCGAATCCGAACTGCGGCGGGCGATCGAACGCGAGGAGATCAGCATCGTCTACCAGCCGATCGTGCGGCTGGAGGATCGCGCGGTCGCGGGCTTCGAGGCGCTGGCGCGCTGGGACCATCCCAAGATGGGGCGCATGTCGCCGTCCGAGTTCATCGGCATCGCCGAGGAGATCGGGCTGATCGTGGACCTCGGCCTGTTCGTGCTGGAGCGCGCCGCACGCCAGCTCAACGCCTGGCAGCGCCAGTCGCGCGCGCGCGAGCCGGTGTTCGTCAGCGTCAACGTCTCGTCGCGCCAGCTCCTGCGCCACGACCTGATCCACGACCTGCGCACGGTCCTGGCGCGCTCGCCGGTGGCCCGCGGCACGCTCAAGCTGGAGCTGACCGAATCGCTGGTGATGGAGAATCCGGAGCACGCCGCGCAACTCCTCGCGCGAATGCGCGAGCTGGGCGTGGGGTTGGCCCTCGACGACTTCGGCACCGGCCATTCGTCGCTGGCCTACCTGCAGCGCTTCCCGTTCGACACGATCAAGATCGACCAGTCCTTCGTGCGCATGAACAACAAGGGTACGCGGCCGGTCCTGCTGCGTTCGATCGTGGCGCTGGCGCACGACCTCGGCATGGACGTGGTGGCAGAGGGCGCCGAAACGGATTCGGACGCAGTCGAGCTGTACCAGCTCGGTTGCGAATACGCACAGGGCTATGCCTTCGGCGAGCCGATGTCGGTCGAGGCCGCGCGCCAGCTCATCATGCACGCGCAGCTCGAGCCGGCGCGCTAGCGCGGCCCGGGCCGGTCATGCGCGGACGCCGTCAGGCGTGCCCGACCTCACTCGACAGCATGCCGGGATGGATGCCGATCTTGCGCATGGCGCGGTCGTATTTGGTCTCGGTGTCGAGCCCGAAGATCAGGTCGGCGTCGGCCTGACAGTGCAGCCAGCCGTTGGCCTGCATCTCGTCCTCGAGCTGGCCGGGGGCCCAGCCGGCGTAGCCGAGCGCCAGCACCGCGCTTTGCGGACCCTCACCCTGCGCGATCGCCTTGAGGATGTCGAGCGTGGCGGTGAGGCAGATGCCGTCGTCGATCGGCAGCGTCGAATTCTCGATGAAGAAGTCGGCGCTGTGCAGCACGAAGCCGCGCTCGGTCTCCACCGGGCCGCCCTTGAGGACGGTGACGTCGCCGCGCGGCGGAAGCTGGATCGCGCCGGAGTCCGGCACCACGTCGAGCTTGACCAGCAGGTCGGTAAAGCTGACGTCGGGGGCCGGCTGGTTGACCACGATGCCCATCGCCCCCTCGGACGAATGCGCGCAGATATAGATCACGCTGCGTGCGAAGCGGTCGTCCTGCATGGTGGGCGTCGCGATCAGCATCTGACCGTCGAGATAGCCCGGCCCGCCGCCGCCCTTGGCTGGAGAATGTCTGATCTTTCGCATGTGCGAAGGTTATCCCGATACGCCCGGTATGGGAAATGGCATTTGTCAGGCCGGCTCTGCGTCTTCACGTTGAATTCAATGGCCCGGCGGGGACCTCTCGATTAAACAGGCGGGATGCCATCCGGTTTCCGCGGAACTCCGATCTTGCCGGCCCTGGCGGTTGCGGCCGGTCTTGCAGCGGCCGCGCCGCCTGCTTCCGCGTCCGACGCCTCACCGTGGAGCACCGACCTGCGCTCTGCCGCGCGGCTGATCGCCGCTGGCGCGCGCGAGGCGTCAGGCATGAAGGTGCTGCGCGCCGGGATCGAGATCAGGTTGCAGCCCGGCTGGAAAACCTACTGGCGATATCCCGGCGACTCCGGCGTGCCGCCGCAGATCGATCTCTCGAAATCCGACAATGTCAAAAGCGTGGCGGTGCTGTGGCCCGCGCCGATGCGCTTCGACGATGGCGCCGGCGGCCAGTCGATCGGCTACAAGGGCACCGTGATCCTGCCGCTGCAGGTGACGCCCGCCGATCCCGCGAAGCCCGTGACGCTGCGCCTGCATCTCGACTATGGCGCCTGCGAGAAGCTGTGCGTGCCGGCGCAGGCGAAGGCCGAACTGGTGGTAACGGACGCGCCGGGCGCGCAGGGGGCGGCGCTGGCTGCCGCCGAGGCGCGGGTGCCAGCCGCGAGCCGGGTGGGCGAGGCGGGCGTTCTGTCCATCGCGGCGGTGCGGCGCGAGGCGGGCGGCGACAAGCCGCGCGTGGTGGTGGACGTCGCGGCGCCCGCGGATGCGACAGTCGACCTGTTCGCCGAAGGTCCTGCGGCGGACTGGGCGCTGCCGCTGCCGGAGCCCGTGAAGGATGCGCCGGCCGGCATGCGGCGCTTTGCGTTTCCGATCGACGGACTGCCCCCCGGAGCGAAGGCGGACGGGGCCCTGCTGCGGCTCACCGCGGTGGCCGGCGGCAAGGCGGTCGAGGCTGCATTTCGTCTCGACTAATCCGCCGGGCGCGTTAATTTGTGCGCCCAACAGACACCCCAACCCGTGCGAAAGGATTGACCATCATGGCGATCAAGGTCGGCGACAAGATTCCGAGTGCCACGTTCACGGTGATGACTTCGGAAGGGCCGAAGCCGAAGACCTCCGACGAGCTGTTCTCCGGCAAGAAGGTGGTCCTGTTCGCGGTGCCCGGCGCGTTCACGCCGACCTGTCACAAGAACCATCTGCCGGGCTTCGTTCAGAACGCGGCCGCGATCAAGGCCAAGGGCGTGGACACCATCGCCGTGACCGGCGTCAACGACGTGTTCGTGATGGACGCCTGGAAGAAGGCCTCCGGAGGGGACTCCATCGAGTTCCTGGCTGACGGCAGCGCCGCCTGGGCCAAGGCGCTGGGCCTCACCGCGGACCTGACCGAGCGCGGCCTCGGCGTGCGCTCGCAGCGCTACTGCATGGTGGTCGATAACGGTACGGTGAAGACGCTCAACCTCGAGGAAACGCCCGGCAAGGCGGACGTGTCGGGCGCGGACAATCTGCTGAAGAGCCTCTGAGGATTTGCCGGTTCTCCGGAACAGCGGCAGCGATCAAGCCCGGCCTTGCGGCCGGGCTTTTGCTTCGTCCTGGCCGGGCTCGTCCCGGCCATCCCCGTCTTCCTGCCGTCGCCATTGAAGTCGTGGATGCCCGGCCCTCGCCGGGCACGACAAACGCGGGAAGCGAGGCGCTGGGCTATGCTCCGCGCAGCGCTCTCATTTCCCTCTCCCCGCTTTGCGGGGAGAGGGTTTTTCGCCCAAAGCTATTTTGCGGCGGCGGCCCTGATCTCGGCGATCCCGTCGCGTGCCAGTTGATCGGCGCGCTCGTTCAGCGCATGGCCGGCGTGGCCCTTCACCCAGTGCCAGCGGACGGTGTGCTGCCTGAGCGCGGCGTCGAGCCGCTGCCAGAGGTCGGCGTTCTTCACCGGCTTCTTGTCTGCGGTGCGCCAGCCGTTGCGCTTCCAGTTGTGGATCCAGGCGGAGATGCCCTGCTGGACGTACTGGCTGTCGGTGTGCAGATCCACGGTGCAGGGCTTCTTCAGCGCCTCCAGCGCCGCGATCGCGGCCATCAGCTCCATGCGGTTGTTGGTGGTGTGGGCCTCGCCGCCCTTCAGCTCCTTCTCGACGTCGCCGAAGGTCAGGATCGCGCCGAAGCCGCCGGGTCCGGGATTGCGCGAGCACGCGCCGTCCGTGTGCACGATCACATGCGGCCCGCTGGTCACGCGCGTGCCCCCTCCGCCGCCACGCCGTAGTCGCGCACGCTTGCGACCTGCCGGTGAAAGCGCAGCTTGCGGACGTATTCCACCGGGCTCTTGGGCCGCACCAGCGCACCCTCCGGCACGTTGAGCCAGTCCACCAGCCGGGTGAGCAGAAAGCGCAGCGCGGCCCCGCGCGCCAGCAGCGGCAGCGCTTCGAGTTCGGCCTCCGACAGCGGCCGGACGCGGGAATAGGCCGCGAGCAGCTCGCGTCCCTTGGTGACGTTGTAGGAATGGTCCGGCTCGAAGCACCAGGCGTTCAGGCAGATCGCCACGTCATAGGCCAGCATGTCGGTGCAGGCGAAATAGAAGTCGATCAGACCCGAGAGCCGCTCGCCCAGAAAGAACACGTTGTCGGGAAACAGGTCGGCGTGGATCACGCCATGCGGCAGGTCGCGCGGCCAGTGCCGCTCCAGATGCGCAAGCTCGCCGGCGATCAGGTCGCTCAGGCCGTGCTGAACGCCGTCGGCGCGCGCGGCGGCTTGCTCGTAGAGCGGCCGCCAGCCCCCGACCGACAGCGTGTTGCGTCGCGTCTGCGGGAAATCCGCGCCGGCGAGATGCAGCCGCGCCAGCGCCTCGCCGAGCGCCGCGCAGTGCCGTGCCTCGGGCCGCCGGATCCACATGCCTTCGAGGAACGTGACGATGGCGGCCGGCCGGCCGCACAGGTGGCCGAGCGCGTGGCCGTCGCGCGCCTTCACCGGCTGCGGGCAGGTGATGCCGCGCGACGCGAGGTGCTCCATCAGGTCGAGGAAGAACGGCACGTCCGCGGCCGCCACGCGCTTCTCGTAGAGCGTGAGGATGAAATGGCCGGCGGCGGTGTGCAGGAGGAAGTTGGAGTTCTCCACGCCCTCGGCGATGCCCTTGTAGGACAAGAGGTCGCCCAGCGCGTAACCGGCGAGGAAACGCGTCAGGTCTTCGGCGGAAACGTCGGTGTAGACGGCCATGCGGGCTACACCGCCCTGCGCCGGGCGGTTTCGTCAAGAGGGCGGATCGGGGCACGATCCCGAAAGGTGGGGATCGGCTTTCGGAAAAAGATCGTGCCCGGATAACAGGCGGGCGACGGATATGATTCAGCGCCGCCGAAGCCGCTGCTAGCCCGCCGCGGTGTTTTCCCGCAGCGCGCGGGGCAGGGGGAAGAACACGTCCTCCTCCGCGGCCGAGACGGTCTCGACGGCGACGGCATAGCGCGCGGCGAAGGCGTCGATGATCTCCTCGACCAGCACCTCGGGGGCGGACGCGCCCGCGGTGATGCCGAGGCTCGAAATGTCGCCGAACACGCTCCAGTCGATGTCGGTGGCGCGCTGCACCAGCGCCGCGCGCGGGCAGCCGGCGCGCTCGGCCACCTCCTTGAGGCGCAGCGAGTTCGACGAGTTCGGCGCTCCGACCACGATCACGGCGTCGACCTGCGGGGCCACGCGCTTCACCGCCTCCTGGCGGTTGGTGGTGGCGTAGCAGATGTCTTCCTTGTGGGGCGCGACGATGGCCGGAAATTTCCGCTTGAGCGCGGCCACGATGGCGGCGGTGTCGTCGAGCGAGAGCGTGGTCTGGGTCACGTAGGCCAGATTGCCGGGATCGCGCGGGGCGAACGCCTCGACGTCCGCGACGGTCTCGATCAGCTGCACTGCGCCCTCCGGGAGCTGTCCCATCGTGCCGATCACCTCGGGGTGGCCCTTGTGGCCGATCAGGACGATCTCGCGGCCGCGCCTGTGATGGATCTCGGCCTCGCGGTGGACCTTGGTGACGAGCGGGCAGGTGGCGTCCAGCGCGAACAGGTTCCGGCGGGCCGCCTGCTCGGGAACCGTCCGGGCGACGCCGTGGGCGGAGAAGATCACCGGGGCCGTGGTGTCCGGAATTTCGTCGAGCTCCTCGACGAAGATCGCGCCCTTGGCCTTCAGGCTTTCCACCACGTAGCGGTTGTGGACGATCTCGTGGCGCACGTAGACCGGCGGGCCGTGGATTTTGAGCGCCCGCTCGACCGAATCGATGGCCCGCACCACGCCGGCGCAGAATCCGCGCGGGGAGCAGAGCAGCACGCGGAGCAGCGGCTTGCCGGATTCGCCTGTGTTTCCAACGGCCATGTCGACGACATGGGGTTCCGGCCGCCGCCCTGTCAAGCGCGGCGGCCATTGCGTTGGCCGGGGGGCTGCGCCTATATTCCGGCGAATTCCAGTCATCCCTGATGACATTCACCGTGATCCGGTGCCAATCGGATCAAGGCTTTCGCTTTCGTGTGCGCATGATCTTGCCCGAAAAGTCTGACAACTTTTCGGGATCGTGCGCGGAGCCTCGTCCGGGCGGACGGGCGGGGCGCAGAGGAGATTTGCCATGCAAGAAGCGCCCCTGATGCCCAAGGCGACCGCCGTGTGGCTGGTGGAGAACACTGCGCTGTCGTTCGACCAGGTCGCGGAATTCTGCAAGCTGCACCCGCTCGAGGTGAAGGCGATCGCCGATGGCGACGCCGCGCAGGGCATCAAGGGCCTCGACCCGATCCAGACGGGGCAGCTCACCCGCGAGGAGATCGAGCGGGGCGTGGCCGACCCCGAGCACAGGCTCCAGCTCCTGACCCCCAAGGTCCGGCTGCCGGAGGCCAAGGCCGGCTCCAAGAAGAAGGGTCCGCGCTACACCCCGGTGTCGCGCCGCCAGGACCGGCCGAACGCCATCCTGTGGCTGATCCGCAACCACCCCGAGCTGAAAGACGCCCAGATCATGCGTCTGGTCGGCACCACCAAGTCGACGATCCAGGGCATTCGCGACCGCACCCACTGGAACGCGGCGAACCTGTCGCCGCTCGATCCGGTGACGCTCGGCCTGTGCTCGCAGATCGACCTCGATTTCGAGGTCGCGCGCGCGGCCAAGGAGAAGCCTGTGCCGGCCGACGGCGGCACCACGCTGCTGCCTGCCTCCGTCACCACCGCAGCGCGCGAGGACGTGGAGGAGACTCCGGCGGCCGCCAAGGCCAGGGAAGACCTCAACGTCGACGCCGTGTTCGCCAAGCTCAAGCAGATCGGCGGCAAGGGCGAGGACAGGGACGAGGACTGATTGCGGCCGCCGGCTTCACGGTCGCCGGCTTCACGGCCGCCACGCCATCCGGTCGACGGGCCGTCCCGACACCGGATTGACGTCCTCGCCGGCATGGCGGAAGCCGTGCTTCCCGTAGAAGCGGATGGCGCGCGCGTTGTCCTTGTTCACGAGCAGGTCGAGGCCGTGCGGCGCGATCCGCTTGGCCTGCCCGATCAGCGCGTCGCCCGCGCCCGAGCCCCAAAGCTCCGGTGCCACCACGAGTTGGTCGAGATAGCCGGTGGCGGGATCGACCGTGACGTAGCCGGCCAGCGCGCCGTCCCGCTCGGCGACCGTGATCGCGGTCTGCACCAGTTCGTCGTTCCATCGCCTGCGCCACCAGTCGAGCCGCGCCGCAAAGTCGATCTGCGGATAGGCCGCCTGCCAGGCGGCGAGCCACAGCGCGATCGCAGCCTCCTCGTCGGCCGGCGCATAGGGGCGCAGCGTGAAGGGCGGAGGGCTCACCGCTCCGTCAGCTTCAGCTCGATGCGGCGGTTGCGGGCATAGGCCTCGTCCGACTTGTCGGCGTCGATCGGCTGGAATTCGCCGAAGCCGGCCGCCAGCAGCCTCTCCGGCGGGATGCCGAGCGTCACGAGATACTGCACCACCGAGATTGCGCGCGCCGCCGACAGGTCCCAGTTCGACCTGAACTGCGGACCGGAGGTGGGACGGATGTCCGTATGCCCGTCCACGCGCAGAACCCATGGAATGTCCGAGGGGATCTGCTTGATCATCTCCATCACCGCGGCCGCGATCTTGTCGATCTCGGCGCGGCCCTCGGGCTTCAGCTCGGCGCGGCCGGTGTCGAAGAACACCTCGGACTGCAGCACGAAACGGTCGCCGACCACGCGGATGCCGGGCCTGTTGCCGAGGATCGAGGACAGCCGGCCGAAGAAGTCGGAGCGGTAGCGCGACAGCTCTTGCACCCGCTGCGCCAGCGCCACGTTGAGCCGCTGGCCGAGTTCGGCGATGCGGGTCTGCGAATCGCGGTCGCGCTTCTCGGTGATGTCCAGCGCCTGCTCCAGCGCGCCAAGCTGGCGGCGCAGCGCCGCGATCTGCTGGTTCAGCACCTCGACCTGCGCCAGCGCGCGCAGCGTGGCCTGCTGCTCCTTGCCGAGCTGGCCGGCCAGTTCGCTGATCCGGCCCTGCGCGGTCGCGGTGCCGCTGCCCAGCCCTTCGTAGAGGCCCCTGTAGCGGTCGCGCTCGCCCTCCGCGCCGGCGAGGCTGGCGCGGAGCTGCGCCACCTGGTCTTCGAGCGACATCTTGCCGGTCTGTTCGAGCGACAGCAGGTCGGTGAGCTGGGCGATGCGCGCGGTCAGCCGCTGCAGCGCCGTGTCCTTCCCCGTCACCTCCTGCGAGAGATAGAACTGGATCAGGCCGAACACGGTGAGCATGAAGACGATCGCCAGCACCAGCGTCGCCAGCGCATCGACGAAGCCGGGCCAGTAATCGGCGCCGCCCTGGCGGCGGGAACGGCTCAGTGCCATTTCGAACTCACTCGTTCGACACGTTCATGTCTACTTGTGCGCGCGCTCGCGCGTCAGGTGCTCGAGCAGGCGGCGGATCTCGCGATGCTGCTCGGCCTGCGAATCCACCCAGTCGCGGATCATCTGCTGCTCGTTGCGCATGTGCTGCACGAGACCCTGGATCGCCTCCGCGAGATTGGCCATCGCGGCGGTGGCGGCCTTGCCGCCCGCACCGCCCGTGTTCTCCGCCATCGTTTCCCGCAGCCGCTCGATCGCCGCCCGCAGCTCCTGCGACGCCGCGGGCGCGACCTGTGCGCCCGGCGCCGCGAGCGGTTCGCCGCCGAGGTCGCGCACGGTGGTCGCGAGCCAGTCCTCCAGCTCGGTGTGGAAGCGGTTCTGCGCCTGGCTCATCTGCAGGTCGAGGAAGCCCAGCACGAGCGAGCCCGCGAGGCCGAACAGCGAGGACGAGAACGAGATGCCCATGCCGGCGAGCGGGGCTGCGAGTCCGTCGCGCAGCGAGTCGAACACGCTGGAGGCGTCGCCCCCCACCTTCAGTCCTTCGAGCACCCTTCCGACCGAGCTGACGGTCTCGATCAGGCCCCAGAAGGTGCCGAGCAGGCCGAGGAAGATCAAGAGGCCGGTCATGTAGCGCGAGATCTCGCGCGCCTCGTCGAGCCGGATCGCGATCGAGTCCAGGATGCTGCGCATGGTCTGCGACGAGATCGCCATCCGGCCGATGCGGTCGCCCAGGATCGCCGCCATCGGCGCCAGCAGCACCGGCGGCCGCTCGGTGGCGAGGCCCGGATCGGCGAGGCGGAACCCGTTGATCCAGGCCACCTCCGGGAACAGGCGGATCACCTGCCGGAACGACAGCAGGATGCCGATGAACAGGACCGCGATGATCAGGGCGTTGAGCGGCGGGTTGGCCATGAAGGCCACCCAGATCTGCTGGTGGATCACGAACACCACGAGCGCACAGAGAATCAGGAAGACCAGCATCCGCACGAGGAAGATGCGGGGCGACGAAACCTTAAACGGATCAGCGTCTTGCTTCATGTCCGGCCTTCTTCGTCACCGCAGCAAGACCCCCAATATGGCACAGGTGGGCCGATTGCCAACGCCGGATTTGCGCACTGCACCCGGCCGCAACCGGCGGGTTGCGCTGCGCGCGGAACCGGACCGGACGGGTCAGGCGCGGTCGGCGGTTCGGACCAGCCGCTGCAGGTCCTTCTGGATCGTCTCGTTGCCGGCGACGATGTGGCCGCGCGCCAGCATGGCGTCCTGGCCCTCGATGTCGGTCACGAAGCCGCCGGCCTCGCGCACGATCACGATGCCCGCCGCCATGTCCCAGGGCGACAGGTCGCGCTCCCAGTAGCCGTCGAAGCGGCCGGCGGCGATGAAGGCGAGGTCGAGCGCGGCCGAGCCGAAGCGCCGCAGGCCCGCCACCTTCTCCTGCACCGCGGCCAGTTCGCGGTTGCCGAGCGCGAGGTCGCCGCGGCCGTAATGCGGCAGGCCGCAGGCGATCACGGAATCGGCCAGCCGCTTGCGGCCGGCAACGCGGATGCGGCGGTCGTTGAGGAACGCGCCCTTGCCGCGCTCGGCGAGGAACAGGTCCTCGGTCGCGGGATTGTAGACCACGCCCGCCACCAGAGCGCCGGCGCGCTCCAGCCCGATGGAGATCGCGAACTGCGGGATGCCGTGCAGGAAGTTGGTG
>CAZZCV010000020.1:0-16216 GCA_964653225.1 uncultured Rhodoplanes sp. | reverse complement strand
GTGCCGTCGAGCGGATCGACGATCCAGGTGTTGGTCTCGTCGGTGCCGGCGCGGCGGCCGCCCTCTTCGCCTAAGAAGCCGTAGCCGGGCCGCGCCTTGCTCAGCTCGGCGTAGAGCGTCTCCTCGGCGCGCCGGTCGGCGGCGGTGACGAAGTTCGCCGGGCCCTTGAGCGAGACCTGCAGGTTCTCGACCTCGCCGAAGTCGCGCTTGAGCGCGCGCCCGGCCTTGCGGGCGGCGGCGACCATCACGTTGAGCAGCGCGGAGTGAACCATCAGTCGGCCCGCCGGACGTATTCGACGTCGTCGGTGTTCACCACCACCTTCTCGCCCGCACCGATGAACGGCGGAACCATGACACGCAGGCCGTTCTCCAGCTTCGCCGGCTTGTAGGACGAGGCTGCGGTCTGGCCCTTGATGCTCGGGTCGGCCTCGACCACCTCCAGCACCACGGTCTCCGGCAGCTTGATGCCGATCGGGCGGTCCTGGTGCATCTGCACCTGCACGGTCATGCCGTCCTGCAGGAAGGCCGCGCGCTCGCCGACGAAGTCGTCGTTCAGCTCGATCTGCTCGTAGCTCTCGGAATCCATGAACACGAGCTGGCCGTCCTGCCGGTAGAGGAACTGGAAGTCGCGCTTCTCGAGGTGGGTCTCCTCGACCCGGTCGTCGGAGCCGAAGCGGTTGTTGAGCTTGCGGCCGTCGATCAGGTTCTTCAGCTCGACCTGGTTGTAGGCCGGGCCCTTGCCGGGCTTGACCTTGCCGGTCTTGATCACCGCCCAGAGCGACGCCTCGTGCTCGACCACCATGCCGGGCCGAATGTCGTTGCCGCTGATTTTCGCCATGAAACGCTCGCTGAAAGGAGAGCCGGGCCGAAACCGGCTGGGCCCGTCGCGCCGTGACATGGACCGGCGCGGCAAGCCCCGTCAAGGGCGGGACGGGGGCGGGGCCAGCAGCGAGGCCTGGGACGCCTTCAGGAGCGCGAGCCAGGGGCGCGCGGCCTGCTCGGCGGCCGCCCGCTGCTCGGGCTTGAGCCCCTGCAGCAGGCCGTCGAGCGAGGGGTCGCCGTTGCCGCCGGCGCGGGCGATCAGGTGCCAGCGCGCGGCCTGCACCGGGTCGCGGGGCAGGCCGCGGCCGGAGGCGTGCATGAAGGCCACCCGGTTCTGGGCGATCGGGCTGCCCTTGCGCGCGGCGCGCATCAGGTAGGTGACGGCAGCCCTCTCGTTGCGGGCGACGCCGGTGCCGTTGAACAGCATGATGCCGTATTCGACCTCGGCGTCGATGTTCTCGGCCAGCGCCGCCGCGCCCATCAGGCGGGCGGCCTCGCGGTCGTCCCTGGGAACGCCGCGGCCCTCCTTGACCATGGTGGCGAGCGCGTATTGCGCTTCCGGGTTGCCGGCCTCGGCCGCCACCCGGAACAGCTCGGCGGCGCGCTTGAAGTCCTGCGGGAAGAGCTGGCCTTCGAGATACAGCAGCGCGAGGTTGTAGGCCGCGATCGGGTGGCCGAGCCGCGCGGCCTCCGCCATCAGCTTCGCGGCCTCCTCGCGGTCGCGCGGGCCGCCGCGCCCGAGCATGCGGAACATGGCGAGCGAGAACATGGCGGCGCGGTCGCCGCGCGCGATCGCGAGCTTGTACCACTCGACCGCCTTGGCGTCGTTCTTGGGTACGCCGAGCCCGTCGGCGTAAAGCTCGCCGAGCAGGGTCATCGCGCGCGGATCGCCGCGTCCCTCGACCCGCCTGGTCGCCTCCGCGAAGGCGGTGATGTACATGCCGCGCTGGAACGCGCCATAGGCGAGGTCCGCGTTCGGATCGTCCGCCGGAGCGGGTTTCTGCGCGGGCGGCTGCGGCTTGCTCTGGGCGAGCGCCACCGAAACCGGCAGGACGGCGACGAGCGCTGCGATCAGGAGCGCCCGCGCGCTCATGCGGCGGGCTCCGCCGCGGCGAGCGCGTCGCCCGCGGCCTTAAGCGCCGCCGGCGCGCCGCGCGCGTCGCTCCATAGCCAGTCGCCGATGGCGACGAAGTCTGCGCCGGCGGCGGCCAGCGGAGCGATCTCGTCCGGGCCGCCGGCATAGGCGACGCAGGGCACCTCGAACACCTCGGCCCACCATTCGACGCGCTCCAGCACCGCTTCGAGCGAAGGCCTGCGGCCGCGCTCCGGCTCGCCGAACATCACGTAGTCCGCGCCGTCCTCGGCCGCCTGCATGGCGTCGTGGCGCGACGCGAGCCCGCCGCAGCCGGCGACGCGGTCCGGCTTGAGGCTTCCCACTGCGGCCGCGAACTCCTCGATCCCGGTCAGGTGCGCGCCGTCCGCGCCGCCGCGCACCGCGATCCCGGCATGGCCGTCGACCAGGAGCGCCGCGCCGTGCTCCTGCGCGACCGGAGCCAGCGCCTTGATGCGGTTGGTCAGGGTGCGCTCGTCGGTGTGGGCGAGGCGCAGCCACACCGCCGCGACGTCGGCGGCGGCCAGCGCCTCCTTCAGCAGCGGCGCGAACGCGGCCGCATCCTCGACCGCGGGCGTGACGAGGGTGAGCCTGGGGGCGAGGCGTGGGGCAGGGCGCGGTGCGTCCGCGGAGGGCGGTTTGGCCATGACGTTCGGATGCGACCGCAATCGGGCGGAAATGGGGGCGGGTGCGCGCTGGAGTGTCACCCCGTCCGCCGCCTGTCAATCGGCGGCGGACGGCAGTCGTTCCGCTTTCCCGTTCCGGGCCTCCGTCCCGCTACATGGTGCCCTGC
The DNA here is from genome assembly GCA_964653225.1 of uncultured Rhodoplanes sp. Classification (GTDB taxonomy): domain Bacteria; phylum Pseudomonadota; class Alphaproteobacteria; order Rhizobiales; family Xanthobacteraceae; genus Z2-YC6860. The sequence continues at coordinate 13,490 of CAZZCV010000020.1, read as the reverse complement.
AGGCCGAGCTGGCGGACCAGCGTGCCCCACTTCTCCGCTTCGGCGGCCATGTAGCGGCGGGTCTCCTCGATCCCCGCCACGTCCTGCGGGATCAGGCCCATGCCGGTGATCTTCTCCTTCACGGCGGGCGCGGCCATGATCCGCTTCATCTCGGCATGCAGCCGGTCGAGCGCGGGCCTGGGGATCGCGGCGGGGGCCACCAGCGCGTGCCACGACACCGCCTCGAAGTCCGGCACGCCCGACACCTCGGCGAAGGGCGGCACGTCCGGGATGGTCGGCAGCCGCGTGGTGGCGGTGACGGCCAGAGCGCGCAGCTTGCCGGCCTTGATCAGCGGCACCGACGCGCCGGCCTCGGCGAAGGCCATCGCGACGTGGCCCGCGGCCACGTCCGCGATCGACTGCGGCGAGTTCTTGTAGGGCACGTGCGAAAGGTCGAGCCCGAACTTCTGCTTGAGGTACTCGCCGGCCAGATGCGGCGCGCCGCCCACGCCCGACGACGAAAAGCTGAGCTTGCCGGGGTTGGCCTTCACGTACTTGATCAACTCGGGCACCGAGTTGATCGGCAGCGCCGGGTTCACCACCAGGATGAACGGCGACTTCACATAGAGCGCGACCGGCACGAAATCCTTCTGCGGGTCGTAGGGCGCCTGCTTGAGAAGCGTCGGGCGGATCGCCATCACGGCGCTGGTGGCGGCCATCAGCGTATGGCCGTCGGGCACCGCGGTCTTGAGAGCCGCGACCCCGACGAGGCCGCCGCTGCCGGGCCGGTTCTCGACCACGACCGGTCGGCCGAGCGCCTGCGAAAGCTGCTCCGAATAGAGCCGCACGATCACGTCCATGCCGGTGCCGGCGGCGAGCAGCGGATAGACGGTGATCGACTTGGTGGGATAGGCGTCGGTCTGCGCGGATGCCGGCGCAGTCGCAAAGGCAAGCAGGACCGCGAGCGCGGCCGACACGAGACGGTTCATGTTTTCCTCCCCCGCTGACTTCGCAGCGTGCGGGAAGGTTAGCGCGGCTTCGCGGGCGGCGTCAGCCCTCCGCGCGCCGGTCTATCGCGGAAAAACGAAGGGCCGGACCTCGCGGCCCGGCCCTCGCATCGCGGATGGAGAAGGGCGGTCAGGCCGCCTTCTTCTCCAGGTCCTGCTTCCACTGGCCCATCGAGGCGAGGCCGTTCATCTGCGCGCGGTGCGCGAAGGCGCGCTGGCCCGCGGCGACGTTCTCGGACTTGCCGGACCAAGCCTTCTGCGGTGCGGCCTGCAGCGCGCGGCCGTAGGAGAAGGTCAGGTTCCAGGGCAGGTTGCCGATCCTGTTCATCGCGTCCAGATGTGCGGTGGCCTCCTCGTCGGACTGCCCGCCCGACAGGAACGCGATGCCCGGCACCGCGCCCGGCACGCAGGCCTTGAGCAGCCGCACGGTCTTCTCCGCGACCTCCTCGACGGAGGCTTTCTTCGCGCTCTTCTTGCCGGGGATCGCCATGTTCGGCTTGAGCACGATGCCCTCCAGCGGAACCTTCTGGTAATAGAGCTGCTGGAACGTCTCCTTGAGCACGAACTCGGTGACCTCGTAGCAGCGGTCGATGTCGTGGCCGCCGTCCATCAGCACCTCGGGCTCCACGATCGGCACGATCTGGGCCGCCTGGCACAGCGCGGCGTAGCGGGCGAGCGCATGCGCGTTGGTGTGGATCGCGGCGTAGCTCGGCATGCCCTCGCCGATGTCGATCACCGCGCGCCATTTCGCAAACCGCGCGCCCTGCTCGTAATACTTCGGCAGCCGGTCGGCGAGCCTGTCGAGGCCGATGGTGATCAACTCGCCGGGGCAGTTCGGCAGCGGCTTGGTGCCCTCGTCCACTTTGATGCCGGGGATCGAGCCTGCGGCCTTGATGATCTCGACCAGCGGCGTGCCGTCCTTCGCCTTCTGCCAGATGGTCTCGTCGTAGAGGATCACGCCCGAGATGTGCTTCATGCCGTCGGCCGCGCGGAACATCATCTCGCGGTAGTCGCGGCGGTTGTCCTCGGTGGACTCCACGCCGATGGCGTCGAAGCGCTTCTTGATCGTGCCCGACGATTCGTCCGCCGCCAGGATGCCCTTGCCGCGCGCGGTCATCGCCTGCGCCACCTTGTTGAGTTCTGCGAGATTCATCGCGCTCTCCCTCTGATAACCCGTCCGTCCCCGGACCCTATTCCCAACGCCGCGCCGCCCGCTCGGGTGCGGCCGCGGACGATCTGTCGCGTCAGCCGGCCTTCAACACCTCGACGCCGGGCAAGGCCTTGCCCTCCATCCACTCCAGGAACGCGCCGCCGGCGGTCGAAACATAGGTAAATTTGTCGGCCACGCCCGCGGCATTGAGGGCCGCCACCGTGTCGCCGCCGCCCGCCACCGAGACCAGGCTTCCGGCCCGGGTGCGCTCCGCGGCGTGGCGCGCGGCCTCGACCGTGCCGCGGTCGAAGGGGGGCAGCTCGAAGGCCCCGAACGGTCCGTTCCAGACCAGCGTGGCGGCGTCGTCGAGCGCCGCCTTCACCCGCTCGACCGACTGCGGGCCGATGTCCAGGATCATGCCGTCGGCGGGGATCGCGTCGAGGCCGTAGGCCTGCGACGGCGCGTTCGCCTCGAAATGGAACGCGACCACGGCATCCACCGGCAGGATCACGGCGCAGCCGGCGCGCTCCGCCGCCTCCAGAATGCGCCGCGCGGTGTCGGCCATGTTCTTCTCGGCCAGCGACTTGCCGACCTTGACGCCCTGCGCCAGCAGGAACGTGTTGGCCATCGCGCCGCCGATCACCAGCGCATCGACCCTGGCGACCAGATTCTCCAGCAGCTCCAGCTTGGTGGAAACCTTGGCGCCGCCGACGATGGCGATCACCGGCTTCTTCGGGTGCTCCAGCGCCCTGCCGAGCGCGTCCAGCTCCGCCTGCATGGTGCGGCCGGCATGGGCGGGCAGCCTGTGGCCGAGCCCCTCGGTCGAGGCATGCGCGCGGTGTGCGGCCGAGAAGGCGTCGTTGACCCAGAGATCGCCGAGCTTCGCCAGCGCCTCGACGAAGGCGGGATCGTTCTTCTCCTCGCCCTTGTGGAAGCGGGTGTTCTCCAGCACCACGATGTCGCCCGGCCGCATCGCCGCCACCGCGGCTTCGGCCTTCTCGCCGATGCAGTCCTCGGCGAAGCCGACGTTGCGGCCGAGGATGCGCGCAAGCTCGGCGGCCACCGGCCGCAGCGAGTCCTTCGGGTCGGGGCCCTTGGGCCGGCCGAAGTGCGCCAGCACGATCACCTTGCCGCCCTTGCCGGCGATCTCGGCGATGGTGGGAACCACGCGCTCGATGCGGGTCGCGTCGGTGACGCGGCCGTTCTCCATCGGCACGTTGAGGTCCACGCGCAGCAGCACGCGCTTGTCGTTCAGGTCGGCGTCGTCGAGAGTGCGGAAGTTCGGCATCGGCTTGTCTTCTTCGCCCTCATCCTTCGAGACGCCTTGCTGCGCCCGGCTTCTCAGGATGAGGGCTTCGATGTTGATCCTCGTCCTGAGGAGCGGCACGAAGCGCCGCGTCTCGAAGGACGAAGGCCCGGAATCAGACCAGCTTGCCCATCGCGACGGCGGTGTCCGCCATGCGGTTGGAAAAGCCCCATTCGTTGTCGTACCAGGACATGATCCGCACCAGCGTTCCGTCCATGACCTTGGTCTGGTCCATGTGGAACACGGACGAATGCGGGTCGTGGTTGAAGTCGCCCGACACGTTGGGCGCGTCGGTGTAGCCGAGGATGCCCTTGAGCTCCTGGCTGGCCGCGCGCTTGATCGCGGCGTTGATCTCGTCCTTGCTGGTGGCCTTCTTGGCCACGAACTTGAGGTCCACCACCGAGACGTTCGGCGTCGGCACGCGGATCGCGACGCCGTCGAGCTTGCCGTTCAGCTCCGGCAGCACGAGGCCCACGGCCTTGGCCGCGACGGTGGAGGTCGGGATCATGTTCAGGGCCGCCGCGCGCGCGCGGTACAGGTCCTTGTGCATGGTGTCGAGCGTGGGCTGGTCGCCGGTGTAGGAGTGGATCGTGGTCATGAAGCCCTTCTCGATGCCCACGGTGTCGTTGAGCACCTTGACGACCGGCGCGAGGCAGTTGGTCGTGCACGAGGCGTTGGAGACCACGGTGTGATCCTTGGTCAGCTTGTCGTGGTTGACGCCGTAGACCACCGTGAGGTCCACGCCGTCCGCAGGCGCCGAGACCAGCACGCGCTTGGCGCCGGCGGCGAGGTGCGCGGCCGCCTTGTCCTTCGACGTGAAGATGCCGGTGCACTCCAGCGCGATGTCCACGCCGAGATCCTTCCACGGCAGCTTGGAGGGATCGCGCTCGGCGCTGACCTTGATCGCGCCGTTGCCGAGGCTGATCGTGTCGCCCTTCACCGTGACCTCGCCGGGGAAGCGGCCGTGTACCGAGTCGTAGCGCAGCAGGTGCGCGTTGGTCTCGACCGGGCCGAGGTCGTTGATGCCGACCACCTCGATGTCCTTGCGCCCGGACTCGGCGATGGCGCGCAGGATGTTGCGGCCGATGCGGCCGAACCCGTTGATGGATACGCGAACAGTCATGTCACCCGGCTCCTTGCGACGGTCTTCTAAAGCTTCTTCAGCGCGGCCTCGGCCACCTTTTCGGGAGTGATGCCGAAGTGCCTGTAAAGGTCCTTGTAGGGCGCGCTCGCGCCGAACGACGACATGCCGACGAACAGGCCGTCGCTGCCGATGATCGCGTCCCAGCCCATGCGGATCGCGGCTTCGATGCCGACATTGACCTCGGCGTCGCCGATCACGGCGCGGCGTGCCTCGTCGGACAGCGCGGCGAACAGCTCGAAGCAGGGCACCGACACCACGCGCGCGGCCACGCCCTTTTCGGCCAGGAGCTTGCGCGCGGCCATGGCGATCTCGACCTCGGAGCCCGAGGCGAAGATCGAAACCCGGGCCTTGCCGCCCTCGGCCGGCAGCAATTCATACGCGCCGGCGGCGGAGCGGTTCCCGGCCGCGCCGTCCGTGCGCGCGGGCGTGAGGTTCTGCCGGGTCAGCGCCAGCACGGTGGGGCCGTCCGTGCGCTGAAGCGCCAGTTCCCACGCCTCCGCGGTCTCGATCGCGTCGGCCGGGCGGAACACCCGCATGTTCGGAATCGCGCGCAGCGCGGCCAGATGCTCGACCGGCTGGTGCGTGGGGCCGTCCTCGCCGAGCCCGATGGAATCGTGCGTCATCACGTAGACGACCGGCGTGCCCATCAGCGCCGCGAGCCGCATCGCGGGCCGCGCATAATCGGTGAACACCATGAAGGTCGCGCCGGCCGGGATCAGCCCGCCGTGCAGCGCGATGCCGTTCATGGCCGCGGCCATGCCGTGCTCGCGGATGCCGTAATGGATGTAGCGGCCCGCGTAGTCGCCCGGCGCCATCGCCTTGAGGTTCTTGGTCTTGGTGTTGTTCGAGGGCGTCAGGTCCGCGGAGCCCAGCACCAGCTCCGGCACCGCCTCGGTCAGCACCTCCAGCGCCATCTCGCTGGCCTTTCGGGTGGCGACCGTGGGCGGCTCGGCCGCGAGCTTCGCCTTGAGCTTGGCCACCGCGCCGGCGAGAGCCGCCGGCCGTTCGCCGGCCATGCGGCGCTCGAACTCCTTGCGGGCGTCGGCGGGCAGGGCGGCGAGCCGCTTGTCCCAGTCCTTGCGGCCGGCCTTGGCGCGCTGGCCGGCGGTGCGCCAGGCGGTCAGCACGTCGGCGGGCACCGTGAACGGCGGGTCGCTCCAGCCGAGCTTCTCGCGCGCGCCCTTGATCTCGTCGGCGCCCAGCGGCTCGCCGTGCGCCTTGGAGGTGCCGGCGCGCGTGGGTGCGCCGTAGCCGATGATGGTCTTGCAGGCGATCAGGGTCGGCTTGTCCGATGCCTTCGCCTTCTCGATGGCGGCGGCGATGGCCTCCGGGTCGTGGCCGTCCACGCGCAACGCGTTCCAGCCGCAGGCTTCGAAGCGCTTCACCTGATCGACCGAGTCCGAAAGCGACAGCGGCCCGTCGATGGAGATGCCGTTGTCGTCGAACAGAACGATCAGCCGGTTGAGCTTCAGGTGGCCGGCGAGCGCGATGGCCTCCTGCGAGATGCCTTCCATCAGGTCGCCGTCGGAGGCCAGCACGAAGGTCGAGTGATCGACGATGTCCTTGCCGAACTCCGCCGCAAGGTGTCGCTCCGCGATGGCCATGCCGACCGCGGTGGCGAGCCCCTGGCCGAGCGGGCCGGTGGTGGTCTCCACGCCCGGCGTGACGAAATTCTCCGGATGTCCCGGCGTCAGCGAGCCGATCTGGCGGAAGCGCTTCAGCTCGTCGACGGTCATGGCTTCGAAGCCGACCAGATGCAGCAGCGCGTAGATCAGCATCGAGCCGTGGCCGGCCGAGAGCACGAAGCGGTCGCGGTCCGGCCATTTCGGATCGGCCGGGTCGAATTTCAGGAACCGGGTGAACAGAACGGTCGCGACGTCGGCCGCGCCCATCGGCAGGCCGGGGTGTCCCGACTTGGCCTGCTCGACGCCGTCCATGGCGAGCGCGCGGATGGCGTTGGCGAGCCGATCGTGTTCGGCGCGCGGCGTGAGGGAAGCTGCCGCTTGCGGCGATGTCTGTACGGTCATCAGGGCCCTGTCCGGATGCGCGGTTCGATAGCATGGACGGCCCGAGAGTCCAATGTGAGGCGCTCGGGGCGGGGGCCGGTGTTCACAGCGCGCGCGATGGCAGGGGACAAGGCCGGGGCGGCGATTGACGCCCGCTCGCCGCAAAACGTAAGGTTCTCGCCCTAATTGCCTGCAAGGCAATCGCTTTCTCAACTCCGAACGGAACGCTTCGGCGCCGTCGGGGGCGTCCCGCTAGGCGGCCGGGCCGGACGCCCGGATCGGGGATCACGCATGACCGCTCGGAAACCATGACGGAGCAGACCGGGATCGAAGCCGCGATCCGGCGTCTTTCGCAGGCGCTGGACGCGCTCGACGCTGCCGTGGAGCGGCGGCTGGAGGCCGACCGCGCGGGCGCGCAGCTCGCCGAGCAGCTGCACGCGCTCGGCGCGGACCGCTCGCGGCTGGCCTCGGAGCTGGACGCTCAGGCGGCGCGGTCACGCCGGCTGGAAACCGCCGGCCGCGAGGCGTCGCGCCGGCTCGACGTGGCGATGGACGGCATCCGCGCGGTGCTCGACGCCAAGTCTTAACGTCAAAGTCTTGACGCGCAGGCCGCAAGCGCGAGGAGAGGGCCATGTCCCAGGTCAACGTCACCATCAACGGCCGCCAGTTCCGCATGGCCTGCGAGGACGGGCAGGAGGACCATCTGCTGGCGCTCGCGAAGGACATCGACCAGCGCATCCACGGCCTGCGCGGCCAGTTCGGCGAGATCGGCGACAACCGCCTCACCGTGATGGCGGCGATCACCGTGGCCGACGAACTGTCGGAGGCGAACCGGACGATCCGCCGGCTGCAGGACGATATCGCCGCGCTGCAGGCGGCGCGCGAGGCTGCCGCCGGCCGCGCCCAGCAGACCGGCAACGCGGTCGCGGTTGCGCTCGACTCCGCCGCCGGCCGGATCGAGGAGCTTGCGAAGCGGCTCAACCAGAGCGCGGGCGCGACCGGCAACGGCGTGGCGCTGGGATAGGAGCCCGCCGCGCCGATCGCGGCGACGTGGTGGCGGCCAGCCGATAAAGCGACTACATTGCCTTCGCGGGGCTGCGGGGTGCGTCAGGAGACAAATCCCCGGGGCCTTACGATCCCAACGGGAGCTGTCCCTGTCTCGGTCCCTGGACCTTGGCATATGGCGCCCACCTACTTCTGTAGGTTCCCGGGATCAGAACTCCGACGGCCATCGCGGCTCCGCACTCGCTCCGGCCGGCAAGACCTCGAGACCGGCCATGAACCAGCCAGCCGTCGACGAACGGAAAGCCATGGACGAACGGAAGGCCGAACGGCGCGCCGCCGCGCTCGCCGCGCGCGACGCCCTGCCGGCGGATGCGCGCGCCGCCGCGGCGGAAACGGTGGCGGCGCGGCCGTTTCCGGTGTCCGTGCCGGCGGGTGTGGTGGTGTCGGGGTTCTGGCCGATGCGCAGCGAGATCGACCCCCGGCCGCTGATGCGCCGGCTGGAGGCGGCGGGGGCGAAGCTGGCGCTGCCGGTGGTGCAGGGCCGGGGCCATCCGCTGATCATGCGCGCCTGGGGCTTCGGCCAGCCGCTCGGCCGCGGCGTGTGGGGCATCCGCGAGCCGCTGCCCGAAGCGCCCGAGGTGTTTCCCGACATCCTGCTGGTGCCGCTTGCGGCCTTCGACCGCACGGGAAGCCGGATCGGCTACGGCGCGGGCTATTACGACCGCACCATCGCCCGGCTGCGCTCCATGAAGCCGGTGGTGGCCGTGGGTCTCGCCCACGCCGCGCAGGAGGCGGAGACCGTGCCAGTCACGCCGCGCGACGAGCGGCTCGATCTCGTGCTAACGGAGCGCGAGGTTGTGGACTTCCGCGGGCGGGGGCCCGGAAGATAATAAGAAGATCGCATGCGCATTCTCTTCATCGGCGACATCGTGGGGCGCAGCGGCCGCGCGGCGCTGCTCGACCGGCTGCCGGGGCTGGTCAGGGACTGGCGGCTCGATCTCGCCGTGGTCAACGGCGAGAACGCCGCCGGCGGCTTCGGCATCACCGAGACGATCTACAACGAGTTCGTCGACGCCGGCGCCGACGCCGTGACGCTCGGCAACCACGCCTGGGACCAGCGCGAGGCGCTGGTGTTCATCGAGCGTGCGCCGAAGCTGATCCGTCCGGTCAACTTTCCCAAGGGCACGCCCGGCCGCGGCGCGGCCATGATCGAGGCCAAGAACGGCGCGCGCGTGCTGGTCATCAACGCGATGGGCCGCATCTTCCTCGACCCGCTCGACGATCCGTTCGCCGCGATCGAGCGGGAGCTGGCCGCCTGTCCGCTCGGCGAGGCCGCGGACGCCGTGCTGATCGACATGCACGCCGAGGTCACGAGCGAGAAGCAGGCGCTGGCCTATTTCGTGGACGGCCGCGCCTCGCTCGTGGTCGGCACCCACACCCACGCGCCCACCGCGGACCACCGAATCCTGCCGGGCGGCACCGCCTTCATGTCCGACGTCGGCATGACCGGCGACTACGAATCCGTGATCGGCATGAAGCACGAGGAGCCGGTCGGCCGGTTCCTGCGCCGCATCGCCTCCTCGAAGTTCGAGCCCGCGAACGGGCCTGCGACCCTGTGCGCGGTGGCGGTGGAGACCGACGACAGGACCGGCCTGGCCGTCCGCGTCGCCCCGGTGCGGCTGGGCGGCAAGCTGGAGGAGGCGCGGCCCGCCTTTTGGGCATGAGCCGGGCTTGATCGGGACTTTGGGCCTTGGTATCGGCGGGACAACGAGAGCGGGCAACGAACGATGGCCGGACATTCCCAGTTCAAGAACATCATGCACCGCAAGGGGCGCCAGGATAAGGTGCGCTCCAAGCTGTTCGGCAAGCTGGCCCGCGAAATCACCACCGCCGCCAAGCTCGGCCTGCCGGACCCCGCCTTCAACCCGCGCCTGCGTGCGGCCATGCTCGCGGCCCGCGCCGAGAACATGACCAAGGACGTGATCGAGCGCGCCATCAAGAAGGCCGCGGGCAACGACGCCGAGAATTACGAGGACATGCGCTACGAGGGCTACGGCCCTGCGGGCGTTGCGGTCATCGTCGAGACCCTGACCGACAACCGTAACCGCACCGCGGGCGAGGTGCGCGCCGCCTTCACCAAGAGCGGCGGCAACCTGGCCGAAACCGGCGCCGTGTCCTTCATGTTCGACCACGTCGGCGTGGTGGAATACGACGCCGAGAAGGCCGATGCCGAGGCCATGCTGGAGGCGGCCATCGAGGCCGGCGCGGAGGACGTCGTGTCGGGCGAGGCCGGCCACGAAATCTACACCACGCGCGAGACGCTGGCCGAGGTGTCCAGGGCGCTGGAGGCGAAGTTCGGCGAGGCCCGCAAGTCGGGCATGATGTGGAAGCCGCAGAACACGGTGGCGGTGGACGACGAGGCCGGCGAGAAGATCCTGCGGCTGATGGAGACGCTCAACGAGCACGACGACGTGCAGAACGTCTACGCCAATTTCGAGATTTCCGACGCGCTGATGGCGAAGATGAGCGCCTGAGGCGGGTCACGCCTCGCGCGGATCGCAGCCGAACCGCAGCAGGTTGCCGTGCGGGTCGTGGAGATGGAATTCCTTCATGCCCCACGGCCGCACCTCGAAGGCCGACAGCCTGGGCACGTCGCGGGCCCGGAACTCGTCGTACAGCGCCACGATCTGGCCGCCGCGGATGTAGCAGGACGTATGCTCCGGATGGATGCGGTCCTGCGCGAGCCAGAAGTGCAGCTCCATCGCGTCGCGCCGGACGATCAGGTAATCGCCGATGACATCGGCCCTGAACCTCAGCCAGCCGGCATAGAAGTCGCGGGACTCGCCGATATCGAGCGAGGCCAGCGTGGGAATGCAGCGTGCCGGATCGAACGTCATGTGTCGTTCCCCCTGAGCCGGTCATGTTAGACACTCCGGGCATGGGACGCACGATTCGCATTCTCGGAATCGATCCGGGGCTCCGCCGCACCGGCTGGGGCGTGATCGACGTCGAGGGCAACCGGCTGATGTTCGTGGCCTGCGGCTCGGTCGCGACCGCCGACAAGGCGGACCTGGCCGTGCGGCTGGTCGCGATCTATGACGGCCTGTCGCGCGTGGTCGCCGACTTCGCGCCGGCCGAGGCCGCGGTGGAGAACACTTTTTCCAACAGCAACGCCGCCTCCACGCTGAAGCTCGGGCAGGCGCGCGGTGTGGCGCTGCTGATCCCGGCGCGCGCCGGGATTTCGGTCGCCGAATACGCGCCCAACCTCGTGAAGAAGACCATCGTCGGCGCCGGCCACGCCGACAAGGACCAGATCCACGCCATGCTCGGCGTGCTTCTGCCCAGGGCGGAGCCCGCATCCCACGACGCCGCCGACGCGCTGGCGATCGCCATCTGCCACGCCCATCACCGGCAGAGCGTGGCGCTCAGGCTCGCGACGTCCTGAAGTCGTAGAGGTCGGCGTCGGCGTCCGGACGGCCCGCGAGCGCCCCCGCGATGATGTCCGCGGAAATCCGCGAATAGGTGATGCCGTTGCCGCCGTAGCCCAGCGCGACGAAGCAGTTCGGCATGCCCGGCACCCGCCCGATGGTCGGCAAGCCCGTGGCGCTCTGGCCGAAGGAGCCGGTCCAGGCGCAGTCGGCGCGCGGATCGAGGGCCGGAAACAGTTTCGCCAGCTTGCGTTCCAGCGTTCGCGTCTTGCGCGAAAGCAGCGCGTCGCGCTTCTCCTCGTCGGCGAATTCCTCGTCCTCGCCGCCGCAGATCACGCGGCCGTCCGGCGTGGTCCGCAGGTAGAGATAGGGATCGGACGCCTCCCAGATCAGGCACTGCTCCGGCCAGAGCCTGCGCGGCTGCGGCCTCGTCGCGATGGCCCAGGTCGAGACGATCTTGTGCCCGCGCTGCGGCACGCTCTTGGGAAACTCGTAGCCGGTGGCGAGCACGAGGTGGCGGGCGTGGATGCGCAGGCCGCTGCCGGCGACCGCGGTGACGCCGTTGCGCCCCGCTTCGATGTCCGCGATCTGCACGGGGCAGAAAACCTTCGCGCCGTTTTCGGTCGCGGCCCGGAGCATCGCGAGCGCGGTCCGCCGCGGATCGATGGCGAGATTGCCGTAACCCAGAAGCGCGGCCTGCCGTGCGATGCCGAAGCGCCCGCGCAGTTCCTTGCGCGACAGCAGCCGGCTCGGCAGCCCGGCCGCGCGCCGCGCCGCGTGCTCGCGCGCGAGCCCTTCGGCGTCGAGCGCGTTGCCAGAAAGATAGAGCCCGTCGCGCCGCACCACGCCCGGCACGCCCAGTTCGCGGAGCCGCGACGCCAGCGCCTCGACCGCGAGCCGCGAGCGGCGCCAGGCGCGCACCGCGTCCGTCCTGCCGATCTTGCGCGACAGCATGCAGAGCGGCGTGTCGATCTCGTATTGCACCAGCGCGGTCGAGGCCGTGGTCGAGCCCTTCGCCGGCCCGCGCCGGTCGGCGACGACGACCTTGAGCCCGGCCTCGGCCAGCGCGTCCGCGATCATCGCGCCGGTGATGCCCGCGCCGATCACCACGACATCGGTCTCGATGTCCCGCGTGAGCCGGCGGTTCGGCACGCCGGCCGCCCGCCGCTGTTCCCAGACCGAACGGCCGGTCCGCAAATCCTTGGGTTTCGTAATCACTTCGACGCTCGCAAAGGGATGGACGGCAATCCGGCCCCGGCATAACGCACAGGATGGGAATTCGATCCCGCCCGCGTCCGCCGACTCGTGGTAAGGAGCGGCATGATCGGCAAGCTCAAAGGTGTGATCGACAGCTACGGGGAGGATTCCATCGTCCTCGACGTGCATGGCGTCGGCTATCTGGTGCATTGCTCGACGCGCACGCTGCAGGCGCTGCCCGCGCCGGGTGAGGCCGCGACCCTGTCGATCGAGACTTACGTGCGCGAGGACCAGATCCGGCTGTTCGGCTTCCTCACCGACGCCGAGCGCGAATGGTTCCGCCTGCTCCAGACCGTGCAGGGCGTGGGCGCGCGGGTGGCGCTGTCGGTGCTGAGCGCGTTCAAGCCGAACGAGCTGGCCGAGGCCGTGGCGATGGGCGACAAGGCCACGATCAAGCGTGCGCCGGGCGTCGGCCCCAAGGTCGCCGAGCGCATCGTCACCGAGCTGAAGGACAAGGCCCCGGCCTTTGCCGCGCTCGATCTGGCGGTGGTGCAGCTCGCCGGCGCGGTGGCGGAGAAGCGCGCGCCGCAACCCGTGCTCGATGCGGTGTCGGCGCTGGTCAACCTCGGCTACGGCCAGCCGCAGGCCGCGGCCGCGGTGGCGGCGGCGGGACGCGCCGCGGGGGAGGGCGCGGAGACCGCGCAGCTCATCCGGCTCGGTCTGAAGGAGTTGAGTAAATGACCAGCCCGCCGAAGCGTCTCGTCACGCCCGAGCGCAAGGACGAGGACACGGTCGAAGCGTCGCTGCGTCCGCAGAAGCTCGCCGAGTTCATCGGTCAGCAGCAGGCGCGCGCCAACCTCTCGGTGTTCATCGAGGCCGCGCGCCAGCGCCGCGAGGCGCTCGACCACGTGCTGTTCGTGGGACCTCCCGGTCTCGGCAAGACCACGCTGGCGCAGATCGTGGCGCGCGAGCTGGGCGTGGGCTTCCGTTCCACCTCGGGCCCGGTGATCGCCAAGGCGGGCGATCTCGCGGCGCTGCTCACGAACATGGAGGAGCGCGACGTTCTCTTCATCGATGAAATCCACCGGCTAAACCCGCAGGTCGAGGAGGTACTCTATCCGGCGATGGAGGACTTCCAGCTCGACCTGATCATCGGCGAGGGGCCGGCGGCGCGCTCGGTGAAGATCGACCTCGCCCCCTTCACGCTGGTCGGCGCGACGACCCGTATCGGCCTGCTCACCACACCGCTCAGGGATCGTTTCGGCATC
>CAZZCV010000019.1:0-56106 GCA_964653225.1 uncultured Rhodoplanes sp. | reverse complement strand
GGCGCCAATCCGGCGTCCGCGCATCCGGTCTTCGCCTCGCGCATGAAAAAACGCCTGCGCCAGGGCGCGAAGCTGATCGTCATCGATCCGCGCCGCACGGAAATGGTGAAGTCGGCGCATGTCGAGGCGGACCACCACCTGCCTCTTCTGCCCGGCACCAACGTCGCCGTTCTCACCTCGCTGGCGCATGTGATCGTGACCGAAGGTCTCTACAACGAAGCATTCATCCGCGAGCGCTGCGACTGGGACGAGTTCCAGCATTGGGCCGAGTTCGTGGCGCTGCCGCAGAACGCTCCGGAGGCGGTTGCGCGGGTCTCCGGCGTGCCGGCGGAGACGATCCGCGCCGCGGCGCGGCTTTACGCGACCGGCGGCAACGGCTCGATCTACTACGGCCTCGGCGTCACCGAGCACAGCCAGGGTTCGACCGCGGTGATGGCGATCGCCAACCTTGCGATGGTGACCGGCAACATCGGCCGCGAGGGCGTCGGCGTGAACCCGCTGCGCGGGCAGAACAACGTGCAGGGCGCCTGCGACATGGGCTCGTTCCCGCACGAACTGTCCGGCTACCGGCACATCTCGCTCGACGAGCCGCGCCGGCTCTTCGAGGCGGACTGGGGCGTCGCGCTCGACAGGGAACCGGGCCTGCGCATTCCGAACATGCTCGACGCCGCAGTCGGCGGCACGTTCAAGGGTATCTACATTCAGGGCGAGGACATCCTGCAGTCCGATCCGGACACGAAGCATGTGTCGGCGGGACTGGCGGCGATGGAATGCGTCGTGGTGCAGGACCTGTTCCTCAACGAGACGGCGCGCTTCGCCCATGTCTTCCTGCCGGGTTCCACGTTCCTGGAGAAGGACGGCACGTTCACCAACGCGGAGCGCCGCATACAGCGGGTGCGCAAGGTGATGTCGCCGAAGAACGGCTACGCCGACTGGGAGATCACGCTGATGCTCTCGAGGGCGCTGGGATACGAGATGCGCTACGATCATCCGTCGCAGATCATGGATGAGATCGCGCGGCTGACGCCGGGCTTTGCGAACGTGTCCTACGAAATGCTGGAGGAGCGCGGCTCCGTGCAGTGGCCGTGCAACGACAAGGCTCCGGACGGCTCGCCGGTCATGCACATCAACGGCTTCGTGCGCGGCAAGGGCAAGTTCATCGTCACCGAATACGTCCCGACCGACGAGAAGACCGGGCCGCGCTTCCCGCTGCTGCTCACCACCGGCCGCATCCTGTCGCAGTATAACGTCGGCGCGCAGACCCGCCGCACCGAGAACTCGACCTGGCATGCCGAGGACGTCCTCGAAATCCATCCGCACGACGCCGAGCAGCGCGGCGTGCGCGACGGCGACTGGGTGCGGCTCGCGAGCCGGGCCGGAGAGACGACCCTGCGAGCGCTCATCACCGACAAGGTTGCCCCGGGTGTTGTCTACACCACGTTCCACCACCCGGACACGCAGGCCAACGTCATCACCACCGACTATTCCGACTGGGCAACCAACTGTCCGGAATACAAGGTGACGGCCGTGCAGATCTCTCCCTCGAACGGACCTTCGCGCTGGCAGAGGGAATACGAGGAATTCTCGCGCGAAAGCCGCCGCATCGCGCCTCTGGAAGCCGCGGAGTAGCCGCGTGGCCGCGCCTGTCACCAGCGTCCCGCGCCAGGTCTGGCGGCGTCATGGCTGCACCAGCGGCGAGCGGGCGATCCCGGAGGAGGCCGCCGTTGCGTTTACGTACAACGGCGGCGCCTACGCCGTGATGATGGCGACGCCGCAGGACCTCGAAGATTTCGCGCTGGGCTTCAGCCTGACCGAAGGAGTCGTCGTCTCGCCGGGCGAGATCCGCAGGCTGGACATCCTCGGGCAGGAGAACGGAATCGAACTGCGTATGTGGCTGTCCGAGTCGCGGGGGAGGCTCTACGAGGAGCGCCGCCGGCACCTCGCGGGGCCGACGGGTTGCGGCCTTTGCGGGATCGAAAGCCTAGCCGAAGCCGTAAAGCCGCCGCGGCGTGTCAGCGAAGGCCGGATGTTCACGCCTGCGGAAATATTGCGGGCGCTGGAGGCTCTCGAACCGCGACAGGAGTTGAACCGGCAGACGAAGGCGGTTCATGCCGCGGCGTTCTGGACTCCGGAAGACGGGCTTCTGGCCCTCCGGGAGGACGTCGGACGGCACAACGCGCTCGACAAGCTGGCGGGTACGCTGGCCCGCGACGGGGTGCCGTGTCGGGCCGGCATGGCGTTGCTGACGAGCCGCGTCTCGGTCGAGATGGTGCAGAAGGCTGCCGCCGTTGGAATTCCCATGCTCGTCGCCATTTCGGCGCCGACCGCGCTTGCCATCCGCACCGCAGAGGAGGCGGGCATTACGCTGGTCGCCATCGCGCGCAAGGACGGCTTTGAGATCTTTAGCCATCCGAAGCGAATTGGCCGGGAGACCGTTTCCCATGTCGCCTGAAAAGCTGATCCATATGGCGAACCAGATCGGCCGGTTCTTCGTAAGTCAGGGGCAGGAGACGGCCGTGGCCGGCACGGCCGAGCACATCCGGAAATTCTGGGACCCTCGAATGCGCGAGGCCATCCTCCTGCATCTCGAGAGCGGAGGCGATGGACTCGACGCCGTGCCGCGCCGTGCCGTCGAAACGCTGAAGCCCGCGCCATCGCCTTGAAGGGCGGCGGCGCTTCATTCCGGTACGTCGTCATCGCCGGACCGGCCTGAGCATCACGCTCGGCCCGGTCTCGATGGCGGTCACGGGGAGCCTTCCGGTCCGGCGCGAATAGGGGATGCTCTGCTCTCGCTGCGGCTGTTCGGGGCAAGAACCGCCGGCGGCGGGTGCCGCTCTCCCGGCTGCTTCCCCTCCTGCGGTTAGCCGCCCACGATGTTGCGATTTCCTCTCATCGAGGCCTGACGCGGTGAGCGTCGTGCCGCGCCAAAGCCGCAACGGAGCAAATGAAGATCTCGATGCCGTCGACCGGCGGTGCCATCGGCAGCGAGAGGGAGGTCCCGTTTGGCCTTTCGCGACGTCGGGGGATTGGATATTCCGGGCGTTATGATCGCGGTCGAGCGGGCCACCGGTTGTCGGTGTGGCCGTCCGTGCAACGGCATCTGCGTTCTCGCGGAAGGATTTCCGGAGAAGAATGATGTTGCTGCGATTCCTTCCCATACCCTATCGTTGGAGCACGGCCAGGTCGCCTGGAGTGGCCCGGAAGGGAGCCGCCGATGAAAGCCGCTGCATTGATCCTGCTCCTATCCGTTGCCGCGACGCAGACGGCGACGGCGGATGACAAGCTGGTCGGCCTTTGGCAGGCTGTGGGACAGCCGGAGAATTTGATGGAGTTCGGCCAAGACGGCACGTTCCGCTATGTTTACAGTGCTGCCGCGCCTCGTGCGATTTTGCATTTGCGTTGGAAAGCCGGTTGGTTCGGCAAAGTGACCCTGAGTCAGGAGAATGGCGCCGGCTCGCGCTCTTGTTCGGTCAAAGTGCAAGGCGACAGCCTCACCATCGATAACGGGGCCGGGCAGTCCTGCATCCCCAACCGACCCGTGGAAATGCTGATGCGCTTCACGCGCGCCAAATGATGGACCCAAGGGCGCCGACCTGGGTCATCGGGATTGGCATCACATGAGGACTCACCAACCTGCCTCCGGAGATCAGGGCGGAGCGACGCCCGGACGGATAGTGAGGCGGTCGAAGCCCGAGTTTCACTGAAACATCCACGACCCTGCTGGCCTCAGAGTGCGCGGCGGGAAATCGCACGCGAAATTCTTCCCACCGTACCGAGGGTTTTTCAGGTTTGCCGGGCAAGCTGAAATTCTTTCAATAACAAAGCCTTAGCGTGGCGGAGGGAGTGGGATTCGAACCCACGATACGGTTTCCCGTATACACGCTTTCCAAGCGAGCGCCTTCAGCCACTCGGCCATCCCTCCGCGAACACGGCTGTCGCGGCCGGCGCAATATAGCGAGGGTCTCCGGCGTGTAAACCCATGCCGGCACGGCATTTTCGGCTGGTCCTGTGTGGGAGGGGGCGGCGGCACCGGGCGGGTGCCACCGCCGTGGCCGGTGCGGGACGGATCGTCCTGCACCGACGGCCCGAAGCGCCAGGAATCCCATGCATCAAACTGCATTCGTTGCAGAAATTGACCGCTTCCTATCGGATGCAAAGAAACGGCTGCGAATTTTGGCAGCGGGAATCCGATGTCCCGCGACGCCTCCGCCCTTCAACTGGTGCTTTCGGCCGATCTCTGCCTGATGGCCATCGGCTGGCTGTCGGTGGCCGTGGGCCTGGCCGCGGTTGTCTGCGCCCCGCTGGTCGCCCTGCCGCTCGGCGCGGCGCTGGCGCTCGTCCGCTTTCCGGCCGCGACGTCTGCATCGTGGTGCTGAACGCGCTGATGGGCCCGCCGCCGGACGCGCCCGGCGTTCTGGGTACATCGCGGCAAATCGTGCCAGGATGGCCAGGATGAACGATATCGCCGGGATAGGCCGCGTCGCGGCGGCCCGGCGATGTCCGAAGAGGACGAATGACCCGCTCCGCCGCGCCCGGCCTGCTGATCGCCCTGTCCGTGCTGGTCGCGGGCCTGCTGCTGGCGTTCACCGTGGGACGCTTTCCGATCGGGCTCGGCGATCTGTTTCAGGTGCTATCCGCCAAGCTGACCGGCGGCGCGTCGGGGGCATCGTCCGCGGTCGAGAACGTGATCCTGCAGGTGCGGGGGCCGCGAGTGCTGGCGGCGGTGCTGGTGGGCGCGGCGCTCGCCGTCGCGGGCACCGCGTTTCAGGGTCTGTTCCGCAACCCGCTGGTATCGCCCGACATTCTCGGCGCGTCCTCGGGGGCTGCACTCGGCGCGGTGCTCGGCATCTTCTTCTCGCTCGGCGTGTTTGCGATTCAGGCGTTTGCCTTCGCGGGCGGGCTGGTCGCGGTGGCCGCGGTCTACGCCATCGGCTCGGCGGTGCGGGCGCGCGATCCGGTGCTGGTGCTGGTGCTCACGGGCGTGGTGATCGGCGCGCTGCTTGGCGCGGGCGTGGGCCTCGTGAAGTATCTGGCCGATCCCTACAATCAGCTTCCGGCCATGACCTTCTGGCTGCTCGGTTCGCTCGCGGCGACCGGCGTCGCCGATCTCGCGCCGCTGTTCGGGCCGGTTGCGCTCGGCGCGGCGGTGCTGTTCGCGCTGCGCTGGCGCATGAATGTGATGTCGCTGCCGGACGAGGAGGCGAGGGCGCTCGGCCTGCCGACCGGCTGGCTGCGCGTCGTGATCATCGCGGCGGCGACGCTCGTGACCTCCGCGAGCGTCGCGGCTGCCGGCATCATCGGCTGGGTCGGTCTGGTGGTGCCGCACATCGCGCGCACGCTCGTGGGACCGGACTTCGCGCGGCTGATCCCGGCCGCGGCGCTGCTGGGCGGCGGTTTCCTGCTGGTGATCGACACGCTGGCGCGCACGCTCGCGCCGATCGAAATTCCGCTCGGCATCCTCACGGCGGTCGTGGGCACGCCGTTTTTCATCTGGCTGCTGGCGAGCGTGTCGAGGACGTGGTCATGATCCTCGAGGCGCGCGGCGTCACCATCGGTTACGGCCACCGCGTGGTCGGCCGCGGTCTCGACGTGGCGCTCGGCCGCGGCG
The DNA here is from genome assembly GCA_964653225.1 of uncultured Rhodoplanes sp. Taxonomy (GTDB): domain Bacteria; phylum Pseudomonadota; class Alphaproteobacteria; order Rhizobiales; family Xanthobacteraceae; genus Z2-YC6860. The sequence continues at coordinate 50,498 of CAZZCV010000019.1, read as the reverse complement.
AGGTGCTGGCGCTGCTCGGCCCCAACGGCAGCGGCAAGACCACGCTGCTCAAGACGCTGCTCGGCCTGCTTCCGCCGCAGGCCGGCGAGGTGCGCCTGGGCGACCGCCCGCTCGATGGCCACCCGGCACGCGAGCGGGCGCGCCTCGTCGCCTACGTGCCGCAGTCGCACAACGCGACCTTCGCCTTCTCGGTCGAGGACATCGTGCTGATGGGACGCACCGCGCACGGCGGCCTGTTCAGCCGCCCGGGCCCGCAGGACAGGGCGGTGGCGGCCCGCTCGCTGGAGCGGTTCGGCATCCCGCATCTGGCGGAGCGGCCCTATACGATGATCTCCGGCGGCGAGCGCCAGCTCGTGCTGCTGGCGCGGGCGCTGGCGCAGGAGCCGCGGCTCGTCGTGCTGGACGAGCCGACCGCGAGCCTCGACTTCGGCAACCAGGGCAAGGTGCTGCGCGAGATCCGGGCGCTGGCGGATTCCGGTCTCGGCGTCCTGTTCACGACGCACGATCCTAACCACGCGCTGCGCGCGGCCGACCGGGCGTTTCTCCTGCGGGACGGTGCGTGCGTCGGGGAGGGGCCTACCGGCGCGGTGCTCAATCGCCGGCAGCTCGAAACGCTGTATGGTGCGCCGGTCGAGATCGTCGAGGACGCCGGCTCGGGCTCCATCGCCTTCCTGCCGGGATAGGGGGAGAGAATGACGGATATCAAGGTGATGAGCGCGGGCGCGTGCGAAGGTCCGGTGCATGAGCTTGCGCCGGAGTTCACGGCGGCGACCGGCCATCCTGTCGGACTGAACTTCAGCACGGTCGGCGCCCTGCGCGACCGCTTCAAGGGCGGCGAGCAGACCGACGTCATCATCCTGTCGGTGCCGGCGATCGAGGCGCTGGAGCGGGAGGGGCGTCTGCTGGCGGGCAGCAGGCTGGTGCTGGGCCATGCCGCCTGCGGGGTCGCGGTGCGCGACGGAATGCTGATGCCGGACATATCGACGGTGGAGGCGTTCAAGCGCGCTCTGCTGCACACGCAGACCGTCGGCGCCACGGACCCGGCGCACGGCGGCTCGTCGGGCATCTATCTTGCGGACCTGCTCAAGCGGCTCGGCATCCACGACGCGGTGCAGCCGAAGATGGTGCTCGGCCGTAACGGCCGCGAGGTCGGGCTTTCGGTGGCGCGGGGCGAGGCGGAACTCGGCATCACCTTCACCAGCGAGTTCGTACCGCTCGAAGGCGTGCGCGTGGTCGGACCGCTGCCGAAAGAGATCGCCTACGTGAACGGCTATGCGGCGGCGCTTCCGGCGGGCTCGCCGTCCGAGGCGGCGCGCGCGTTCATGACGTTCCTCGCCAGTCCGTCCGCGAAGGCGCGGTTCCGGGCCTTCGGGCTGGAGTAACGCATCGCGGCCGCTATATTGGCTTCATGCGCAAGCCACTCCGCAAATCCCGCGCGTCCTCCAAGCCCAGGGCTCCGGCCCGGCCCCGCTATAAATCGCTGGGCAAGCCCAGGGACTACATCATCAGGCCCGATCCGCAGGATCCGCGGCTGACCGAGCGCGTGACCGGCGTCGACCAGACCGGTGCTGCCATCGAGACATCGGTGACGGTGGAGCGCGCGCTCACGATCTTCCTCAATTCGCAGGAGATCGTGACCGCGATGACCATCGGCGACTATCCGGAGTATCTGGCGATCGGCTACCTGCTGAACCAGAACATGCTGAAGGTCGACGACGTTGTCACCTCGGTCGAGTACGACGACGATCTCGCGGTGGTCGTGGTGCGCACCAAACGGCGGACCAACTACGAGAAGAAGCTGAAGAAGAAGGTCCAGACCTCGGGCTGCGCGCAGGGCACGGTATTCGGCGATCTGATGGAGGCGCTGGAGGAGGTCAGGCTGCCGGATGCCGCGTTGCGCACCTCCTGGCTCTACGCGCTCACGAGCAAGATCAACACCACGCCCTCGCTCTATCTGGAGGCCGGTGCGATCCACGGCTGCGTGCTCGCGGTCGGCGACCAGCCGCTGGTCTACATGGAGGACGTGGGCCGCCATAATGCGGTCGACAAGATCGCGGGCTGGATGTTCAAGCATCGCGTGCGGCCCGACGACAAGATTTTCTACACCACCGGCCGGCTCACCTCCGAGATGGTCATCAAGACCGTCCGGATGGGCATTCCGATCCTTGTCTCGCGCTCGGGTTTCACTGCATGGGGCGTGGAACTGGCGCGCAAGGCCAACCTCACGCTGGTCGGGCGGGCGCGCGGCAAGCGCTTCGTCGCGCTGGCGGGGCAGGAACGCATCGTGTTCGACCAGGATTTGCGCTTCGTCGAGGAGGAAAGCGCGAAGCACCGGCGCAAGGCGGCGATGCAGGATGAGTAGCCGGGCATGAGCGGCCGCACCCTCGGTCTGATCCTCGCCGGTGGTCTCGCGCGCCGGATGGGCGGTGGCGACAAGCCGCTCCGCACCATCGGTGGAGCGACCATCCTCGACCGCGTGCTGGAGCGGATGCGTCCGCAATGCGACGGCATGGTGCTAAATGCGAATGGCGACCCGGCGCGCTTTGTGGCGACCGGCCTGCCGCTGGTGGCGGATTCGGTGCCGGGCTTCGCGGGCCCGCTGGCGGGCATCCTCGCCGGGCTCGACTGGGCCGCGGCGCATGCGCCGGATATCGGGATCGTGGCCAGCGTGCCGGGCGACTGCCCGTTCCTGCCGCGCGATCTGGTGGCGCGGCTGCACGGGATCCGCGATGCCGAGGGCAAGCCTCTGGCCTGCGCGCGCTCGGGCGCGTGGCGCCATCCGGTGGTGGGGCTGTGGCCGGTGGCGCTCCGCGACGACCTGCGCCATGCGCTGGTGGTCGAAGACCTGCGCAAGATCGAGGTCTGGACCGCCCGGCACGGCATCGCGATCGCGGATTGGCCGGCCGAGCCGGTGGACCCGTTCTTCAACGTCAACACGCCGGACGACGCGGCCGCGGCCGAGCGGCTCGCCGCGCTCCATCCGGATGCCTGACGGGATCTCCGTTCAGCCCGTCAGCGTGGCATAGGACAGGAAGCCAACGGTCGAGCCGGCCTCGAGCGTCGTCATGTCTTCCGCCAGCTCCGCAAGCCCGTCGGTCTCCGTCAGCGAGGTGATGACCCCGGCCCCGTCCTGCGGATGCTTCACGGCCTCCACCGTCCCGTCCGGACCTGGGCGCAGCACCACCCGCACATACTCTCGCCGCCCGGTTTTCTTCCTGTAAGGGAAGGCCAGCCGCACCGGCAGGGCGATCAGGGGCTCGGGGAGGGCCCCCGAAAGCCGCAGCAGAAGCGGCCGCACCACCCGCGCGAAGGTCACGAACGCGGCGACCGGATTGCCGGGCAATCCCATGAATGCCGCGCCGCTGTCGGAGTCCGCTCCGGGAATCACGCCCATCGCCACCGGCCGTCCGGGCTTGATCGCCACCCGCCAGAACACCAGCCTGCCGACCTGCTCGACCGCGTCGCGCACGTGGTCGGCCTCCCCGGTGGACACGCCGCCCGAGGTCAGCACCAGGTCGTGGTCTCGCGCCGCCGCCGCAATCGCCCGGGCGAGCGTCGCGCGGTCGTCGCTCAGAATTCCGAGATCGGTCACGGCCGCGCCGAGCCGCTCCAGCATGCCCGCGAGCAGCGTGCGGTTGGCATCGTAGAGCGCAGCGGGCGGGCGCGGCGCGCCCGGCTCGACGATTTCGTTTCCGGTCGAGAGCAGCGCGACGCGGACCCGCCGGCGCACGGTCAGCGCGGTCATGCCCACGCCGGCTGCGAGCGCCACGTCCTGCGCCGCGAGCCTGCGGCCCACCGGCAGCACGGTGGAGCCCGCGCGCACGTCCTCGCCGGCAAGCCGCCGGTTGGCGCCGCGCCTGAGGCCCGCGGGCACGACCACGGTGTCGTCCTCGACGCGCACGTCCTCCTGCATGAACACGGTGTCCGCGCCGGCCGGCATCGGCGCGCCGGTGAAGATGCGGATCGCCTGGCCTGGCCGGATCGGAACGGCGGCGCTGCCGGCGGTGAGCCGGCCCGCAACCGGCAGTCGGGTCTCGCCTGCCGGGGCGACGTCGTCGTGGCGCAGGGCGTAGCCGTCGACCGCGGAATTGTCGAACGGTGGCAGGTCGATGGACGAGACGATGGCCTCGGCCAGCACGCGCCCATATGCCTCCTTCAGGGCGGCGGTCTCGGTCCCGGCCACCGGAGCGACGCGCTCGACGATCAGCCGTTCCATCTCCGCGAGCGGCATCAGCGGTCCCGAGAACGCAAAGCAGTCGTCGGTGAGCTGGGCCATCACGCGTCCCGCATGGCTGCGAGGGCCGCGTCGAGCGGCCGGGCGCGCGCCGTCAGGACGTCGGCAACCGCCTCGATGTCGTCGAGCCCGACCACCGGCACCGGCGCGTCCGGCAACGGAACGTCCGAAGCCACCGCCACGATATGCGGGTCGTCGGGGTGCAGCAGCGGCTTGCCGTTCGCCGTGCGGTGGATTTCGAGCTTGGGCAGGGCCTCGCGCTTGAAGCCCTCCACCAGCACGAGGTCGACCGGCGCGAGCCGCGCCAGCAGCGCCGGCAGGCTCCATTCCGCCTCCTCGCGCAGCTCGTGCAGGATGGCGAAGCGCCGGGCCGAGCTGATCGCGACTTCTGTCGCCCCCGCCGCGCGGTGCATGAACGAGTCCTTGCCTGGCTGGTCGAGGTCGAAGCCGTGATGGGCATGCTTGAGCGTGGAAACGCGCAGGCCGCGGCCGATCAGGCACGGCAGCACCCGGGTGATCAGCGTGGTCTTGCCGGAGCCGCTCCAGCCCGCGAGGCCGATGATGCGCATCGTGTCATTATAGCAGCCCCGCAGCGGCGCTCTTCCCGAAAATGCGCGGCGAAGGATCGCGAAACCCGCTACGGTGCCAAGGGTTTGACGCCCGCCAACCGGAGCATGGGGATGCCGAGATGACGGAGACCGCGACCGGCGCGGGGGCGCCCGGACCAGTGCAATCGCCCCACGACCGGCTGGCGGAAACCTATCGCACCGGATTTGCCCTGGTGACGAACCGGGCCATCGGCCCGGTTCTCGATGCCGCGCGGACCGGGCCGGAGATGCGCCTGCTCGACGTGGCCTGCGGGCCGGGGGCTCTTGTCGCGGAGGCAGCCCGGCGCGGTGCGCAGGCGGTGGGGGTCGACCTGGCGCCGGGCATGGTGTCAGTGGCGAGCCGGCTGTTTCCCGGTCTCGATTTCCGCGTCGCGGGCGCCGACGCTTTGCCGTTCGAGCCGGCGTCGTTCGACGCCGTGGCGTGCAGCTTCGGCATCGGCCAGTTCGGCAACGCCGACGGCTTCGCCGCCGAATGCGCGCGGGTGCTTCGTCCGGGTGGCCGCGCCGTCTTCACCTGGTGGCAGGGTTACGACAGGAACCGGATCAACGGCCTGTTCTATCAGGTGCTGGTCGAGCTGGGCGTGACCGGGTCGCCGCCGGACAAATACGGCAGCGCCGAGCGGCTGGCGGCCTTCATGGGTGCCGCGGGTTGCGGCGAGGCGGTCTTGCAGGATTTCAGCTTTTCGCACCGGCTGCCCGACGCGGAATCCTACTGGCGGCTTGCGATGGGCTCATTCGGCCGCATCGCCAAGCTCTACGAGGCGCAGGATGCAGCGATGCAGGCGCGGATCCGCGCCGGCGTGGAGGCCGCGCTGAAGGCGCACGCCACGCCGGACGGGCTGGAAATTCCGGTCGCCTATCGGGTCGCGAGCGGCGTCAGGAGCCCGTGACGAGAGGGGCCGGGCTCATGCCGAGCGCGCGGATGCGCGCGCGCACCGCCTCCTCGCGCAGCGCGGCCAGAAAGGCCTGCACCGCCGACCGCTCGCGGCGGCCGTCCACGACGATGAAGTCGTATTCCTCCGCCGACAGCGGCAGGAAGCCGAGGCCGTAGAGCTTCGCCACCGGCTCAATCGCCATGCCCCAGTCGGCGCGCGCCTGTGCGACGGCGGCAGCGACCGCGTTGTGCGATTTCGGCTGGTTGGCGTAGCCCGGAGGCCGCGCGCCGGCGAGCAGCTGGTCGATCAGGACGCGGGTGCCCGCGCCGGCATTGCGGTTGACCATGAGGCAGCTCGGGTCCGCGAGCGCCGCCTGCACCGCCCCGGCGGCGCTCCTGCCTTCGAAGCGCGCGTCGCCCTTGCGGAACAGCACGCCCTGCATCCGGGTCCAGCCCTTGACCAGCGACAGGCCGGGCGAGAGCAGGTGTCGATTGTAGATTCCGGTGGCGGCATCGACGAGATGCACGGGGGCGAGATCGCATTCGCCGCGCCGCGCAGCCGACACGCCGCCCTGGCTGCCGACCGCGATGATGCGCGCGCTGATGCCTTTGTCCGACAGCGCGCCGGCCACCGCGTCGAGCGCCACGTCGTGGCTGCCGGTGACGACCAGATCGGGAGCCGACGCCGCGCTGCCGATCAGCGTGACGCGCGTCCGCGTATCCGCCTCGATTTGCCCGGCCAGGGCCTCGATCTCGATGAAGCCGTCGGCCATCGAGAAGCTGGTGACCGCACCCGAGCCCTTGGCGGAGGGAAACGCGATCGGCCCGTCCTCGCCCTCGACCAGCGACACCAGCAGGAACTCCTTGCGCCCGATCTCGGAGGGCACGCGCAACGGCACCCGGGCGTCCACGGTCTCGGCGGCCTCCGGCGGCAGCCCGGCCAGCGCGCGGATCGCAGGCGCGACGAAGGCATGGAATGTGAAGATCGCCGATGTCGGGAAGCCCGGCAGCACCGCGACGGCCTTGCCGTCCGCCACCGCGAGGCACAGCGGCTTGCCCGGCTTGAGGGCGACGCCGTGAACGAGAATGCCGGGCCTGCCGAGCTGTGCGACGATGCGATGGGAGAGGTCGCCCGCTCCCTTCGATGTGCCGCCGGACAGAACCACCATGTCGCAGTCCGCGAGCGCGCGGCGCACCGCATCCGCGAGCGCTGTCTCGTCGTCGGGGAACGAGCCGAAGGCGATCGGCTCGCCCCCGGCCTCGCTGACCGCAGCGGCCACGATCGGGCCGTTGGAATCGTAGACGCCGGCGGGCTGCAGCGGCGCGCCCACGCTCACCAGTTCGTCGCCGGTCGAGAGCACTGCGACCTTCGGCCGCCGCACCACTCCGACCGTGGCGATGCCGCACGCCGCCAGCATGCCGATCTCGCGCGAGCCGATGCGGTGGCCCTTGCGCAGCACGGTCTCGCCGCGCGCGATGTCGGAGCCGGCGTAGGAGACGTACTGGCCGGGTGCGACGGCGCGGCGCAGCTCGATGGCCGGCAGGCTCTCGATCAGTTCGGTGTTCTCGATCATCACCACGGCGTCGGCGCCGCGCGGCACCACGCCGCCGGTGGCGATGGTCGTGGCCGTGCCGGGCGCGACCTCGATGCGCGGAGCATGGCCGCACGCCACCACCTCGGCGTTCAGCGCGAGTTGGCGTGGAGCGGCATCTCCGGCCCCCGCGGTGTCCGCGGCGCGCAGCGCGAAGCCGTCCACGTTGGCGCGGTCGAACGGCGGCACGTCGATCGGCGCGATCACGTCATCGGCGAGCACGCGGCCGAGCGATTGCGAGAGCGGCACGCTCTCCGCCGGCAGCGGCGAGAGGTTGAGGTTGGCCTCGAAGCGCCGCCGCGCCTCCTCCGCCGACACCACTTCGAGGAATTGCTCCTGCCGCGCGGCGCGCCGCACGGCCGCGAGCAGGTCGGCCCCGGCCGTCGCGGCCGGCTGCGAAACCTTCGGCGTGTTCATGGCCACGGTCTTATCACGACCCTGCTGCCGGCCGGAAAACCCTCGCTGTCGGCGGGCACGAGAAGCCAGCCGTCGGAGCGCGCCAGGGCCTGCGGGGAGAGGTAGCCCTGCGCGACGGGCTCGACCGTTCCGGCCCGGCGCCGCACCGGGACGACCTCGGCGAGCCCGAGCGGGGAGGCGACCTTGCGCGCAAGCTCCAGTGGGAACGGCTGCTCCTCGATCAGCCGGAACGCGAGCCGCGCCAGCAGCCGCCGTCCGACCGTGAGCCAGCCCGCGAGTGCAGAGTCGAGCCGTCCGGGCAGCAGCAGCACGGGACGCCGACCGACGAAGCCGACGGCGGTGGTTTCGCCGGGCAGGATCGCGATGCCGTGGAAGGCGACGTGGCCGAACCGGGCCAGGGTGTTGACGCTGTCGTCGCCTGGGCCGCTGCCGGTGCCGCCGATGGCGATCACGGCGTCGGCCGCTTCGGATTCGAGCGCGGCGTCGAGCCCCGTGGTCGTCAGGTTTGCGGTGCCGCCCTCGGCATTCACCGCGCCGGCGACCAGACCGGCTGCAGCGGCCACCGGGGCATCGGTGCGGAGCGCGGCCACCAGCACCCGCGGCCGGCGCACCGCCACGCGCCCGATGCCGAGCGCCGCCATCAGCGCGACGTCGATCCGGCGCAGTCGCGCGCCCGCGAGCCGCAGCACGCCCGGCGCGGCGTCGCCGCCCGGCGCGAGCACGCCGTCGCCGGGCGCGAGCACGGCCGAGATTTCGGCGAGTCCGCGACGGAGCGCGACCGTTTCGAGCGGCGCGACCGCATCGGCGTCCGGCGGCAGCGGCCGGCCGGTTTCGATGGGCGAGGGAACGGGGATCAGCGGCATCGGCGCATAGGCGCTGGCGTCCACGGTCGCGTCGGCGCGCACGGGGTATCCGTCGCGCAGCGCCAGCGCGGCCGCCGGCGTCGGCAGGGCCACGGCCACGTCGGCCGCGAGCGTCCGGCCGAGCGCGTCGGCCAGGGCCATGTCCACCGCGGCGACCGGCTCGACCGAAAGCGCGAAGCTGTCCAGAACCTCGGCCAGCGGGGTCAGCCTCGCGATTCGCTGGATGTTTGAATCGTCAGTCATTGGAACAGCTTGACGCGGCTCGTGCGCGGTTGTCCAGTCGCTCCCGTTCGAGCGGGAGCGGACGGCGCGATGACGGAATCCACGGTGAGCATGCGGGGGCTGAAATGCCCCCTTCCGGCGCTGAAGACCCGAAAGCTGCTGTCGCGCATGACCCGAGGCGAGGTGCTGACGATCGAATGCACCGACCCGCTGGCCGAGATCGACATCCCGAACCTGCTGCGCGAGACCGGCGATCGCCTCGACGGCACCGCCAGGCGGGGCAAGGTGCTGACGTTCAGGATCGTGAAGAGCTGACGGCGCGGGGCGGCTTTCCGATACCCGCGCAGGCCCCGATGCACCCGTAGACAACGCGCCGGATATCGGAGAAGGTCAGCCGGTCAGAGCCGCCGAGCGTTCAATCGAGAATAGCATTTCCCATGTCTTCGCAAGCCCTTAAACGTTTCACCGTGTTGGACCTCACGCGCGTGCGCTCCGGTCCGACCTGCGTGCGGCAGCTCGCCGACTGGGGCGCCAACGTCATCAAGGTGGAGATGCCGCCGGCCGACGGCGGCGGCGCCGAGATGGGCGGTCCGCGCGACGGGCCGGATTTCCAGAATCTGCATCGCAACAAGCGCAGCATCACGCTGAACATGAAGGAGCCCGCGGGACGCGAGGCCTTCATGCGGCTGGTCGAGAAGGCCGACGTGGTGGTCGAGAACTTCCGGCCCGATGTGAAGGGCCGGCTCGGCATCGACTACGAGTCGCTGAAGAAAGTGAACAAGCGCATCGTCTACGCCAGCATCTCCGGCTTCGGGCAGGACGGGCCGTACCGCGACCGGCCTGGCTTCGACCAGATCGCGCAGGGCATGGGCGGGCTGATGTCGATCACCGGCCTGCCGGGCCAGGGCCCGGTGCGCGTCGGCATCCCGGTCGCCGATCTCAGCGCCGGCCTGTTCGCGGCGCTCGGCATCATGGTCGCGCTGCTGGAGCGGGAGGAGTCCGGCGAAGGGCAGTGGGTCTCGACCTCGCTGCTGCAGGCGCAGATCTTCATGCTCGACTTCCAGGCCGCGCGCTGGACCATCGGCAAGGACGTGCCCAGGCAGGCGGGCAACGATCACCCGACCTCGATCCCGACCGGCGTGTTCAAGACCGCCGACGGCCACATCAACATCGCCACCACGGGCAATGCGATCTGGGAGCGGCTCTGCCGCGCGCTCGGAGCCGAGGCGTTGCTGCAGAATCCGGACTACCAGCTTCCCAAGACGCGCTCGCAGAACCGCAAGGCGCTCAACGCCGCCATCGACGCCTACACCGAGAAGAAGCCGAGCGCGGAGTGGATCGAGATATTCAACGCGGCGGGCGTGCCCTGCGGACCGATCTACAGCGTCGACCAGGTGTTCGCCGACCCGCAGGTGAAGCACCTCGGCATCGAGCAGAGCATCGCGAAAAAGGACGGCAGCTCCCTCAACGTGATCGGCCAGCCGGTGACGCTGTCGCGGACGCCCAGCGCGATCGCGCGCCGTCCGCCCGAGCAGGGCGAGCACACCGACGAGGTGCTGACGGAGTTCGGCTTCAGCGCCGGCGAGATCGCGGCGCTGCGCGAAGCCAAGGCCATCTGATCCGCGCCGGCGGACCCAAGGAGAAGACATGACCCAGACCGACAAGATGCTGTCGCGCAAGGAAGGGCGCGTCGGCTATGTGATCTTCAACAACCCCGAGCGCCACAACGCCGTCTCGCTCGACATGTGGCAGGCGGCCGGCGCGATGCTGGAGAATTTCGCCAGCGACCCGGAGGTCACGGTGGTCGTGGTCACGGGCGCCGGCGGCAAGGCCTTCGTCTCGGGCGCGGACATCTCCAAGTTCGACAAGGAGCGTTCCAGCGAAGAGAGCGTGGCCCGCTACAACGCCGTGGTGGAGAAGAGCTACGCCGCGTTCCACGAATTTCCCAAGCCGACCATCGCGATGATCCGCGGCTATTGCATCGGCGGCGGCATGGGTCTCGCCACCTGCTGCGACATCCGGATCGCGACCGAAGGCTCCAAATTCGCGGTTCCCGCGGCCAAGCTCGGCCTCGGCTACGGCTATCCGGGGCTCAAGCGGCTGGTGGACCTCGTGGGGCCGTCCTTTGCGATGGAAATCTTCTATACGGCGCGGCAATTCAGCGCAGCCGAGGCCAAGGACATGGGTCTCGTGAATAGAATAGTGCCGGATGGAGCCGGAGAGCTGGAGACCTACGTCAAGGATTATGCCGAGATGATCGCGGGCAACGCGCCGCTCACGATCAAGGCGGTGAAGGCGACGGTGGCTCAGGTCATGATCGAGGACAACAGGCGGAACCTGAAAATCCCGGCCGATCTCGTTGATGCCTGCTTCAAGAGCAACGATTATGCGGAGGGCCGCAAGGCCTTCATGGAGAAGCGCAAGCCGGTGTTCACCGGAACCTGATGCGGCCCGGCCGGCCGCCCGGTTTCGCGGCGGGACCGACCGGCGGGAAGCTTCCGGCGGCGCCGGTGTTTGTGGACGAGGCGCAAGGAATAGCGCCGGAAAATGGGGGAGAACGTGGCGTCGGTTGAACTGCGCGGGCTGACCAAGAAATACGGACCGCTCGCGGTCGTCGACAACGTGTCGCTCACCATCGAGCACGGCAGCCTGGTCTGCCTGCTCGGTCCGTCCGGCTGCGGCAAGACGACGACGCTGCGCCTGATCGCGGGCTTCGTCGAACCCACCGAAGGCGAAATCCGCGTGGGCGACCGCGTGGTCTCCACGCCGCAGCAGTCGCTGCCGCCCGAGCGTCGCAACATGTCGATGATCTTCCAGAGCTACGCGCTCTGGCCGCACATGACCGTGGCTGAAAACATCACCTACGGACTGAAGCTCCGGAAGACCGACGCCGACACGACCCGCAAGAAGCTCGCCGCGATCCTGGCGACCGCGCGGCTGGAGCCTCTGGCGGCGCGCTATCCCGGCGAATTGTCGGGCGGCCAGCAGCAGCGCGTGGCGCTGGCGCGGGCGCTGATCGTGGAGCCGGAGACGCTGCTGCTCGACGAGCCGCTGTCCAACCTCGACGCCAACCTTCGCGAGGAGATGCGCTTCGAGATCCGCCGGCTGCACGACGAGTACCGCTATACGACTGTTTATGTGACCCACGACCAGTCCGAGGCCATGACGACCTCGGACGTGATCTGCGTCATGAACGGCGGCAAGATCGAGCAGGCCGGCTCCCCGGAGGAGATCTACGAACGGCCGCGCTCGGAGTTCGTGGCCCGCTTCATCGGCATGAGCAACGTCATCAAGGGCCGCACGCTGGGCGCCGACCGGGTGTCGTTCTCCGGAGTGCCGCTGCGCGTCACCGGCGAGACGCAGAAGGCCGATGCGGATACGGCGGTGTCGATCCGTCAGCACAGCATCCGGATTCTGCCGCAGGAGCCGCCTTCCAAGGACAATGTCGTTCCGGCGACGGTGGTGCGGCAGGTCTTTCTGGGAGCGAGCCGCGACTATATGGTCGAGGTTGCGGACGGCACGCAGCTTCGGGTGGTCACGGCCTCGGAGGACAGCGTGGCGCCGGGCTCTTCGGTGTGGCTGCATCTGCCGCCCGAGCGCTGCCTGGCGCTGAGCCGGTGAGATCCGGGATGCGCGGATGGCGGCCTGAAGGCCGCGCGCACCGCCCGGGATGACGAGTGCGACGCGGCTCCCGTCGAAGGCGGGAGTCCAACGATCAAGAAACGTCCAGACCGATATCGAAGGCGAGGAAGCCACCAAAGGTGAGGAGCCCATGCAGAACAGCAGATTGACCCGGCGCGACGTCCTCAAGGGGACGACCGCGCTCGCGGCCGGCGTGACCGCCGGCACCGTCTTCGCCGAGCCGGTGCGGGCGCAGGCGCCCGCCGCCACGGCGATCACGCCGGAACTGATCGCGGCGGCCCGCAAGGAAGGCCGCGTTGTCTATTACACCTCCGTCGACCTGCCGCTGGCCGAGCGGATCGCCCGCGCCTTCGAGGCGAAGTATCCGGGGGTCGCGGTGCGCGTCGAGCGCTCCGGCGCGGAGCGGGTGTTCACCCGCATCGGCCAGGAGTATTCGAGCAACATCCGCTCGGTGGACGTCGTGAACTCCTCGGATGCGGCGCACCTGATCGTCTGGAAGCGCAACGGCTGGCTCGCCCCCTTCGTCCCCGAAGAGGTGGCCAAGCATTATCCGGCCGAGCACAGGGACGCGGACGGCATGTTCGCGAACTTCCGGATTACGCTGTCGCCGATCGCGTACAACACCAAGCTGGTAAAGGCCGAAGAGGCGCCCAGGAGCTTCGCGGACCTGCTCGAACCGAAATGGGTCGGCAAGATCGTGAAGGCGCATCCGGGCTACAGCGGCACGATCGTCACGGCGACGTTCCAGACCGCGCGCGACATCGGCTGGGAGTACTTCGAGCGCCTTGCGAAGCAGAAGATCATGCAGGTGCAATCGGCGACCGATCCGCCCAAGAAGATTCAGCTCGGCGAGCGCGCCGTCATGGCGGACGGAACCGAATACGTGCTGTTCCAGCTCAAGGAGAAGGGCAGCCCGGTCGAGATCGTCTATCCGACCGAGGGAACGCCCCTGATCACGGGACCCAATGCGATCTTCAAGGCCGCGCCGAACCCGAACGCGGCCCGCCTGCTGCAAAGCTGGATGTTCACGCCGGAATGCCAGCAGCTCTGCATCGACCACGGCGGCATGCACTCCGCCCATCCGCACACCAAGGAGAAGGCCGGCCGCACGCCGCTGTCCAAGATCAAGCTGATGAAGGACGATCCGGTGGGCGTCGAGAAGCAGAGCGAGGCGCTCAAGAAGCGCTACACGCAGATATTCCGGGTTTGAGGGAGACACCCATGAAGCACAGTCCGTTCACGCGGCGCGACGTCCTCAAGGGCACCACCGCCGCCGCCGCCGCGACTGCCGGCGGTACGCTCTTTGCCGAGCCGACCCGCGCGCAGGCGCCGGCACTCGCCACGATCACGCCGCAGCTTATCGCGGCGGCCCAGAAGGAAGGCCGCGTCGTGTTCTACACGGCGATGGACCTCGCCTTCGCCCAGCAGCTCGGCAAGGAGTTCGAGAAGCGGTTCCCCGGCATCGCGGTGCGCGTGGAGCGGTCCGGCGCGGAGCGGGTGTTCACTCGAATCGGCCAGGAGAAGACGAGCAAAATCCACGCCGTCGACGTGGCCAACACCGCGGATGCGGCGCACTGCATCACCTGGATCCGCAACGGCTGGCTTGCGCCGTATCTGCCGGAGGAGGTCGCCAAGCATTACGACAAGCAGTACTTCCATCCGGAAGGTCTGCACATCACCACGCGCATCCTCGTCTCGCCGCTGGGCTACAACACCAATCTGGTGAAAAAGGACGAGGCGCCGCGGAGCTTCAAGGATCTGCTCGATCCGAAGTGGGCCGGCAAGATGGTGAAGGGGCACCCCGCCTACAGCGGCACGATCATGAACGCCACGTTCCAGATCGCGCGCGATCTCGGCTGGGATTATCTGGAGAAGCTCGCCCGGCAGAAGGTCATGCAGGTGCAGTCGGCGACCGACACGCCCAAGAAGATCCAGCTCGGCGAGCGCGCGATCATGGTGGACGGCGCAGGCTATCTGGTGATCCGCTACAAGGAACAAGGCCATCCGGTCGACGTCATCTATCCGGAGGAGGGCACGCCGCTCGCCGCCGGGCCGAGCGTGCTGTTCAAGGATGCGCCGAACCCGAACGCGGGTCGCCTGTTCCAGAACTGGATGCACAGCCGCGAGGGTCAGCAGCTCATCGTCGATGCCGCGCGGCAGTATTCGGCGCATGGCCAGACCGTGGAGAAGCCCGGCGTGCGTCCGCTCAAGGACATCAAGCTGATGAAGGAAGACCCCGAAGGAATCTTCAAGAGCGCCGACGCGGTCAAGAAGCGCTACGCGCAGATTTTCCGGGTCTGACCCGAACACCGGACGTCACGGATCGTCGCCGGTTCCGAAGGCTCGGGACCGGCGGCGCGTCTGCGGAGCCGGCCGGTGTCGTGCCCGCAGCAGCCCGGCCGGAGCTGTCCGGCCGGTTCACCGCTGAAAACTTCGCCTCCTTGTGAAAGACGATAACGTGACCATCGCAGCGCCAGCCCAGGCCGCCGACCGCCGGACCGTCCGGTTCGATTTTTCCGTCCCGGTTCTGGTCGCGTTCGCTGCGCTGCTGTGCGTTCTCATCATCCTGCCGATCTCGTGGCTGGTCTATTACAGCCTCACCATCGTCGACGAGGCGAGCGGGGCCCGCTCGTTCACGCTCGAGCACTTCCACACCCTGTTCACCGATCCCGATTTCGTGGATCCACTGATCACGACCATCGTCGTGGCGGTGTCTTCGAGCGTGCTTTGCTGCCTGGTGGCCGCGCCGATGGGCTGGCTCGTCGCCCGCACCGACCTGCCGTACACCTATGCGATCCGTGCGCTGGTGACGGCCTCGTTCGTGACGCCGCCGTTCCTCGGCGCGATTGCCTGGGAAATCCTGGCCGCCCCCAACTCGGGCTTGCTGAACCAGCTCTACCGTTTCGTCAGCGGCGCGGAGATGGGCGAGTACCTGCTCAACATCTACTCGCTGCCCGGCCTGATCTTCGTGATCTCCTGCTATACGTTTCCCTATGTCTTCGTGCTGATCGCCAATGCGCTCGACCGCATTCCCGGCGATCTGGAGGATGCCTCGGCGATTCTGGGCGCGGGCACCTGGACCACCGCGCGCCGGATCACGATCCCGCTGGCCCTGCCGGCGCTTTTGGCCGGTGCGCTGATCGCGTTCCTGCAGGCCATGATCCTGTTCGGTTCGCCCGCGATCCTGGCGTTGCCGGCCGGCTTCCACACGATGACGACCAAAATCTGGAGCCTGTTCCAGTATCCGCCGAAGCCGGAGCTGGCTGCGGCCGCCTCGCTACCGCTGCTGGTTGTCACGGTGATGCTGCTGCGCGCCCAGCACATGATCCTGGGACGGAAGGGCTATTCCATCGTCGGCGGCAAGAACGCCGATCCGCGGCTGATCAAGCTCGGCTGGTTCGTCGTGCCGGCGATGGCCTTCGTGATATTCGTGCTCTGCCTGCCGGTGTTCCTGCCCTATTTCGCATTGTTCAACGCCGCGTTCTCGCCGATCGCGACCACGCTTCTGACGCCGGCGAACTTCACGCTGCACAACGTCTTCTTCACCTTCTTCGAGCTGTCCTCCACCCAACTCGCACTCAAGAACACTTTCATTCTCGGCGCGGCTGCGGCCACCTTCGGCACGCTGCTGGCGCTGGTCATCAGCTATTCGACCGCGCGCCAGGCCGTGACCGGGCACCGCTTTCTCGGCTTCCTCGCCACGGCGCCGATCGCAATTCCGGGCATCGTTCTCGGCGTCGGCCTGTTCCTGAGCTACACGAGGCCGCCGCTGGTGCTTTACGGCACGCTCTGGGTGCTGCTGATCGCCTACGTCACCATCGAACTGCCCGCGGCTTACCAGCAATTGCAGTCCGCGTTCCGCTCGGTCCATCCGGAGCTGGAGGAGGCGAGCCGCGTGCTCGGCGCCACCCGCCTGCGGGCGTTGCGCGACGTGACCGCGCCGCTGCTGCGGACCAGCGTTCTGGCGACCTGGTGCTTCATCTTCGTTTCCACCATCCGCGAGCTGTCGGCTGCGATCATGCTGTTCACGTCCGAGACCAAGGTGGTGTCGGTGCTGATCTTCGACCTGAAGGAAAGCGGCGATCTCGGTGCGATCTCGGTGCTCGGCCTGTCCATGCTTCTGCTCACCTTCGTCGTGGTGATCGCGGTCAACCGCATTCCGGGCTTCGGCGGCGCACGGCTGCGCAACTCCTGACCCGCCAGTGAGCGCGAGCGACATGCCAGACCGGGAGCTGCAGGGCCGCGTCGCCATCGTCACCGGCGCGGGGCGCAATATCGGCCGCGGCATCGCGCTGGCGCTGGCGGCGGGCGGTGCGGCCGTGGTGGTCAACGTGCGCTCCAACCGCGTCGAGGCGGAGGCCGTGGTCCGGGAGATCGAGGCCGCGGGTGGCCGGGCGATGGCCGCCGCAGCCGACGTGGTCGACGAGGCGGCGGTGCAGGACATGGCCGCGGCCGCCGTGGCGCGTTTCGGTCGCATCGACATGCTGGTCAACAACGCGGCGCTGCGCGCGGAGCAACCGTTCGAAACGATGTCGCTCGCGGAGTGGCGCGAGGTGATCGGCGTTATCCTCGACGGCGCGTTCGTTTGCGTGCAGGCGTGCCTGCCGCACCTCATGAACAGCGACGCGGCGGCCATCGTGAACGTCGGCGGGCTTTCCGCTCACACCGGCGCGGCCCATCGCGCGCATGTCGTGGCCGGCAAGTCCGGCCTCGTCGGCTTCACGCGCGCGCTGGCGCACGAACTGGCGGGCCGGGTGCGCGTCAACACCGTGACGCCGGGGCTGATGCAGGCGCCGCGGCCCGCGGGCCAGCCCGAACCGCAGCACCATTCGTTCAGCAAGCCGCTGGTGGGCCGCCGCGGCCTGCCGGAGGATATCGCGGAGGTGGTGCGCTTCCTGTGCGGGCCGAGGGCCGCCTACATCACCGGACAGAACTACCAGCTCAACGGCGGCGCGTATCTGAGTTGAGCCCCCGAGGGTGGCCGCGCAAGCCCGGAAGTGCTAATCCACCAGCCACGAATTTCCGAAACAGGTGAGGGTGCCATGTATTCCGAGCTCGGCCTTTACATCGACGGCGCGTGGAAGACGAACGGCGGCGGCAAGGGGGAGGACGTCATCAACCCCGCCACCGAGAAGCCGCTTGCGCGTCTGCCACACGCCGGCAAGGCCGATCTCGATGCAGCGCTCGAGGCCGCGCGCAAGGGCTTCGCGACCTGGCGCGCCACCTCGGCTTATGATCGCGCCAGGATTCTGCGCAAGGGCACGGACCTGATGCGCGAGCGCCACGATGCGATCGCTAAGATCATGGTGCTGGAGCAGGGCAAGCCCTATGCCGAGGCCCGCGGCGAGGTGCTGGTCTCCGCCGACATCATCGACTGGTACGCCGAGGAGGGCCGTCGCTCCTACGGCCGCATCGTGCCGGGCCGCACCAAGGGCACGCGCCAGCTCGTGATGCAGGAGCCGGTCGGCGTGGTGGTGGCGTTCACGCCCTGGAATTTCCCGGTCCTCACGCCCGCGCGCAAGATCGGCGGTGCGCTCGCGGCGGGCTGCTCGCTGATCCTCAAGGCGTCGGAAGAGACGCCCGGCGCCTGCGTGGAGATGGTGCGCTGCTTTGCCGACGCCGGCGTGCCGGCCGGCGTGCTCAACCTCGTCTTCGGCGTGCCGTCAGAGGTCTCCGAGTATCTCCTGTCCAAGCCGGTGGTGCGCAAGATGTCGTTCACCGGCTCGATCCCGGTTGGCAAGCAGCTCGCTCAGCTCGCCGCCAAGGGCATGATGCGCACCACGATGGAGCTGGGCGGCCATTCGCCGGTGGTGGTGTTCAACGACGCCGATCCCGAGAAGGCCGCGGATACGATCGCGGCGTTCAAGTACCGCAACGCCGGCCAGGTCTGCATCTCGCCGACGCGCTTCTACGTTCATGAGGACGTCTACAAGAAGTTCGTCGCGCGCTTCACCGAGTTCGCCAACAACGTCAAGGTCGGCGACGGCATGGAGAAGAGCACCACGATGGGGCCGCTGGCCAATCCGCGGCGGCTCGATGCCATGGATTCCTTCGTCGCCGACGCCAAGAGCCGCGGCGGCAAGATCGTCGCCGGTGGCAACCGCCGCGGCAACCAGGGCTACTTCTTCGATCCCACCGTCATCACCGACGTCCCGGACGATTCGAAGATCATGACCGAGGAGCCGTTCGGGCCTCTGGCTCCGATCGTGACCTTCAAGAGCTTCGACGAGGTGGTCGAGCGCGCCAATTCACTGCCGTTCGGCCTGGCCGCCTATGCCTTCACCACGTCGAGCACGACCGCCGCCGCGATCGGCGACGCCATCGAGTCCGGCATGGTGGGGGTCAACTCGGTGGCGATCTCGACGCCGGAAACGCCGTTCGGCGGCGTCAAGGAGTCCGGCCACGGCAGCGAGGGCGGCACGGAGGGGCTCGGCGCCTATCTCAACACCAAGTTCATTTCCCAGGGGTGAGGGCGGTTTCCGGCCTCACGGTGATCCGCCCGCTGTTGTGCCGGCTCGCGGGGCGGGACTAGATTGCGCACGCAGCGCACCCCGCGCTGATTCGAGGAGACCGGATCATGGCGAAGGGCGACCAGAAGCAGAACAAGGAAAAGAAGAAGCCGAAGGCCGAGAAGAACCAGAAGAAAAAGAACCAGCCGTTCGGCGGCAAGACGCCGATGTCGGGCATGGGCAAGAAATAGCGTCCGTCCCGGACCGGCGTGTTTTGGATCCCCGGCGCGGCTGGAAACGGCCGCGCCGGATCGTCTTCCGCTCCGCGCCGGCGCCCGCGCTTTACTGCGCCAGCTCCTCCTGGCACGCGCGCCACAGCTTCTCGGGCGTGGCCGGCATATCCATCGTCTTGGCGGACCGGCTCTTCGGCAGCGCGTTGGCGATGGCGTTCATTACCGCGGCGATCGCCGCGGTCGTGCCGGCCTCGCCCGCGCCCTTGACGCCGAGCGGGTTGGTGGTGGCGGGCACCACGTGGAAGCCTTCCTTGAAGAAGGGCACGTCGTGCGCGCGCGGCATGGCGTAGTCCATGAACGAGCCCGAGACGAGCTGGCCGCCGGCGTCGTAGACCGTGTGCTCCATGATCGCCTGGCCGAGCCCCATCGTCACCGCGCCGTGGGTCTGGCCTTCGACGATGGTCGGGTCGAGGACGTTGCCGCAGTCGTCCACCGCGGTGTAGCCGGCGATGGACAGCTTGCCGGTCTGCGGGTCGATCTCGATCTCGGCGACGTGGCAGCCGTTGGGAAAGGTCAGCGGCGTTTCGGAGTTCACCCTGCTGTCCAGGTTTTCCTCGATCTCGCCTTTCTTCTTCATCTCGGCCGCCTTTTCGGCCACCTCGAACAGCGACAGGCTGCGGTCGGTGCCGACCACCTCGAAGCGGCCGTCCTTGTAGGCGATGTCCTCGTCCGCGGCCTCGAGCGCGACCGCCGCAACCTTCTTGCCCTTGGCGATCACCGCCTGGGCGGTCTTCACCATCGCATGCCCGACCGTCATGGCCGAGCGCGAGCCGACCGAGGCGTAGCCCGCGATCTCCATCGCCGAATCGCCGTGGGCGTGGAGCACCTGCTCGGGCTTGACGCCGAGCTGCTCGGCGGCGACGCGCGGGAAGATGGTGGCGTGCGACTGTCCCGTGGACTGCACGTTAAGATTCAGGAGAACCTTCTCCCCGCCGGGGAATTTCATCTCGGCGCCCTCGATCGGCGCGCCGCCGGAGTGCTCCAGCACGAAGCACAGGCCGATGCCGCGCACCTTTCCTTTGGCCTTCGAATCCTTGCGGCGCTGCTTGAAGCCATCGTAGTCCGCGAGCTTGAGCGCCTTGTCGACCAGGCCTTCGAACTCGCCGGAATCGTAGGTGGTTCCAACGGCGGTCTTGTAGGGGATCTGTTTGGCGGAGATCAGGTTGCGCCGGCGCAGCTTGACCGGATCGATGCCGGTGATGCGCGCGGCTTCGTCGACGACGCGCTCGAGACAGTAGCTCGCCTCGGGCCGGCCTGCGCCGCGGTAGGGCGCGGTGGTGATGGTGTTGGTGAACACGCATTTGGCCTGCGCGTCGATCTTTCGGATGTCGTACATGCCGGGAAGGCAGCGCACCATGTTGAGCGTGACGATGTTGGCGCCGACCGCGCCGACATAGGCGCCCAGCGCGCCGAGGTGCCGGATGCGCAGCGCCAGGAACTTGCCGCGCTCGTCGAGCGCCAGCTCGACGTCGCTGTAGGCGTCGCGCGCCTGGTTGTCCGAGAGGAACGCCTCCGAGCGCCCGCACATCCAGTGAACCGGCCGGCCGATCTGCTTCGCGCCGATCATGATGGCGATGTATTCCGGATAGGGGCCGGTCTTGAGACCGAAGGCGCCGCCCACCTCCTCGGTGGTGACGCGGAGCCTGGCGTTCGGGATGCCCATGATCTGCGCGAGCCCGTCGCGCAGGGCGCGCGCGCCCTGCGAGCAGCTGCGCACGAGGTAGGAATCGCTCGCCGTGTCGTAGCTCGCCGTCGCGCCGCGCGGCTCCATGGAGGCCACCACCAGGCGCTGGTGCACGAGCGACACCTTGGCGACGTGCTTGGCCGAGGCGAAGATGGCGGCCACCTCCTTCTCGTTCGCCTCCGGGTCCGGAGCTGCGCCCGGCCAGTCGCAGGCGACGTTGCCGGGGACGTCCGGCCAGACCAGCGGCGCGCCGGGCTTCACGGCTTCGCGCAGGTCGGTGATCGCGTCCTTGACCTCGTAATCGACGTTCACCAGCTCGGCCGCGTCCTGCGCCGCCGCGAAGGTCTCGCCGATCACCACGGCCACCGGCTCGCCGATGTGGCGCACGGCGTCGTGCGCGAGCGCGGGCCGCACCGGGATGATGAGCTTGCCGCCGTTCTTGCCGGGCAGCGGTGGATGCTGCGACAGGTTGCCGATGTTGGCGGCCTTCATGTCGGCGCCGGTCAGGACGGCGACGACGCCCTTGGCCTTCCGGGCTTCCTCCACGTCGATGCCCTTGATGTCGGCGGCGGCATGGGGCGAGCGCACGAAGGCGGCGTAGGTCTGGCCGGGCAGTGGTGCGTCGGCCATGTAGCGCCCCAGCCCGCGCAGGAGCTTGTCGTCTTCCAGGCGGATGGTGCGATTCGGGCGGGTTTCGGCGTTCATGTTCATGTCGGCTGGGGTTTCCGGGAACGAGGTCAGGCTAGGGCTGGCCGATAGAAATACCGGCCGGGGGGCGATCCTGCAACGCCTTCCGCCGCAGCAAAAAACGACGGAAAACCGGAGCCTTGGCGGGATGAAAGGGCGGCGGCCGGTGTGCTAGACAGGCGGGCCGCCCGCTGTCGCGGGCAGCGTCGTTCAAGGAAGACGGCGCGGAAAAGCGCGCCGGGGGGAACGCCATGCCGAAGCCGCTTACGATCGACGCCCACGCCCACATCCTGGCCGAGGACACCATCCACCTGCTCCAGAAGGAGGCGCCCTCGATCGGCCTGAAGATCGCTCCCATCGGCAACGACATGTACGACCTCACCGTGGCCGGCACGCCGTACCGGCCGTTCCCCAAGGGCGGCTTCGACCTGGAGCAGCGGCTTCAGGACATGGCCGCCTCCGAGGTGGACATGCAGGTGCTGTCGATCACGCCGCAGACCTTCCTCTACAACCAGGACGCCGGCCTTGCCGCCACCACTTCGGCGATCCAGAACGACCAGATCGCGAAGCTGACCCGATCCCATCCCGACCGCTTCTACGGCCTCGCCACGCTGCCGATGCAGGCGCCGAAGGCCGCCGCTGACGAGTTGCGCCGCGCCATGACCGCGCTCGGCCTGCAGGGCGCGCAGATCGCCTCCAACATCATGGGCAGGAACCTGGACGATCCCGAGTTCGAGCCGGTCTGGGCGGTGGCGAACGAGCTTGAGGCGTTCTTCATGATCCACCCGAACAACGTCGCGGGCGCGGACCGGCTCAAGAGCTATTATCTGGCCAACCTGATCGGCAATCCGCTCGACACCACCATCGCCGCGGCGTGCCTCGTGTTCGGCGGCGTCATCGAGCGCTTCCCGAAGATCAAGTTCTTCATGGTGCACGGCGGAGGCTTCACGCCCTATCAGGCGGGACGCTGGCAGCACGGCTGGCATGTCCGCCCCGAGCCGCAGAAGCACCTGAAGCGGCCGCCGGCCGAGACCATCCGCACCTTCTATTGGGACACGATCCTGCACGGCAGGCCGGCGCTCGAATTTCTCGTCGGCGAATTTGGCGCGTCGCACGTCATGCTCGGCAGCGACTACCCTTACGACATGGGCACCTTCGACTGTGCGCGGCAGGTCAAGGCGCTGTCGGTGCCGGACGCCGACAAGGCCACGATCCTGAGCGGACTGGTGCAGCAGCTCCTGCCGGGAGCGCGCAGGGCATGAGCGGCCCGCGTGCGGTGCCGGCCGCGGCGATCGCCGCGCTGATCGCGGATTCGTTTCGCACGCTCGGCGTGCCGCCGGCCGACGCTGCGAGGATCGCGGAGCTGATGGTGGAGGCCGACCTCACCGGCGCGGACGCGCACGGCGTGTTCCGCCTGCCACAGTACGTTCGGCGCATGAAGGCCGGCGGCGTCAATCCCTCGCCACGCATCGCGGCGACGAAGACCGCCCCGGCCACCGCGATGGTCGATGGCGACAACGGCATGGGCCATCTGGTGATGGCGCATGCGGCCGACACCGCGGTCGCGCTCGCGAGGGACGCCGGCGTCGCCTGGGTCGGCGCGAAGCGCAGCAACCACGCCGGCGCGGCCGGCGTCTATGCGGCCATGACGCTGCCGCACGACATGGTCGGCATCTATTCGGTGGTGGCCAGCGCCAACCACATGCCCGCCTGGGGCGGCGCGGAGAACCTGCTCGGCACCAACCCGCTCGCGGTGGCGATCCCCGCCGGCGAGGAGGCCCCGGTGGTGCTCGACATCGCGACCACGGTCGTCTCCTACGGCACGGTCAAGAATTACCGGCTGCAGCGCAGGCCGATGCCCGAGGGCTGGATGATCGACGCGGGCGACGGCGCGCCGCTCACCGATCCCGCGAAGAGCGCGCACGGCCTGCTGCTGCCGATCGGCGGCCACAAGGGCGCCGGGCTGGCGCTGGTGCTGGGTCTGCTGGCCGGAACGCTGAACGGCGCGGCCTTCGGGCGCGACGTGGTGGACTTCAACAACGACGATTCGTCGGTCTGCGACACCGGCCACTTTCTCATCGTGCTCGACGTGTCGCGCTTCGTGCCGCTGGCGCAGTTCAAGGCTGAGGTGGACCGCCACCTGCGCGAGCTGAAGGAATCCCCGGTGCTGCCCGGCTTCGACCGCATCCGCCTGCCGGGCGAACAGCGCCGGGCGCGGCGCGCGGAGCGGCTGCGCGACGGCGTGCCGATGGTGGCGGAGGTGATCGCGCAGCTCGACGCGCTGGCCGACGATCTGAAGGTGACGCGGCTGCTGGATCGGCTTTAAGGGGCCGATCGGTTCGGCCGTCGTCGCCGGGTGTCGCCGTCCGAAGGAAGGGATGCCGGTGCAGCGTCCCGGGCGACAGATCATGCCGCCAGTTCTTCGCCCGGCTCGATCGGCAGCTTCACCGGCTGTTTGCGCTTCGCCGAGAGGTCCAGCGCCTTGGTGAGCATCAGCCGGTTGTGCGCCTCCTCCACCGTGGCGGCCGCGGTCGGCAGGCCGAGCGCGACGCGGTTCAGCCACGAAACGGTCTCCTCCGCCATCGGCCCGCGCAGCTCGCCCAGCGCCATGTCGCCGGGCGGGTAGGAGCCGAGGAAGTCCACCAGCCGGCTGCCGTCCGGCGCGTAGCCTTCGGACTGCGGCTTCGACACCGCCATCACCATGTCGCGGTGGGTGTCGTCGATGGTCAGCACGCCCTCGGTGCCGACGATGCCGACCTCGAGCGAATAGACCGCGCCCGGCCACGTCACCGGCAGCGCCCAAGAGATGTTGAGATGGTAGACGCAGCCGTCCGACATCATGATCATGCCGGCTGTGGCGTCGATGCCCTGGTAGAGCGGTCCTAGCACCTTGTCGACGGAGCGCGCGTAGCACTCCACCGGCGTCTTCTGCTCCAGGTACCACATGCAGACGTCGAGCGCGTGGGTGCCGGAGATCACCATCGGCGAGATCGTCGTGGGATCGTCGGTGCGCTTGTAGTTGTCGATCGCCACGAGGCGGTTCATGAACGCCCGCGAGGTCACGAGCGTCACGTCGCCGAGCGCGCCGGTGCGAACCTTCTCCTTGCCGGCAAGCCACTTGCGGCGGAACCGCTGGGTGTAGCCGACGATGGCGTCGAGCTTCGCGTCCCTGATCGCCTTGAGCACCATCGCGGACTGTTTCAGGTCGGTCGCCAGCGGCTTCTCGATCAGAAGCGGGATGCCGCGCTCCACCGCCGCCATGATCGGCTCGACGTGCAGGTGCTCGTCGGTGGCGATGATCGCGCAGTTGACCTCCGGACGCCGGATCAGCTCGACGTGGCTCTGCGTGACGAAATCCGCGCCGATCCGGGGCGCGACCTCGCCCGCGCGGTTCGGATTCTTCTCCGCCAGTCCGATCCACTTCACGGCCGGATGGCGGTTCGCGACCTCGCCGCGGAACAGGCCGACCCGGCCGCCGCCGATGATGGCGAGGCCCAGCTCCTTCGATTGCGCTCTCACGAGTTCACCCCGGCGCGAATCTTCTGCTTGAAGTCGGCAACCGCCGCGATGGTCTCGTTGGTCAGCGGAAGGTCCACCGGCTCGTTGCGATCGGCGGAGAGGTCGGCGGCGGTGTAGGTCTCCATCACCATGCGCGCGCTTTCCGGCGACACCATCACCGGCTTGTTCTGGATGCAGGCTTCGAGGAAGTGGATGGTCTCCGGCCCCATGCCGCCGGCAAACACATGGTCCACCTGCTCGCCGGGCATGGTGGACATCGGGAACACCTGGCCGCTCTGCGCGGTGTTCAGCCAGTTGTCGCGCTGGGTGTCGTCGAGCACCAGCGCACCCTCGGTGCCGGTGATCTCGATCCAGGTCGAGCAGTAGTTCGGAAAGCTTTCCGGGAAGTTCCAGCCGCCGCCGATCATGACGACCACGCCGTTGTCCATCGTGACGGTGGTGAACATCACGTCATGCGAGCCGTTGATCGGCTCCATGTATCCGAACGCGCCCTGCGAATAGACCCGCACGGGCTTCGCCGGCTCCAGCAGCCACAACACGAAGTCGAGATCGTGGGTGGATTCCATCACCACCGGCGAGAGCCGCACGCGGCTTGCGATTTTCTTGCCGAGGGCGCGCGACAGGTGCCGGCTGACCAGCACGGAGACGACCTTGCCGAGCGTGCCGTCCGTGATCTTCTTCTTGGCGTAGGCGATCTTGGTGTTGAAGCGTTGCGAATAGCCGATGGTGAACTTGAGGTTGTTGCGCTTGGCGATGGCGATCAGCTCGTCGGCTTCCCACAGCTCCAGCGCGATCGGCTTTTCCAGCATGACGTGCTTGCCGGCGCGCAGGCAGTCGCGGGCGATCGGGTAATGGTTGGATTCCGGCGTGGTCGAGATGTAGACCACCGAAATGTTGTCGTTCCTGATGATGTCCTGGTAATCGCGCGTGGCCGTGGCCGGGCGGTAGCGCGCCTTCAGTTCGGCCAGCCGCTCCGGCCGGATCTCGCAGATGTGGAGCTTGTCCACCAGCGCCGTGCGCGAGAGCGTCTCGACCCGCGTGCCGCCTACCCAGCCCACGCCGATCGCCGCAACTTCAACGGTTTTCACGCCGATACCCCTTGTTCTTTTGCATTTCCACCCTTGGCCGCGGTTCCGGCCGTGCCGCAACCACACCACGCCGGGGAATGGTCCGCAATCGGTTTCAGGCGTGTTGCGGGAGGCCGAAAACCCGCGCTGCGAACTGCGGATAGACGAGGGCCAGCTCAGGCGCCACGGTCTCGCGCAAGAGCCGCAGGGTCTCCGGCGAAGGGGTCGGCGTGACCGGCACTTCGGCTGGGCGGTCGAAGAGGAAGCCGGTGTGCTCGGCCACCTCCTCGACCGTGTGGCCGGGATGGACGCTGGCGAGCCGGAACCGGCGCCGCGCAGGGTCGAACGAAAAGAAGCAGCGGTTGGTGATCAGGCCGACCGGCCCGCCGGTGCGGTGGACGTTGTCGGCGCTCGTGCCCGGTGCGCTGACGAAGGCGACCTTCGGCACCAGCGTCCGCCGCGAGTGCTCGGTGCGGAACAGGATCACCTTGGGCACGACATAGTAGAGATAGGACGAGCCGAACGAGCCGGGGAATCGCATCGTCGGATGCGCGGGGTCGCCGGTGCTGACGAGGTTGACGTTGCCCTCGCCGTCGATCTCGCCGCCGGACAGGAAGAACACGTCCACGCGGCCCTGGCCTGCGCAGTCGAACAGCTCCCGGCCGCCGTCGGTGAAGAACGTGTGCCTGGGGCTGCCGAGCAGCGAGACATAGGGCCGACCCTTGCCGCGCTCGCGCGCCAGCAGCGCGGCGGCCGCCGGGATCGGCGAGGCGTTGCCGACCGCCACGTGGCGCACGTCGCCGATCAGGTCGGCGATGACCGATGCGAGCAGCTCCTCGTCGCGGACGCTAGGCTGGAGCGCGCTCATGCACGAACCGCTCGAGATAGTCCCTGAAGCCGTCGTCCGTCGCGGCGAGTTTCGCATAGTCCTTCAGGTGCGCGCCGTCCCACGGATAGTGGTCCGGCAGCGGCAGGGGCCACGCACCGTTCGGGACCAGTGCGACGCGCTCAACGTAGAAGCCGGGAAGGGTGCCGGCCGCGAGCATGGGATCGTCGAGCAGGCTGCCGTCGCGAAGCTCCTCCACCGTGACCACGGTTCGCTCCGCGGCATGCGCCATCGTCACCAGTTCACGCTGACGCCCGATCCAGACGTTGCCGAAGCGATCCGCCACGGGTGCATGGAACAGCGCCACGTCCGGCCGCATCGCCGGGAGCAGCACGATTGGATCGTCTTCCCCGAACGGGTTGGGAATGGTCTTCCAGTCCGGCCGGTGCGCCAGCACGTCGGAGCCGATCAGCCCGCGCAGCGGCATGAACGGCACGCCCTTCTCCGCCGCCTGGAACGCGGCGTGTAGAGCAGGGCAGGTGGCGTCCTTCATGCGGATCGTGCCGGCCAGCACCGCTGCCGTGAAGCGCGGCGCGAGCCCGAATTCGCCGAGGCTCACCGCGGAGGTCTCCAGCGTCTCGACGCAGCCCGCACCGATCAGCATGTCGGCCTGCAGGCTCGAGGTCGGCAGCGCGACCAGTGTGAGCCGCTTCACGCCGCGCCGGATCAGCGCGCGCGTCGCCGCCATCGCCACGCCGGAGCTTTCGCGCGGCACCGCGAGCGTGCAGCCGTCGGCGATGACGGACAGGGCGTCTTCGAGCGTGGTGGCGACGACCGGCATCGCCGCGAGTGTAGGAGCGCCCGGCTCCCGCGCCAAGTGGGCAGCCGCCAGGGCTCTGCCCATCGGAGCGCGACTTGAAACGGGGCAGGAATTCTGGATGGTTGACTCCGGGTTTCAGCGGAGCGTCGTGGCGTGCAGACCTTCAGGGACAGGATCGAGGCCGGGCAGTTCGTCATCACGGCGGAGGTCGCGCCGCCAGTCACCTGCGATCCCGCCGAGCTGATCGCCAAGGCTGCGCCGCTGAAGGGCCTGGCGGATGCCGTGAACGTCACCGACGGCGCGGGCGCGCGCGCCCACCTCGGTGCGGTGACGGCGGCGGGGCTGTTGCTCCAGAACGGCATCGAGCCGATCCTCCAGCTCACCTGCCGCGACCGCAACCGCATCGCCCTGCAGAGCGACCTGATGGCCGCCGCCGCGCTCGGTATCCACAACCTGCTGATCCTGTCCGGCGACGATCCGAAGCAGGGCGATCAGCCCGACGCCAAGCCGGTGTTCGACCTCAACACCGCGAGCCTGATGCAGACTGCGGCGACGCTGCGCGACAAGGGCGAGCTGCCGCACGGCCGCAAGGTTTCGGGCAAGGCGGAGTTCTTCATCGGCGCGGCCGACATGCCGCTCGATCCCCCGCCGGGCTGGGAGCCCAAAAGCCTCGCGGCCAAGGTTGCGGCCGGCGCGGCCTTCGCGCAGACCCAGTTCTGCATGGACGCTGGCGTGGTGCGGCGCTACGCGGCCCGGCTCGCGGAGCACGGCGTGAGCCTGCCGCTGCTGATCGGGGTGGCGCCGCTGCGCTCGGCCAAGTCGGCGCGCTGGATGCGCGAGAAGCTCTTCGGCACCATCATCCCCGATGAGACGGTGAAGCGGCTGGAGGCGGCGGCCGATCCGGCGGCCGAGGGCCGCAAGGCCTGCGGGGAGCTGCTGGAGGAGCTGGCGTCGATTGCGGGGGTGGCCGGCGCGCATATCATGGCGCCGGGCAACGAGGCGGTCATTGCGGACGTGATCCGGGATGCCGCCGGACTGAGGCGGCGTGTTTAGCCGCTTTATTCGCTCGCGACGTATCCCAGCGCCTTGCACGCCGCGAACAATGCGCGCACCTGCTCCTCCGAAACGCCGCGGGTGATGAACACCAGCCGGCTCGCACGGTCGGCGTCCGGCCAGGCGGATAGCTCCACCGGCGGATGGATCAGGTGCTGCACCGCCTGGAACACCACCGGGCCCTTGCTGCCCTCGAGGTTCAGCAGGCCCTTGACGCGCAGCAGGTCCGGCCCGCGCAGGCCGATCAGCGCTTCCAGCGCGCGCTGGAACACCGGCCAGTCGATCGGCTCCTCCTCGCGCAGCACGAAGCTGGCGATGCCATCACCATGCGCAGCAGCCTCGGCCACGAAGCCGTCGTGGCGGATGGCGAGCGGATCGCGTCCGGAATCGATCAGGCATGACGGGTCGAGATCGCCGGAGACCGCGGTGTGGACGATGGCGTGCGGGTTCAGTTCGCCGAGCTTCGCGGTCAGCTTCTTCACCGCGCGGGCGTCGGCGAGATCGGTCTTGGAAATCACCAGCCGGTCGGCGAGGATCGCCTGCTTGCGCGCCTCGGGAGCCTTCTCCAGGTTGCGCAGCCCGTTGACGGCGTCGACGATGGTGAGCACCACCTCCACGGCGAACTCGCCGCCGAGAGCGCGGTCGGTCGAGAAGGTCTGCAGGATCGGGCTCAGGTCGGCGAGCCCGCTGGTTTCGATCAGCACGCGGTTGAAATGCGGGATCTTGCCGCGGTCGCGGTCGGCCACCAGGCGGCGCAGCGCGATCTGCAGGTCCGAGCGGGTGTTGCAGCACAGGCAGCCGTTGCCGAGCAGCGTCACCTCGTCCTTGCTCTCGCGCAGGATCGCGTCGTCGATGCCAACCGAGCCGAATTCGTTGACGATGAGAGCCGTGCCGCTGCCCTCGGGCGTCTCCAGGAAGCGTCGGACCAGCGTGGTCTTTCCCGCA
The DNA here is from genome assembly GCA_964653225.1 of uncultured Rhodoplanes sp. Taxonomy (GTDB): domain Bacteria; phylum Pseudomonadota; class Alphaproteobacteria; order Rhizobiales; family Xanthobacteraceae; genus Z2-YC6860. Next base: position 20,703 of record CAZZCV010000019.1, on the reverse strand, counting down.
CCGAGGAAGCCGGTGACGATCGTCACCGGCAGGCGCGATCCGCGCGCCCGCTTCTGCCGCCGGCCGAAGCGGCCGGCGGATACGGAGGGGAACAGGGCCTGAATGTCATTCATCGGGTTCGGCGGGCCGGGTTCCCCTCTCCCCGAGGGCGGGGGGAGGGGACCGGCGGCATGCGCGGAGAGGTCTTGGACTCAGAAATCCATCTCCAGGATGTAGAGACCGCCGACGTGGCGGTCCACCGTGTAGACGATCTCGCGCTCGTCCACGAACACGTCGTTGAGCTGGATCGTGCCGGTCGGCGCGCCGACCGGAGCCGGCGGAACGAACGTGCCGATCTCCTGCGGCTGGTACGGGTTGGAGATGTCGAACGCGCGCAGGCCGCCATTGAAGAACGTGCCGAGCACGATCTGGTCGTTCTGCCATGCGGTCGGAAGCGGCGTGTTCTCGTGGATGTTGTGGGCGCCGAACCGGCCGCGCGCCGCATAGGCGCGATGGTCGGGCAGCGGGCAGGTCGAGATCGGAACCAGGTTCTCCTCGTTGCGCGCGTCCAGGACCCAGACCAGCTTCGGCCAGTCGGCCGCGTTGTTCTCGGTCGACTCGTCGGTGACGAGCATCAGGCCGCGGTCGAACAGCGGCACCACGGTGTGCATGAAGCCGGTGTAGGGCGGCGAGTTGGTCCAGGACGAGACCTTCTTCGGGTTCGCCTTGTCCGAGATGTCGAGCACGAACATGCCGCCGTCGATATAGGCGAGATAGCAGCGGTCGGGGCGCTGCGGATAGACGTTGCAGTTGTGTGCGCGGAAGCCCTTGTCGATGGCGTGGCGCGGCGGCGGCATCACGTTGTCGCCCTGCCTCGTGCCCGGCATGTGCCAGCGGCCGACCTCGGTGGGCTTCGAGGGGTTGCGCACGTCGATGATGCGGTAGAACTGGTCGTCGGACGGATGCGTCGGCAGGAAGTCCGGCGCGCCCGAGGCCATGTGGACGTATTCGCCGTCGCAGAACCAGAGCTGGTGCACGCCGCGGGAGTGCTCGCCCGAGCAGTCGAAGAACGAGACCGAGCGCGGCTTCTCCGGGTTGGAGATGTCGAACAGCTCCATGCCGGCGGGCTGCAGGTTCTTCTTCGAGGTCTGGTAGGCGACCGCCATCAGGTTGCCGCAGGTCTCCAGCGAGTTGGAGCGCATGTGGCTCTGCGGCAGGTCGGTCTGGCAGATCACCTTGGGCTTGCGCGGGTCGGACACGTCGACCGCGGTGAAGTTCTTCGGCGCGCTCTCGTGCGCCAGCCAGAGGACGCGGCGGCCGTCGGGCGCGATCTGGATCGACACGCCTTCGCCGATGCCGCCGAAGCCCTGCAGGGTGTGGTGCGCGAGCAGCTTGAAGTTGCGGGTGACGACGCCGTCGCCGCCGCTGCTCCTGCGGACGGCCGGCTTGCCGACCGCGGCTTTTTTCGTGGCCTTCTTCGGAGCCGCCTTCTTCGGAGCCGCCTTTTTCTTCGCGGGCCTGGCTGCGGCCTTCTTCGCCGTCTTTTTCGCGGCCTTTTTTGCCGCCGGTTTCTTCTTCATCGAACGCCCGCCGCTCTTTGCACGCTTCATAACCTGCTCCGTTGCCTGATCGAGAGAGTCCGCCGGTGGTCCCCACGCGGCGGCATGTTTAGCGCGTTTTGATCGCGCCGGGGAGGTCTTTCATCAACCGAGCGGGCCGGCGTTCGCGCCGGCCCGTCCGCAATCGCATGAGTTGCATCCGCGCTCAGGAGCCCTTGCGCGCCTTCTCCATGAAGTCGGGCCGCAGCGCCTTCTTCCAGTCGGGAATCGCGGAAATCCGCTTCTCCCGCACCAGCACCTCGGCATGCTGCTTCATGTAAGACTCGAGACCGGTGGGGAAGCCGGGGGCCACGTCGACGCGGCCGAGCGCCTTGGCGAAGGTCTCGGGGGACATGGTGTAGCCCTTCGAGGTGAAGAACGAGTAGATCACGTCCGACACCTTCTTCGGGTTCTCCTTGAAGTCTCGGGCGACCTCGAGCCAGGCCCGCAGATAGGCCACCACGGCGTCGGGATTCTTCTCGACGAAGTCCGGCGTGGCCGCCATGAACACCGGCACCCGGTCGTATTTCGACAGGTCCATGATCGACACGCCGAGCCCGTCGGCTTCGGCGATGGCGTTGTAGGGCTCGATGTTGATCATCGCGTCCACGGTCTTGGAGGCGAGTGCCGCGACCATGTCGTTGACGTTCATTCGGACCTCCTGGAAGTCGCCCTTCTTCAGCCCGTTCGCCGGCCCGACCTGGTCGATGAAGATGTTGCCGATCGAGGAGCCGGTCTGGTTGGCGATCTTGCGGCCCTTCAGCTCTTCCATCTTGGTGATGCCGAGGTCCTTGCGCACCACCATGGCGCCGGTGCGGCCCACCTCTTCGATCTGCGCGATCGCGACCAGGTTGCCGCGGTTGTGGCCGATGATGAAGGACGGGCCGGCGTAGGTGCCGAGATCGACCTGGCGCGCAACCATCTGCTGCATGGTCAGGTTGCCGGAGGGGACGCCGAACTCCTGGACCTTGAGGCCGCGCTTTTCGAGCAGGCCCGACTTCATCAGGTAGTAGGTCGGCATGCCCCAGATGTTGGTCTGGTAGCCCTGCCGGATCGTGACGCCCTGCTGGGCGGCGGCACCGGTGGAGCCGAGCCCCGCGGCCAGCATGGTCGCGCCGGTGGCGGCCAGACAGTCGCGTCGTGTCATTCCCTTCCGGATGTCCATTGCCTTTCTCTCCCTGCGGTTGCCGTTCTTGGTTACGGTCGAACGTGGCTGGTCAGTGTGTCGCGCCTGCGCCTCCGTTGCCGGTATCCTGGCCGAGGTGGTGCAGCAGCAGCTTCTGGCGGTCGAGGAACTCGACGCTGAGCGGATCGCGCGGGCGCGGCAGGTCGATCGGCACCTCGATCTTCACGGTGCCGGGATGTGGCTTCATCACCACCACCCGGTCCGCCAGATAGACCGCCTCGGCGACGTTGTGCGTCACGTAGATGACGGTCTTGCGGGTCTCGCGCCACACGTCGGCGAGCAGGCGTTGCATGTCGTCGCGGGTCAGCGCGTCGAGCGCGGCGAACGGCTCGTCCATCAGCAGCACCGCGGGATTGTAGGCCAGCGCGCGCGCGATGGCGACGCGCTGCTGCATGCCGCCGGACAGGTGGTGCGGGTAGGAATCGACGAACTTCTCCAGTTTCACGAGCTTGAGCTGTTCGCGCGCGACCTCCTCGCGCTCGGCCTTGCCGACGCCCTTCATCTCCAGGCCGAAGGCGACGTTGCCGAGCGCCGTGCGCCAGGGGAACAGCTGCGCGAAGTCCTGGAACACCACGCCGCGGTCCATGCCGTGGCCCTTCACCGGCTGCCCGCCGATGGTGATCCCGCCGCCGCTTGGGGGAATGAAGCCGGCGATGATATTGAGGAGCGTGGACTTGCCGCAGCCGGACGGGCCGACGATGCAGATGAACTCGGATTGCTCGATGTCGAAGCTTGCGTTCTGGACGCCGACGACCTGGCCGGCCGGCGTATCGTACACCAGCGAAACGTCGCGGACCTCGATATGCGGCACGCGCTTCCTCCCCTGTGTGTTCCGTTTTCTTTGAGTCTTAAACGCTCTCAAGCCGAGGTGCCAGCCTGATGCGCTGCGACAGCCACGTCCATGTCATCGGCCCGCTGGGCCGCCACCCGCAGGTTCCCCGGCGGACCTACACGGCCGGCGTCGCCGCGCTTGGTGCATTGCAGCGAAACGGCGCTGAGCGCGGCATCGGCCGCTTCGTGATCGTGCAGCCGAGCTTCTACGGCACCGACAATTCGGCGACGCTGGAGGCGCTGCACGCGCTCGGGGGGCAGGGCCTTGCGGTGGCGGTGATCGACCCTGAGGCCACGCCGCGGGAGGCGCTGGACGACCTGCATCGCCGCGGCGTGCGGGGCCTGCGGATCAATCTCTACAGCGGGCCCGGAGCGCCGGACAATCTGGCGGCCGCGTTCGCCGCCCAGGCGGCGGTGGCGGGGACGATGGGCTGGCATGTCGAGATGATCGCCAACATCGGTACGCTGCTGGCGAGTGAAGGCACCATCGCGGCGTCGCCGGCGCCGGTGGTGATCGACCATTACGGGCTCTATGGCGGGACCCGGCCCGGCAGCCCCGAGGGCGGCCGGTTCCTCGCCCTGCTGCGGCGGCCGCATGTTTGGATCAAGCTCTCGGCCCCCTATCGCGTGTCGGACGATCCCCTGGAGACGCACCCGGATCCGGCCTGGCTCTCGGCCATCCTCGAGGCCGCGCATGAGCGCTGCGTCTGGGGCAGCGACTGGCCCTGGACGCCGGCGCACGATCAGCACCGCGGGCCGGACGTGGAACTGCCGTTCCGGCCGCTGTCCTATGCGGGGATGGTGGACGACTTCCTCGCGGCGCTGCCGTCGGACGCGGCGCGGGACGCGATCATGGTCCACAACCCGGCGCGGCTCTACGGCTTCTGAAGCGTCCGCGCGCTGGACAGCGCGCCGCTGGTTTCCGACAATTGCGATCAGGGAGGACCATCCATGCACCGAACGATCCGCGCCGCCATGGGCGCCCTGCTGGCCGCCGCCGTCTCATTCGCGACGTTGCCCGCGTCCGCGCAGAGCTATCCGAGCCGCAACGTCCACGTCATTGTGGCCTATGCGCCGGGCGGCACCGGCGACATCGTGGCGCGGCTGGTTGCGGCCGAACTGACCAGGTCGCTCGGCCAGAACGTGGTGGTCGAGAATCGCGCCGGCGCCACCGGCTCGATCGGCACGCAGGCGGTGGTCTCGGCCGCGCCCGACGGCCACACGTTGCTGATGGGACAGACCGGCGAGATCGCGATCAACCGGCACTGGATCAAGGGTCTGTCCTACAACGCGCAGACCGACCTGATCCCGGTGGCGCTCGCCTCGGTGGTGCCGCTGGCGCTGGTGGTGAGCGCGGGCGCGCCTTACGCGAACATCGCCGACATGGTGAAAGCGTTCCGGAGCGGCGGCAAGCCCGTAACCTTCGCCTCGGCGGGCACCGGCACGCCGGGCCACTTCGCCGGCGAGTTCCTCAAGCTGCGCACCAAGGGCAACCTGACCCATGTGCCCTACAAGGGTGCCGGGCCGGCGCTGAACGACCTGCTCGGCGGTCACGTCGACATGTATTTCCCCGGCTTCCCGGCGGCGATGCCGCATGTGAAGTCCGGCAAGATGAAGGTGCTGGCGGTGTCGTCGGCCAAGCGCTCGGGCGCAGCCCCGGAAATTCCCACGGTGGCCGAGGCGATCGGCGATCCGACCTTCGACCTGACGCTATGGCAGGGCTTCTTCGCGCCAAAAGGCACGCCGCAGCCGGTCGTCGACCGGCTCAACGCCGAGATCAACAAGATCCTCCAGTCGAAGGACATGCAGGCCAAGCTGCTCGCGGCGGGGGCGGACGTGCGGATCGGCTCGTCCGCGGAGTTCGCGGCCTTCGTGCAGGCGGAGAGCGACAAGTATCTGCAGATCATCAAGCAGTCGGGCGTGCAGCCGCAGTAACTAACGCGCGGCGCGCAACATCATGGCCGGGCTAGGCGAGCGAGCCGACGCCGTCCTTTAGACGGCCATGCCCGGCCATGACCATGTGGCTTCACGCTTGCCCGACTTTCCAAACAAGTCTCTACGTCTTCGCCGCCCGCGCCATGCCCCAGCGCTGCACGGTGACGCGCTCCAGCGTGCCGAACACCAGCCGCTCGAACACGAAGCCGATCGCGCCGATCACCACCAGCGAGGCGATCATCAGGTCGGCGTTGAGGAACTCCTTGGCGTCGAAGATGATCCATCCGAGGCCGAAGTCCGAGGCCGCAAGGAATTCCGCGCCGATCACCGCGATCCAGGCACGCAAAAATGCCTGACGCACGCCGGTGATGATGAAGGGCGATGCGCCCGGCACGATCACCTTCCAGAATAGCGCGTTCTCGCTCGCGCCCATGGCGCCGGCCGCGCGCAGCCATAGCGGATTGACCGCGCGCACGCCGGCCCAGGCGTTGAGCATCATCGGAAACAGCGCGGCGTAGAACACGATCAGAATCGCGACCGTGTTGCCGAGCCCGAACCAGAGGATGAACACCGGCACCCAGGCGAGCGACGGAATCGGCATGAAGGCGCTGGCGAGCGGCAGGAAGAAATTCTCGACCGGCTTGAAGCGGCCCATCAGGATGCCGAGCGGCAGCCCGACCGCGACGGCGATCGCCATGCCGGCGAACACCCGGTACATGGTCATAGCCGCGTGCGTGAGCAGCGAGCCGTCCAGAAGTCCGGCCCAAAGCGTCACGCCGATCTGCGACAGCGGCGGCATCAGCACCGGCGGGAAATATCCCGAGCGCGCCACCGCCTCGTAAACCAGCCCGGCCGCGATCAGCGTGATCGCGGCGCGGACCTGCGAGCGTCGGCGTTCGCGCGTCCGCTTCTGCTCGGGCGAAAGCGCGGCGGGGAGGGCGGCGGGCGCGGCCGTGAGGCTCATGTCATCATCCCCCAGCGCTGCACGGTGAAGCGCTCCAGCCGCTGGAACACCAGCTTCTCGAGGATCAGCCCGAGCGCGCCGATGACGAACACGCCGGCCAGCATCACGTCGGTGTTGAGGAACTCGCGCGCGCCGAAGATCATCCAGCCGAGCCCCCAGGGCACGGCCGCCAGCATCTCGACGCCGACCAGCGTGCGCCAGGCCTGCGCCAGCCCGAGCCGCAGCCCGGTGAGGATGTAGGGCAGCGCGCCCGGCACGATGACATTGGAGAACAGCCGGCGGTCGTCGGCGCCCATCGCCTGCGCCGCGCGCACCCAGATCTCCTTCACCGCCTTCACGCCGGTCCAGGTGTTGAAGATGATCGGGAACAGCGACACGAAGGCCACCAGCAGCATCGCCGGCACGCTGCCGAGCCCGAACCACAGCAGGAACAGCGGAGCCCAGGCGATGCCCGGGATCGGCGCCAGCACGCTGACCAGCGGCAGGAAGATGTCCTCCATCCGTTTCGAGCGGCCCATCAGGATGCCGATGGCGACGCCGATCGCGGTCGCGAGCGCGAAGCCGCCGAGCAGGCGCAGGATGGTCTCGAAGGCGTGGTGCGGCAGGATGCCGGACATTGTGAGCCGCCAGAACGCGGCGGCCACGACCTCGAGAGATGGAAACAGTTTCGGCGGAAAGATGCCGAGCCGCGCCACGGTCTCCCACAGGAGCGCCAGAACGAGAAAGGGAAACGCGGTGCGCGCGATCACGCGCCAGCGCGATTCCGGTGCGGGGCCTGCGGCAAGCAGGGCCGCAGCCGTGTTGGCAGGCACATCCGTCATGCGCGGTGTTTCCTCCCGTTTGCCGGGAAGGATAGTGTGGTTTCGGCGGAGGCAACAAGGCTTGGATATGCCGCAGCGCGGGATGGCGCGCCGCGGCCGGGCGGAGGCGGCGGAGCGGACGATGAACCTGCATTCCCTTTTGCTTGCGCGCGAGGCCGCCGGCCGGCCCGTGACCGTGGGCCTGATCGGCGCCGGCAAGTTCGGCACGATGTTTTTGTCGCAGGCGCGACTGACCCGCGGGCTGCATGTGGCGGGCGTCGCCGACCTCGACGTGGCGCGCGCCCGCAGCCAGTTGCGGAGCGCGGGCTGGCCCGAGGCGCAATACGCCGTGCCGTCGCCGGACGAGGCGTTGAAGACCGGCGGCACCCATGTCAGCGACGACGCCGGAGCGCTGATCGCGCATCCGGGCGTCGAGGTGATCGTCGAGGCCACCGGCCTCCCGGAGGCGGGCATCGCGCACGCGCTCCGCGCGATCGCGGAGGGCAAACACCTCGTCATGGTCAACGTCGAGGCCGACGCGCTTGCAGGACCGCTGCTCGCCCGCAAGGCGAGAGAGGCCGGCGTGGTCTACAGCCTTGCCTGGGGCGACCAGCCGGCGCTGATCTGCGAACACGTCGACTGGGCGCGCGCCTGCGGCTTCGAGGTGGTCGCGGCCGGCAAGGGCACGCGCTACGAACCGCACTATCACCGCTCCAACCCCGACAACGTCTGGGACATCCTCGACCGCTATCTGAGCATCAAGGATCGCGGCTCGATCAACCCCAAGATGTTCAACAGCTTCGTGGACGGCACCAAGTCGGGCATCGAGATGACCGCGGTGTGCAACGCCACCGGCCTCGTGCCGCAGAGCGGCGGCCTGCGGTTTCCGTCTGCGAGCCGCTTCGAACTGGCCGAGGTGTGCCGGCCGGAGAGCGCCGGCGGCGCGCTGGAAAAGGCCGGCGTCACCGAGGTCGTGTCGTCGGTGACGCGCGACGGCAGCGACGTGTCGCACCACCTCGCGCTTGGCACCTATGTCGTGATCGAGGGCGAGACGGAGTATGCGCGGCGCTGCTTCGGCGAATACGCCATGCTGCCGGACACGAGCGGGCGCTATGCGGCGCTCTACCGGCCGATTCACATGATCGGCCTCGAGCTCGGCATCTCGGTGGCCAGCGTGGCGCTGCGCCGGGAACCGACCGGCGCGCCCACCGGCTTCCGCTCCGACGTGGTCGCGACCGCCAAGCGCGCGCTGAAGGCGGGCGAGGTGCTGGACGGCGAGGGTGGATTCTGCGTCTGGGGCCGGCAGACGCCGGCCGCGGACTCGCTGGCACGCGGGCTGCTGCCGCTCGGCCTCGCCCAGAACGTGCGAGTCGGGCGTGACGTGGCCGAGGGCGAGAGCCTGACATGGGCGGACGTGGACCACGACGCCGGCGATCTGGCGGTCAAGGTGCGCCGGGAGATGGAGGCGACCTTCGCCCGGGAGGGCGGCGGGAGTGCATCGTGATCGCGCAATCGTGACGCTGCCGCAATCCGCCGGCTGATAAGGAGGGGGGTGGCGGTTCGTGTTGACCGTCTCCGCTTGGTGGCTAATATCCGCGCCGCAGCCCCTGTGGCGGAACTGGTAGACGCGCCAGACTCAAAATCTGGTGATGGCAACATCGTGCTGGTTCGAAACCGGCCAGGGGCACCAGACCAACGGAACATTCATGGCCGCATGGACGTGGAACGAGGTCCGCGAGCAGCCGGTCGCCTCCGCGGCGGTGGTGCTCGCGCTTGCCAGCATCGCCACGCTCGCGGGCGCGTGGTTCTTCCAGCTCGTGCTCGGGCTGCCGCCCTGCCCGCTGTGCCTCGAGCAGCGCTACGCCTATTACATGGCGATTCCACTCGCGGCGATGGTCATGCTCGGCGTCACGGTGGGATCTTCGCACAAGGTGTTCGTGCTGGCGTTCGCGGCGATCGCCCTGGCGATGCTGTGGAACGCCGGACTCGGCGTCTATCACTCCGGCATCGAATGGAAATGGTGGGCCGGCCCGCAGGACTGCTCCGGCCAGGTGGCCGGCCTGGGCTCGGCCGGCAGCCTGCTCGAGCGGATGCAGCAGGAGCGGGTGGTGCGCTGCGACGAGGCGGCGTGGCGTTTCCTCGGCCTCTCGCTCGCCGGTTATAACGTGCTGATCTCGCTGGCGCTGGCTGCGGTCGCGGGTTTCGGCGTGCTCGGCGCGTGGCGCGAGCACAAGCGGATGGCCGCAGCCGAGAACGATTAAGGCTCCAGCTCGCTGTCCCAGTAGAGGTAGTCGAGCCAGCTCTCGTGCAGGTGGTTCGGCGGGAACAGCCGGCCGTTGCGGTGCAGTTGCTGCACCGAGGGCTGCATCGGGAGCTGCGAGGGATACATCCCGGCTTCCGCAGGTGTCAGGCTGCCCTTGCGCAGGTTGCAGGGCGAGCAGGCCGCGACCACGTTGTTCCAGTTGGTGGTGCCGCCGCGCGAGCGCGGGATCAGGTGGTCGAAGGTGAGGTCGTCGCGCGAGCCGCAATACTGGCAGGCGAAGCGGTCGCGCAGGAACACGTTGAAGCGCGTGAAGGCCGGATGCGTCGAAGGCTTCACAAAGGTCTTGAGCGAGACCACGCTCGGCAGCCGCATGGCGAGAGTGGGGCTGTGCACGGCGTGGTCATATTGCGCGACGATGTTGACGCGCTCCAGGAACACCGCCTTGATCGTGTCCTGCCAGGACCAGAGCGAGAGCGGGTAATAGCTCAGCGGACGAAAGTCCGCGTTCAGCACCAAGGCCGGAAAGCCGCCGGGCGCGACGTGCCCGGAAGCCGCGTGCATCGACAAGCGGGTTCCTCCGACACTTCAAGCCGCGCCGCTGCGCGGCGACTCATACTCTACAGCGCCCGTGACGGGATTGTGAAGCAGGCCGGAGCGTTTTCAAGCGAAGCGAGTGCGAAAGTCAGGGGCGGATGCCGAACCGCCGCGCCAGGAACTCGCCGCCGTGGCGCAGGCCCTCCTGGTCGATGCCGTGGCCCACGCCCGGCGACAGGTGCCATTCGACCGGCACCTCCAGCGCGGCGAGGTCCTGCGCGCTCTGGAACAGCGCCTGCGCCGGGATCACCTCGTCGCGGTCGCCATGCACCAGCAGCACCGGCGGCTTCGTGCGAACCTCGCCTGCGACCGCCTCGGGCTCCACGCCCTCCGGCAGCACGAAAATGCCGGAATAGCCGACGATGGCGGCTGGCGGCGCGCTGCGGCGGAGACCGGCGTGCAGCGCCATCATGGTGCCCTGGCTGAAGCCCACCAGCGCCAGCGCTGAGGGCGGTAGGTTGCGGCGCGCCAGCTCCGCGTCGAGGAAGGCGTCGAGCGCCGGCCGGGCGGCGTTGCAGCCGGTCCAGCGCTCGTCGGGGTTGCGGAAGGTGAGCGGAAACCACTCGCGGCCCATCGGCGACTGTCCGCATGGTCGTGGCGCGTGCGGCGACACGAAGGCGGTGTCGGGGAGAAGCTCCTGCCAGGCGCGGCCGATGTCGATCAGGTCGTTGCCGTCCGCGCCGTAGCCGTGAAGGAACACCACCAGCCGCCGGGCCTGCCCACCGCGCGGTTCGAGACGCGGTCCGTCGAGTTCACCCGCCACGCACTGCTCCATTGTTCGCGCATGATCCCGAAAAGTGGGAATGGTTTTCGGACAAGATCATGCGCCCGTCAAAGCGACGGGCGCCCCCGAGCGCCCTTTGACGACGTGATAGTAGGCCCACAGCAGATGCGCCGCCACCCCGCGCCACGGCCGCCAGCTCTCGGCCAGCTTTGCCAGCGTCCTGGCGTCGGGGCGCTGGCGCAGGTCGAAGGCGATGCGCGCGGCCTCCTGCAGGGCGAGATCGCCGGCGGGAAAGGCGTCGGCGTTGCCGAGGCAGAACAGCAGGTAGATGTCGGCGGTCCACGGCCCGATGCCGTGCAGCGCGACGAGCGCTGCGTGCGCCTCGTCGGCATCCATCCGGCCGACCGCGTCGAGGTCGATGTGTCCCTTCGCAATGGCCGCGCCGATCGCCTTCATGGTCTTGATCTTGGGTCGCGACAGGCCGAGACGTGCGAGCCGGTCGGCGCGGGCGCGCCGGATCGCGTCGTGGTGGAACGGATCGAACGCCGCGGCCATCCGGCCCCAGATTGCGGCCGCGCTGGCGGTCGAAAGCTGCTGGCCGCACACGATCCGGCACAGGCCCTCGTAGCCCGGCTCGCGCCGCCTCAAGGCGAAGGAGCCGGCCTTCGCCGCAACCGGGACGAGCCGCGGATCGCGCGCGACCAGCTCTTTCAGGCCGGCCGCGAGGTCTGCGTCGGTGTGGATGAAGGCTGACATGCGACGCGGCCCTTGCGGGGCGGCTCCCTTTGGTGTGGCCTGCGGCCGGAATGTAGCCCGACGCAGCATGTCGGCATAATCCTGCCATGACGTCATGAACACGCCCGTCTTCCGCTTCGCGCCGAGCCCGAACGGCCATCTGCATCTCGGCCATGCCCTGTCGGCAGTCCTCAACCACGACAGGGCGCGCGCGGCCGGCGGCCGCTTCCTGCTGCGCATCGAAGACATCGACGGAACGCGCTGTCGACCCGATTACGAACAGGCGATTTACGAGGACCTCGCATGGCTCGGCCTCGAATGGGAGCAGCCGGTGCGGCGGCAGTCGGGTCACCTCGACGAGTATCGGGCGGCGCTCCGAAAGCTGGAGGAGCGGCGGCTGACCTATCCGGCGTTCGAGAGCCGGGCCGAGATCGCGCGCATGCTGGCGGACCGCGAGACGCGCGAGCGCTGGCCCCGCGATCCGGACGGCGTGCCGGTCTATCCGGGCGCGGCGCGCATGATGAAGCCGGAGGAGCGCGCGGCGCGGATCGCGGCCGGCGAGGCTTACGCGATCCGCCTCGACATGGAGCGGGCGATGGAATGGACCGGGCCGCTGGCGTGGACTGAAACCGGCGCGGGGCCGCTCGGCGAGAGCGGGGAGATCCTCGCGCAGCCGCAGGAATGGGGCGACGTCATCCTCGGTCGCAAGGAGACGCCGACGAGCTATCACCTTTCTGTCGCTCTCGACGACGCCTTGCAGGGCGTGACCCACGTGGTGCGCGGCCGGGACCTCTTCCACGCGACCGCCGTGCATCGCCTGCTGCAGGCGCTGCTCGACCTGCCCGCGCCGGTCTATCATCACCATCGGCTGATCCTCGACGACATCGGCCGCAAGCTGTCGAAATCGACGCAGGCCACGTCCCTGCGTGAATTGCGGGCAAAAGGCGCGACGCCCGCGACCATTCGCGAAATGATCGGCCTCTGACGGGTGGCGCGGAGCGGGTCGGTGTGGCATGGCTTTGCGGCCGGAGGCCGGGGGGTCTCGTGTCGACGCCGAAACGCCGGAAAGCTGTCGCCAAGCGGGCCGTGCGGCCACGCAAGGCGAAGCCGCGCCGCGCGTCGGCTCAGGCGACGAGGGCGTCCGCGATCGAGATCGCGCTGGCGGGACTGGCCCACGACATCCGCACGCCTCTCACCGGCATTCTCTCGCTGGCGGAGTTGCTCGCGGCCTCCGGACTGGCCGAGCGCGAGCGGCAATGGGCCGAGACTATCAGGAGCACCGCCGCGCATCTGGCGCAGCTCACGACACTGGTGGTCGACGCCGCCAAGGCGGATGCGGGCGGGCTGGTGCTGCGCCGCGAGCCGTTCTCGCCGCGCGACCTGGTGCAGGCTGTCGCGGCCTCGCTCCGGGCGCGGGCGGGCGGCAAGGGGCTCGACGTCGCGGTCTCCATGGCCCGGACGCTGCCGGCCGGTGCGGTGGGAGACGCGGTGCGGCTGCGCAGCGCGCTGGAGAACCTGATCGACAACGCCGTCAAGTTCACCGAGCGCGGCCGCGTCACCCTCAGGGTGTCGGCCGAGCCCGCGCCGCGCGGCCGGACGCAGCTTGTCTTCGCCGTCTCCGACAGTGGCATCGGCATCACGGCGGCCGATCTCAAGCGGCTGTTTCGCCCCTTTGCCCAGGCCAGCGAGGCCGTCGCGCGCCGTTACGGCGGCGCGGGCCTGGGCCTCGCATCGGTCAAGCGGGTGGCGCGCGCGATGGGCGGCAGCCTGACGGTGACGAGCCGGCCGGGGGAGGGCAGCACCTTCCGGCTCGCCGTGACCGTGGAGCCGCCGTCGCGCGCCGCCGCGAAGGCGCCGCGCACGAAACCGGCCGCCGTCCGCGCGCTGCATGTGCTGTGCGTTGAGGACAATCCTTACGGCCGGGCCGTGCTCAGCGCGGTGCTCGGAGAACTCGGCCATCGCGTGTCATTCGCCGGCAGCGGAGAGGCGGCAGTGGATGCCGTGCGGGTTGGCCGCTACGACGCGGTGCTGATGGACATCACGCTTCCCGACATCGACGGCTTCGAGGCCACGCAGCGCATCCGCCGCCTGCCGCCGCCTTGCGGGCGCGTGCCGATCGTGGGCCTGTCGGGACGCACCGGGGATGACGACGCCACGGCCGCGAAAAAGGCCGGAATGGATGCTTACCTGCGCAAGCCGGCAAGTCCCGCGGAACTGGACGAGGTTCTGGAGACCGTTGCTGCGCGCCGGGGTGTCGAGATTCGATGATGCGCACGGTTTTGCTCGCGGCCATCGCCGCTTCGGCTGCCGCCATCGCCGGACAGGCCGCTCAAGCCCAGGCCCGGCCGCCGGCCTATATCACCGCCCGGCCGGAGCTGGCCGCCAAGGCATTCGGCGCGGCCGTGGCGGAGCGGATTTTCTCGGGCGCCTGGACGCCGATCCGGCAGGCCGCGGTCGCCCGCTCGCAGAAATCCATTCCGGGGTTCGACTGCCCGGCGGATCCTCAGATCGCCCTGATCGACGTGATCCCCTATCCCATCAAGCCGGGCACGGTGTCGTGGATCGAGCGCTACGTGCTCGGCTGCCAGCCGCGCACCATGCGCAGCCTCCTGATGATCCTGGAGGGCGAGCAGCCGCGGGCCGTCGAGTTGCTGCCCGGCCAGACCGGCGCAGACCCGCTCCTGCAGCGCAACGCCCTGCAGGGCGCCACGGCGGCCACGGTCACGAGTCCGCGCGCGCCGAAAGACTGCCGGCAGCGCTACGTCGTGGACACGCGCACAACCACGCCCCCGGAGCGGAGCGGCTCCTGGGTGGAGCGGTGGACCTACGACCTGTGCGGCACGAAGGTCGATGTGGACATGACCTTCACGCCGTCCGCGCGCGGCGGCACCGACTGGAGCGCCAGGCTCGTCCCTTAGAGCGTTTTCGAGCGAAGTGGGAACCGGTTCGCGTGAAGAAAACGCGACAAGCAGGAAATCGGGAATCCTTCACCGTTCCATGAACTCGGTGAAGGACTCTCGAGGATTTCAGGCCCGCTTGATCAGCCCGATGATGACCAGGAGGATCACGGCGCCGATGGTGGCGTGGATGATCTGCGCGACCATTCCGCCGCCGATCACGATGCCGATCCGGGGCAGCAGCCACGACGCGATGAGCGCGCCGACGATGCCGACCACGATATTGCCGATCAGGCCGAAACCCACGCCGCGCACGATCAGGCCCGCAAGCCAGCCCGCAACGGCGCCGATAAGAAGAATGATCAGAAGGGCAGTCACAGTCATGGTGTCGCCTCCTCGCAGCGGGAAGCGTCCCGGCTCCCCGACAGATGCCGCACCTGTAACGGGGGAAGGCTAGTCCGGAACCGGAGCGGTGTCAGCCGCGCCGCGGCCTTTATCCTCTGCGATCAGGCCTTCGGCCCCGGGTCCTTCCGGCAGCCGGGCGCGGCGGCTCAGGCCCCGGCCTGCTTCTCTTTCCGCGCCCGCGCGATCGCGGCGTTCAGCTCGCCGCCGTAAATGAAGATCGAGGCGGTGACGTAGAGGAACACGAGCGCAATCATCACCGACGCCAGGCCGGCGTAATAGGTGACATAGGTGGAGGCGAAGCGCGCCAGATAGCTGCCGAACAACTCGCCGGCCAGCATCCACAGCACCATGGTCGCCGCGATTCCCGGCGCGATCTCGGAGAACCGCCGCCGTCCCGACGGCAGCCACTTGTGGACGATGAACAGCGCGACGATCAGGATCATCGAGGCGACCGCAAGCCGCAGCAGGTTGATCATCGGCCACAGCGGCGCAAGCCAGTTGGCGTAGCGCACGGCGGTCGCAAAGATCAGCGGCGCCAGCACCACCAGGAACGCCATGACCAGCAGCGCGACCGCGCCGACCAGCACGTAGCCGATGGACTCCAGCCGCGTCAGCCACCAGCTCCGGGTCTCGGCCACGCCGTAGGCGCGGTTGAGCCCGATCCGCAGGCTTTCGATGCCGGCGGAGGCAAAGTAGATCGCGAGCGCGATGCCGATGGTCAGCAGGTCGCCGCGCGTGTTGGTGATGACGCTGCGGAACTCGCCCGCGATCGGCGAGGCCACCTCGGTGGGCCAGGCCTCCAGCAGCAGGCTCGCAACCTCGTCGGCCAGGCTCTGGCTGCCGAAGAATCCGGCCAGCGCCGCCACGATGATCAGGAACGGGAACAGCGACATCAGCGCGGTCAGCGCGATATGGCTCGCAATCGCCCAGCCGTCGTCGGCGTTGAAGCGATAGAATGCGTCGAGGCTGGCGCGAAAGAACGATCCGAGCATCCGCACGGCCTTCGCTTGGACGATACCAGCGCCTTCAATGCGCGGATCGGAAGCGGTTTGGCAAGGCCTTGTCGGCCGGGTCGCGGTACGCGCCGGTCAGGCGGCCTGCACGTCGGCGAGGAAGCGCCGGACCTCGGCTTCGAGCGCCTCGGCTTCGCCGGCCAGCGAATCGGCGAGCGCGCGGACGTCGCCGGAGGTGGCGCGGGCGTCGGCGCTGGTTCCGGCCACCCGGCTCATGGCCGACGCCCCGTCGCGCGCCTCCGTCGAGGCACGGTTGACGCCGTCGGCGATGGCCGCGACCGCGGCGTTCTGCTCCTCGACCGTGCCGGCCACGGTGGCGGCCAGGCTCGACATTTCCGCGATGATCGCGTTGACTTGCTCGATGGCCCGCGCGGCGTCGGCCGCGGCCGACTGGATCGCGCCGACCTGAGCGGAAATCTCCCCGGTGGCGCGCGCGGTCTGGCCCGCCAGCGACTTGACCTCGGATGCGACCACCGCGAAGCCGCGGCCGGCCTCGCCCGCTCGCGCCGCCTCGATGGTGGCGTTGAGCGCCAGCAGGCTGGTCTGTCCCGCGATCGCCTGGATCAGCCCGACGACTTCCCCGATGTGCTGTGCGGCGTTGTCCAGCTCGATCATGGTCGCGGCGGTGCGCCGGGCCTCACTGACCGCGCGGCCGGCGACCTCCGTCGAATGGGCGGCTTGGCGCGCGATCTCGCCGATCGAGGCGGCAAGCTCCTCCACCGAGCCCGCGGCTACCGAGACGTTCTCCGAGGCGATGCCGACCCGTGTCTCCGCCGTCGTCGCCTCGGCTGATACGGCGTCCGCGGCGCCGGTCAGCTTCGACGAGGCGTCCTCGAGCTTTCCGGCCGCGCCGCGCACCTTGCCGAGCGCCTGCTCCACCGACTGACGGAACGCCGCGATCGTGCGGGCGATGGCGTCGCTTCGCCGCTCGCTTGCGCGTCCGGCTTCGGATTGCGCCATGCTCAGGCGCTCGCGTTCGATCATGGTGTCGCGGAACACCAGCACGGTGCGAGCCATCTCGCCGATCTCGTCGCGGGCGCGGGTCGCCGGGATTCGGACCGCGGTGTCGCCGTCCGCGAGCCGCTTCATCGCATCGGCCAGTTCGCGCAGCGGCAGAGTGATGCTGCGTCCGATCAGCCAGCTGAACGCGAGGCCGATCAGGATGGCGGCGAAGCCGACGCCGGCGATGACCTGCTGCGTGCGGGACTGCGACGCGGTCAGCTCGGCGGAGGCGGCAACCGCCCGGTTGCGGGCGGTTGCGATGATCCGGTCCGCGACCGGCATCATGGCCTGGGTGTCGCGGTCGATCAGCACGATCAGCGGTCCGACCCGGCCGACGCTGGCGATCCAGGCCGCGAAGGCGTCGGCATAGTCCTTCACCTGAACGGCGAGCTGCTCCTTCAGGATCGCGGCACCGATCACGCCGTCGAGCATTTTGTTGAAGCTGGCATGCTCCTCGAAGAAGGCGGTCTGCAGCAGGTGCGTGCCGCTGAGGCGGAATTCGCTCTCGTAGCGCCGGAGGGTCAGCAGCGACAGGAGAAGCCGGTGGGAATCGGCCTCCCGCATCCAGGACAGGTCTTCGTGGATGATGCGCTCGATCGCGCCCGCGGTGTCGCTCATCCGGCGCCGCGCACCGACGGTTTCGCTGAAGCCCAGCCTTTCCTGATTGAGCGCGAGATCCGCGAAGTTCGCGGCCACCTCGGACAGGCTGGTGCGCAGCGGGATCAGGTCCTGCCGCTCCGACGGCGGCATCGCCTGCTCGAGGTCGTCAAGCCCTTGCACGGCTCTGGAATGAGCCTGCTCGAAGGTGGCAATCAGATCCCGGCGCGGCTGCGAACCGAAATCGCGCGCGTGGATGCGCATGGCCGACAGCGCGCCCTTGAAATCCTGGCTGGCGTCTGCGAGCCGCGCCGCGTCCCGCACGCTCGCGACCGTCCGGTCCGCTTCGGCCTCGCCCGCCATATAGGCGATGCCGTTCGCCAGAAAGCCTGCCACCGGGATCAGTGCCAGCGCGACGATCCGGGCGCGGACCGACAGTCTTCCGACGATCTGGGTGACAGGACGGAGCATGTGAAGAACCTGTCGGCACCGCCGCGCGATCCGACGGATGGGAACGGCATCCCTCGCTCACGATGGCTGGAAAAGGGTTAAGAATGCTTCAAGTTTAAATGGATTGCGGCCTGTCGGGCGCGGCTTGCGGCCTCTCGGCATTGACCGTGCAGCGCAGGGGCTTTCGCTGCCGCCACCTTGTGCATTGCCGCCATCGATGGTGCTCTGCACACTCGCCGCCGAACGATCCGGAGACCGCCCATGCCGCCCGCCGCCCCGTCCCCCGCGTCTTCCGCCATCCCGAGCCGGCAGGACATCGTAATGATGGCGCGGGGCGCCACCCATGCGATGGAGGCGCTGCTGGCCGACGCGACCGCCGAGGTGCGGGGGCGGGTGGCTGTCGACGGCCGGGTGGTGGGCAAGCTGTTCGACCGCGAGCAGCGGGCCGCGCACGGCCTGTCCTGGCTCGCCACCTATGTCGAGGCGGTGCGCCAGCTCGCCGGCTATGCCGAGCGCCTGCAGGCCAGTGGTCGGTTCGGCGAGGTCGAGGAGCTGATCGTGCGGATCGGCGTCGGCGAGTATCTGGCGCAGATCCTCGGCGGCATCCCGATGAGCCAGGGCGAGATGGTGCGTCCGGCCGATCTCGGTCTGTCCGCGGCGAAGGTCGCGGCCCGCGTCACGCCCGAGGTCGAGGCGCTGATCGCGACCGGCAACACCGCCGGCCGCCGTGCGCGGCTGGTCGAGCTGATGCGCACCCGCCAGGAGCCGACGGTCGGCGCGAGCGGGCTCGACGAGACGTTGGAAACGATCCGCGAGGAGATGCGCCGGTTCGCCGACAGCGAGGTCGCGGGCGAGGCGCAGCGCTGGCACAACGACAACGCCTACATTCCGCTGGAGGTGATCGGCCAGATGGCCGAACTGGGCGTGTTCGGTCTGACCATCCCGGAAGAGTATGGCGGCATGGCGCTCGGCAAGGAGTCGATGTGCGTCGTGTCGGAAGAGCTGTCGCGCGGCTACATCGGCGTGGGCTCGCTGGGCACCCGCTCGGAGATCGCGGCCGAGCTGATCCTCGGCGGCGGCACCGACGAGCAGAAACGCAAGTGGCTGCCCAAGATCGCATCCGGCGAGGTGCTGCCGACTGCGGTGTTCACCGAGCCGAACACCGGCTCCGACCTCGCCTCGCTCAGGACCCGCGCCGTGCGCAGTGGCGACGTCTATCGCGTCCACGGCAACAAGACCTGGATCACCCATCCGGTGCGCGCCGACCTGATGACGCTGCTGGTGCGGACCAATCCGAAGGAGCCCGGCCACCGCGGTCTGTCGATGCTGCTGGCGGAGAAGCCGCGCGGCACCGACGAGAATCCGTTCCCGGCCGAGGGCATGACCGGCACCGAGATCGAGGTGATCGGCTATCGCGGCATGAAGGAATACGAGATCGCGTTCGACGGCTTTGCGGCGCCCCACGCCGACCTGCTGGGCGGCCAGGAGGGGCAGGGTTTCGTCCAGTTGATGGCGACCTTCGAAAGCGCCCGCATCCAGACCGCCGCGCGCGCGATCGGCGTGGCCCAGGCGGCGCTGGACCTCGCCCTCGACTACGCCCTCGCGCGGCGCCAGTTCGGCCAGCCCCTGGCCGAGTTCCCCCGCGTGGCCAACAAGCTCGCCCACATGGCCGCGGAGATCCTGGGCGCGCGGCGCCTGGCCTGGTTCGCCGCCCGCGCCAAGGACGAGGGCCGGCGCTGCGACCTGGAGGCCGGCATGGCCAAGCTGGTCGCCGCCCGCGTCGCCTGGGCGGCCGCCGACAACGCCGTCCAGATCCACGGCGGGACGGGATTCGCCACCGAACAGCCGGTGAGCCGCATCCTGGCCGACGCCCGCATCCTCAACATCTTCGAGGGCGCCGGGGAGATCCAGGCCCAGGTCATCGCCCGGCGACTGCTGGAAGGCGCCAACTGACCCCGGCCGTGCGCGCGCCCGGAACCTCGCAACCGGCCGCTCCTGCGCGATCCGCGGCCATCCGATCACGCTCAACGAGTTGGAATCCGCCAATCCGGCGTCACGTCGGCGTCGAAATGATATTTCTCTCCAGAAAACATTGGTCTGCGACGCTGCGCCACACGTCAGAGCGGAGAATTCTGAGCTAAACCGACGCCGTGCTCGTATCGCGGAACGAGTTCGTTGAACACGATCAGCCAAACCCTTCGCTTGGACGCGCCGTGCCAAGGGGCTATGAGGAACTTGTGGTCATGACGACCTGCGACCGCGCCTTCCGACTCCCCCCGGAAGGCGACCAAGCCGAAGTTGAAATGCGTCAGCTCATGGCTGGCCTGCGCCGAGCCGCCCGGATCGGGCTGCGCCCGGCGCGGCGTCTCGCCGGGTTGTTCGAAAAGATAGTGGAAGAGTATTGCGTAGAGTTCGAACAGCGAGCGACACTGGCTTTGGCGAGGCTCGTCGCCCGATGAAACACGTTTCCAGCAACATCGAAGTCGCCAGCGAGGCCGAGGTTCGCGTTCCGACGCGCCGCGCCCTGGCCAAGCAGCAGACGCGCACCAAGGTCCTGTCGGCGGCGCGGCGCCTGTTCTCCGAATCCGGATACGAAGGCGCCACCATCCGCGACATCGCCGCCGAGGCGGGCATGTCGACGGGCGCGGTGTTCGCCAACTTCGCCGACAAGTCGGACCTGTTCCGCGAAATCATGATCGCGGACATGGAGGCCCTGGTCGAAGTCATGCG
>CAZZCV010000018.1:23377-59776 GCA_964653225.1 uncultured Rhodoplanes sp. | reverse complement strand
AACCTGCTGTTCGCGCTGGTCGGCGTGCTGCTCGGCACCGCGGTCGGCGTGCTGCCCGGCATCGGACCGGCGCTGACCGTGGCGCTGCTGCTGCCGGTCACCTTCAAGCTCGACCCCGCAGGCTCGCTGATCATGTTCGCCGGCATCTACTACGGCGGCATGTATGGCGGCTCCACCACCGCGATCCTGATCAACACGCCCGGCGAAAGCGCCTCGCTCGCAACCGCGCTGGAAGGCAACAAGATGGCCAAGGCCGGCCGCGGCGGGCCGGCGCTGGCGACCTCCGCCATCGGCTCGTTTGTGGCCGGCACCATCGCCACCATCGGCATCGTGTTCCTCGCCCCCTGGCTGGTCGAGGTCGCGATCAACTTCGGGCCGGAGGACTATTTCGCGCTGATGTGCGTGGCCTTCATCACCGTGTCGGCGACCTTCGGAAGCTCGCCGGTGCGCGGGCTCACCTCGCTGTTCGTGGGGCTCGCACTGGGGCTCGTGGGCATCGACAAGCTCACCGGACAGTCGCGCATGACCTTCGGCGTGCCAGAATTGCTCGACGGCGTGGAGATCACCACGCTGGCGGTTGGCCTGTTCGCGGTCGGCGAGGCGCTCTACGTCGCCTCCCGCCGGCAGAAGAATCCCGAAACGCTGGAGCCGGTGCGCGGCTCGCTCTGGATGACCGCGCAGGACTGGGCGCGCTCCTGGAAGCCGTGGCTGCGCGGCGCGGCCTTCGGCTTCCCGATCGGCGCGCTGCCGGCCGGCGGTGCGGAGATTCCGACCTTCCTGTCCTATTCGACCGAGAAACGGCTCACGAAATATCCGGAAGAGTTCGGCCACGGCGCGATCGAGGGCGTGGCCGGCCCCGAGGCCGCCAACAACGCCTCGGCCGCCGGGACGCTGGTGCCGCTGCTCACGCTCGGCCTGCCGACCTCCGCCACCGCCGCGATGATGCTGGCGGGCTTCCAGCAATACGGCCTCAACCCGGGCCCGCTGCTGTTCGCCGAGCGGCCCGACCTGGTGTGGGGCCTGATCGCGAGCCTGTTCATCGCCAACACCATGCTGCTGATCCTCAACCTGCCGCTGATCGGCCTGTGGGTGCGGCTGCTCGCGATCCCGCAGCCCTGGCTCTACGCCGGCATCCTGGTGTTCGCGACGATGGGCACCATCGCGGCAAAGCCCTCGGTGGTGGAGCTGATCATGCTGGCCGCGTTCGGCGTGCTGGGCTTCGTGATGCGGCGCTTCGACTTCCCTATCGCGCCGGTGGTGATCGGCCTGATCCTCGGCCCGATGGCCGAGGCGCAGCTCCGCCGCGCGCTCCAGATCAGCCTCGGCGACCCGCTGGTGCTGGTGCAGAGCCCGATCTCCGCCACGCTGCTGGCGATCTCCGCCGTGGCGCTGCTCGCCCCCTTTGCGATGCGCGGGCTGGGCCGGTTCCGCGCGAGCGACGACTGAGCCGGTCCCCGGCTCCGCATCAGGCTGAAAAACCGCTGGAATCTCAAATGGTTGATTCCGGCGTCCGGCCGAACCCTCTATTAACGCTTGCTTGCTAAGCCTGCGCTTCGCTTGCCGCGCAGGACGCAGCCTTGGCCTTGACCGAATCCGACGACGCCCGGCCCATCGGCGCGAAGCTCTCTCCGGCTTCGCTCGGCGCACGCGCGCGCGGCTGGCTCGCCGACAACAGCCACCACTCGATCGCGCAGAAGATGGCGGGCGCGGCCTTCCTGATCCGCGTGCTGAGCGCGGCCCTCATCTACGCCTCGCAGATCCTGCTGGCGCGCTGGATGGGCTCCTACGAATTCGGCATCTACGTCTACGTCTGGACGCTGGTGGTCCTGATCGGCGACCTCGCCGACCTGGGGCTCGCCTCGGCGGCGCAGCGCTTCATCCCGCAATACAACCAGCGCGGCGCGCTGGCGCTGCTGCGCGGCTTCGTGATGTACAGCCGCTGGCTGGCCATCGCGTCGGCCTCCGCCATTGCGGTCGCGAGCGCTATCGGCGTGAAGCTGCTGGAACCCTGGCTGCCGGCCTACGTGGTGATCCCGCTGATGATCGCCTGCGTGACGCTGCCGTTCTACGTCCTGATGCAGACGCAGGACGGCATCGCGCGTTCCTACAACTGGGTCCATCTCGCGCTGCTGCCGCTCTACGTGGTGCGCCATGTGGTCATGCTGGCGCTGGTGCTGGCGGCCTACCTGCTCAAGTTCCCCGCCGACGCCGTCACCGCCATCGCGGCGATGGGCGTGGCCATCGCCGTCACCGCGCTGGGCCAGACCGTCATGCTCAACCGCCGCATCCGGCGGGAGATCGAGCCCGGCCCGAAGGCTCTCGAGGTGCGGACCTGGTACGCGACCGCGCTGCCGATCCTGACGGTGGAGGGCTTCTATCTCTGGCTGTCCCACACCGACATTCTCGTGCTGCAGTACTTCCGCTCGCCGGAGGACGTCGCGGTCTACTTCGCCGCGGCCAAGACCCTGACGCTGATCTCCTTCGTCTACTTCGCCGTGTCGGGCGCGGTGGCGCACCGGTTTTCCGAGTATCACGTCTCGGGCGACCGCGAGCAGCTCGCGGCGTTCCTGCACAGCACCATCAAGCTGATGTTCTGGCCTTCGCTCGTCGCCGCGGGCGCGATGCTGGTCGCCGGCAAGCCGCTGCTGATGCTGTTCGGGCCGGGCTTCGCGGACGGTTATCCGCTGATCTTCATCATGTCGCTCGGGCTCCTCGCCCGCGCCTCGGTCGGCCCCGCGGAGCGGCTGCTGCTGATGGTCGGCGAGCACCGGGCCTGCGGCTTCGTCTATGCCGCGGCCTTCGGCCTGAACCTGACGCTGTGCCTGCTGCTGGTGCCGCGCCTTGGCATGCACGGCGCGGCGCTCTCGACCGCGACCGCGCTGGTCGTGGAATCGGTGCTGCTGTTCTGGATGATCAAGCGGCGGCTTGGCCTGCACGCCTTCGTCTGGCGGCCGCGCGAGACCTAGGCTTTCAGCCGCAGCAGGCGGCGGATCACCTTGCCGGTTGTGGTCATCGGCATCTCGTCGATGAACGCCACCTCGCGCGGATACTCGTGCGCCGACAGCCGCGTGCGCACGAAATCCTGAATGCGGGCGGCCAGCTCGTCCGAGGGCGTCTCGCCCGGCTTGAGCACCACGAACGCCTTGACGATCTCGGTGCGCACCGGATCGGGCTTGCCGACGGCCGCGGCCAGCGCCACCGCCGGATGGCGGATCAGGCACTCCTCGATTTCGCCCGGCCCGATCCGGTAGCCCGACGAGGTGATGACGTCGTCGTCGCGGCCGACAAAGCTGACATAGCCGTCCTCGTCCGCCACACCCTGATCGCCGGTGGTCATCCAGTCGCCGACGAACTTGTCGCGGGTGGCGTCGGGGCGGCCCCAGTATTCGAGAAACATCACCGGATCGGGGCGCTTCATGGCGATCTGCCCGACCTCGCCGGGGTCCGCGGGCGAGCCGTCCGGCCGGATCACCGCGACGGCGTGTCCGGGCACCGGCTTGCCGATCGCGCCGGGCCGGGCCACGCCGATGGCGGCGCAGGACGCCAGCACGTAATTGCATTCAGTCTGGCCGTAGAACTCGTTGACCGGCACACCCAGCGCGGCCCTGCCCCATTCGCCGGTCTCCGCGCCAAGCGCCTCGCCGGCCGAGACCACCGTGCGCAGATCGAGGGCATGGCGGCCGCGCGGCGGCGGAACCGAGCGCAGCATGCGCAGCGCCGTCGGCGGGATGAAGGCGTTGCGCACGCCAAGGCGCGCCATCACCGCGTAAGCCTCCTCCGGATCGAAGCGGTCGAACCGCGACGCCACCACCGGAACGCCGCGATAGAGGCCCGGCAGCAGGCAGTTCAGGAGCCCGCCGGCCCAGGCCCAGTCGGCCGGAGTCCACATCCGGTCTCCGGGCTGCGGGAAGAAATCATGGGTCAGCTCGACGCCCGGCATGTGGCCGAGCAGCACCCGGTGGGCGTGCAGCGCGCCCTTGGGGGGTCCCGTGGTGCCCGAGGTATAGATCATCATTGCCGGGTCGTCGGCCGTGGTCGGAACCGGATCGAAGTCCGACGACGCACGCGCCAGCGTCTCATGGAAGCCCAGCGCGCCCGCGCCAGCGCCGTCGAGCGACAGGACCAGGCTCAGGCCCGGCGCGTCGCCCCCCACCTCCGCCAGCTTCGCCACGCCCTGGGCGTTGGTGACCAGCGCCTTCGCGCCCGAGTTCTGCAGCCGGTAGGACAGCGCGTCCGCCCCGAACAGCATGGCGAGCGGCAGCGCCACCGCGCCGAGCTTGTAGATCGCGATGTGGACCGCCGCGACCTCGGGCGCCTGTGGCAGCAGGATCGCGACCCGGTCGCCGCGGCCGATGCCGTGCGCCCGGAGCGCGTTGGCCAGACGGTTGGAGACCTCGCGCAGCCAGCCGTAGCTGACCTCCTGCGCGCGGCCGCCGGAGCCGGCCGCCACGATGGCGAGCCGCTCCGGCTCGCGGTCGGCCCAGGCATCGCAGACCGCCACGCCAATGTTGAATTGCGCCGGGACTCGCCAGCGGAAATCGCGATACAGGTCCTCGTAGCGTCGGCTGTCCGGCAGCATGACGCGCAGGCTAGTCAGCGGCCGCGGCAAGGTCCAGCGATCAAAAAAGAAGAAATCGGCCGCGGCGCGGCCTGCGGCCTCGCGGCTTGCGCCGGCCGCAATCCCGCGCGCCTCCTGCATTCGCGCGGCGTGATCTCGCGAATCGCACGATGGACTCTGCCTTTGCAGCCCATGGGCGCGCGATCCGTCATATGCCTTCTGCGCTTTCGCGTCGTCGCACGCGAGGCGACGCCGCTCGCCCCCGGCATTGTCCCGTTAACGGGAAGCGGGTAGCGTGATCCCGTCGGGCGGCGCGGCCGTCCGGCGCGTGAAGACAGTCAGTGAGTGCGTGCTGTGATCGACGTCGACGTGGTGCTGGTGAACATGGACGAGAGGACCGCCTATTGTTCGGACGGCGTCACGCGATCGATTTTCGAGATGTATGACGCCGACGCCCGGCTCACCGAAGATCCGGACGAGGCCATCGCAGCCGTGGTGAAGATCGGCGACGACCAGTTCATCGTGCTCAACCTGGCCGAAGACGGCGACGTGGCGATACACTGACCCCCGCTCCGCCCGGCATCCACGAACGACAAACGCCCGGCTCGCTGGAGAACCGGGCGTTGCCGTTGCAACGATCGCGAAGGATGGGCGCGATCAGATCGATTCCTTCAGCTCCTTGGCGGCGCGGAAGGCCACCTTCTTGCTGGCCTTGATCTGGATCGGCTCGCCGGTCGCCGGGTTGCGGCCCATGCGGGCGGCGCGCTTGCGGACCTGGAGGATGCCGAGGCCGGACATGCGGATGCGATCACCCTTCTTCAGATGCTTGGTCACCAGCGTGACCAGATCGCCGAGAATCGCCTCAGACTGCTTCTTCGGAATCTCGTGGTCGCCCGCAAGGGAGGCGGCGAGCTGCTTGAGGCTGATGGTGGTCTGCTTGGGCTTGGAGGCCATGATTTTCGTAACTCCCTTTAAAATCGGTCTGTCCTGAATACACACAAATTCGGCGTTCGCAACGCATCGCAGGGGAAAAAGCCCGCAAACCCGCGGGTTTCGTGGGGGAAACCGGCCCCGGCCACCGCGCCGTCACTTTCCGAAAAGCCTCGATATTTCCGCATCATCCGCGCGGCGAATCGGGCGCGGCCAGGATCAGCGACCAGAACACCTTGTACTTGGAACCCGGCGCGTAAACCGCCGCAATTCCCATCCTCGTCGCGCCTTTCAGCAGCATGTTCGCGCGGTGCGGCGGCGAATCACGCCAGCCGGAAAAGGCCTCCGCGAGGGTATGGTAACCGGCCGAAACGTTCTCCCCCGCGGTCGCCGGATCGAAGCCGGCGCGCCGGACGCGGGCCGCCAGCGGCCCGTCCGCGCGCTGGTCCACCCGGTCACGGGATGCCATCGCGCGGGCCTGCGCCTGCGCCAGACGCATCAGCTCCGGGTCCACCGCGACCGCCCCCAGCCCGTTGTTGGAGCGGAAGCCGGAGATCATGGAGGCTGCGGTCCGGGCATCCAGTTCAGCACCCGGACGCGCCATGCTGTCGTAGAACGACGGTTGCCCGCCCCGTTGCGGATCGCCGGTGCAAGCCGAAAGCATCGCGGCGGCCGCAAGCAGGATCGGGATTCTGTTCATTCGAACGTCATCTTCATGAGGGATTCGGCGTTGCCCACCATGATCTTGCGCCGCGTGGCGGAATCGAGGCCGAGATCGTCCATCACCTTGATCGTGGTGGCGATCGGCCCGAGCGGCGCGTCGGTGGCGAACACCACGCGGTCGGCGCCGAAGAACTCGAGCCCGCAGGGTAGGCCGTATTTTCCGCCGAACATCGCGGTGTCGGCGTAGAATTCGCGGAAGTATTCGAGATGCGGACGCTTCAGCGAGGGCAGCACCTTCGAGTAATCCTCGTCGATGGTGCGGCTGCCGAGCACGTCCATGCCCGTCCCGATGCGGCCGTCGAAATAGGGGATCATGCCGCCGCCGAGGTGATGGGTGACGATCTTCAGCTTCGGGTGCCGGTCGAACACGCCGGAGAACACCAGCCGCGACATGGCCACGGTGGTCTCGTAGGGCCAGCCGAAGCACCACCACATCTCGTAGCGCGACTTCTCCTCGGAGGCGTAGTCAGGCATCGCCGAGGTGCGCGCGGGATGCAGCCAGATCGGCAGGTCGTGCGCGGCCATCGCGGCGAAGAACGGCTGAAAGCGCGGCTCGTCGAGCGGATGGCCGGCGATGTTGGTGAAGATCTGCACGCCCTTTGCGCCGAGCGTCCTGATCGCGCGCTCGGCCTCCGCGATCGAGAAATCCACGTCGTGCAGCGACACCGCGGCGGCGAAGGCGGGGAAGCGGTCCGGGTGCTTCGCGCACAGCTCCGCCATCGCGTCGTTGCCGACCCGCGCCAGCGTGTTCGCAAACTCGCCTTCGGCGATGTCCTCGATCGGCGGATTCGGCAGCGAGATGATCTGCCGGTAGTCGCCGAGCGTATCCATCTCGCGGAACCGCTCGTCGAGGTCGAACAGCTTGCGGATCGAGCGCAACCGCTTGCCCATGTTGCCGAGCTTCGGCGAGCCGCGCTCCAGCTCCTGGAAGAAGCGGTCCGGAAAGATGTGAGTGTAGATATCGACGATCATGGCGTCCTCCCTGCTGCGGACCGCGCCGCCTCGCAGCCCGGTTTCCGGGCAAAATGCAGCGTCGCGGCGGCCTCCGCAACATTGCCCTGCGCGAAAGCTTCGTGCTAGCAACCGCGCAGGGAGCCGCCCGGCTGCGCCGGACGCATGCGGGTCCCGCACCTTCATACCGGCCTGCGGAGAACTTGACGTGAACGTCGCCGACCGCCGCTTGTCAGCAGGTTCCGCCACGGCGCAGGCTCCGACCGCGGACCTCACCGTGGTCGGCGGAGCAGGCCACGTCGGCGTGCCGCTGGTTCTTTCGTTCGCGGCCAAGGGCTTCACCGTCAACGTCAACGACCTCAACCGCGAAACCCTCGACACGCTGCGGTCCGGCCGCCTGCCGTTCATCGAATACGGCGCGGACGGCCTGCTCAAGCAGGCGATCGCGGACAAGCGCCTCGCCTTCACCAGCACGCCGGCGGAAATCTCGGCGCCGGGCCCGGTGATCATCACCATCGGCACGCCGGTCGACGAATTCCTCAATCCGGTGCGGCGCGCGATCCAGGATTGCATCGACAGCCTGACGCCCCATCTCGTGGACGGCCAGCTCATCGTGCTGCGCTCCACGCTCTATCCCGGCACCACCGACTGGATCGACCAGCATCTCAAGCGCCAGGGCCGCAGGATCAAGGTCGCCTTCTGCCCCGAGCGCATCGTACAGGGCGACGGCATCGCGGAGCTGGCGAGCATGCCGCAGATCGTCAGCGGCACCTCGCCGGAAGCGGAAGAGGAGGCCGCCCGGCTGTTCCAGGCGATCGCGCCGGACCTGGTGCGGGTGTCGCCGATGGAGGCGGAGTTCTCCAAGCTGTTCGCCAACGCCTACCGCTACATCCAGTTCGCGGTGACGAACCAGTTCTACCTGATCGCGAAGTCGGCGGGCCTCGACTACGGCAACATCCTGCAGGCGATGAAGCACAATTATCCGCGCGCGAAACACATCCCCACGCCGGGATTCGCGGCGGGACCGTGCCTGGTCAAGGACACGATGCAGCTTCTCGCCTTCGCGAGGAACGAGTTCGGCCTCGGCAACGCGGCGATCATGGTCAACGAGGGCCTGCCGCTGCACATCATCGAGGACCTTCGCCGCCGCCACGACCTGTCCAAGCTGACCATCGGTCTTCTCGGCATGGCGTTCAAGGCCGAGATCGACGACGTGCGCGCCTCGCTGAGCTACAAGCTCAAGAACGCGCTGCGCGGCAACTGCAAGGCCGTGCTGACCACCGATCCCTTCGTCACCACGGATTCAGACCTTCTGTCCCTCGAAGCCGTGGTGGAGCGCAGCGACATCCTGATCCTCTGCACCCCGCACGCCTGCTACCGGACCGCCGACCTCAAGGGCAAGCCGGTGGTCGATGTCTGGGGCGCGCTGGAGAACGCCAACGTCATCCGCTGACGAAAGCCGGCAACGCATGTCCGACGAGTGGCCGAAGATTCGCTCGCGCAGCGTCACCACGGTCTCGCCGTGGATGGATGTGATCGCGCGCGAGGTCGAGTTCGCGCCGGGGGCTGCGCCCGAGGTCTACCATGCGGTCGGGCAGCAGGATTACCTGGCGATCGTCGCGGTCGCGCCGGACGGACGCATTCCGCTGGTGCGCCAGTATCGGCCGGCCGTGGAGGCTTTCACCTGGGAGCTTCCGGCCGGACTGGTCGAGCCCGGCGAGGCTCCGGCCGAAAGCGCCCGGCGCGAGCTTCTGGAGGAAACCGGGCTTACGGCGCGCGCCATCCACCCCCTCGGCGTGAGCGCGGCCTGCACCGGACGGCTGAGCAACGGCGTCCATAGCTTTTTCGTCGAGGCCGGAGAGCGCGTGGCGGACTTCCGGCCCGAACCGGGCCTGACCACAGCGATGGCGACGCCCGACGAGCTTGTCGCCATGATCCGGCGCGGGGAATTCGTCCAGCAGCTCCACCTTGGCGCTCTGATGCTCGCCGAACTGCGCTCGCTCCTCACGCTGCCGAGGTAACCGCGGGCGTCCGGCGGGGCAGCACGCCGACGGCTCGCGTGAAGGCTCCGAACCGGCGCATCCCCCACGCAACCGGCGGCAGCGCAAGGACGCTACGGGCCACAGCCGGAAACCGGCGCTGGAACCAGGGCAGGCCTTCGATCCGCAGCCACGCCGAGCAGATCAGCAGCATGAGCAGCCACGCCACGAGCACGTAGCGGTTGAAGAAAATGAAGAACAGCCCCGGCGCGTGGAGACCGAGCGTGGCGCCCGCGACCACCCGGAGCCATGGATCATAGCGGGCGGAGAGCAGGACCCGCACGACGACGGCAACCGCAAGGACGTGAAGCGGCACCATCCAGAAAACTTCAAGCGGACCCGTCAGCATGTTGGCGATCTGGAACGCGCCGTTGCGCAGCTCCGCGCCACTGAGGTCCAGCCGCAGCAGCTGTCCCAGCGCCGTCAGGTACGCGCCGGGCGGCATCGGCATCGACTCGGCCAACGACGTGTGGCCGCTGAACAGCACGAAGCGCCCGCCGAAGTACCAGTTGTGTGCGGCCATGCTCAGCACAGGCGCGAAGCCGAT
The DNA here is from genome assembly GCA_964653225.1 of uncultured Rhodoplanes sp. Taxonomy (GTDB): domain Bacteria; phylum Pseudomonadota; class Alphaproteobacteria; order Rhizobiales; family Xanthobacteraceae; genus Z2-YC6860. Next base: position 50,028 of record CAZZCV010000018.1, on the reverse strand, counting down.
GCACAGCCCGGCCAGCCGCTGGAACTGCGCCTGCCACAGCGCTGCCAGCCCGGCGCAACCGAGAGCCGCGGCCGCGCCGAGCGCGAAGTTGGGCCGCACGAACAGCGCCAGCGCAAACAGGAGGCCGGCTCCTGCCGCAGGCCAGAAACCTGCGGCAGGACCGCGCCGCGTGCGGCCGGCGAGAACCGCGAGTCCGGCGAGGAAGAACACCGCCGCTGCGGGGTCGCCGAAGCCCTGCGCCGCGTGCTTGACGTAGAGATAGAACGTGGAACCGAATGCCGTGCCGATCGGGACGGCGACGAACACCAGCACAGCCGCGAGCGCCCAGGTCGCCGGCAGGAACCGCCGGAACAGCGCCAGCATCGCGAACGGCAGCAGCAGCATGAGCGAAACCGAGCCGAGCTGGGTTTCGCCGAACACGGCGTGCTCGGCCACGCGCAGGTAGCGCGTGCCGGGCGTGAAATAGAACACCGGCTCCAGCCCCATCAGGGCGGCCGCGATATCGCCGCGCAGCAGGCTTTGCGTCATCAACCGCGCATAGCCGTCGTACACGAGGCCGTCGTTGCCGCCGTCGAACGGTCGCGCGCCGCCGAGGAACGACACGTCGTTCAAGGCCATCACAACCAGCGACAGGCCCAGCAGCGTCAGGGGCAATACGAGACGCCGCGCCCGCCACGTCACCAGCAGCCCCAGCAGCGCGCCGATGGCGAGCAAGGGCACAAGCGTCCCCACCCCCACCTGGCGAAGCCAGATCGAGGCGTCGGGGCGCAACGTCATCGCGAGCCCGGCATCGGGCGCGATGGCCAGCCCGTAAATCCTGCGTCCCGCATCCTGCGCTTGGATCGCGCGGCACTGCATCGCCTCATGCCGCAGCATCGGGAAGCGGCCGTCCGGCGTCTCCCAGAGCACGTCGCCGCGCCAGCACAACTCGCTGCCCGCAAGCGCTGCCGGAAAGCTGAACATGACGAAATGCGGCATCACGATCCGCCACGGATTCCACGGATCGTGCAGGCGGTCGCGCAGCGAGCGCGGGCGGACACCGCGCGTCACGTCGCTGCCGTCGCCCCAATTGTAGATGCTTTCGTTCACGAACCCGAGGCGCTGCCAGAGCGCGCCGGAGAAGTCGATGCCGGTAACGCGGCGCGAATACATCGGCCTCTCGTAGAGACCGTCGAACGAAAAGGCATACACCCGGTTCGGCCGGCCGCCGTCCTGCCAGCAGCCGAACACGTCGGAGCGGCATCGCTTCTCCGACGGATAGGCGCGGTCGAACTCCGCCTTCATCGCCGCGAACACCTCCGGCGGCAGGCCTGCGACGAGCGCATTACCCGCACCGTCCGGCAGGAAGACGTTGTGGCCCTCCTCGATTTTCAGCGGACCCGCGACGAGCTTCAAGGTGAGTGCGGCGAGCACGACCAGCCCGGCCAGGGCCCAGAACCGCGCCTCCGACGTCACCCGCCCGACGCAGATCACGACCACTACCAGGACCAGCAGGCCGTATTCGTAGAAGCCGTTGATCGGAAGGCCCGCCACGGCCACCGCCGCCGCGAGGACCGCGAGCTTGAGCCCGCGCTGGAAGCGGAGCGGAGCGTCGCCGTGACCGAGGATCATCGCACGCTCTCTCGCGCCGCCACCCGACCGCGGCATCACATGCCGGTGGGAATGCGCACCGTCACGCTGGGCTTGCCCGCGCGCGGCAGCTTGCGCAGGGCGGTGGTGAAGTAACCGAGATAGCCGATCACCCACGGGATCAGCTTGAACGACGACTGGCCGCCGAACAGCCGGTCGATGGAAATGGTCGGAACCTCGCCGAGCCGCAGGCCCGCAAGCTGCGCGTTGATCGCCATCTCGAAGGCGATGGACCAGCCGACCGCGCTGGTCCCCTGCGTGAGCCGGCCAAAGTCCGAACGCCGGAACATCTTGATTCCGGTGGTGGCGTCGGTGAGGCCCATGCCCGAGATCGCGCCCAGCAACCCGTTGGCGGTGCGCGACAGGAGCCCGCCGATGAGCGAGCCGCCGAGCCGGCGGCCGCCGTGGGCGTAGCGCGTCACGCTGACGAACTCGACGCCCTCGTCCATCAGCCCGAGCATGTCGTCGATGGCCAGAACTGGGCCGACCTCGTCGGCGGCGAAGATCAGGATGCGCTCGCCGCGCGCCGCCTGCACACCCGCCGTGATCGCGCCGGCCACGCCGCGGCCCAGCTCGTTGAGCAGCGGCCGGACCTGCGGATAGGAGGCGGACACGTCCTTCACGACCGGGATGCTGGTGTCCGTTTCCGAATCGAAAATGACGATAATCTCGTGCGGAACCACGAGCACCGCGCGTAGGATGCGAAGCATCACGCGCAGGTTCATGGTCTCGTTGCGTACGGGCAAGAGGACCGTCAGGACCACGTCGTCGTTCATCGAAGGGACCGCGTCGGGGATGGGCGCGGCACCCTAGGGGGTGATCCGGAAAAGTGGAAGCCGGTTTTCCGGCAAGATCACGCCCACGACGCAGAAACCGGCTCCAGACGCTTCGATCCCGACGAATCCGATCCCCCGGATCGTCCTGCGGCCATCAAACGCCGGGCGGGGCGACGCGAAGACAGCCCGCGGCGAGACCGCTATAGTGCCCGCGATCAACAGCCGGATGCCCGACCCTTGCCCGACTCTCCGTTCTTCACCGCCGACGAACTCAAGGCGATCGGCTTCAGCGAAGTCGGCGAGCGCATCCAGATCAGCCGCAAAAGCTCGTTCTACGCCATCACCGGCCGGATCGGCAGCCACGTGCGCATCGACGATTTCTGCATCTTCAAGGGGCACGTCGAGATCGGCTCCTATGTGCATGTCGCCGCGTTCTGCTCGGTGAGCGGCGCCTACGCCAAGGCGGAGTTGAAGGACTTCAGCACGCTCTCCAACCGCGTCAGCATCTTCACCGGCTCCGACGACTATGGCGCCGACACGCTCAACAACTCGCAGGTGCCCGAGGCATACACCACGATCCGCAAGGGCGCGGTCACCATCGGACAGGGCGTGCTGGTCGGCGCGCATTCGGTGATCCTGCCCGGCGTCGAGATCGGCGATGCGGCCAGCGTCGGCGCGCTGGCGCTGGTGGCGAAGTCGGTCCCGCCCGGCGGCATCGCCCAGTCCTCGCCGCTCGCCACGGTCCATCCCACGCGCCGGCGCAGCGTCGAGACGATCAAGGCGATGGCGGCGGCGTTCCTGGCGGGCAAGGGCCCGCGCGGGCCTCACTGACGCAGTGCCGCGATCACGGCCTCGCACACGCGCTCCATCTCCGCTTCAGTGATGTCGAGCCGCGAGGCCAGCCATACGCCGCGCCTCGACACGCCCGCGCTGTGGGGGAAGCGCGCGGCATCGGCCGCGTAGGGCTCCTGCCGGTGCAGCGGAAACCAGAAGAAGCGGTGGCCGATCTTCGCCGCGTCGAGCGCCGCGCCCACGCCGGCGCGGTTCTCGATCAGCACGTCGGTCCATTGCCGGACCTCGCCCGGCTCCTCGAACGGCGGAAGCGCGAGTCCCGGCTGGTTCGCCAGCCGCTCGGCGTAGAAACGGTCGCGACGCTGCGCGGCCGCGAGCCGCGCCTCGATCTCGTCGAGCTGTGGCAGCGCGACGGCCGCCTGGAGATCCGTGAACTTGAAATTGAACCCGACCACGGGATGCAGGTCGTCGCCGCCGGTGCCGCCGTGACGGCGGCCCTGGTCCTTCAGCTCGCGCAGCCGGTCGTGCAGCGCGTCGCTGTCGGTCACGATCATGCCGCCCTGGCCGGCAGTGATGGTCTTGTTGGCCGAGAACGAGAAGCAGCCCGCAAGCCCGAACGATCCCAGCATGCGGCCGCCATGCCGCGATCCGAGCCCCTCGGCCGCGTCGCAGACCAGCACCAAGCCCGCCTTGCGGCAGATCGCTTCTAGCCGACCATAGTCCGCGCCCCGGCCGTTGACGTCCACGGTGACGACCGCGCGGGTGCGCGGCCCGATCGCGGCCTCCACCGCATCCGGGTCGATGCCGAACCGCACCGGCTCGATGTCCACGAGCCGCACATCGGCTCCGGCCATCCTCACCGCGTTGGCGGTCGCGGCGAATGTCAGGTCCGGCACCAGCACCTCGTCGCCCGGCCCGACGCCGGCGGCGATCAGCGCAAGCCCGATCGCGGCAGTTCCGCTGGTGACGGCCACCGCATGGCGGGTGCCGACGAAGGCCGCCACCCGCCGCTCCAGCTCGCGCGCCAGCGGCCCGTCGTTGACGTATTGGCGGTCCAGCACGTCGCGCAGCCGGTCGATTTCCCGGCCGGTCAGGTGCGGTCCGAACCAGGGGATCGGAGACTTGCTTTCAGGATTGGACATGAAGCTCGGCAAACGGCTATGCAGAAGCGCCGCCGCCCCGGCGGGGCGGCCAAACCGTCTATATCCGTAATTCCCCCGCCCTGTCATCGGCGTCCGGGAACTCGTCAGGGCTTTCGCGGGAATTCGTCGCCATGGCTGCCGTCAGTCGCATCCTCGTCACCGGCGGCAGCGGATTCATCGGCTCCGCCCTCGTGAAGGCGCTGGTGCGCGACGGCCACGCCGTGCGCGTGCTGGACGACAACTCGCGCGGCGCGCCGCGCCGCCTCAAGGACGTCGAGAACGACATCGAGTTCGTCGCCGGCGACGTGCGCGATCCGGCCGCCGTGCTGAATGCCGTCCGCGGCGTGGACGAGGTGCACCACCTCGCCTTCGTCAACGGCACCGAATTCTTCTACAGCCGGCCCGACCTGGTGCTCGACGTGGGCGTCAAGGGCATGGTCAACGTGATCGACGCCTGCCGCGCGGCGAACGTGCGCAACCTGATCCTGGCGTCCAGCTCCGAGGTCTACCAGAGCCCGCCGCAGGTGCCGACCGACGAGACCGCGCCGCTGCTGGTGCCAGACCCGACCAACCCGCGCTATTCCTACGGCGGCGGCAAGATCATCAGCGAGCTGATGGCGATCAACTACGGCCGCACGCTGTTCGACCGGGTGCTGATCTTCCGGCCGCACAATGTCTACGGCCCGGACATGGGCTTCGAGCACGTCGTTCCGCAATTCGCGTTGCGGCTCAAGCGGGCGGCGGCGGAGCATCCCTCCGGCCGGGTGCCGTTCGAGATCCAGGGCGACGGCAGCCAGACCCGCAGCTTCTGCCACGTCGACGATCTGGTGCAGGGCGTGCTGGCGATGCGCGCCAAGGGCGAGCATCTCGGCATCTATCACGTCGGCACGACCGAAGAGGTTTCGATCGCCGAGGTGGCGCGCCGGATCGCGGCGCACGCCGGCCGCGAGATCGAGTTCGTCGCCCGACCCGCGCCCGCCGGCGGCACCCAGCGCCGCTGCCCCGATATCGGCAAGCTTTCGAAGCTGGGCTACGCGCCGCGCGTGCCGCTATCGCAGGGCCTGCCGCCGACCGTGGACTGGTACTGGGCCAACGAGGCCCTCGCACCCCGGTCCTGACCTCATCGCATCACGCCTGCACCTCAAGGAGCCTCTCGTGTCCGTCCCGTTTCCCTCGAAGGTCGCCCTCGGCGCCGGCTCCGGCGGCAGCGTCCCGGTCGAATGCTGCCAAGTCTGCGGCAACGAGAAGCTCGAAACCACGCTGTCGCTCGGCTACATGCCGCCGGTGAACCAGATGGTGCCGATCGGCGAGGTGCCGCGCCAGCAGCCCTGGTTTCCGACGACGGTGCTCTATTGCGACCGTTGTGAGCTGGTGCAGCTCGGCCTCGCGGTCGATCCGGTGATCATCTTTCCGCCGGAATATCCCTACACCAGCGGCATGACCCGGATCCTGCGCGACAACTTCGCCGAGCTGTATGCGGAGTCCTCGAAACTGCTGGGGCTGACCAGCGACGACCTCTGCATCGACATCGGCTCCAACGACGGCACGCTCATCTCCAATTTCCAGAAGGGCGGCCACCGCATCCTCGGCATCGAGCCTACCGACGTGGCGAAGATCGCCAACGAGCGCGGCATTCCCACGCTGCAACGCTACTTCGGCAAGGCCGTGGCGCAGGAGGTGAAGGCGCAACATGGCGCGGCGAAGGTCGTCACGGCCGCGAACTGCTTCGCGCATATCGAGGACGTGCATGCCATCGTCGAAGGGATTCTCGAAATGCTCGCGCCGGACGGCGTGTTCATCTCGGAATCGCATTACCTGATCGGCCTGCTCGACAAGCTGCAGTACGACACGGTCTACCACGAGCACCTGCGCTACTATTCGGTCGCGAGCCTGAAATATCTTCTCGAAATGCACGGGCTGGAGGTGTTCCACGCCCGGCACATCCCGACCCACGGCGGCTCGATCCGCGTCTATGCCGCGCGCAAGGGCACGCGGCCGGTCCAGCCCAGCGTGCAGCAGATGCTCGACGCCGAGCCCAGGGGCGACGCCATGCGCGCCCGGCTCGCCCGGTTCCGCAACGACGTGATGCTCTCCAAGCTGCGCCTGCACGCGCTGATCCGCGATGTGAAGGAGAAGGGAGGCCGCATCGTCGGCATCAGCGCGCCGTCGCGCGCTTCGACGCTGGTGAACTACGTCGGACTCGACGAGGCGATCATCGACTACGTCTGCGAGATCGAGGGCTCGCTCAAGATCGGCAAGTGCATGCCGGGCACGCTGATTCCCGTGGTCGAGGAGAGCCGCATGTTCGAAGACCAGCCGGAGTGCGCGATCATCTTCTCCTGGCACATCGCCGAGGAGCTGGCGTCGAAGCTGCGCGCCAAGGGTTACAGGGGCATGCTGGTGACGCCGCTGCCGGTGCCTAAAATCCTGTAAGTACGCTTCTTTACGGCCGACCGAACGTTCTGTTATCAAGAACCGTTCAAAAGCGGGAAACGCAGCGCTCCGGGAGAACGCCGAGCATGGCCGAGGTCTTCGTCGCCAAGGTATCCGAGTTTCCCGACGGGGAGCGACGCATCGTCAGCCACGGCCCGCACGACATCGGCGTGTTCCACTGGGAAGGCCAGTTCTACGCCTACTCCAACATCTGCCTGCACCAGGGCGGTCCGGCCTGCGAGGGCCTGATCATGCACAAGGTCGAGGACGTGATCGGTGCGGACAAGACCTGGCAGGGTCAGAAATTCTCCGAGAAGGACGTCAACTTCGTCTGCCCGTGGCACGGCTACGAATACGACATCCGCACCGGCGAATGCGCGGCCGACCGGCGGCTGCGCCTGCGGAAGTACGACGTGATCCGGCGCGGCGACGAGCTTTACGTCGCGGTCTGACGCCGACACGCAACCAACGTCCGAGGAACAGCGTCATGGTCGAGCTTCCGCTGAGCGAAAACCGCCGCATGAAGGTCGAGGAGTTCGACTCCGGCAAGATGCTGGCCAACGCCGCGAAGCAGGCGAAGCAGCGCGGCTACGACCAGTTCCCGATCATCGACGTCGACTCGCACCACTACGAGCTTGAGTCGTTCAACGAAATCCTCGAATACATGCCCGATCCGGTCATGCGCCAGATCGCGCTGATGGCCAACTCCGGCAACTCGAAGGGCGTCGGCGTGATGCCCGGCGGTGTCGGCTACCAGGACATGGGCGGCCGCGTCACCCGCTATCCGCTGCGCCGGCTCGACAAGCCGGAGCCCGGCGTGCACCGCGACATCTCCCTCACCCGGCGATGGATGGACGCGATGAGCGTCGACGTCGCCGTGCTGTTTCCCTCCCCCATGCTCCAGCTCGGCCTGCATCCGCAGGTCGAGGCCGAGGTCGCCCTGGCCTGGGCGTACAACCGCTGGCTCTGCGAGCGCGTGCTCCAGGAGGAAAGCCGCATCTGCTCGATGCTCTACCTGCCGTTCAACGATCCGGAGGAGAGCTACAAGATGGTCAAGGAGTTCGCCGGCAGGAAGGGCGTGGCGGGCTTCATGGTGACGTCGGTGCGCTACCGGCCGGTGCACCACAACAGCTACATGAAGATCTACGCGCTGATCGAGGAGCTGGGCGTGCCGCTCGCGTTCCACGCCGGCTACAACTGGAACGAACAGTCGATGACCATGATGAACAAGTTCATCTCGGTCCACGCCATCGGCTTCGTGTTCTACAACATGGTCCACCTGACCAACTGGGTGCTCAACGGCCTGCCGGAGCGGTTCCCGAAGCTGAAGGTGATCTGGATCGAGTCCGGGCTGGCGTGGCTGCCGTTCATGATCCAGCGGCTCGACAACGAATACCTGATGCGCTCCTCGGAGTGTCCGGCGCTCAAGCGGCTGCCCGGCGAGTACATCACCGACATGTTCTACACGTCGCAGCCGATGGAAATTCCGCGCGACATGAGCCTGCTGGAATCGACGTTCAAGTGCATCAAGGCCGAGAGCCAGCTGCTCTACTCGTCCGACTACCCGCACTGGGACTTCGACCTGCCCTCCACGATCTACGACCTGCCGTTCCTGAAGGAAAAGGCCAAGCGCGACATCCTGGGCGGCAACGCGATCCGGCTGTTCAACCTCGACATCGGCACGCGGAAGCTCGCGAAGGTGGCGTAGGACGCCGCTTGCAGGAACCGTCCGTGCCGGCCGTTCGCGGGTTCCGGCCGGATCGAGGCGCCGCGCTTCTCCGTCGCGCACCCCGGGCGGGTTCCCGAAGGCCGGCGGAACCTGAAAGCGCCGGCGGGACGACTTGTCGCAGGGGGAACCCCGGGCCAGGGGCCGGCAGCCCGGCCGGTCACCCCGATCCCATGAGCCCGTTCCCGGCCGCCCCACCCGGCGTCACCCTAACTCTTTGACCTGAAACGGCTTCCGGCACGGCTGACGGCCGGGTTCCCCGCTGCGTGCCCTGCCGCCGGCAATCTGTGGATATCTCCCCCCAGCCGGCGTTAACCATATTTCTGAAAATCCTGCTGGTACGGGTGGTTAATTGGTTAAAAGAGATAGTTAACAAGTCGTGAAGATGTGGCTAGACTGTGTTCACCGTGAGGAGGCCAGTGGGGGGTTCAGCCCAGGTTCTGAACCAGCCGACCGCGCGATGCACCGGGCCCTAGGGCTCGGTCATCGCGCGCCGGAAAAGTCGAGTGAAAAATCCTCAGGGAGCGTCAGATGAAAGTTGTTGTTGCGTTGACGGGCGTCCTGCTGGCCGTTGGGCTGGTTGCGACCTCGACTGCCGCGGTGGCCGGTGATTACCGTTCGTCGCGGAACCCCTGCTACAAGTGCCCTCCTCCGAAGAACTACGACAGCCAGGAAGTGATCAAGAACACCAAGGAAGTCGACCACTCGCGGGTCATCGAGACCCAGAGCGTGGTGCCTTCCCGGCGCTTGATCGAGACCAATCACCTGGTCATCCATGAGAACGAGACCCGCAACGTCGGCGTGGTGCAGCACAACCACACCGTCATCGAGAAGGAGCTCGTCCTCACCAAGCGCAACGTCGACCACAAGCGCGTCAACAAGGTCGTCGACCTTGTCGAGCACAAGTACAACACCGAGCGTAAGCGCGTGGTCGAGGAGCGCGAGATTCCGGGCGTGGTCCGCGATCTCAAGGACTGCAACTGCCCGAGCCCGGGCTACAAGAAGCCGCTCGGCGTTCACGCCTACGGCCAGGCTCCGAAGTACGTCAGCTCGCGTTATTGATCCGGCCGCGCCGTTCGGCGCATCCGGCTCGAGAGTGAGGCTGAGCTCAGCCTGACGTCTTGATCCACCGCCCCGTCGGGAAACCGGCGGGGCGGTTTTATTTGGCAGGGCCGGACCGGCGGATCGCGTTGCGCCGTGCAGAGCGCGACAGCGGGATGCGGCCGGCGACCGGTTCACGGGTCGACGAAAGAACCCGCCGTTTCGAGGATCGGGGTTCGAAATCGGGAGAAGCACCGCGGCGGGGCGACGCAAGCCGTAGGCCCAAGGCCGCCGGACGCCGTTCGCGCGCATGGTGAAGGTCCCTGGTCGGGCCATCCCGGTATCGGGCGCGAACAGAAGTCTCACTTGAGACTTTGGAAACAGTCTCACGTCCGCGGATGTTCACGGGGTGGATCGCGAAAAACCCCGCCGCGCTTGGTACAGGCGGGTGGGCTCGAACCACCGACCTCCGGTTCCACAGACCGGCGCTCTAACCAACTGAGCTACGCCTGCACGGGTCTCACGACGCGGCGGAAACTAGGTGCAAAGCCCCACCTTGGCAAGCAGCCTTGCAGGCCGACGTCCGTCATCCCGCGCCGTCTCCGGGGAAAGGCTCCGCCCGGCGACAGCGTCCCCGGATGCGGACAGCAAAAAGCCCGGACCGGGGTCCGGGCTCGATGCGACTGCGGCGGCCGGCAAACGGCCGCGGGAAAACGCTCAGCCGACCTTCTTGAAAGCGCTGGTCACGCCGGCCTTGATCGGCTCGGCGCTGTCGTTGGCCACCTTCTGGGCGAGGGTGGCCAGCTCGCGGGTCTGCGCGGTCGCGGCATCGAACTGCTTGCGGGCATGCGCGGTGGACAGCTCCACCAGCTCCGCGCCCGACCGGGCAGCCATCAGCTCGGCGGCGAAATCGAAATAGGCGTTGGTGTTGGTGCGCGCGATCTCGATCACCTTGAGGCCGTAGTCGGCCGCACCCTTGCTGGCGGTGGTGTAGCTGTCCTCGAGGAGGTCGGTCGCCTCTTCGGTCGCGGCCTTCACCTTCTCCCAGTTGTCTTTCGCCTGCGAAACGCCCTTCTCGGCGAACTCGCGGAAAGCCGCGGGGACCTCGAAGTTCGGCATTTCGAACTTCGGAATCTCGAACCGGGGCATTTCGAACTTCGGAACGTCGGTGGTGAACGGCGCGGACGCCGGTTTCGCCTTGGTCTTGGTGGCTTCGGTCATCTTGATCCTCACGATCGCATTGGCGGTCTGCCTGCACCGCAACCCAGCCGCCATGCTCGGGGTCCACGGCCATTGCGAAGGCCATGCGGGAATGCCTCGGCATGGCTGATGGACGCCATATAGCATGGGTTATGTTGCATTGCAACATACAATCGCCGCGTCGCACAAAATCACCCTGTTTCCGCCGGAAACAGGCCGCACGCCGGGGATTGGAAGAGGCCGGGCAGGAGGCAGGCCGTTGCCGGCCAAGGCCAAGCCTGGAGACCGGAATGATGGCGGCATCCGCTCCGCCGGCCCGATGCGAGCCGGCGGGGATTGCGCTGCGGCCGGCCTCAGCCGCCGGGCCGGGCCTTGGTCGCGGCTTGCCCGAGTTCATGGGCCTGGTCGTTGAGCGACTGCATCTGCGTTTTCACGTAGTCGGCGTGAAGCTTCATCACCTCCTCGGCGTCCTTGGCCCGCACCAGCCGCTGGGCGAACTCGAACGACGCGGCGACGTTCTTCTCGGCAAATCCCACCGCCTTGCGCGACATGTCCTTGGCGCCTGCCTGGGCGACCGCAGCCTGCCCTTCGATGGTGGACACGGCCTGCTGCGTTGCGGTCATGAACCCGTCGAACGCCTTCTTGGCCTGCTCCACGCTCTGCTCTGCCAGCGTGCGCATCTCGGGCGGGACCTGGAATGCGTCCTTGAACGTGTCCTGGGGCATCAGAACCTCCTTCTGGAACCGCACCCGAAAGCGGGTGGTTTCGTGGGCGAGACTTCGGCGGGATTAAGGTTAGCGGCGATCCCTGTGGCTTCAAACCCCTTGAAGCGTGGACGTTCCAGACCGCGGCGACTAAGACTTTCTCAACCATGTTCAGCCGGTTGGCGGCTACGGCGCCCGCGGGGGGCGAACGCCGATGAGTAATTTCGGTTCCGATCTCAGTCCCATGCGCGATCCGCGGCTGGCTCCGCATGCCACCGGCACAACGCCGGTCTGGCTGTGGAGTGCCGACGCCAGCCGCGTGCTCTGGGCCAATCCGGCCGGCGCCGCGATCTTCAACGCAGGCTCGCCTGCAGCCATCGCCGGCTCCACGATTGATCCCAAGTCCAGCGCCGCGCTTCAGATCGCGCGGATCGCGGGGTCGCTGGCGCCGGGCGCCGCGCCGCGCCTGGAGCGCCTGCGCGGCTTCGGTGGGCGGCTCGGCGAAGCGCTGCTGTGCGCATGCTCGCGGATCACACTGGGCGACGGCACGCCCGCGGTGCTGGTTCTCGCGACCTCGCCCGCCGGTCCACGCCTGCCGGTCGGTGAGCAGGCCCGCCGCCTGCTCGACCGGATCGAAACTCCCGCCGCCCTGTTCGGGCGCGACGGCTCGCTGCTCGCCGCCACCGCCGCGGCGCGGACGATTCTCGCCGACGCCGGCTCGCTGTCCGCGCTCGGCGCAGGCACGCTCGCCGCCGAGGCGCTGACCGCAGGCCGCGTGCAGGGCCACGCCGCCGGCGGCTCGCTGTCGATCGAGCGGATCGGCAAGGACGATACGACCCTGCTGCTCGCCCTCTTCGCCCCGGCCGCCGCCCAGGCGCCCGCCGCCGCTTCCGAACCCCTACCGCCGGCCGTCGCGATGCCCCCGGCCGTGGACGCGCCCCCGTTGCCGGAAATCCCCGTCGCAAAAGAGACGCCGGTTGCCGTCGCGGACCAGCCGGCCGCTCCGGCACCCGCCGCGCCGCCGGCCGGCCGTCGCCCGCCGCTTCGCTTCGTCTGGGAGATGGATGCCGAAGGCCGCTTCACGCTGACGTCGGAAGAGTTCATCGAAGCGATCGGCCCCACGACGGCCGCCGCGCTCGGCCGGCCTTGGAACGAGGTCGCGACCGCGCTCGATCTCGATCCGAACGGCCAGGTGGCGCGCGCCGTCACCTCGCACGAAACCTGGAGCGGCATCGTCGTCTCCTTCCCGGCCGACGGTCGCGCCGAGCGCCTCGCCACCGAACTGTCGGGCCTGCCGGTGTTCGACCGCGACCGCAGCTTCCGCGGCTACCGCGGCTTCGGCATCTGTCGCGACGTGACCCTGCTCTCGGCGCTGCTGCGCGCGCGCCGCGACGCCCCTGTCGTCCCCCCGGCGTCCTCACCGCCCGCCACCGCCGAGCCGCCGGTGTTCCAGGAGCGCCCGGTCCTCACCGTGGTGCCGCCATCGCCCAATGTGGTGCCGTTCCGGGCGTCGCAGCCAGGCGAAAAGGCCCCGAGCCTGACGCCGGTCGAGCGCAAGGCGTTCGGCGAACTGGCCAGCCGCCTGACCGCGCGGCTGCGCAACGCCGGCGACGGCGACATCGATTCGGCGCTGGACCACGAGGAGCCGCACCCGGCACCGCCCCCGCCCGAACCTCCGGCGGTCGAGCCGACCGTCTTCGAACCGCCGCCTCCCCTGCCGGACGACGAGCCGGTCCGCACCGCAGCCACGAACGACCAGCGCGAAATCCTCGACCGGCTTCCGGTCGGCGTGCTGGTCTACCGGCTCGACAACCTGCTCTACGCCAACCGCGCGTTCCTGGACTGGACCGGCTACGGACGCCTCGACGCGCTGGCGGCGGCCGGCGGCCTCGACGCGCTGTTCGTCGAGCCGGGCGTCGGCACGCTCGGGCAGAACGGCGCCAAATCGCTTGCGATCAGCACGCAGCAGGGCGCGGAAATCCCGGTCGAGGCGCGTCTGTTCAGCGCGTCCTGGGACGGCGAGAGCGCGCTCGTGCTCATGCTCGCCCAGCCCTTCGCCGGCAAGAGCGCGGAGGCCGACGCCTCGCGCGCGGCCACGGCCGAAGCCTCGGAGCTGCGCACGATCCTCGACGTCGCAGCCGACGGCGTGCTGATCGCCGACCAGAGCGGCCGGATCGTGTCGCTCAACCGCCGCGCCGAGACGCTGTTCGGCGCGCCCGGCAGCGCCTTCGCGGGCCTGCCGTTCTCGAGCCTGTTCGTCGCCGAAAGCCAGAGCACAGCGCTCGACCTGCTCGCCCGCGCCGGGGGTGCGGACGGGCGGCCGTCGGAGGGCCGCGAGGTGCTGGCGCGCGGCCGCGACGGCGAGGTCATGCCGCTGTTCGCGACGGTCGGCCGGCTGGCGGGCGACCGGCTCTGCGCCGTGTTCCAGGACATCGCGCCTTGGAAGAAGGCCGAGGAGGATCTGGTCCGGGCCAAGGAGCAGGCAGAGAAGGCCTCGTCCGCGAAGTCCGATTTCCTGGCCAAGATCAGCCACGAGATCCGCACCCCGCTCAACGCCATCATCGGCTTCTCCGAGGTGATGATGGAAGAGCGGTTCGGCGCGATCGGCAACGAACGCTATAAGCAGTACATCCGCGACATCCACACCTCCGGCGAGCACGTCATCGCGCTGCTCAATGACCTGCTGGACCTGTCCAAGATCGAGGCCGGCAAGCTCGAGCTGGATTTCGCCGCGGTCGATCTCAACGCGCTCACCCAGCAATGCGTGGCGCTGATGCAGCCGCAGGCCGGCCGCGCCCGGATCATCATCCGCACCGCGCTCGCGCCCGCCATCGAGACGGTCACGGCGGATGCCCGCTCGGTGCGCCAGATCGTGCTGAATCTACTCTCCAACTCGATCAAGTTCACCGGCGCCGGCGGCCAGGTGATCGTCTCGACCGCCACGACAGACACCGGCGACGTGGTGCTACGAGTGCGCGACACCGGCATCGGCATGAGCGAAAAAGACATCGCCGTGGCGATGGAACCGTTCCGCCAGCTTGCGACCTCGGTGCGCGAGCGGGGCGGCGGCACCGGGCTCGGCCTGCCGCTGACCAAGGCGCTGGCCGAGGCCAACCGCGCGACCTTCAGCATCAAGAGCGCCGTCAACGCGGGCACGCTGGTCGAGGTCGCCTTCCCGCGCACCCGCCTCGCCGCGGAATAGCTGCCCCGCGCGGTTTCGGGAGGGTGCGATTGGGCAAGCGTTTTCGGCTGCGATAGTCTTGTGCCGCAACCGTGCGAGGTGCGGCGATGCTGCGGGCGATGAGAAAGTGGACGGCGCTGGCGGCCGTGGCGCTGGCCGCAAACGTCAGTGCGTTTGCGGGCCGGGCCGCGGCAGAGCCGGTCGACCTGCTGCTGGTGCTCGCCGCCGACGTCTCACGCAGCGTCAACCACGCCAAGTTCGAGTTGCAGCGCAAGGGCTACGCCGAGGCGGTCTCGAACCCGCGCGTGCTGGAGGCGATCACCGGGGGCCGGCACCGGCGGATCGCCATGGCCTTCGTCGAGTGGTCGGGGGTGGCCGCGCAGCAGGTGGTGATCGACTGGACGATGATCGACGGCGAGGCGTCGGCGCGCCGGTTCGGCGACCAGCTTCTGGAGCTGCCGCGCTCGTTCGCCGACCGCACCGGCATCGGCGCCGCGATCGACTTCTCGGTGACGCTGCTGGAGCGCGCGCCGTTCCAGGCCGCCCGCCGCACCATCGACCTGTCCGGCGACGGCACCAGCAACTCCGGCGGCGACGTGCGGCTTGCCCGCGACGCCGCCGTCGCCAGGGGCATCACGATCAACGCGCTGGCGATCCTGAGCGAACGGCCGCTCACCTGGAATCCCGAGCACACCAACCCGCCGGGCGGCCTGCCGAACTATTTCCGAGAGAACGTGATCGGCGGTCCGGGCGCCTTCGTCGTGGCCGCGGAAGACTTCGACTCGTTCGGCCAGGCCATCGTGCGCAAGATGATCGCGGAGATCGCTGAGGCTCCACGGCCGGACAGGCTCGGGCCGGGGGGCGGCTGACCCGATCGTGCGGCATTGCGCCGCGACGGCGACCCGCTCCGCCTGCACGGCGTGCACGCGCAGCCTGCCCTCCGGATTCCCTCAGAGCCTCAATCGACAAACCTCAAGATCAGAATGATTCTAGAATAGCCTAATTTGGAATTATTCCAAGATATTGATTTATAACGCGAAATTGGCTTGACCGTCCTCCCCCGGTGTTTACCAGTCGCGACCGACGTTTGCTTCGGTCGAGGCCGTCTTTTTTCAGGAGGATTTCGCTCAATGAAAGCCCCGTCGATGCGTTTCATGCTGCTTGCTTTTGCGGCCTCGGTTGCCGCGACCCCGGCCTTCGCGCAGGGCGAGATCAATCTCTACAGCTACCGCGAAGCCAAGCTGATCCAGCCGCTGTTGACCGCCTTCACCAAGGAGACCGGCATCAAGGTCAACCTGATTTCGGCCGCGCGCGGCCTCGACCAGCGCATCAAGTCCGAAGGCGAGAAAAGCCCCGCCGACGTGCTGATGACGGTCGACATCGGCCGCCTGCGCGACGCGGTGGATGCCGGCGTCCTGCAGCCGATCCGGTCGGCCGAACTCGACAAGGTCATCCCCGCGCATTACCGCGGCGCCGACAATCTCTGGTACGGCGTCGCCGCCCGTGCGCGCGTGGTCTATGCCTCCAAGGAGCGCGTGAAGCAGGACTCGATCACCTACGAGGAACTGGCCGACCCGAAGTGGAAGGGCAAGATCTGCATCCGCTCCGGCCAGCACATGTACAACAACGCGCTGTTCGCCCATGTCATCGCCAAGCTCGGCGAGGCCAAGGCCGAGGAATGGCTGAAGGGGCTGAAGGCCAACCTCGCCCAGAAGCCCTCCGGCGGCGACCGCGAGACCGCGCGCGACATCGCGGCCGGCAAGTGCGACCTCGGCATCGCCAACACCTACTACTGGGCGCTGATGAACGACAAGGACGCCGACCGCAAGCCCTGGGCCGACGCGACCAAGGTACTGCTGCCGACCTTCAAGGACGGCGGCACCCACATGAACGTGACCGGCGTGGCGCTGGCCAAGCATTCGCCGAACAAGGCCAATGCGATCAAGTTCATCGAATGGATGGTTTCGCCGTCGGCGCAGGATTTGTATTCCAGCGCCACCTACGAATACCCGCTGCGGGCGGGCATCGCGCCCAGCAAGACCATCGCCAGCTACGGCGCGATCAAGCCCGACACGACGCCGCTCGCCAAGATCACCGAACAGAAGAAGACGGCGGCCACCCTGGTCGACAAGGTCGGCTTCGACAACTGACGGATCGCTTCTGTGCCTCAGCGTTCGGCCATCGTCCCCGCCTCGCGGCGGGGACGGTTTTCTTGTCCGGCATGATCGCCACGGACTTCAACGCCGTGTCCGCGCCCCGCCCGAGGGCGCGGCTGCCGCGTGTGGCGCATCCGTTCGCCACCCTGCTGCTGATCGCCGTTGCCGCGCTGGTGCTGGCTCCGCTGGTCAGCCTCGTCCTCATCGCGCTGCAGGGCGACGCGGAGATCTGGGCGCACCTGGCGGCCTACGTGCTGCCGCAGGCCACGCTCAACACCGTTCTGCTGCTTCTCGGCGTCGCGGTCATCGCCGCGGTTGCGGGCGTGGGCACCGCCTGGATCGTGACCGCCTACCAGTTTCCCGGCCGCAACGCGCTGGTCTGGCTGCTGCCGCTGCCCCTAGCGTTCCCGACCTATATCGTCGCCTATGTCTACGTCGATATTCTCGACGGCTTCGGCCCGGTGCAGACGGCCCTGCGCGCGGTCTTCGGCTGGAAATCCGCCGCCGACTACTGGTTTCCGCCGGTCAAGTCGCTGGGCGGCGCGATCTTCGTCATGGGGATCGTGCTCTACCCTTACGTCTATCTCGCGACCCGCGCGATGTTCCAGACCCAGAGCGGCCTGCTGATCGAGATGGCGCGCAGCCTCGGCGCCAGCCGCTGGCGGCTGGCACGCGACATCACCCTGCCGCTGGCGCGGCCGGCGATCGCGGCGGGGCTCGCGCTGGCGCTGCTGGAGGCGCTCAACGACATCGGCGCCAGCGAATATCTCGGCGTGCGCACGCTGACGCTGTCGATCTTCGACACCTGGCTGAACCGCTCCAGCCTGCCGGGCGCAGCCCAGATCGCCTGCTTCATGCTGGTCGTGGTCGCGCTCTTGATCGCGCTCGAACGCTACGGCCGCCGCCGGCAGCGCTTCACCGGCCACGACCGGCAGCCGGGCCTCGCGCGGCGGATCGTTCTGCGCGGCGGCCGTCGTTGGCTCGCGGCCGCGGCCTGCATCCTGCCCGTGGCGCTCGGCTTCCTCCTGCCGCTCGCCTATCTGACCTGGGACGTGGCGCTGCGCGCGCTGTCGGTCGGCTTCGATGGCGAGCTGGTGCGCCACGCCTGGAACACGGTGTTGATCGCGGCCTGCGCCACGGTTCTGACGCTGGCGCTCGGCTTCGGCGTCGTCCTCGCCCTGCGGCTGATCCGCCGGCCGGCCGCGGGCTGGGGCGTGTTCGTGGCCGGCATGGGCTACGCGCTGCCCGGCACCGTGCTGGCGCTGGGCCTGCTTTCGCCCCTGGTCGCGGTCGACGGGCTCCTGAACCGGATCGTGCTGGCGGTCAGCGGCGTCAACGTCGGCCTGCTGCTGGTCGGCTCCAGCGCGGCGGTGGTGATCGCCTACGCCGTGCGGTTCATGGCCATCGCCACCGGCTTCGCGCAGGCGGGCCTGTCGCGCATTTCGACCGACCTGGACGACGCCGCCCGCGCCGCGGGCACGCGCCCGCTCGGGGTGGTCCGCTCGATCCAGCTTCCGCTGATGCGGCCCGCGATCTGGGGCGCCGCCCTGCTGATCTTCGTGGACTGCCTGAAGGAGCTGCCGGCCACGCTCCTGCTGCGGCCGCTCAACGTCGAGACGCTGTCCACCTACATCTACCAGTTCGCCACCCGTGGCAGCTTCGAGGACGGCGCGCTGGCGGCGCTGCTGATCGTGCTGGTCGGTATCGTCCCGGTGATCCGGATGATGCGCCACGCCGACGACGCCGTGCAGGCGCGCTGACGGCCCCCGGCGGGCCCCGCCCGCCCGGCAGGGTGCTTGATCGGCCTTCCCCCTCTCGGCTAGAGAACCAGGGTACGATTTTGCACCAATCAGGCATCGGTGGGAGCGAGGACGGGCGCATGAAGAAGGTCTATCCCGACGCGCAGGCGGCGCTGGCCGGCCTGCTCAAGGACGGCATGCTGATCATGGCCGGCGGCTTCGGCCTGTGCGGCATCCCGGAGACGCTGATCCGCGCGATCCGCGATTCCGGCGTCAAGAACCTGACAATCGTCTCGAACAACGCGGGCGTGGACGGCGCGGGCCTCGGCCTGCTGCTGGACACCCGGCAGGTCAAGAAGATGATCTCGTCCTATGTCGGCGAGAACAAGCTGTTCGCCCAGCAGTATCTCGCGGGCGAGCTGGAGATCGAGTTCAACCCGCAGGGCACGCTCGCCGAGCGCATCCGCGCCGGCGGAGCGGGCATCCCGGCCTTCTTCACCCGCACCGGCGCAGGCACCGACATCGCCAAGGGCAAGGAAGAGCGCGAGTTCGACGGCGAGCGCTACGTGATGGAGCGCGGCATCGTCGCGGACCTGTCGATCGTGCACGCCTGGAAGGGCGACACCGAGGGCAACCTCGTCTACCGGAAGACCGCGCGCAACTTCAATCCGATGATGGCGACCGCGGGCAAGGTCACCGTGGCCGAGGTCGAGAACCTAGTGCAGCCGGGCACGATCGACCCCGATCACATCGTCACCCCCGGCGTGTTCGTCAAGCGAATCGTCCACGTGCCGGACGCCGTCAAGCACATCGAACAGCGCACCGTGCGCAAGCGCGTCGTCGCATGATCCCGAAACCCGCGAAGCGGTTTTCGGACAAGATCATGCGGCAAAGCGATTGAGAGGACCTCAAGATGGCCTGGACCCGTGAAGAAATGGCGGCGCGTGCGGCGAAGGAACTGCGCGACGGCTTCTATGTGAACCTCGGCATCGGCATCCCGACGCTGGTGTCGAACTACATCCCCGACGGCATGAGCGTGCAGCTCCAGAGCGAGAACGGCATGCTCGGCTTCGGTCCCTTCCCCTACGAAGGCGACGAGGACCCGGACCTGATCAACGCCGGCAAGCAGACCGTCACCGAGCTGCCGACCACCAGCTTTTTCTCCTCCGCGGATTCCTTCGCGATGATCCGCGGCGGCCACATCGACATCGCGCTGCTCGGCGCCATGCAGGTGGCCGAGAACGGCGACCTCGCCAACTGGATGATTCCCGGCAAGATGATCAAGGGCATGGGCGGCGCGATGGACCTGGTGGCCGGCGTCAAGAAGGTCGTGGTCATCATGGAGCACTCGGCCAAGAACGAGGCGAAGCTGCTCAAGCGCTGCACCCTGCCGCTCACCGGCGCGGGCGTGGTCGACATGGTCATCACCGATCTCGGCGTGTTCACCATCGACCGCAAGGGGAGCGGCGGAATGACGCTGATCGAACTTGCGCCGGGCGTCACCGCGGAAGAGATCAAGTCCAAAACCGAGGCCGCCTACAAGGTCGCACCCGGGCTGAACTGACCTCCAGACACGATCCGCCGCGCGCCGACGCGAACCGCATCTGCGGCGTCCGCGCGACCGGACGCCGCAGACGGCCGCGCCTGCGACGTTGTTTCGCCGGCCACGAAAGCGACACAGAGGTCGCGCACGTTGCACGGCCTCCGGTGCCGGCTATATTCCGGAAGCCGACTGCACCGGCCCACCCTGGATCGATCCGTGACCGCGGCCACCGCCTTCAAACGCCTGGGCATCGTCATTGCTGCCGTCCTGGCCGGCGGGCTCGCCGTCATCGGCGCGCTCGCCATGACGATCCCAGCGGACAGCGTGCGGGAGGCGGTCAAGACCGAGATCGGCAACGTCACCGGCCTTGACGTCGGCCTGCACGGCGACGTTTCGGTTTCGCTGTTTCCGACCGGCTCGGTCAGCTTCGGCCACGTCAGCCTGGGCGACGGCGACCACCCGGTGCTGACCGCGGAGCGGCTCAACGCACGGCTGCGGCTGCTGCCGCTGCTCGCGGGCCGGGTCGAGGTCAGCGACGTCAGCCTGGAGCGCCCCGGCATCGTCGTCGAGATCAACCGGGACGGCCGCTCGAACTGGGCGGGCCTGATCGACCGGCTGGCGCGGGCCCACGATCCCAAGGCGAACCGCGCGGCCCTGGCGAGCGCGTTCTCCGAAATCCGCATTGCGGAGGGCACCGTCACCGTGCGCGACGCGGCGCGCGGCACCACCGAAACGCTCGGCAGCGTCGAGATGGCGCTGGCCTGGCCGTCGATTTCCAAGAGCTTCGCGGCGACCGGCCGCTTCACCTGGAACGGCCAGCCGATCGACACCACGCTCAGCCTGAGCGACTTCGGCTCGGCGCTGGCCGGCGAGCGTTCGGGCATCAAGCTGCGCCTGCAGGGCGCGCCGCTCAAGCTCGCCTTCGAAGGCGCCATGAGCCTGCGCCCGACGCTCAAGGTGGACGGCACGCTGGCGGCGGACGCCAACTCGCTGCGCGAGACGCTGCGCTGGGTCGGCCAGCGGCCCCTCACAGGCGGCGGCTTCGGCCGCTTCGCGCTCAAGGCCAAAACCAACATCTCCGGCGGCACCATCGCGCTGTCCGCGGTCAACGTCGAGCTGGACGGCAACGCCGCCGAGGGCGTGCTGACCTTCGCGACCGACGGACGCCAGACCCTGCAAGGCACGCTGGCCGCCGAGGAACTGGACCTCACCCCTTATGTCGGCACGGTCCGCTTCCTCACGGCCAACGAGCGCGACTGGAGCCGTGGTCCGATCTCGCTCGACGGCCTGACCGGCTTCGACCTCGACCTGCGGCTGTCGTCGCAGCGCATCGTGCTGGCGCGCGCCAAGCTCGGCCGCACCGCGATCGGCGCCAACCTGCGCGGCGGCAAGCTCACCGTCACGGTCGGCGAGGCCCAGGCGTTCGGCGGCATCGTGCGGGGCTCGATCCTGCTCGCCGCGACCGGAGACGCCGGCACCGACCTGAAATCCCAGCTCCAGTTCACCGACGTCGATCTGGAGACCAGCCTCAACGAGCTGTTCAACTTCCGCAAGATCGAGGGCCGCGGCAACCTCGCGGTGGCGCTGGAGGCATCCGGCAACAGCATGCTGGCGCTGGCGCAGACGCTGAACGGCAACGCGAGCCTGGTCGGCCGGCAGGGAGCGCTGGTCGGTCTCAACGTCGAGCAGCTCCTGCGGCGGCTGGAGCGACGGCCGCTGTCCGGTGCGGGCGACTTCCGCACCGGCCGCACGCCGTTCGAGCGCCTGATGGTGAACATCAAGATCACCCACGGCACCGCGGCCGTCGAGGACGTGCGCCTGGAGGGCGCCAAGGTGCGGCTCGGGCTTGCCGGCACCGCCTCGATCCCGGCGCGCGATTTCGACCTCAAGGGCGTGGCCGCCCTGGTGCCGGCGGGACCCGCGAGCGCGCCCCCGCCGTTCGAATTGCCGTTCGTGGTGCACGGGCCCTGGGAAGACCCGATCATGCTGCCGGACACCGAGGCGCTGCTGCTGCGCTCGCCCGCGGCCTCGCCGCTGCTCGACGCGGTCCGCAGCCGCAACACCCGCGACACGGTCCGCAACGCCATCGAGCGCCTGACCGGAGGCAACCCGACGCCGCCTCCGCCGATCAAGCCGGTGGCGCCGCGGCCCTGAGCAAAGGCTCCCGTCGCGGCCAGGCAGGCCTAGATCTCGCCGCGCGCCGCGGCGCCCCGCTTGAACAGCAGCGCCGCGACGATCAGGCCCAGGGTCACCAACGCGATCATGATGGTCGAGACCGCGTTGATCTCCGGCTTCAGGCCCCGCCGCACCTCCGAGTAGATCTGGATCGGCAGCGTGGTCGAGCCGGGCCCGGTGGTGAAGGCCGCGATCACAAGATCGTCCAGCGAGAGCGTGAAGGCGAGAATCCACCCGGCTGCGACCGCCGGCGCGATCAGCGGCAGGGTGACGGTCATGAAGGCCTTCAGCGGCGGGCAGCCGAGATCCATCGCCGCCTCTTCCAGACTGCGGTCGAAGCCGATCAGCCGCGACTGCACCACCACGGTCACGAAGCACATCGTCAGCGTGGTGTGGGCCAGCGTCACGGTCCAGAAGCCCCGGTCCACGCCCGCAGCCACGAACAGCAGCAGCAGCGACAGGCCGGTGACGATCTCCGGCATCACCAGCGGAGCATAGACCAGGCCGGAGAATGCCGTACGGCCGCGGAACCGGCCGGCGCGCACCAGCGCCACCGCCGCCAGCGTGCCGAGCACGGTCGCCGCCGTCGCCGACGTCGCTGCGATCCGCAGGCTGGACCAGGCCGCTTCGAGCATTGCGCCGTCCGTGAACAGCGAGACATACCAGCGTGTCGACCAGCCACCCCAGACCGTGACCAACCGCGAGGCGTTGAACGAATAAATCACGAGGATCGTGATCGGCAGGTAGAGGAACGCCAGCCCGAGCACGATCGAGGTCAGGTTGAAAGCCGAAAGCCCGCGACGCATCAGCGGCCCTCCAGCTCGCGCTGCTGCAGCCGCTGGTGGATCGCGATCGGCACCAGCAGCGCCAGCAGCAGGACGACCGCGAGCGCGGAGGCCACCGGCCAGTCCTTGGTTCCGAAGAACTCGTTCCACACCGCCTGCCCGATCATCATGGAATCCGAGCCGCCCAGAAGGTCGGGGATCACGAACTCGCCGGCGATCGGGATGAAGCAGAGCAGGACGCCCGCAGCGATCCCCGGCGCCGACAGGGGAACAGTCACGAGCCAGAACGCCTTCCACCGCGGGCAGCCGAGGTCGCCGGCCGCCTCCAGCAGCGTCTCGTCCATCTTCTCCAGGCTGGCGTAGAGCGGCAGCACCATGAACGGCAGGTAGGAATAGACGATGCCGATGTAGACGGCGGTGTCCGTGGACAGCCAGACCTGCGGCTCCCGGATCAGGCCGAGCGCCAGCAGCACCTCGTTGAACAGGCCCTCACGCTGCAGGATGTTCACCCAGGCATAGATGCGGATCAGGAACGCGGTGAGAAACGGCAGGACGATCGCCATCATCAGGAACGGCTGCACGCGGCGCGGCGCGCGCGCGATCCCGTAGGCGAGCGGATAGCCGACCGCGAGCAGGATCGCGGTCGAGACGAGCGCGACCTGAAGGCTGCGCAGGAATGCGCCGACATACAGCGAGTCCGACATCAGCATCGCGTAGCTTTCGAGCGAAAGCCCGGCGAGGAACTCCTTGAACCCTTCCCAGCCCGCCGCGAGATCGAGCACGGGCGTATAGGGCGGCTGGGCGATCGCGGCCTGCGACAGCGAGAGCTTCAGCACGATGGCGAAGGGCACGAGGAAGAACACCGCGAGCCACAGCGCCGGCACCAGCGCGACGAGGCGCAGGCCCCACGGCCGGCGGCGGGGGACCCCGCCGCTCATTGCGTCAGCACCACGCCGGCCGCGGCCGGGAACGACAGCCACACGCGGTCGCCGCGCGCGATCGGCTGCGCCTCGAGGCGGCTGCGGTTGTGAACCGAGGCCTCCATCGCGAGCCCGTTGTCGAGCCTGGCCTTGTAGACCGAAACGTCGCCGAGATAGCTGACGTCGATCACCGTGCCGGCCGCCGCGTTCTCCGCCGCGGGCTCCAGCTCCCCACGCGCGATCCGCACCTTCTCGGGCCGCACCGCGATCCACACCGGCGCGCCCGGCAACGGACCGGCGTCCGTCTGCGCCACCCGGTAGCGAGCCCCGGCCGCGCCCTCGATCTCCATGTGCCCGGAGGCCGCTGCGAAGATCCGGCCTTCGATCAGGTTGACGTCGCCGATGAAGTCGGCGACCCAGCGCGACTCCGGCTGCTCATAGACGGCGGCAGGCGGCCCGACCTGCACGAGCCTGCCGCGATTCATGACGCCGATGCGGCTCGCCATCGACATCGCCTCGTCCTGGTCGTGGGTGACGACGATGAAGGTGAGCCCGAGCCGGGCCTGCAGCTCCATCAGTTCGACGCGGGTGTCCTCGCGCAATTTGCGGTCGAGCGCAGACAGCGGCTCGTCGAGCAGCAGCACGCGCGGCCGCTTGGCCAGCGCGCGCGCCAGCGCCACGCGCTGGCGCTGGCCGCCGGAGAGCTGATGCGGCTTGCGCCCGCCGTAGTCCTGCAGCCGCACCAGAGCGAGCATCTCGTCGACGCGGGCAGCGATCTCGGCCTTCGGCAGCGCCTCCTGCCGGAGCCCGAACGCGATGTTGGCCGCCACGGTGAGGTGCGGAAACAGGGCGTAGCTCTGGAACATCATGTTGACCGGCCGCCGGTGCGGCGGCACGTCGACGATATCGCGGCCGTCGAGCAGGATGCGGCCGCCGCTCGGCTGCTCGAACCCGGCCAGCATCCGCAGCAGCGTGCTCTTGCCGCAGCCGGACGGGCCGAGCAGCGCGAACAGCTCGCGCTCGCAGATGTCGAGCGACACGTCGTCCACCGCGGCAAAGTCGCCGAACCGCTTGGTCACGGTCTCGAACCGCAGCAGCGGCGGTGCGGATGCGATGCTGGAAGCCCCCGTCATGATCCGGGGAAGCTAGCCGCAGCCGGAGCACGGCTCAACCGCCGCGCCGCGCAATCCCGCGAAGAAACCGCAGGGGAGCGGCCGGTTTAGTTCAGCAGGACCACGTTGCCGCGCGGATCGACCTGCGGCTGGTCGGAGACCACCACCAGCTTGCGCGGCGCGGGTCCGTAATAGCCCTCGATCTGCACGATCGGCCGCGGCCGGGCCAGCACCGAGGTGATGTGCTCCAGGAGCGCCTTGGTGGAGACCGGCTTGAGCAGGTATTCGTGGACGCCGAGCCGGGCGGCCTCGACCACGCGCCAGCGGTCGCCGTGCCCCGTCAGCATGATGATCGGCACGTCCGGGACCGGAAACACGCCGGGCGAACGCACCTGGGCGACGAAGTGCGGGCCGTCCATGCCGGGCATCTCCCAGTCCACCAGCACGATGTCGGGGTTGTGCGCGACGACCGCGTCCAGGCCCGCAGGGCCGCTGCCGGCCTCGACGATATGCTTCACGCCGATCGCCATCAGCATGGTCCGCACGACCTTGCGCATGTGGTGGTCGTCGTCGACGACCAGAACCCTGAGGGTTCCGAACCGATGCTCCAGATGTCTGGGCACGAGCGATTGCATGGCTTCATCCGGCGCCGGGCGGGCCTGCCCCGCAGGGGTCTTCCCAACTTCATTCAAACACATGCGAATTGCCATCGGATGAAGGCGATCCCTCGAATTGTATCGTTCCGGACGGACAGCGATCTGGCCGACCGGCTCCCGACGCGGAACCCGCGACATGCGGAGGGTGTTGGCCATGAAGGAGAGGTCAGTCACCGGAGACCGCCGCATGAGCCCGAACCGCGCCGCCAGCCGGAACCCGAACGACCATTTCGCGCATGCCGCCGAACGGGCGGCGGCGGGCGAGCGAGCGAGCGATCCAGAACAAGGTGGACCGGCGCGAGCAGGAAAGCGGGAAGCCGAAGACAAAGAAGGGCGGCGCGATGCAGGCCGGCGCCCGGACTTATCCGGAGCCCCCGCTGCCCGCACAGCATCTGGCCAAGCCCGGCCTGGAAAGCGCGCTCGACTTGAAGCCGATGTACGACGCGCCGCACTACAAGGGCTCGGAAAAGCTGCTCGACAAGGTGGCGCTCGTCACCGGCGGCGATTCCGGCATCGGCCGCGCGGTGGCGGTGCTGTTCGCCCGCGAGGGCGCGGACGTGGCGGTGGGCTATCTCAACGAACACGAGGACGCGGAGGAAACCAAACGCGCGGTCGAGCACGAGGGCCGCCGCTGCATTCTTCTCCCCGGCGACGTGGCCGATCCGGCCTATTGCCGCGAAGCCGTGGCGCAGACCGTGACCCGGCTGGGCTCCCTCGACGTCCTCGTGAACAACGCCGCATTCCAGGAGCACGTCAACGACTTCGAAGAGCTGAGCGACGAACACTTCGACCGCACGATCAAGACCAACCTCTACGGCTATTTCTACATGGCGAGGGCCGCGGTGCCCCACATCCCGCCGGGCGGCGCAATCGTCATGACCGGCTCGGTCACGGGCCTGCTCGGCAACAAGGCGCTGCTGGATTATTCGATGACCAAGGGC
>CAZZCV010000018.1:0-23367 GCA_964653225.1 uncultured Rhodoplanes sp. | reverse complement strand
GGGCGGCATCCACGCCTTCGTCCGGTCGCTGGCAACCCATCTGGTGGACCGCGGCATCCGGGTCAACGCGGTCGCTCCGGGTCCGGTCTGGACCCCGCTCAATCCGGCCGACAAGGACGCCGACAGGGTGGCGCAATTCGGCTCCGACACGCCGATGAAACGGCCGGCGCAGCCGGAAGAAATCGCGCCGGCTTTCGTGTTTCTCGCAGCACCCGGTTGCTCGAGCTACATCACCGGCGAGATCCTGCCGGTCATCGGCGGCTATTCGGGCGGATAGAGCGTTTTCGAGCGAAACGGGTGCCGGTTCGCGTGAAAACGCGACAAATCAAAGACCAGCCTTCGCCGCCTTCGGGAAACGGCGAAGCACTCCAGCCGCGACCCGCGACGAATTCGGGCTGCGAAGCGGCGCCTCGCAGCCCGTTTCGCTGGCCCGCGGAAGCGACTATTGCGGCTGGATGTTGGCGGCCTTCACCGTGGCCTGCACGCGCGCGATCTCACCGTCGAGCGCCTTGCGGAACTCGGCCGGACCAACGCCGGCGGCCTCGATGCCGGCAGCGGTAAAGCGCTTGATCACCGCGGGATCCTTGGTCACTTCGATGGCCTCCTTGGCGATCCGCTCCATGATCGCGTCCGGCGTGCCGGCCTTGGCAAAGATGCCGATCATCGGCGCGAAGTCGAAGTTGGGAATGAACTCCGATACGGCCGGAATGTCGGGGGCCTGCGTGTAACGCTTCAGGCTGTTGGTGGCGATCAGCGTCACCTGCTTGCCGCCGACCGCGCCCGAGAGCGAGGGATAGGCCGAGAACAGCACGTCGACGTGGCCGCCGAGCAGCGCAGGCACCGACTGGCCGGTGCCCTTGAACGGCACATGCGCCATGTCGAGCTTGAGCTGCGCCTTGATCGCCTCCATCGAAAGGTGATGCGTGGAGCCCACGCCGGAGGAGCCGTAGTTGATCCGGCCCGGATTGGCCTTGGCGTAGTCGATGAACTCCTTCATCGACTTGACCGGCAGCTTGGGATGCACGGCGAGGAACAGCGGGGCCTGCGCCAGCCGCGCCACGGTGACGAAGTCCTTCGGATTGTAGGCCAGACTCTTGTACATGAACGGGTTGATCGACAGGAACGAGTTGTCGGTCACGATGAACTGGTAGCCGTCCGCAGGCGCCGCGGTGAGCGCGTTCGCGCCGACGGAGCCTCCGCCGCCGGCCCGGTTCTCGACCACGACCGACTGCTTGATCCTCTCCTGCAGGCCCTGCGCCACGATGCGCGCGACCGTGTCCGGCAGGCCGCCCGCCGCGAACGGCACGATGAAACGGATGCCCTGATTGGGATAATTGGCCTGTGCGTGGGCCGGCGCCTGTGCCAGCGAAACCAAGCCCAGCGCCGCCGGCATCAGCAGGCCGGCGCGCAGCAAACGGCTGAATGTGCTCATGAAATTCCCTCCCCGAAAGGTCGCCGCTCTTGTGTCGTCTCGCCGCGGACCGTGGAACGGCGGGTCCAGGCCGCGGCGCGCACTTAGTCTTCTAAGTCATTCCAAGTCTAGGGTGTCGCGTCGGTCCCGTCGAGATATCCGCCGGATTTCGTCCGGTTGCATTTGTCGCAGACCTGTCCCATGCAGACGGCCGCAAACAGGGAGAGAAGCGTCATGGCCGCACCCGCATCGTTCAATCCGTCCGGCATGGCCGCTCCCGGCGGCCATTACAGCCATGCCGTGACGGCGGGCGGCAACGTCTACGTGTCGGGCCAGCTCCCGATCGCGCCGGACGGCCGCAAGCGCAACGAGGAGCCGTTCGCGGCCCAGGCGCGGCAGGTGCTCGACAACGTGGCCGCCGCGCTCAAGGGCGCTGGCAGCGGCGTCGACCGGCTGGTGCAGGTGCGCGTCTACGTGACCGACATCGGCGACTGGCCCGAGTTCAACGCGATCTACGCCGAATGGGCGGGCGCGGCGCGGCCGGCGCGCTGCGTGGTGCCGGTGCCGGCGCTGCACTACGGCTTCAAGATCGAGGTCGAGGCCGTCGGCGTGGTCTGAGCCGCAGCGGAACCGGACCAGCCGGTTCCGCCGATCCGCCACATTCCGTTCATCCGGCAGCCAGCAAGGCCACCCTATAGGTGCCGCGACTGCCGGAGGGGGAATGACTTCCATTCGATCGTTTGCAACGGCCGGATTTCTGGCCGCCATGCTGCCGGCCGCAGCCACCACCGCGCAGGCACGGTCTCCGGCCGTGGAGCGCGTGTCGTTCTACTTCGTGGCGCACGAGGACGACTGGCAGCTCTTCATGAACCCGTCCGCCTTCGCGGATGTCTCCGACCCGAAGACCAGGACCGTGTTCGTGCACGTCACGGCCGGCGACGCCGGGCTCGGAACCGGCAGCGGCGGCCGGAAGCATCCGTTCTATCTGGCGCGCGAGAACGGGGCAGAGGCCGCGATCCGCTTCATGGCCGATGCCGATGGCCCGCCCGCCGAGCGCGTGGCAACGCGCGTCGCCATCAACGGCCATCTCGTGCAGCGCGTGAGATACCGGACCACCACGGGCTATTTCCTGCGGCTGCCGGACGGCGGGACCGACGGCGCGGGCTACCCGCACACCGGCCGCCAGTCGCTCCAGCGGCTGGCGGAGGGCGCGAACGACACGCTGGCCGCCATCGACGGCACCGCCCGCTATCGCGGCTGGTCCGATCTCGTGGCCAGCCTGAGGGCGCTGGTGGACCGCGAGCGCGGCGCCGCGCCTCTGGTGCAGATCAACGTTCCGGAGTTGGATCCCGCGATCAATCCCGGCGACCATCCCGATCACCGCATGACGGCCAAGGCCGCGCTGGATGCGACCGCCGGGCTCGCCTGCGCGCGCCGCGTGCACTATGTGCAATACGCCAGCGCCCGACTGCCGGAGAACCTCGACGCCCAGCAGCGGGACCTCGAAAGCTCGGTGTTCGCGGTGACCGCGGCCGGCATCCGCGCGCTCGACCATCCCAGCGCGTGGCACCGCTACAACAAGGCTTACGTCGGCCGGAACTACTTCCGCGTCGAGGAAAGCACGAAGCCCTGCGAGCCGCCGGCGGCGGCGGTCGCGACCGCGTTGCCGGCCGCGCGATAGCGTCAGCAGCACAAAACGTCGCAGCACGCCGTTTTTTCCGGCACGCGGGGAACTCCCGAAGGGGACAGCGCTTTTCCCATCAAGGGAAGGGCCGTTTTCGCGCGGCGCGCCGGATCTCGCAGGTCCGGCGTTTGCGTTCGTCGTTTCGTAAAGCGTCGTTCCGTGAATCGTCGTCCCGTGACGCGCCTTCTCTTGAAGCGTCTTCCTGTTGAAGCGCCACCGGACGGACCTGCGGCCTTGCATTCGGCAGACCGGATATTGAAACCTTCGCCGAGACTGCGCCTCGACGATCCGACGCCGCTCCCCCGCGACCGCACGCCTCATGACACCTCCGAGGCCCGCTCCGTCCGCCGCGGGCCGGCCATCGCGGCGCAGCCCCCGCAGCGCGTGGCGTCGGTCGATGCGCTCCGCGGCTTCAGCATGGTCTGGATTCTGGGCGCCGACGTCATGGCGGTGTCGCTGCGCTCCATGCTCGCCGGGCAGACCCCGATGCTGGCCGCGGCCGGCGACGCCCTCGCCACCCAGCTCGAGCATGTCGCGTGGGAAGGCCTGACCTTCTACGACCTGGTCTTCCCGCTGTTCATCTTCGTCACCGGCGTGTCGATCGTGTTCTCGCTGCCGCGGCTGGTCGAGACCGAGGGCAAGGCCGCGGCCTACGCGCGCGTGCTGCGCCGTTCGGCGCTGCTGTTCGCGCTCGGCGTGATCTGCTACGGCGGCCTGAGCCGGACATGGCCCGACATCCGGCTGCTCGGCGTGCTCCAGCGCATCGCGCTCTGCTACCTGTTCGCCTCGCTGCTGTTCCTGAACCTTGGCTGGCGCGGGCTGCTCTGGGCGTTCGCCGGACTGATGGTCGGCTACTGGGCGCTGATGACCTTCGTGCCGGTGCCCGGCATCGGCGCGGGCTCATTCGAGAAGGAGGCCAACCTCGCCTTCTGGATCGACGCCCGATACCTCCCCGGCCGGATGTGGGAGGAAACATGGGACCCTGAGGGGCTGCTCAGCACCCTGCCCGCCATCGGCACCTGCCTGCTCGGCGTGTTCGCCGGCCTCCTGCTGCGCGATCCCCGGTTCAGGCCGGAGCAGGTCTCGCTGCTGCTGGTCGGAGGTGGCGCGGCGCTGGTCGCGGCGGGGCTTCTGTGGAGCGTTCAGTTCCCGATCATCAAGAGCCTGTGGACCTCGTCCTTCGTGCTCGTCACCGGCGGGCTCAGCGCCATCCTGCTCGGCGCGTTTCACCAGGTCATGGACGTGTGGCGGATCCGGGACTGGGCCACGGTGCTGCTGTGGATCGGCGCGAGCGCCATCGTGCTCTATGTGCTCGACAGCATCGTCGGCTTCGAACGCCTGGCGGTGCGGGTGGTCGGCGGCGACGTGGGGTCGTGGCTGGACCGGACGTTCGCGGAGGGCACCGGCCGCTTCGTCGCCCATGCCGCGGGACTGGGGCTGGCGATCCTGCTCGCCCGCTTCCTCTACGCCCGCAGGATTTTCCTGCGGCTGTGAGGAGACCCTCGCGGCTCAGTCGAACCGCTTCGCGCCGGGCAGCGCGGCCAGCGCCGCGGCCGCGACCCGGCGATCCTCTTCGCCGGTGCCGGAGCCCACGCCGATGCCGCCGATGACGTGGCCGTCGACGATGATTGGCAGGCCGCCCGGCAGGTTAACGCGCTTGCCCTGCGTGGCGATGGCGAGCTTGATGTCGACGCCAGCGGCGATGTTTCCGGTCGGCTCGCCGTAGGAGGCGGCGGTCATCGCCTTGACCAGCGACGAGTCGATCGACAGCGCGAAGGCTCCGTCCATGCGCACGAAGGCGAGCAACTGCCCGCCCGGATCGACGACCGAGATGCACTCCGGCACGCCCATCTCCTCCGCCTTCTTCATCGCGGCCTGGAGCAGCTTCATCGCGCCCGCGGTGGTGAGCTTCAGGGAAGGAGCGGTGTCGGCCATGGATGCGGTCTCCGGCTGCGGTTGACGTGGCATGAAACTATACGATCTCGGACGCCATGAAACGCGACAGCGCCTCGCGCTGGTCCGCGGTCAGCACCAGCCCGAGCTTGCTGCGCCGCCACAGCACGTCGTCGGCGGTGCGCGCCCATTCGTGCTGCATCAGATAGCGCACCTCGGCGCCGGTGAGCGGACCGAAGCGCGGCCCGGCGTCGTCGGCCGTGCGGGCGTTGCCGAACACCCGGTCGATCCGCGTGCCGTAGGCTTGCGCCAGCCGCAGCGCCTCCGTTTCCGACAGAAACGGCAGGTTGCGCCGCGCCGCCGCCGCCAGCGCCTCGATGCCGTCCCACGGGAAATCGCCGCCCGGCAGCGGCGCAGCCGCGGTCCAGCCTCCCGGCATCCGGAAGAAATGCGACAGTTTCGCAAGCGCGGCCTCGGCCAGCCGGCGATAGGTGGTGATCTTGCCGCCGTAGACCGTGAGCAGCGGCGCTTCGCGGAAGCGTTCGTCGAGCGTGAGGCGATAGTCGCGCGTCACGTCCTCCGGCTTGCCCGCGCCGTCGTCGTACAGCGAGCGCACGCCGGAGAAGGCCCACACCACGTCCTCGGGCGTCACGGCCTGCCGGAAATATTCGCTCACCGCGCGGCAGAGATAGAGCACCTCCTCCGCGCCGGGCGCGACCGCATCGAGGTCACCGGCGAACTCGATGTCGGTGGTGCCGATCAGCGTGAAATCGTCCTCGAACGGCAGCGCGAACACCACGCGCCGGTCCTCGTTCTGGAACACATAGGCGCGGTCGTGGTCGAACAGCCTGCGCACGACGATGTGACTGCCCTTGACCAGCCGCAGCGGGGGCCGGCCCGGCCGGCGGAGCACGGTCTCGGTCACGATGCCGGCCCACGGCCCCGCCGCGTTGACCAGAACGCGCGCGGTCGCCACGTCGCGCCGGCCCTGGGCGTTGAGGATCAGCCGCCACTCGTCCTCGCGCTCGATCCGCACGACGCGGGTGCGGGTGCGGATCGCGGCGCCGCGCTCGGCGGCGTCGAGCGCGTTGAGCACGACCAGCCGCGCGTCTTCCACCGTGCAGTCGGAGTATTCGAAGGCCGTGCGGAAGCGCCGCTTGAGCGGCTGGCCGGCCGGATGGTGCGTGAGGTCGAGCGTGCGGGTGGCGGGGAGAATCTTGCGACCGCCGAGCCGGTCGTAGACGAACAGGCCGAGGCGCAGCATCCACGCCGAGCGCGGACCGGGCCATGCCGGCAGCACGAAGCGCTGCGGCCGGATGATGTGCGGCGCAAGCGTCAGCAGGCGCTCGCGCTCCGCGAGCGCCTCGCGCACCAGTCGGAACGCGCCGTGCTCCAGGTAGCGCAGGCCGCCGTGGATCAGCTTGGTCGAGGCCGACGAGGTGCCGGACGCCAGGTCGTTCTGCTCGCACAGCAGCACGCGCAGCCCGCGGCCGGCGGCATCGCGCGCGATGCCGGCCCCGTTGATGCCGCCGCCGATGATGGCGAGGTCGTAGTCGGCCATGAAGGTCCGGTGATTCGGTCGGAAGCAAGATGCGCGCGTTGCGCCCGCCGCTCAAGGCGGCCGCGGGCTTAAGGCCCGGCCTACCGCCACAGGCCGTAGTCTTCCCACTTCTCCTCGGGGATCTCGATTCCGAGCCGGTAGGCGAAGGCCTCGACCTTCATATGGTCCGGCGTGGTGCGGCAGGTGAAGGAGAACAGGTACCACTTGCCCTTGCTGCGGAAGGCCCCGCCCGTGCCCTGCATCGTGTTGCCTTCGACCCTGACCTCGGACACCGCGCTGCCGACCGCGCGATCCGGGCGGTGCGGATTGGGGTCGCGGCGGATGCGGGCCATCGCCTCGAGGTCGCAGACCTGCTCGAACCGCGTCGCGGGATCGAGGCGCTGGAGACTCTGCTCCAGCCGCTTGGCCGCGGCCCAGCAGGGAGTCGCCGAGATGGCGGCGACGGTGACGGCCGCGGTTGCGGTGCGGATCAGTCTCATCATGCCAGTCTTGCCATGCCGGTCCGGCGGCCGTCGAAGCCGTCGACCGGCTGCGGGATCGATTCGGACCTATCCATACCGCAAAGGCCGGTCCCGGCTCCAGCCCGAGGCCGCGCTTGAAAGCCGCAGGCGAAGGCCGGCCCAGTTTCGACCGGGAGGAGGCTGGCTCCGGGGCATCGCCTTTGGCACACTGGATGGAGGGGGCACGCAGGCCCATCCTGGAGCACGCAATCATGGCACGCATCCGGCACATCGCGCTCGTGGTCAGGGACCTCGAAGCCACCGCCGATTTCTACCAGAAGGCTTTCGGCCTCGAACGGTCGGAGCTTTCGGAAGGCCCGACCGCGCGGCGCATCTACATGAGCGACGGCCACGTCAATCTCGCGCTGCTGCAATACAAGGGCGAGACCGGCTCGGGCCTCAAGGACCCGAGCGGCTTCGTCGGCGTGCATCATTTCGGCTTTCAGGTGGACGACCTGCCGAAGCAGCAGAAGCAGATCGAGAAGGCCGGCGGCCAGTTCTTCTTCGACCTGGGCGACCCGGACGACGACGACTTCGAACGCAAGTTCAAGGATCCCAACGGCATCATCTTCGACATCAACTGGAAGGGCTGGGCGCTGACCGCCTCCAAGGTGAAGGCGAAGAAGAAAACCGCCCGGAAGGCCGGCGCCAAAACCTCGGCCCGAACGCCCGCGAGCAGACGTCCCGCGAAGCGCAAGGCCGCCGCCAAAAAGGTCGGCGCGCGCCGATGAGGGCGGTCCTGTGCGCCGCGCTGGCCGCCACGCTCGCGGCCTGCGCGATCCCGGAACCCGTGGTGGAAGAGAACGCCGTTCCGGTGAAGCAGCGCGAGGACATGCTGCTGCACGTGCACAAGCAGCTCGCCGATCCGACCGGCATCCGCGATCCGCTCATCTCCGATCCCGCGCTGCGGCCGGTGCAGGGCAGCACCCTGCGCCAGGTGGTCTGCGTGCGCTTCAATCCGAAGGACGCGAGCGGCCGCTACATCGGCAACGTCGAGATCGCCGCAGTCTACCACAAGCGGCACATCGCGAGCATCATCACCAATCCGGGCGCGCTCTGCACCGGCGTGAACTACCAGCCCTATCCGGAGCTAGCCAAGCTCTGCAAGGAGATCAACTGCCCGGCCCCGGCGGGCTCCGCGCAGTAGTCCGCACCCGAAGAAGCCCGCCCCGGACCGCCCGGAGCGGGCTTTGGATTCGTGGGACGCCCCGGAGCCCTTCGAGAGAAGTCCCGCCCTTCGAGATGCCCGCCTGCGTGTTGCGCGGGCGGGCTCCCCAGGGTGAGGTCGGGCCTCAGGGCGAGTGACCCTGCCAAGCAGGGCGTCTCGAACCATGAGACGGGAGAACGGCGACCCGAGCGAGCACTCAGAGCTTCTTGATGCCGGCCTTCTCGATCACGTCCTTGAACATCGGCACCTCTTTCTGGATGCGCGCCAGATGACCCTTGCCGTCGCGCGCCGTCACCTCGAACCCGGCCTTGGTGAGCCGCTCCTTCATGGCCGGCGCGTTCAGGATTTCCAGCGCGTTCTTCTCCAGAAGACCGCGGATCGCCTCCGGCACCTTCGACGGCGCCATCAGCGAGGTGTAGGTCTCGAACACGAAGTCCGGATAGCCGGCCTCGATCATGGTCGGAATGTCGGGCAGGTCGTGCCAGCGCTTCGCGCCGGTGACGGCGAGACCCTTGAGATTGCCGGCCTTGATGTGCGGATGCGCGGGCGCGAGCACGCCGGAGGAGAGCTGCACCGTGCCGGTCATCACCGCCTTGAGTGCGTCGCCTCCGCCGGGGAACACCACGGTCGCCATTTTCTGAAGACCCTCGCGCATCTTGAGCACCTCGGCCTGGAGCTGCGGCGTGGTGCCGATCGGCGGCGACGAGACGTTGAACTTGTCCGGGTTCTTCTTCGCCAGCGCGACGAACTCCTTCATCGTGTTGACGCCGAGTTCGGGCTTGACCGCGAACACATGCGGCGACACGGCCAGTTCCACGATCGGGTTGAAATCCTTGAACGGATCGTAAGGCAGCGAGTTGTAAAGGCCCGGATTGACCGAATAAGCGCTGGTGGCGAGCAGGACGGTGTAGCCGTCCGGCTCCGCGCGCGCGACCATGCCCATGCCGATGTTGCCGCCGCCTCCGCCGCGGTTCTCCACCACCACCGAGCCGCCCATCTTCTCCTGCAGGGCCGCCGCCATGATGCGGGCGATGATGTCGGAGGGACCGCCGGGCGTGTTCGCCACCAGGATCTTCACCGGACGGTCGGGATAGGCGGCGAAGGCGTGACGCACGCCGACCAGCGCCGGGGCCGCAACGCCCGCAGCCAGCGCGCCCGCGCCCTTGAGGATGAGACGGCGCGAAGGCGCGCCGAACGGTTCGTTCGAACTGGTCACTGGAATCCTCCCTGGATTGTCGCGGTTCTTGATTGCTCAGCATGCTAGAAACTTACCGCGATACCCGCAACGGGGGCGATCCGCCGCATTTTCGCTCCAGAGTATCGTAGGCTGGGAACAATCGGGGGGATATCAGGCTTTCATCAATCCCGTTCGGGATTCATTTCAATCATGGCCGGAGGTCATCGTGTCCCACCTTTCTCTCGTCCGCTCCACCGTGCTGGCTCTGGCCGCCCTCTTCGGAGCGAGTGCGGCCAGCCCCGCCCTCGCGCAGACCGTCAACATCGAGATCGTCAAGGCCGGCTTCATCTTCGGCGTGTCCGGCGGCGGCGGCACGCTCAATTACGCAGGCCGGCGCTATCCGCTGCGGATCGGCGGCGTGAGCCTCGGCGCCACCATCGGAGCCTCAAAGGCCAACCTGACCGGCCGCGTCTACAACCTGCGCCGGCCGTCCGACATCAACGGCGTCTACCGCGCCACGCAGGCCGGCTATGCCGTGCTCACCGGCCGGCGCGCCGCCCGCCTCGTCAACTCGCGCGGCGTGGTGCTGGAGCTGCGCGGCCGTCAGGTGGGCCTCGAGTTCGATCTCGATCTCAGCGGGCTGGACATCTCGCTGCGTTAGGACCTGACGCGAAACAGCGGCGGCGGCGGACGCGCCGTCGCCGCGCCGTCACTTGGCGCCGTCCTGCTCCGCCTCGCTCTCCAGGCCGAACTGGGCGACCACCGTCGGCTGGATCGCCTTGGCGTGCAGGGTGAGCAGCACCAGCCTGGCGTCGAGGCTTTCGCCCTCCTCCAGCGCGCGCTCGATCCGCCGCTCCACCGACTGCGCGAGGTCGTCGCCGTTGGTCGCGGCGAAGCCCTCGGCGCCCACCATGCAATAGCCGACGATCTCGGCCGCGGCGCGGTAGGCCTGCGGCGCAGGCTCGGGGCCGATGGCATGGTCCTGCAAGAGCGACACCATCGTCAGCTTGATCGCCTCGGACACGAACTTCGGATGCAAATCCACCGCGCGCAGCGCCTGATCGACCTGGCGCAGCTCCCCGGAGCGGCCGAAGATGCCGAACAGTCCGATGGCGGGGCGGCGGCGAACCATGCCGCCGGTATAGGCCGCGGCGGCCGGCCTGTCGACGCCGCAGCACACCCCGCGGGTTGCGCGTCCGCACAGCCTTCTCCATAAGCAGCGCATGATCCCGGCCACGCAGACGCTCGCCGTCATGGTGTTTCCCGGCACGCAGACGCTGCCGCTCTACGCCGCGCAGGCGACCGGCGCGTTCGCGCGCCGCGGCCTCGCGGTCGAGCTGACGCCGGCGCCGGATTCAGGGGAGCAGCGGCGCGGGCTTGCGGCCGGCCGCTATCAGGTCGCGCATGGCGCAGCCGACCAGGCGATCGCGATGGCCGTCGCCGGCATCGACGCGGTCGTCGTGATGGGCGGCGACGACGGATTCAACCACTTGTTCGTGCAGCCGCAGATCGAAAGCGTCACGGATTTGCGCGGCCGGACGCTGGTGGCGGACGTGGCCGACACCGGCTGGTCGTTCGTGCTTTACGAGATCCTGCGCCGGCACGGCATCGCCCGCCGCGAATGCCCGGTGCACGAGGCCGGCGCGCCGTTCCGCCGCTTCGAGGCGATGCGCGGCGACACGGCCATGGCGGCCGCGATCCTCAACCCGCCGTTCGCCGTCCGCGCCCGCCGGAACGGCCTCAGGGACATGGGCCCCGTGACACGCTGGATCGGCGCTTATCAGGGCACGGTGCCTTATGTGCTGCGCGGCTGGGCCCAGGCCAACGGCGATACGCTCGTCGCCTACCTGCAAGGCTGCATCGAAGGCCTGCGCTGGCTGCTCGCCCCGGACAACCGCGGGGAGGCGCTGCGGTTATCCGCGCAACGGCTCGGCCTGCCCGACGACATCGCGGCGGAGGTCTATGCGGCGGCCACCGATCCGGAGCATGGACTGGCACGCGACGCCGCCCCGGACTTCGACGGCTTTGCGACGATGCTGCGCCTGCGCGCGGATTTCACCGGCACGCCGCTGACGGACCCGAGGCATTATCTGGATCTGTCGTACTATCGGCGCGCGCTGGCAGGCTCATGATCGCGAAACCGTCGAGACGGAGCAGACGATGACCGAAGCCGGCCTGATATGGGGCATCATCGGCCTGATCGCGGGCATCGCCGGCGCGGTGATGGCGCGGCGTTTTTACGGCCCGCGCCGGGCGCGCAACGCGCCGCCCCGGCCGCCGGCGAGCCGCCAGGAGCGGCGCAAGCGCGAGCGCGAAACGGACAAGCGCGGCCGCTGAGCCGGTCAGCCGATCTCCTTCCGCACCAGCGCAGTCCCCTCGACCAGCGCCCTGAGCTTGCCGAAAGCTACGGCCCGGTCGAGATACTTCATCCCACAATCCGGCGCGGGCACCAGACGCCTCGCATCGACGTGCTGCAACGCCGCACGGATGCGGGCGGCCACGGTCTCCGGCGTTTCCACCGCGGCGTCGCCGAGGTCGATGACGCCCAGCATGACGGTCTTGCCCGACAGGTCGCTCAACACGCCGAGGTCGAGCTTCGGCTGCGCGGCCTCGATGGAAATCTGATCCGCGACGCAGTCGGCGAGTTGCGGCAGGAACGAATAGCCGGCCGGCTTCTGCCCCGGCACCACCGCGGCATAGCCGAAGCACAGGTGCACCACGGTCGTCACCTTCAGGCCTTCCAGCGCGCGGTTGAGCGCGGGCACGGCGATGCGTCTCGCGGCATCGGGATCGTTGCGCAGCCACGGATCGTCGAGCTGGATCACGTCCGCGCCCGCGGCTTCGAGATCGCGCACCTCGGCGTTCACCGCGGCGGCGAAGTCCATCACCATCTCATCGTCATCCTTGTAGAATTCGTTCCGGGCCTGCTGCGCCATCGTGAACGGACCCGGCAGCGTGATCTTGGCCTTGCGCGCCGTGTTCGCGCGCAGGAACCGCATGTCCTCCACCTCGACCGCCGCCGCGCGGCGCACCTTGCCCACCACGCGCGGCACGCTCACCGAGCGGCCGGCGCGGTTGACGATCACGGCCGGGTTGTCGTTGTCGATCCCCTCCAGCGCGGTGGCGAAGCGGTTGGAATAGCTCTCGCGACGCATCTCGCCGTCGGTGACGATGTCGATGCCGGCGCGCTCCATGTCGCGGATCGCGAGCAGCGTGGCGTCGTCCTGCGCCTGCCTGAGCCACGGCTCGGCCACGCGCCACAGCTCACGCTGGCGGACCCGCGGCACGCCGGTCCTGAGCAATTCGCGGTCCACCAGCCAGTCCGGCTGCGGATAGCTGCCGACGACGGTGGTCGGCAGGAGCTGTTCGGTCGTCGCCATGTGTCTGCCTCAGCGCGCTTCGGCGAACGCCTCGGCGGCGAGGCGATGAGCCTCGTTGGCCGCCGGAATGCCGCAGTAGAGCGCCACCAGAAGGAGGATTTCCTGGATCTCCTCCTCCTTGCAGCCGTTCTTCAGCGCACCCTTGAGGTGGACCTTCAGTTCGGCCTGCTTTCCGGCGGCGGCCATCATCGCGATCATCGCCAGCGACTTGGTGGCGAGCGGCACCGCGTCGCGGCTCCACACGTCGCCGTAGGCATAGGCGTTGATGATGTGCTGCAGCGGCTGGCCGAACGCGCCGAAGGCGTTGGAGCGCTTCTCGACCGCCTCGCGGCCGAACAATTCGGTGCGAAGCTTCAATCCGCGGTCGTGCTGCTCCTGGATGTCCATGTGCGTTCTCTCTTCGATTGCCGGGGCGATGCGCACCCCCTATAGCATTTTCCCGCCATGACGCACCCGCCCGCATCCGGAGGCCAGCCATGATCGACGCCGCCATCGTCGGCCTCGGACGCTGGGGCCGAGCCATCGTCGAATCCGGCCACGCCAGTGGCCGGCTGCGCTTCGTGCGCGGGGTCAGCAAGGAGCCTGACCAGGTGCGCGACTTCGCGGCCCGTCACGGCTTCGACCTCTCGACCGAATACGAGGATGCGCTGGCCGACCCGCGCGTGCGCGCGGTGGTGCTGGCCACGCCGCATTCGCTGCACGTCGGGCAGATCGCGGCCGCCGCGCGCGCCGGCAAGGCCGTCTGGTGCGAGAAGCCGCTGGCGCTGACCCGCGCGGAGGCGGCGCGCGCGATCGCGGCCTGCCGCGACGCGGGCGTGCCGTTCGCGCTCGGCAACAACAAGCGG
This sequence comes from uncultured Rhodoplanes sp., assembly GCA_964653225.1. Lineage (GTDB taxonomy): Bacteria > Pseudomonadota > Alphaproteobacteria > Rhizobiales > Xanthobacteraceae > Z2-YC6860. The sequence goes on along the minus strand of CAZZCV010000018.1, from coordinate 9,748 downwards.
TGCTTCGCCTCGATGCGGGAGCTCAAGCGCGTGGTCGCAGACGGCACGGTCGGCGACGTGCTGCACATCGAGGGCCATTTCTGCAACGAGCACTCCACCCGCGTCACGGGCGGCTGGCGCGATGACCCGCACGAGGCGCCGGGCGGCGGGCTGACCGGCGCGGGGCTGCACCTGATCGACGCCTTCGTGAACCTCGCGGGGCCCATCGCCCGCATGGACGCACGGCTGTTCTCCCGCAAGGCCGCGCCCGACCCGCGGGACGCAGCCAGCGTTCTGGTCGAGTTCGCGAACGGCGGCACCGGCACGCTGGCCACGGTGCGAGCCGCGCCGATGTTCTGGCGCGTCCACGTGTTCGGGACGAAGGGCTGGGCGGAGGCGCGGGAGGAGACGACGCTCACCGTCGCGCGGCTGGGCGAGACGCCGCGGACGCAGGTGTTCCCGCAAGTCGATTCGCTGGGCGTCCTGCTGACGGCGTTCGCGGAAACCGTGGAGATCGGCAAGCCGTTCCCGGTGCCGTCGGACGAGATGCTGAACGTGGTCGCCGCCTTCGAGGCGGCTATCGCCTCGCTCGGACAGGCCGGGCCGGTCGAGGTCGAGCGATCATAAAACGGGGCCGGCCCCGTGGAGCCGGCCCCGGAAAAAAGCAGCGAAAACGATCAGCGCTGCTCGATCTTGGCCTTCACGCGCACGGCCTCCCACTTGGCCAGCTCGTCCGACATAAACTTGCCGAACTCGGCCGGCGTGGAGCCGCGCGTCACCAGCGCCGCCTTGCTCATCCGCTCGCGGACGGACGGATCGGCGATGATCTCGTTGAACGTCTTGTTGAGGCGCGCGACCACGGCCGGCGGCATGCCCTTGGGCCCGAAGAAGCCGTACCAGGTCTCCACGTCATACCCCGGCACCTGGCCCGACTCGAGGACCGTCGGGACGTTCGGCAGGCCTGGAAAGCGCTTGCCGCCGGTCACCGCCAGCGCCTTCATCTGCCCTCCCTGCACCTGGCCGAGGACCGCCGGGATGGTGTCGATCAGCACGTCCACCTGCTTGCCGAGAACCGCCGAGATCGCCTCCGGCGAGGTCTTGAACGGGATATGCAGCATGTCGACGCCGGCGCTCTGCTTGAACAGCTCCGCCGACATGTGCTGCGTGGCGCCGAAGCCCGGAGCCGCGAACGAGATCTTGCCGGGGTTGGCCTTCGCCGCCGCGATCAGGCTCTTGATGTCGCTCGAGGGATAGTCGCCGCGCGTCACCATGATCAGGCCGGCGGTGCCGACCAGGCCGATCGGCTCGAACGCCGTGCGGGTGTCGTAGCGCAGCGACTTGCTCATCACCGCGGCGATGATCTGGCCGGCGGTCATGATGCTGATCGTGTAGCCGTCGGGCGCGGAGCGCGCCACCATCTCGTTGCCGATCGTGCCGGCGGCGCCGGGCCGGTTCTCGACCACCATCGGCTGGCCGAGCTTCTTCTGGGCCGCCTCGGCAATGATGCGGGCGATGATGTCGGTGCCGCCGCCCGGACCGAACGAGACGATCAGCTTGATCGGCTGGTTCGGATACTCCTGGGCCTGGGCAGGCTGGGCGACGACGGCGGCGAGCGCGCACGCCGAAACGACTGACAATATGGTTTTTTTCATCTCAGGCTTTCCCCAAATGCGCCGCCGGGGCGGCGACCGTTTTTCCGGAGCCGTCCGCCCTGCGCGTTCCCCTTGCGCTTGAAGGCCCGGCTCGGGCGCGCGGAATGTGCGATTTTATGGCTCGCCTGTCAGCCTCAAAATTGGACGCCCGCAGCGGCAAAATGCCTTCGGAAAGTTGCACATGGAATCGTTCCGAACAGCGCTTTTCAGAAGGTGGATTTCAGCTTCCTGTGATCCAGCCAACTCGCCGAGGGAGCATCCAGCCTGCGGCTCACCCCGTCCCGGATCGCGTCGAAGGGCACCGTCGTCCCGGCCAGCCGCGAGAACGGAGGTGGTCCGCTTTGCGGGGCATCGGCGGCTCCCGAGGCCCCGATCACCAGGCGTGGTCCTGCATCCCTGCCCTGCGGGATTCCAAGAACTGATCACATCTTTGCCCTGAAATCGCGGAAAAACTCACTATATGTAAACGGATCGGGCCGATCCTGACGGTCCGGACCGGGTTTCAAAGACGCTGCAAATGCCCCTGCCCCGCCTGCTGGTCATCGAAGGCAACACCGCCGAAGGACGTGCCCTGTTCGCCGCCGCCCGTGGCCAGGCCCCGAGCGAAGGCTACGCCAAGCTGCTGCGCGAGCTGCTGCCCGACGCCATTGTCGACATCTGCTACCCCGCCGACGCGGGCGCCAACCTGCCCGACCGCATGGGCCTCGAGGGCTACGACGGCATCGCCATCACCGGCTCCTCGCTCAACATCTACAACGGCGGCCCCGAGATCGACCGCCAGATCGAGCTGGCGCGCGCCGGCCTCGATTCCGGCACGCCGATGTTCGGAAGCTGCTGGGGCCTGCAGGTGCTGACCACCGCCGCCGGCGGCGTGGTGCACAAGAACCCGCGCGGCCGCGAGATCGGCTTCGGCCGCCGCATCGGGCTCACCGCCGCGGGCCGCGGCCATGACATGTACGACCGCAAGGCCGAGGTGTTCGACGCGCTCACCGTGCACCTCGACGAGGTGCAGACGCTGGCGCCGAACATGCAGGTGCTGGCCGCCAACGCGATATCGCAGGTGCAGGCGGCGGAAATCCGCTACAACGGCACAACGGCCTGGGGCGTGCAGTACCATCCCGAATATACGCTGCACGACATGGCGGCGACGATCCGCCGCTACGGCAAGAAGATGGTCGATGACGGCTTCTTCTCGCGCGAGAGCGAGCTGATCCATTACGCCGAGGAAATGGAGATGCTGCACTCCGATCCGAAGAACAAGGCGCTGGCCTGGAAGCACGGCATCGACGGCGGCGTGCTCGACAAGATGCTGCGGGTGACGGAGATCAACAACTGGGTGCAGCACCAGGTGGTCCCGACCCGCGCGACACGCGGGCGGGGCTGACGCCTTCCGCCGGAACCGCTCAAACGATCCGGCACGCCTCGTCGAAATCGAAGCGCGGCAGTCGCGGCCCCAGCCCGGCCGGGTCGCCGCGGCCGAGGCAGCACAGGAAGTTCGACCGGAACCGGCCGTCCGGAAAGAACTCCGCGTCCACCGTCTCGTTCTTGAAGCCCGACATCGGCCCACAGTCGAGCCCCAGCGCGCGGGCCGCAAGGATCAAGTAACCCGCCTGGAGCGTGGCGTTGCGCAGCGCATGGGTGCGGATCGCCTCCGGCGTGGTCTCGTACCAGCTCCGCGCCTGCGGATGGCCGAACAGCCGGGGCAGGTGCTCGTAGAAGCGCGTGTCGTAGGCCAGGATCGCCACCACCGGCGCAGTCATCGTTTTCGCGACGTTGCCCGACGACAGCGCCGGCCGCAGACGCTGCTTGCCCTCTTCGCTGCGCACGAACACGATCCGCTGCGGCTGCGAGTTCGCGGTGGTGGGGCCCCACTTCACCAGATCGTAGAGCGCGCGCAGCGTCGCGTCGGACACCGGGTCGGCGGTGTAGTCGCTGAAGCTGCGCGCATCGCGCAGCAGGATGTCGAGGGCTTCGTCGGAGACCATCGCCACGGCTACCCTGCCGGCACGAGGTCGGTCGCCGGGGCCTTGCGCACCAGCTTCTTGACCGCGCCGGAGGCGACCACGGCGCGGCTCTCCGCGAAGGCCTCGTGATTCTTCTCGATGTCGTCCAGCTCGTAGAGATAGTTGACCATCAGGCCGTGCGCCTGGGCGATGCCGCGCTCGCTGCCGTCGCCGAGCCAGTTCAGCCGCTCCAGCCGCGCGCCGTTGCCGAGATGGAAGCGCGCCACCGAATCGACCGGCTGGCCGCGGCGGTTCTTGGCGCGCAGGAAGTACCACGCAGCAGCGCGCAGCAGCGGCGCCTCCATCGGCGCACGCACCTCCTCGAGCTGCCACCAGCCCGGCTTGTCGAGGCCCTCCAGCAGCTCGCGGTCCTCCGCAGGGATCGCCGTCGAACTCTCGGCGCGGCGCTCGCGGTCGAGCCAGCGCGCGAAGTCCGGCACCGGCGACAGCGTCACGAAGGTGGAGAGCTTCGGGTTCTCGCGGCAGATCTCCTGCACCACCTGCTTGATCAGGAAGCTGCCGAACGACACGCCGGCAAGGCCGCGCTGGCAGTTCGAGATCGAATAGAACACCGCCGTGTTGACCTTCGAGAACTCCAGCGTCTCGCGCTGCGCCGACAGGATCGGCGCGACCGCGCCCGGAATCTCGCGGGTGAGCGCGACTTCCACGAAGATCAGCGGCTCGTCCACCAGCGCCGGATGGAAGAAGGCGTAACAGCGCCGGTCCGCCGGGTCGATGCGACGGCGCAGATCGTCCCAGGAGCGGATGCGGTGCACCGCCTCGTACTTGATGATCTTCTCGAGAATCATCGCCGGCGTGGACCAGTCGATGCGGCGCAGCACGAGGAAGCCGCGGTTGAACCAGGACGAGAACAGGTGGACGAAGTCGGCGTCCACCGCCTTGAGGTCGTCGCGGTGACCGAGCGCGTCGAGAAGCTGCTCGCGCATCCGCACCAGAGCCGCGGTGCCGCCGGGGGCGAGGTTGAGCCTGCGCAGCAGCTCCTGCCGGCGCGGCTCGGCGGCCTAGTGCACGGCCGCCGCGGTCTGGTCGCTCGGGTCGGCCTGCCAGGCGGCGATCGCCGCGTCGAGCTTCGCGGCATCGTGGCCAAAGCGGTTCGCCAGCGATTCGAAGAACGCGATGCGCGGCCCCACCGTCAGCAGCGCGTATTGCGCCAGGATGTCGGCGGCGAGCGCCACGCCCGACGCCTCGCCGCGCCCGGACAGAAGCTCCTCGCACAGCTCGGTGACGCTCTCGGAGCGGATTTCCGGCGGGCCGCGGCGGTCGCGGGCCAGATCGATCAGGGCGCGGCCGCGCTCCGAAATGGTCGTCAGCAGTTCGCCGAAGAAGGTCGTGTTCATCGCGGTCCGATTCCAAACGTCGTCACGGCGGCATCCTAGCAAACTTGTCCGGCGCGTGACGACGCCGTGATGACGCAAGCTGAAAATCCCGGGCATCCCCGCCGCCCGGAGCACTGGACAAAAGCGCCACGGCGCGCCACAGGTTCCCTGCAAAATGCCGCTTTTTTAGGAGCCGTCATGCCCGGTCCGCTGGCAGGAGTTCGCGTCCTCGAATTGGCCCGCATCCTGGCGGGGCCCTGGGCCGGCCAGATCCTCGCCGACCTCGGCGCCGACGTGATCAAGGTGGAACGCTCGAAGACCGGGGACGACACCCGCGCCTGGGGCCCCCCCTTCGTCGAGGGCAAGGACGGCAAGCACCTCGACGCGGCCTATTTCCACGCCACCAACCGCGGCAAGCGCTCGATCGAATGCGACTTCGAGACCGACGAGGGCAAGCGCCTCGTCCGGAAGCTCGCGGCGCGCTCCGATATCCTGATCGAAAATTTCAAGGTCGGCGGCCTCGCCAAGTTCGGGCTGGACTACAAGAGCCTCGCGGCGGAATGCCCAAGGCTGATCTACTGCTCGGTCACGGGGTTCGGCCAGGACGGCCCCTACGCGACGCGGGCGGGCTACGACCTGATGGCGCAGGGTCTGGGCGGCTTCATGAGCCTGACCGGCACCGCCGACGGCGAGCCCACGCGCGCGGGCGTGCCGGTTTCCGACCTCTGCACCGGCATTTATTCGGTGGTGGGCATCCTTGCGGCTCTCCAGCAGCGCGAGCGCACCGGCAAGGGCTGCTACGTGGACACCGCGCTGGTCGACACCACCGTGGGCCTGCTCGCCAACCAGGGCCTGAACTTCCTCGCCTCGGGCAAGGTGCCCGGCCGCATCGGCAACGCCCATCCCAACATCGTGCCCTACCAGGTGTTCACGGTGGCCGACGGCTACATCATCATCGCCACCGGCAATGACAGCCAGTACCAGAAGCTGTGCGGCGTGCTGGGCGCGCCGGAACTGGCCAAGGACCCGGCCTACATCGACAACAAGTCGCGGCTTGCCAACCGCGCCGAACTGGTCGGCAAGCTCACCGCCCTGACCCTGAAGTTCAAGATGCAGGACCTCGCCGACAGGCTGGAAGCGGTCGGCGTGCCGGCGGGGCCGATCAACACGCTCGACCAGGTGTTCGCCGATCCGCATGTCCAGCACCGCGGCATGAAGCTCGACCTGCCGAGCGAGCACGCCAAGGCCGGCACCATCCCCGGCATCCGCACGCCGATCACGATCGACGGCCGGCCGATGGCGTCGGAGAACCCGTCGCCGCGGCTCGGCCAGCACACCGGGGAAATCCTCAGGGAAATCGGCGAAGGGTGAACAGCCATGAGCGAGACCGACCTCAGCGTCGACGAACTGCACGCGCGCATGCTGCAGAAGCGGCTGTGGATCGTGATGTCTCGTCCGGTCAAGCCGCCGGAAGAAGTGCGGAAGCATGTCAAGGCGCACCTGCTTCACCAGATCAGGCTGGAGAAGGACGGGATCATGTACGGCGCTGGCCCCGCGACCGCGCCCGGCGCCGGCGCGCCGGCCTTCGGCCTGATCATCATCCGCGCCAAGGATGAGGCCGAGGCGCGCCGCATTGCCGATGCGGATCCGATGCACGCATCCGGCGTGCGCGAATACGAGCTTTATTCGTGGTCGCTGAACGAAGGCCGCGTCAACGTCACGCTGGATTTTTCGGATCGCACGTTCCGGTTCGATTGATCGGGGGCCGCGCCGCCCGCGGCTTCGGCTACAGTCCTTTCCCCGCTTCCTTCCAGCGCTGGTTCGCCGTGGCGCTGGCCACGATGTCGTCAACGTTGGCGAGCTTGACGCGGTCGCGGACCAGGCCCTTGTAGAACTCGGCCTTCGACACCGGCGCGACGTCCGCGACGATGGTCCAGGTGTCGCCGCCGTCCAGGCTCTCGAACACCTGCCCGTCGGTGTCGGCGGCGTAGAGGCCGAAGCCGTCCTTGTGCGCCTGCACGGTGAGCGCGGAGAACAGAGCGCGCTGGCCGTTCGGCAGGCCGCCGAGCAGCCGCTCCCAGGTCGCGCCCGCGTCGCGGCTGCGGTAGATCTTGCCGCGCGCGCGGCCGAGCTCGTACCAGTGCACCGGCCAGCCCACGCCCGCCGTCATGTAGAGAAGGTCCGGCTGGCCCGGATGGATCACGATGGCGTCGGGGTAGTTCGCGGCCGGCGGCATCGCGATCTTGCGCCACGTCTTGCCGCCGTCCTGGCTGTCCATCATGCCGACGATGCCGTTGGCGATGACGATGCGGCCGGGCCGGGCCGGATGCACCAGGATACGGTGGATGTCGCATTCGGCAGGGTTGGGATCGACGGCAAGCTCGGTGAAGCTTCGGCCGAAATCCTCCGAAACCTGCAGCGAGCCGATTTCGACGCCGACCCAGAGCCGGTCGCCGTCCAGCACGATATCCTTGATGTGGCCGACGCGCGGCGGCGGCGGGAAGGTCCATTTCGAAACGCTGGCCGCCTCGCGTAGCGCCGGCAGCTCGCGCCAGCTCTCGCCCCTGTCCTCGCTGACGTAAAGGTGCGCCGGCAGCGCGCCCGCGAACACCGCGTCGCGACCCTGGAGCTTGCCCGCGCGCGCGGACCACAGCTCGTAATGCGCCAGCCCGCTATTGATCCACTGCCAGGTCAGCCCGCCGTCGGTCGAGCGCGCCATGCCGACGCCGCGCGTGGCCGCGAACAGCGTGCCGTCGTCGAGCGCGGTCACGGAGCTGACGAACACGCCTTGCAGCGCGCGGTGCTTCACCGTCCAGCCCCTTTCGCCGCGCGCGAGCAGCGCGACGCCGTCCACGGTGCCGACCAGCATCGTGTCCGAAGCCGCCGCCGATGTCTGGATGTTGGTGCCGCCGTTGGAGAGCAGGATCATCGGTCGTCCTTGTTGCGATGGAGGCGCCACGGGCTGTCCGGCCCCGACGGCGCGTTCATAACCGAGGTTCCGGCCGGCGTGTAGGGGCAAGGGACCCGCGGGAGCCGGAACGAAAGCGGGACTTCGGCGGCCGTCCGGAATATTTCACGGAATCCGGCCTGCGACCATCGGTCCACCCGCCCGCTTCTAAAGTGGAGGTTTTCCAAATGATCGGCTATAGCTTCCAGTCGAGGGCAATAAGAACAAGCCTAATCGCGGGTTTCGGGTGGAAGCACAATCAGCAGTTCTGTCACGGCAGCAGGCCGAAACCTCGGCGTCCTTGCTCGAGGTCGACGACCTTCATGTTCATTTCGAGACCTCGCGCGGCCTCGTTCGCGCGGTGGAGGGCCTGAGTTTTCAGGTCAACCGCGGCGAGGTGGTCGCCATCGTCGGCGAGTCCGGTTCCGGCAAGTCCGTGTCCGCGCTGTCGATCATGCGGCTCCTGCCGCGGCTCACCGGCCGCACCCGCGGCCGCGTCACCTTCGACGGCAAGAGCCTGCTCGATCTCGACGACGACGGCATGCGGGAAATCCGCGGCCGCGACATCTCGATGATCTTCCAGGAGCCGATGACCTCGCTCAACCCGCTGCTCACCATCGGGTTGCAGATCACCGAGCCGCTGACCATCCACCTCGGCATGACCGACGAGCAGGCCCGCGCCCGCGCGGTGGAGCTGCTGCAGCTCGTCGGCATCCCCGACGCCGAGGGTCGGCTCGACCAGTATCCGCACCAGTTCTCCGGCGGCATGCGCCAGCGCGTGATGATCGCGATCGGGCTCGCCTGCAATCCCAAGCTCGTGATCGCCGACGAGCCGACCACCGCGCTCGACGTCACCATCCAGGCGCAGATCCTGGAGCTGATGAAGGACCTGTCGCGCAAGCTCAACATCGCGCTGATCGTCATCACCCACAACCTCGGCGTGGTCGCCCGCTACGCCGACCGCGTCATTGTCATGTACGCCGCCAAGATGGTCGAGCAGGGCACCGCCGAGGCCGTGTTCCACGAGCCGCGGCATCCTTATTCGATGGGGCTTCTGCGCTCGGTGCCCCGGCTGGACCGGCCGCGGGGCAATCGCCTCGAGACCATCGAGGGGCTGGTGCCGAACCTCGCCAACGCCCCGCCCGGCTGCCGCTTTGCGCCGCGCTGCCCGTTCCGCCTGCCGGTCTGCGACCAGGACCCGCCGCTGGTCGAGGCCGACACCGGGGCGCTCACGCGCTGCCACCGCCACCAGGAGATCGCCGGCGGCAGGATCGTCTGGCCGTCGGTGGATTCCAGCCTGAGCCAGCCCACGGCGCAGGGCGACGGCGCGCTGCTTTCGGTCAAGGGCCTGACCAAGCATTTCCCGGTGCGGACCACGCTCGGCGACAAGAAGGCCGTGGTGCGCGCGGTGGAGGACGTGAGCTTCTCGATCCGGCCCGGGGAGACGCTCGGCCTCGTCGGCGAATCCGGCTGCGGCAAGACCACGGTGGGACGGCTGATCCTGCGGCTGGAGCAACCGACGCGCGGCGAACTCGCCTTCGAGGGCACCGACCTGCTCACCGCCACCCCCGCGGAGCTGAAGACCCTCCGGCGCAAGATCCAGGTGATCTTCCAGGACCCCTATTCGTCCCTCAACCCGCGCATGACCGTGGGGCAGATCATCGGCGAGCCGCTGCACGTCTACAAACTCGCCGCCGACCGGCAGGCGGCCGAGGCGCGGGTGGCCGAGCTGCTCAACCAGGTCGGCCTGCGGCCCGAACTGTCCGAGCGCTACCCGCACCAGCTCTCCGGCGGCCAGCGCCAGCGCGCGCGCGATGCCGACGCGCTGGC
>CAZZCV010000017.1:0-60399 GCA_964653225.1 uncultured Rhodoplanes sp. | reverse complement strand
TGTCGAGCACGGTGGTGTCGACCTTGTCGGGCTCGCCGACGAAGCCGAGATCGACGATCCTCTCGATGTTGGAGTCCGGATCGACCACGCGGCGGGTGGACTTCTTCGCCACCACCATGTTGCCGTCCTTGCCGCACAGGCCGATGGCCTTGCCGCCGGCGGCGTTGATGTAGCCGACGATCTGCTGGGTGAGCGCGCCGGCCAGCACCAGCGCGACGATCTCGAGGGTGCTGGCGTCGGTGACGCGCAGCCCGGCGTTGAACTCCGGCTCCACGCCGGCCTTCTTGAGCATCGCGTTGATCTGCGGCCCGCCGCCGTGCACCACCACCGGATTGATGGCGGTCTGCTCCAGCAGCACGATGTCGCGGGCGAAGGCGCGCGCCACGCTGTCGTCGCCCATCGCATGGCCGCCGTATTTGATGACGATGGTTTCCTCGTCGTAGCGCTGCATGTGCGGCAGCGCCTCGGAGAGGATGCGGGCCGCGTCCTGCGGGGAGGTCTTTTCGGTCATCGGCTCTGGTCCACCGCCTGTTGGGGCGCAGCCGTTCTAGAGCATGATCCCGGAAAGTGGAAACCGGTTTTCGGACAAGATCATGCTCAACAAAAGAGGGGCGACGGGTCTGATTCAACGAAGTTGAATCAGACCCTAGCCGAAACCGGACGGGGGCGACAATGCACCCGAATGTGACAGCGGTTCTGCAGTTTCGCAGCCGGCCGGCCTGTTCACCAGTGCAGCTGGCCGGCGCGCTCGGCCTTCAGCCGCGCGATGGCGGCCCGCAGCTCGGGGATGCCCGCGCCGCTGTGCGAGGAGGTCGCGAGCACCTTGGGAAACGCGGCGGGGCGCTTGGCGAGCCGTGCCTCGGTCTCGGCGATGCGCTTCTCCAGCTCGGCCGGCTTTACCTGGTCGGCCTTGGTCAGCACGATCTGGTGGCTGACCGCGGCCTCGCCGAGCGCGTCGAGCGTCGGGTCGTCGGTGCTCTTGAGCCCGTGGCGGGCGTCGATCAGCACGTAGACGCGCACGAGGTTGGCCCGGCCGCGCAGGTAGGCGTGGATCATGTCGGTCCAGGCCTTCACCTTCTGTTTGGGAGCCTCCGCGTAGCCGTAGCCCGGCATGTCCACCAGCCGCAGGTGCGGATCGCCCGAGAAGAACACCAGCTCTTGCGTCCGGCCCGGCGTGTGGGACACGCGGACCAGCGATTTGCGTCCGGTGAGCGCGTTGATCAGGCTCGACTTGCCCACGTTCGAGCGCCCGGCGAAGGCGATCTCGATGCCGAACATCTTGGGCAGCGATTCGATCGAGCCCGCGGCCGAGACGAAGTCCCATTCGTTGCGGAAGAGCTGGCGGCCGGCTTCGATCTCGGCCGACGAGAATTCGGGTGCGGAAGACATGGCGCGCAGGTTAGGCTGCCGCCTTCTCGATGTCATCCAGGGAAGGGTGCGTTTCCATGCCGGTCTCCATGTATTCGGTGTCTGTGCCCGTGTTCATCCAGCATCTCGGCGGGCTCTCCGGCGTGCTCGACAAGGCAGCGGCTCACGCCGCGGCGCGCAAGATCAACGAGGCGGACCTGCTGGCCATGCGGCTCTACCCCGACATGTTCACCCTGGCGCGGCAGGTGCGGGCCGCGACCGATCACGCGGTCAATGCCGCGGGCCGGCTCTCCGGCCGCGAACTCCTGAAGTTCGCCAACGACGAGACCACGATCGCACAGCTCAAGGATCGCATCGCCAAGGCGATCGAGTATCTCAAGGCCGTGCCGGCCGGCGAGGTGGACGGCACCGAGGCCAAGGACATCACCATCACGTTCCCGAACGGCAACGTGCGCCAGTTCACCGGCCAGAGCCTGCTGCTCGGCAACAGCCTGCCCAACTTCTTCTTCCACTGCACCACGGCCTACGACATCCTGCGCCAGCTCGGCGTGGATCTGGCCAAGCGTGACTTCATGGGCCCGCCGCAGGGGTAGGGCGACGCGCTCGCCGCTCAAAGAAAAAGCCCGGCCGAAGGGCCGGGCTTGATGCTTCGGTCGGGAGAACGGAAGGCCTCAGCCCTCCGCCTTCTTCTTCCCGAACAGCTCCTTGACGTTGTCCCACAGCTCGATCTTGGCGCCATGTTTGCGCATGATCACGCTCTGCTGCAGCACCGAGAGCAGGTTGTTCCAGGCCCAGTAGATCACGAGGCCAGCCGAGAACGACGCCAGCATGAAGGTGAAGATCAGCGGCATCCAGTCGAAGATCATCTTCTGCGTCGGGTCCGGCGGCGCGGGGTTGAGCTTCATCTGCGCCCACATCGTGATGCCCATCAGGATCGGCCAGACGCCGATCATCAGGAACGGGCCCAGCACCGGGATGACGCTCGGGTCCCACGGGATCAGGCCGAACAGGTTGAAGATCGTGGTCGGATCGGGGGCGGAGAGATCCTTGATCCAGCCGAAGAACGGCGCGTGCCGCATCTCGAGCGAGACGAACAGCACCTTGTAGAGTGCGAAGAACACCGGGATCTGGATCAGGATCGGCAGGCAGCCGGCGAGCGGGTTGATCTGCTGCTTCTTGTACAGCTCCATCAGCGCCTGCTGCTGCTTCATCTTGTCGTCGGCGTAGCGCTCGCGGATCGCCATCATCTCCGGCTGCACCGCCTTCATCTTCGCCATCGAGGCGTAGGATTTGTTGGCGAGCGGGAAGAACACGATCTTGATCAGCACCGTCACCATCAGGATGGCGAGGCCGAAGTTTCCGAGCCAGACGTAGAAGAAGTGGATCGCCTGGAACATCGGCTTGGTGATGAAGTAGAACCAGCCCCAGTCGATCAGCAGTTCGAAGCGGTTGAGTCCGAGCTGCTTCTCGTAGCCGTCCACGATCGCGACCTCTTTCGCGCCGGCGAAGAGATTGGTGGTGGATGCGGCGGTGCCGCCGGGGGCGACGGTCTGCATCTCGCCCAGGAAGTCGGTCTGGTAGGTCTTCTGCGTGCCGATCATGCCGGAGGAGAAGCGGATCTGCAGCGCAGCCTTGGGGTCGGGCAGCAGCGTCGCGGCCCAGTATTTGTCGGTGATGCCGAACCAGGAGTTGGCGGACTTGAAGTTGATGGTCTTCTTGTCCTCGATCGACGAGTAGGAGACCTCCTGCAGGCCCTGGTCGCCGATCACGCCGATCAGGCCCTCGTGTAGGATGTAGAAACCCTCAATCTTCGGCGTGCCGTGGCGCGAGATCAGCGCGTAGGGATAGAGCCCGACCGGAGCCTGGCTCTTGTTCTCGACCCGATCCTCGACCGTGAACAGGTACTTGTCGTCGACGCGGATGGTGCGGCGGAAGATCAGGTCCTCGCCGTTGTCGTGAACCAGCGTCACCGGGCGGCCGACGCCGAGCGTGCCGGAGCCCTCCTGGGTCCAGACCGTGTTCTGGTCCGGCACCTTGACGGTGGCGCCCGCGGCCGCGACCCAGCCGAACTCGGAGTAGAACGGATGCGGGCTGCCGGACGGCGCGAGCAGCACGATGGCCGGCGACTTGGGATCGACGGTCTCGCGGAAGTCCTGCAGCGCCAGGTCATCGATGCGGCCGCCCCGCAGCGCGATCGAGCCGCGCAGATGCGGCGTCTCCACCGCGATGCGCGGCGTCGCGGCGAGCACCGTCTCGCGCGTCACCTGACCGCCCGGAACGGTGCCGGCCACGCCGGGCGCCTGGGGCGCTCCGGCTTGCGGTGCGCCGGCCTGCGGCTGCGGCGCCGGCTGCGCGGGTTGGCCCGGCTGACCGGTCTGAACCGGCTGCGCGGGGGTCTGCGGCTGCGTCTGCTGTTGCGCCTGCTGCTGCTTGAGCAGGGCCTCCTGCCGTTGCTTCTCCATCTGCGGCATGCCGACGAAGTATTGCCAGACGATCAGCACGATCGCCGACAGCACGATGGCGAGAAGCGTATTCTTTTGATCGGTCATCGGGGTTCTGGTCGCCTGGTGGCGTGCTGGTTGGAGGCCGCAGCCTGGGTTTTGCCGCCCGCGTGGACCCGGCGCAATGCCCGGTCGAAATCATCGACCAGGCGCTCGAAGGGCGCATTCAGCGCCGCCCGTCGCCCGATCAGCACATAGTCGTGGCCGCTCTGCATCCGGGCGCCCTGTGACAGCCGCACGATCTCACGCAGCCTCCGCCGGACGCGATTGCGCTCGACGGCGTTGCCGACCTTCTTGGAGACGGTGAAGCCGACGCGGGCCGGTCCGCTCTCCCGGCGCTTCAGCGCCTGCAACACGAATCCGCCCGCCGGAGCCCGGGTGCCGGCGGCGACGGCCAGGAAGTCCGAACGCTGCCGAAGCCGCTCCATGAGGGATGACGCGGAAATCCCGCGCCGCAGGATCAGGCGGTCAGCCGCTTGCGGCCGCGCGCGCGGCGCGCCGTCACCACCTTGCGGCCGCCCTTGGTGGCCATGCGGGCGCGATAGCCGTGGCGGCGCTTGCGCACGAGCTTGCTGGGTTGATAGGTCCGCTTCACGGTCTGCTCTCCGCTCGCCACGGCCGGACGCCGACAGGCGAGTTGCCGATAGATGGGGTCCGGCACCGGGAAATGGTTAACCCGACAGAAAATTCGGGGATTTCCGGCGCTTGGTTTCGGGGGCTTATAAGGGAGCCTCCCGGAAGCGTCAATGCGACGCCGCCACACCGTTTTCGGGAAGCGGACGGGGCGGGATGGCCGGCCCCTCCGTGCCGGACCATGCGCGCCGGTCGGGCCGGGCCCCCCGCGCAAAGGGGCTCGCTTTCTGCCCCGGGAAACAGTGAGATGGCCCCCGTGGGCCGGGCCGCTCGTGTATAGAGGCGGGTCCGCCGGCCCCGCAACCGACACCAGCCCCCGATGACCGAGGAACTCACCCCCGATCTCTGCGTGATCGGCGCCGGCCCCGGCGGCCTGGCGGTCGCCACCGCTGCCGCCGCGCTGGGCGTGCCGGTGGTGCTGGTCGAGAAAGGCCGGACGGGCGGGACGAACCTGCATGCCGGCAGCGTGCCGTCCAAGGCGCTGATTGCCGCGGCCCGCCGCGCCGAGGCGGCGCGGACCGCGGCAGCGTTCGGGGTGAAGGTTCCGCGCGTCAACATCGAGTTCCACGAGGTCAACGACCACGTCCACGCCGTCTCTGCTGCGGTCGCGCCCCATGCCTCGCCGGAGCGCCTGGCGGGCCTCGGCATCCGCGTGATCGAGGGCGAGGCGCGGTTCGCCGATCCCCAGACCGTGACGGTCGGCGAGGATATCCGCATCCGGGCCCGGCGCTTCGTGATCGCCACCGGCTCCGTGCCTGCGATCCCGCCGATTTCCGGCCTCGACCGCACGCCCTACCTCACCACCGAGACAGTGTTCGAATCCCGCGCGCTGCCCCGGCAACTCCTGGTGATCGGCGCGGGCGCGGCCGGGCTCGAACTGGCGCAGGCGTTCCGCCGGCTCGGCTCCGAGGTAACGGTGCTGGAGCAGGCGGGGGCTCCCCTGGCCGGCGAAGACCCGGAGGCGGTGCGCACCGTGTGCGACGCGCTGGCGCGCGAGGGCGTGACGCTGCGGACCGGCGTCGCCATCGATCGCGTGCGGCGGGTGCGCAGCCGGGTCGAGGTGGTGCTGAAGGCGGCCGACGGCGAGGAGACGCTGGACGGCACCGACCTGCTGATCGTGGCGGGCCGCACGCCGGCCGTGGAGGGGCTGGGTCTGGAGGCGGCGGGCATCCGGGCCGGGCCGGCCGGCATCGCGGTGGACCGGCGGCTGCGCACCGCCAACAGGCGCGTCTATGCCATCGGCGACGCGGCGGGCGCACGCTTCGCCCACACCGCCGAGTATCAGGCGGGACTCGTGATCCGGCACGCCCTGTTCCGCGAGCGGATCGCGGCCGATTCCGTCGCCGTTCCGCGCGTCGTCTTCACCGATCCGGAGCTGGCGCATGTCGGCCTGACCGAGACGCAGGCGCGCGAGCGATACCGCCGGATCCGTGTGCTGCGCTGGCCCTATCGCGAGAACGACCGGGCGCAGGCCGAGCGGGCGACGGCCGGGCATATCAAGATCGTGACCGACCGGAAGGGAACAGTCCTGGGCGCAACCATCGTCGGCGCATCGGCCGGGGAGCTGATCGCCGCCTGGACGCCGGCGGTGGTGCAGAAAACCAACATCCGTGTTTTCGCCGGAATCGTGGTTCCCTATCCCGCCCTGGCCGGGATCGGAGGGCGGGCTGCCGTCGCGGCCTTCGCTCCGCGTCTGTCGAGCCCCTGGGTGCGGCGCCTTCTGAGCTGGCTCCGTCCGTTCGGTTGATATGGCATCGATTTGATGACGGAGACTCTTCCCGCGGCGGACGGACAGAAGGCGCGCGCGGCGCGTCCGCGTCTGGGTCTGTCTGGCAAGCTGCTGGTGCTCACGACGCTGTTCGTGATGCTGGCGGAGGTGCTGATCTATGTGCCCTCGATCGCCAACTTCCGGCTCAACTGGCTGAACGACCGGCTGGCCGCGGCGCACACCGCGGCGCTGGTGTTCGACGCCGCGCCGAGCGGCATGGTGCCCGAGAACGTGGCGCGCGAGGTGCTGCAAAGCGTCAACGCCCGCGCGGTGGCGATGAAGATGGGGACGCAGCGCCGGCTGCTCGCCTCCGCCGACATGCCCGACGAGGTGCACCACGACATCGACATGCGCAGCATGCCCTGGCATCGCGCGATCCTCGACGCCTTCCACTCGCTGGTCTGCGCCGACGACCACCTGATGCGGGTGGTGGGTCCTGCGCCGCGCGGCGGCGAGTACCTCGAGATCGTGCTGGAGGAGCGGCCGCTGCAGCGCGCCATGCTGCGCTTCTCCGCGACCATCCTGATGGTTTCGCTGGCGATCTCGCTGATCTCCGCGGCGCTGGTCTATATCGCGCTGCACTACCTGTTCGTGCGGCCGATGCGGCGCATCACCGCCAACATGACCGCGTTCCACGAGGGCCCGGAGAATCCCTCGCGGATCATCGTGCCGTCGGCGCGGCGCGACGAGATCGGCCAGGCCGAGCGCGACCTGGCCTCGATGCAGCGCGACCTCGCCTCCATGCTGCACCAGAAGAACCATCTGGCCGCACTCGGACTCGCGGTGTCCAAGATCAACCACGACCTGCGCAACCTGCTGGCGTCGGCGCAATTGTTCTCGGAAGGGCTATCCAGCCTGCCGGACCCGCACGTGCAGCGCTTCGCGCCCAAGCTGATGCGCTCGCTGGAGCGAGCGATCGAGCTGTGCCAGTCCACGCTGTCCTACGGCCGGGTGCAGGAGCAGCCGCCGGACCGCAGGACGGTGGATCTGGACCGGCTGGTCGAGGAGATGCGCGAGACGCTGGGGATCCAGGACGAGCCGCGGATCGCCTGGATCGTCGCCATCGAGCGCGGCATGACGGTGGATGCCGACCACGACCAGCTGCTGCGCGTGCTGCTCAATCTCGCGCGCAACGCGCAGCAGGCCCTGGAGACGCGCGCGCCGAACGATCCGCTGCGCGACCAGATCCGCATCGCCGGTCGCCGCGAGGGCGCGGTGGCGGTGATCGAGGTCTCCGACACCGGGCCGGGCTTTGCAGCCAAGGCGCGCGAACACCTCTTCGAGGCGTTCCGGGGCTCGTCGCGCAGCGGCGGGACCGGGCTGGGGCTCGCGATCGCGGCGGAGCTGGTGCGAGCCCACGGCGGCGACATCGCGCTGGTCGAGGGCGCCGTGGGCGCGACCTTCCGGATCGTGATCCCGGACCGGGCGGTGGAGCTGGACGCTCACCGCCACGCGCGCCAGCGGGCCTGAGCCGCCAGGGGGGGGCGACGCGGCCGCGCGGGTTTGGCGGAACCGGCCGGATTTCCCCGGAATCAGCCGCCCGTGCCGCCGCCCTTGCCAAACCGGCGTCGGACGCTATAGCTACGCCCGTTCGCGCGCCCGTAGCTCAGCTGGATAGAGCACCAGACTACGAATCTGGGGGTCAGGAGTTCGAATCTCTTCGGGCGCGCCATTCATTTCAAACACTTACGGCAAATCACCGTTTGAATTCCAAAAAATAAAACGGTTTTTCAAACGGTTTTGGACAGGCGAGCAACGCTGGATAGCGGTACGAATTGGCTCGCACGGCGGCGTAGGTGTCTTTGAGGTTTGATCTGAGGTCGCATTGAGCACTTTCTCGATTTCAGGCCCGCATGTTTTCCAGGACAGTGAATCAGCACCGCGAGGAGAGAGCCTCCGACGCTGACGTGCCAAAAATGCAGAGTTTCCGCGAAGTCCACCTCATTTTGGCAGGATCGATGGTGATGGCCGCGACTGACCGGTCCTCGTCCCTCACGGTGGAGGAGCCCGGCAACCCCGCTCAGTGCCTGAGCTACATCTAGTGGACGGTATCCGTAGTTGCTGCGCAGCAGCCCATGCCACTTTTGAATCACGGTGACAGCCGCGACAGCTTGCGGCCTGTGAGGACTACTTCGGATTGTCATCCGCGAAGGTAGCGGAGACCGGGACGGGGCGAGCCGCGCCGGCGAGGTATCGGTTCTGTTTGGCTTGTCGCCGTGGCGTTCGCGCTGGTCTGCCCGCATATCAGGCGCACCGTGAAATACCTTACTCGTCGGGCTTGCCGAGTACTTCAACATCCCAAGCGTGGTTCGTATGGACGAAATCGCCTCCGCCCTCCCTGTCGGTCAGCTTCGCGTAGACTAAGAAATGTGTCCCTATCGGATGGGAGCGTCGTAGCGCCTTTGGGAAGCGAACACGCAAATTCTGTGAAACCTGCTGGCCGGCGATCGGGCGCACGTGAATATCGCCATGCAGGCCCGAGCCGCTTTCTATGTAAGTCTCCACGACGATTTGGATGTAGGGCTCTTCTGGCTTTCCCATACTCGCCTCCACGGAAAGAAGCTGACGTCAGAATTCGGCTTAATATTAAATACTTTCCTTCGATTGTTTTGCACCCATAGCTCAAGCACCTACCTGGGACAATGGACAAGCATGGCAAAGAAACCTCTTGAGATTGGCGGCCTCTACTTTCCGACGAAAGGAAAGGCGACGGAACATTTTCGCGCTATTCTGCGTCGCTACGACATCGGCGCGCCCATTCCCGAACCGGACGCAACGCAGCTGCGCTGGCTACTTGATTGCCATCCAGAAGCGGAAACCAAGATCGGCGTCGGCGTTGCACATTTTAGCATTCGGTCGGCTCTGTACAATACACGATGCTTCGAGGTCGTACGCACGAATGGCGAAACGACGGATTTCTCTCTCGGCATCTGTATCGACGGAAAGTCGCGAACGCCGCTCACCGAAGCGCTTCAGGCAATGCGCGCCGAAGTAACCGAAGAAATTCGTCAGAAGAAATGGGAGCATTTCCGGTCATCGCCCTTGCCCAGCGGCAACGCTCGATGTGCCATATCTGGCAGGGAAATCACACTCGACGAGGCCTATGGCGACCACGCGCCACCGAACACCTTCAAGTCGCTCGCGGAGCGATTCCTCACCGATCAAGGCATCGTCCCCTCGCACGATTTCGTGACGCCTCCAAAGGACAATCAGTACCGACCCGACATGGCAGACCGCGAGTTGGCCGCGAAGTGGAGAAAATTCTACGAAGAAGAGGCCGTCATTCGCGTCGTTGCTCGGAATGGCGGGCCGGCGTCGGAATAAGCCGCTTAGCTCGACCGCCCCGCTTGGCTAATGCGCTCGGGCGGGAAAAGCGTCTCGCGGACTTCCGAGATGACATCCTCCTCGAATGCCGACAACTGAAGGCGCGCCAGCGGAATGTCCCGGAAGCGCCCGAGAACGTCGTCGAGCGTGTCGGCGGGGAGCAGCAAAGGCTCCAGCGCCTGCGCTGTCTGGATCGGAATCCCATATTCATCGAGTGCAAACAGCACAGACGGCATGAACAGGTTCTCCGCCTGTTCAGCAAACAGCGCATAGTCGCCCGACGGTTGGTTCTGCCCTGTCAGGATCTCGCGTTGGATGGCATCGATTACCATAAGGTCGCGCGGGAAGCGCTGGCAGATGACGTTACGCACGACACGCAAGGCACCTTCGACCACCGCGCTGGGACTATCGGAGGGCCGCCGCCTGCTGACGCAGGTCTGGATGTAGCCGGTAAAGTCCTTTCCTATCCGAAGCTCATTCAAGTGCCAGGCCAGCTGGTCGCCGGAAAAAATGCCGTTCTCGCGCAGCGCATGCGGACTCAGAAACCGGAAGATCAGGTCGCACACCGCCTCAAGTTGCGGCCCGGTCGGCACCCCTGTCCAGCTCAGCATCGGAACGAGGGATCCGATCCGCTCGCGCATTTCGAGGGCGATTTGCTCCTGCGTTTCCCAGAAAACATGGCGGTTCGCGCGCAGCGTCTCAGGCGAGAGTGTGCTGCCCTTGAACACCTCGTCAACGCGCTCTTTCGATATCGGCTCGAGATCTTGATCTGGAAGACTTAATAGTAAGCTCAAGGGTGTGTCTGCATGTTGCGTGCCCAGCGGAAACTCGACCGTGAACGATTGATCGGGCGGCAGCGTCTCAAGGACGTATACCTTGCCGATGAAATACTGGTTCATGCGGCCCGCACGGCCCTCGATATTCTTGTAGGTAAAATGCTCAAGAACATCTTTGCTTTTGCGGCGGTCATAGACGATGACGTTCTTGGCCACCGTGTTTACGCCCTCGATGATCGTTGACGTGCAGACAAGAAACGGAATCTTACGGGCGTTGAAAAGCCGGATAAAATACTGCTGAAGTGCACGCGGCACGCCGCCGTGATGGATACCGATACCATGACGAAGCGCATCGCACACAATCCATTCGGGATCGTATTTTTCAGCGATCCACTCAACCGCGTCGTTGACCTCGGCGATTTGGCGTAAGTTTCCTTTCTCGATTAGGAGTTCAGCAACCCGGCTCGCGCTCGACGGTGACTGGCAGTAGATGATTGTCGGCCCGTCGATGGTTCGGCACAAATCGACTAGGCCGTCATCACGCTCGGGACCGCGCGTCGGCAAATCGAGGTTCACGACATCGACCGCGACCGTCGAAAATTTCGACGGAATGAAGTGGTAATCGTAGGCGTCGAGGCCTTCGATCGCCTGAATGTTCGGGCCCAGCAGGTAGAACTGTGCTCCGGTCTTGGCGAGCTTGTGAAACGCGAGGTTTAGATCGACGGCGCGGTCAGACTCCTTCTCGGTCGCGAGGTTCATCTTATAGAATTCGTCAACGACGAAGAAACTGACGTCATCAAGGTCGTCGCGATTGAGCACGCGCTCCTGCGTCAGGACGTATACGCTGATCCGCTCGGGATTCGCGCGTTGGCTCGGATGCGTGATAACAGCACAGCGCTCGCCGAAGCGCCGCAAAAGCCGACGCCGCGTCTCGTCGATCAAGGCAAGGGTCGGAACGATGATGGCCACCTTCTTATACTTGCCGGATGCAATCATCTCGTCGATCACGAGGCTCTTGCCGGAGCTCGTTGAGGCGCTCAGCACCACGTTCGATCCTAGCATCAGCTGGTGGTAGGTGCGCGCCTGCAATGTATGGAAGACGACGTTGCCGTCGTCGCTATCAGGTCGATGCAACTCGAAAGCCAGCTGGTCCGCGAGGTCGGCAGAAGCGATTGATTCGGACAGATAGGGAAATAGCCCGACGTTGCGAACCAACGTCATCAATAGGCTGTTTTCGGACGGGCTGAAGTCGCTATTGACCGCGAGCGCGCGGATCACGAGGTCGCGCCCTTCGTGCGTGGTGACGGCGTTGTTCACATGCCGCGCGATTTCGCGCAGTAGCTCGAAATTCTGGCCAGGCGTATGATTACCCGCAGCCAGTTCTTGCTTAAGCTCCAAATAGTCCATCCGAACTCGCTTGCATCAGCTGGGTAAATTGCTCGGTCAGCGTTCTCACGCACTCAATCGGGATGAGAAAGATATGCACCTTCACGGGTTGCAGCGACGTGGGCAGGCGCGGCTTCAAGGTCTCATAGGCGCTTGTGACTTCTTCAATCAGCTTCGGCTTGTAGCTGGCACTATAACCGCTGTTCAGGGTGGCGCTGTCATAGGCGAGCAGAACGGGAATGCAGATCACGTCGATAAGGTCGTCGATCGGAGTATTCCGCGCTAGCGCCGCCTCAAGTTTTGTCGGCAGTAGGTGTTGGGGCTGCCGTAGCGTGATGATCGTCTCCCGTTCTTCCTTCAGGAAGTCGGTCTCAAGCGCGTGCTCCAGCTCGCGGACGACCGTTGCGACAACCTCCTCATACGAGGTCGCCGTGGCGACTTTCGCCCGACCCAACCACAGTTCGTCCTTCTCGGCTCCGTGCACGATATGCGCGCTTCCGAAGCTGCGAAGTCCTGTCGTGGATTGATAGAACAGCTTGCAGGCGATGGGTTCGCTTCCAAGACTTTGTCTAATTATTGCGTGCAGAAGGGTCTCGGCGAGGATTTGTTCGATGGTCAGCGCCGATTGCTGCCGGATCACGCGAACGGCGTTGCGCGTCTTCTGACGCATCTGCAGATGCTGTAGCGACACGAGATCGCTCGCCTTCAGCGCAATCTCGGGAAGCCAATCCACGAGGTGATCGGCCAGCTGCAGGGAGCGCCACTTCTCCTTCTCGTATCGCGCATCGTAGCTAGTGAGCGCGCGGCGAATTTCGTCCTCGGTGAGCTTGTGCAGATCCGCGAAGAACGCGTCCCCGCTGGCGCGGTAAGGCTTCGCCGTGCGCTGCCGGGCCGCCTCGGTTTCGTGGAGGTGTTTGTTCCACCACTCAAGCGCGTTCGCGCGGGTGATGATCTTGTCTGCAGCGTGCGTCACCTTCGACGCCGTCGCAGCTTCGTCAACTTTCTGCAGAAGGTCAGTATAGATGGCGTTTACATGGGAATGCGTTGGGTTAGCCCCATGCTCCTCGGCGAGGTTCAACAGGCATTGCTGATTGATAGCTTTGAGCTGGTCGGTTTCGCCGGCTACTTGCCAAACCGTTCGCTTCGCCCAAAAGGCGAGATCGTTGCCGTTCTTCGATTTCGTTGCGTACTTCTTGGCCAGCTTGGCGCCCAAATCGGCCGCCGGCTTCGCGCGCTGGCGGTTGTCCCGCTGGAGTGTCAGGCACGTTAGCGTCTTGTTGACACCACGACGGGAAACGACCCGGAAAAGCGCATTGGCTGCGCCCGTGTCGCAAAGAAGAGACTTCTCGGCAAGCGAAGTCGGGGCACGGGATTTCGCAGCGCGCTTGAGGATCTCCCCCTGCGACCACTTTGTGTCCGCCTCGGTGGTTTTGACCTGAACGTATTCGGGAAACTCGGGTCCGTGCTCCTGCCAGGTTAGCGCGATGTCGTCTGCAGTTTCGCACTCGACTTTCTTAAGCCGCTCGTCGGCGATCATCGCAAGCACGAACGAGGCCGCAACATGGTCTTGGTATTTGAAGCCTTGGCGCGCGGCCACACCCCCGGCGTTGGATGCAAGGTGGTCAGGCGCGTCGGTGTCGGCGGCAACGTCAGACATTGAGCACTCGGCAAATCCCACGCCCTACCAAAACCGGCGCCATCCTAAGCTGTGACCGGCCTCATTTTGTCGGAAACATTAAACAACCACTCCCAAAATCCCGCGTGGGCGAAGCCTACGTCGCTCCGCAACGAGGCGGGTAATTCTACAATCAGACAGGGTAAGTTTCATAATTTCTCGTTATTGGGGTAGGTTTCGTTCGGGGCATCTACACGGCTGAGAAAGCCGCCTAGAGGCCGAAGCGGGAAACCATGAGCTTGTTTAGCGCTTGAAGTCGTCCGGTTCCGTTTACCGGCAGCGCCTGAGCGCTGGCTTGATCCCTCTCATGTTCTTGTATTGTTCTCGACATCCTATTCGTACACAATCTAAGGCTTTCCGATTCGCGGTTGCAGCAACAGACGCTCGCTAATGCGAGGGTGTGATGATCAGGTCTCTCAGCTGTTTGCGCGGCTTTTTCCGCGGCAAACAGGCTCCCTTGACAATCGGAAGTGTAAGATTATCTTACCTATTGTCGGATCAAGGAGGTGCATATGGACCCCGCCACGCTGAAAGAGAAACTGATCGCCGTCATCGGTCAGATTCAGACCAATAGCGGCCTCGAATGCCCGCCGCTGACGGGCGCGACCAAGCCCCTCGAGAATGTCCCGAAGTTCGACAGCAAGGTCTGGGCAGCCGCGACCACTATCCTCGCCACAGAGATCGGCAAGCCGATCCCGAACGACGTCAACATTTTCGTCCACGAGACAACCAAGCTACCGCGCTCCATCGACGAAACAGCCGCCTTCGTGTGCGAGCTGCTGAAGCGGCAGACCGAGAAGGAAGCGGCCGCGGCATGACCGATACCGAAGTCGCCAAGCGCGCCCTGATCGCCGAACGATTGAAAGAGGCGCGCAAACTCGCTGGCGTCTCACAAGGCCATGTCGCGAAGATTCTTGGGCTGCATCGGCCCTCAATCTCGGAAATAGAAGCAGGCAACCGCCGGGTTTCTGCACACGAACTCTCTCGCCTAGCCGAGATCTATGACGTGAGCATCGCGTGGCTGCTCGGCGAAACACCAGACACTCTCGACGCTCAGGACCCACGCCTCGAACTCGCCGCCCGCGAGCTCACCAAACTCAAGCCGGACGACCTCGATCGTCTGCTCAAGCTCCTCGCCGCCATGCGCACCGATTCCACCCCGGACGCCGAGGGAGGCGATCGCTGATGAACATGATGCGCACTCGCAAACCCAGTTTTGATCGTCGCGCACTTGCCAACCGGGCGATGCAGGCGGCGATCGACACACGGGCAAAGGCTCATCTCGACCAGCACAGCCCCATCTGCATCTATGGGCTTTGCGAGACCATGGGCATCGTGGTGCGCTTCAACAACATAAACATGGAAGGTATGTACCAGCGTGCCGCGCTGCCGCGCATCCACCTGTCGGCGCGGCGACCACTGCCGCGGCGGGTCTATAACTGTGCGCACGAACTTGGCCATCACATTTTCGGCCACGGCTCGTCCATCGACGAACTGCGCGAGGATGCGAAGGAACACCCTTGGGAAGACCCGAAGGAGTTCCTTGCCGACGCCTTCGCCGGATTCATCCTTATGCCGACCATGGGGCTGCGTCGCGCATTTGCGGTTCGGGGCTGGAGTCCGGAGATGGCGACGCCGGCGCAGATGTTCACCATCGCCTGCGATTTCGGCGTCGGCTATACCACGCTCCTCACACATCTGTCGGTCGGCGTGAACATGATCACGGGCGCGCGCGCTGCCGCCCTACGGCGTACCACCCCGAAGGCCTTACGCGCCGATATCCTCGGCGCCCTGACGCCGCAGCCCTTGATCGTCGCCGATCGCCACCGCGCAGGACCTACCCTCGACGCCGAGGTGAAGATGCTGTTGCTGCTGCCGACGGGAACACAAACGACCGGCGCCTGCCTGGCTCACGAGCGTGACCTGCCAAATGGTCGACTGTTTCGCGCGGTGCGCCCCGGGATCATTCAGGTGAGCGCTGACAGCGGCACCTGGGCGGCTTTCGTTCGTGTCGCACCCGAGGCCTATGTGGGACTCGCTCGCTATCGCCATTTGGAGGATGATCCGAATGAGTAGGTCCAACTCGCATGCCGACGAACCAACTGTGGTTAGCGACACCGACCTGTCGCGCGCGTGGGCTCGCATTTTCTTACGCATTCTCGACGGGCGGGGCATCGAGGTTTCACCGCTGGTGCTCAGCCTCAGCGGTTTCGATGAAGAGGGTCGGCTCTCTGAAACAACCTCGCTACGACATGCCTTGGATCAGGTACTTCCACAAAAGGGCAAGATCTCGGTCGAGGACGTCGCCTACACCATCTTTCCCGAAAGGCTCTGGCAAATTGCTGGGCGCGATCGTGCGCGACTTTTCGAGCTCTATAAGGGCGTCTATCCCCGTTATGTCGCGATGAACCGTCGCGCGAACGGGCGCGGCCTCTACTTCGAGCGTCTGACGATGTTCGGCAAAAGCGTTCCGTGCGACGGCAATCAACTGGAGTGGATTTTGTCTCAATACAATTCGCGATCGGGAATTCGCGACTCAATGTTCCAGGCGGCGGTGTTCGATCCCGCCCGCGATCACATCAAAAATGCCCGGGTCGGCTTTCCATGTCTGCAGCATGTCAGCTTCGTGCCAACCGGCGACGGTCTGGTCGTGAATGCCTTCTATGCAACGCAGTATATTTTTGACAAAGCCTATGGAAACTATCTTGGCCTCGCTCACCTCGGCGCCTTCATGGCCCGCGAAATGGGCTTGCGCCTCGCGCGGCTGAATGTCACCGTCGGCGTCGCTAAGCTCGATGGCGTCAGCAAGAGCGATACGACTCTGAGGCCGCTTATCGCGGCGGCGCGCGCAGCGCTTGCCGCGGCCCCTTCGACGGCCTCAGCTCAGCCTGCCGTCGCGTTCGTGGCGGCAGAGGCGGCGTCTTGAGGAAGAAATCGCCCAAGTTTGTCGCCAAACGTCCGCGCGGTCGCCCGCGGAAGCCGCGTATCGATCCCGGGATTGTTACGCTGCCAACAGACCTGCCGATCGAGTCGCCGTCCGGCGTCGCGCCCATTACGGTCATGCCCAGACCGATCTTCCTAAGCCACCTCGCGCCAGCAAAGGTCTCGGAAGTCTATGAGAGCTATTGGCGCTTCGCTGCTGAGCGTCAGGACATCTTTTTCCGGCGTGCGCGCGGCGAGAAGCGGCCCTGGACTGAGGACGCGATCCTCACGACCTACAAGTTCACAAATGCCTATCGGGCTTCGGATCGGGCAAGCCAGTATCTGATCCGGCACGTGATCTATCGCGCCGATTTACCGAGCGCGCCGCAAGAGGTCTTCTTTCGCATCCTATTGTTCAAGCTGTTCAACAAGATCGAAACTTGGGAGTTGCTAGAGCGGTCATTCGGCTTGATCACCTTCGAAGACTACCGCTTCGCACGTTACGACGAGGCCCTTGCGTTGGCGATGCGTGACGGGCGTCGCATCTATTCGGCTGCCTATATTATGCCACCGGGAAGCAGTGCGTTCGGAAAACCGGCCAAGCATCAGAACCATTTACTGTTGCTCGAACGCATGATGAAGGATCGACTCCCCGAACGTCTTGTGCAGACCCGCACTATGCAGGAGGGTTTCGAGAAGCTCAGAGCCTATCCAACCATTGGCGATTTTCTCGCTTATCAGTTCATCACTGACATCAATTACAGTGAGATCACCGATTTCAGTGAAATGGATTTCGTCGTTCCGGGCCCGGGCGCGCGCGATGGTTTGCGCAAATGCTTCGTCGATCCGGGCGGCCTTAATGAACCCGAACTGATCCGTCTCATGGCCGATCTCCAGGAACTGGAATTCGAGCGGCTCGGACTCGACTTCAAATCGCTTTGGGGACGGCGGCTCCAATTGATCGACTGCCAGAACTTATTTTGCGAAGTCGACAAATATGCGCGCGTCGCGCACCCGCAGATCGCAGGCCGAACTGGCCGTACACGGATCAAGCAGAAATTCGAGCCGACACTAAAGCCTATCAAGCTTTTCTACCCACCGAAATGGAAGCTGAACGAGAAGATTGGCTCTGACACGAGTGCGCTGCCTGGCACTGTCGACCTAGCCAAAGCTGCCGCTGGATGACGTGCCGAAGGATACGAGGATGGATTTCGATCGCTATCAGAAGGGCTCCCCGCGCACCGATCGCGTCCCCGAGCACGACGGGCTGGATAACACCCTTTCTCTCATCGTCCCTGTGCCCGGCTTGCAGAACTTACAGAAAGAGCCTGAAGGGAGAAGCGCTGGCGCACGCCGGGGCTTCAGTGTCAGCCAATGGCTTGATCCCGCAGGGAGACGCTCGGTCGTTCGTGTACATCGGACGGTATCGATCCGATTGGCGTCCTCGATGGTGGAAACGCCTGCAAAATCGCCTGATGCCTACCGAAAGTCGAGATCCGCCTCTATAATCCCGGCAAATCGAATGATTCTGTGGAAGTCGAGCAGAATCAACAGGCTAGGTTTGCGAGATGTATTGGAGACCCCGGCAGCGGAGGCCCAAAAATGGTAAAAGCCCTTATATCGCCCAATGAGCTCGCTGAGCTCCAGAAAGAGCAGTTCCGCCACGATCAGCGGAATCACTCCGATATTGCTTGCTTGCCCAAGCCGGATCGGTTGAAGCATTACGGCTTGCATTTTGCGAAGTACGTCGGCCGTCTTGCGCGTGGCGCTTCCGAAGGCATGTCATTTGATAGGACAGTTGTCGATACCGCCCTAGTATGCCTCAGCGCCGCCAATACGCTTCATCAGCGTCTCGCTGAATGCGATCTCGTCGCCCAAAAATTGGACCTTCAGATTGACCCAATGCTTCCTTTCGCAGACGCGACAGGTCGGTTTGCCGACGCATGCGAGAAAATTGATCATTTGGAGGAGTTTCTGCCGATCGCCCGCGCCGCCAATGAGGACATATTGCGATGGACGCTTTCCATAACCTCTCAACGCAATTTGGATCTTTTAGATTTGATAAGAGATCGACGACGCCAGCTCGCTGAGAGACAGTTCTACATCGTGGATTGAACAATGAGCTTTTGGAGCGGCGAGAAGCTTATCCAAAATAAGTCGGTAATTACCGACTTCGCGACCGATCAGGTCGATGCAAACGCATACAATTTGAGGATGGGGCAGAGCTTTTTTCGTACCGCCGACGGAACGAACGAGGCGGTTCAAACTAAAATTCTATTGTCCGAACGGCAGCCCTTTGTCATTCCCGCTGGGCAATTTGCATTCCTGCTATCGCGCGATACGATCAATGTTCCAGCAGACGCAATGGCTTTCATCTCGATGCGGACGGGGATCAAATTCAAAGGCTTGATCAACGTCTCCGGTTTTCATGTTGATCCCGGCTACAGCGGCAAGCTCGTTTACGCAGTGTTTAATGCTAGCCCTTTGCCAGTCCACATCTGCGAGGGCGATTCGATTTTCAAAATTTGGTTCGCTGACCTCGACCAAGAATCCGACGAACGGTACTTGTTTAAAGGCTCATCACAAAACGACATCAGTAACGACCTGATTCGAGGCATGGGAAAGGAGATATATTCTCTTCAGGCAATGGCGGAGAATATAAGGGATCTTAAACGAGATGTAGACTTAGAATTGGCAAGACAGAAGCCGGTCGTTGATAATCTCACTTTTGTTTGGCGGACAGTAGTTCTTGGTGTGGTTGGAGCTATCATTATCTCAATTCTCGCTCTTGCATGGCCGAGCCTACTAGCTGGCGGCCATTGGATCAGTGCGAAGTTGACTGAGAGAAGCGCAATTCAAAGTCCACCCTAGTTCTCGCGCCTCGTTGAACGGACGCTGCCTTAGTTCGCTTGCGATGCATGATCGTTCTGGCAGCGAAGATGCTGTTCTGGCCGCGACCGTGTGATCGACGAGGGGTAGCGATGAACATTATTGGACACGGAATTGATATTGTTGATGTAGCCGAAATGCGGCGCTGGATAGATGATCCACACGACCCTCTTATTCCCCGTTGTTTCTCGTCAGCAGAGGTCGAGGAGGTCGGCAATGGGCCTGATCGCGTGGAGCGTTTGGCGGGACGCTTCGCGGCTAAAGAAGCCGTTTTGAAAGCGCTGGGAACGGGTTTTGGAGCGGGGGTGGCATTTTCTGACGTCGTGATTCATCGCAGTGCTGGTGCGGCGCCAACTGTATCGCTTTCAGGAGGTGCTGCAGAGGCCGCAAGGGAGTGCGGCATTAGTGCATGGCTTCTTAGTATCAGCCATGCCGGCGGATTAGCGATGGCGAGCGTTCTTGCGCTGAGCGATGACGCATAAATCTGCGGTCTTCAGTGTAGGCGATCCAGGCCGATCTTCCCACATCTCGACAAAACGTTTGGCAAAATCGACGGCGATCCGGCCGCTGCAAGCGGCAAAAATGCCCCGCTACACTTTGAAGCCCTGAAGGATAGCTTTGCTTCTACTCGGCTGTGGCGCATTTCTCTGATCGAACGCAAGCGCGGCCACGCCTCCTCAATCACTGCCGTTCACCCCAGGTTAGTTGCTAGCGCGTCTTACCAGATATGGCTTTGGTTCAGGTTGATAGGCTACTTGAGCCAGAGCTTTGGTGATATCTCTGCGATGTTGATATTCTCCGATTAGATTGCGCGGCTGCTCTTCGATGGATTCTATCCGGTATAAATTCCACCTCTTATCCACTGTGCGTGAGAGGCGGTAAGATCTGGCGTTAATGCGGCAATACAGATCTTTTGATCCGTGCACGGGTGTCCATTTGCTGTCTGCGCCAGACAGGAACCGCTGTTCTAGAGCGCCCCGTTCCTGCTCGGCATGTATACGGCAGGCTTCCCTGTGTTCACCGCGAATTCGCTGTTCTTCTTGATCTACATAGTCTTGCAATGCACCAATGATTGCTCGCAACTCGGTTCCATCAGCTTTTTCTTTTTCGTAGATGGCCAGACATCCGGTTTCTAGACTTTCGTTAGGATAAGAGACGAAGGGCTCCTCATAGTAGGACCGAAGTCGTTGAATGACGTCCGTCTCCGTCAAAGCTGGCCCAGGCAATTCATTTAGATAGTTGCGCAAGTCATTAATCGGAATCCAGCAATGGGCGGCCGTCTTCAATACCGTCTCGCGAGCTACTCCCCATTTCTTCCAAATCGACTCGTCATCTTTCAATGTGCGGAGGATCTTGCGTGTCAGCTTGTCCAATGAATACGGATCTCTGATGTGTCGAAGTGATGGGCTTTTTACGTACTCGATCAGCAGTTTCTTGATTCCAGATAAGTCAGCATCTTCACGCAGCATGTCGTTTCCATGGAAAGATTATGTGAGCCACCACGTTAATGGGACACTGTTTCAGATGGGATGATCGTATAAAGATCATTCTGCCTCTCGTGGATCGACGATCACCAACGCAGCGGTACATTGGTGGTCGCGTTATCGGTTATGGATGCGAGACAGGGCTCTTTTTGAGAGCGATCTTCTCAGTTCAAGCGTGTCTAAAGAATATAATTCTTCAATATTCTAATATCATAGAATAATATTCTATTCCAGACTACGAATCTGGGGGTCAGGAGTTCGAATCTCTTCGGGCGCGCCATTCCGTCGCCGGCACCGGTGGTTTGCTCTCTTTCCGGCGCGCCGCCACGGCCCGGCCGCCCAGCCATTCGATCCGCGCAAGCGGCGCATTCCGCCTGCCTCGCTTGCAGAGTTGCGTCGCTTCGCTATGACAGCCTGGAATCTCCGTTCCGGCGCTTAAGGCCGGAACGGGCCGGCTTCGGCCCTGCGCCGATGCCTGCGAATGGCGTCGGCATCGAGCGGGTCCATGCAGCCTTCCCACTATCAGGTCGTCATCGCGGGCGCCGGGCCGACCGGCCTGACCCTGGCCAATCTGCTCGGGCGCTTCGGCGTCCCGGTGCTGCTGGTCGAGCAGAACGCCTCGACGGTGCACGAGCCGCGCGCGGTCTCGATCGACGACGAGTCCCTGCGCACGCTGCAGTTCGTCGGGCTGGCTGAAGAGGCGCTCAAGGACATCCGCTCCAGCTACGGCTCGGAATACCAGGGACCGGACCGCAAGCCGTTCGCCATCGTGCGTCCGTCGCGCGGCGAATACGGCTGGCCCAAGCGCAACGCCTTTCGCCAGCCGCTTCTTGAGGCATGTCTGGCGCGGGCGCTGCCGCGCGCGCCGAGCGTGACCGCGCGTTTCGAGACCACGGTGCTCGAGCATCGCGACGAAGGCCCGCGTGTCGTCGTCTCGTTGCAGGACGCGAGCGGCACGAGCGAAGTGTCGTGCGATTATTTCGTCGGCGCCGACGGTGGCCGCAGCCGCACCCGCAAGGAGATCGGCGCGTCGCTGGAGGGCACCAGCTTCAAGGCCGAGAGCTGGCTGGTGATCGACCTGCACGACACGGTCGATCCGTTCCGCGACACGCTGGTGGTGTGCGATCCTGCACGGCCGGTGCTATCGGTGCCCGGCCCGCACGGCACGCGGCGCTACGAGATGCGGCTCAAGCCCGGCGAGACCGCCGAGGAGGTCGAGCGTCCCGAGGCGGTACGCGCTCTGTTGCGGCAATACGGACCTGACGGCGACGCGCCGATCGACCGGATCTGCGTCTACACCTTCCATGCGCGCATCGCCGATTGCTGGCGCAAGGGCCGCGTGTTCCTGGTCGGCGACGCCGCGCACCTGACGCCGCCGTTCGCAGGCCAGGGCATGAACGCCGGCCTGCGTGACGCCACCAACCTCGCGTGGAAGCTGGCGTTCCTGCTGTCCGGCCGGCTCGGGCCGGGCCTGCTCGACAGCTACGAGCGCGAGCGCAAGCCGCACGCGCTCGCCATGATCAAGCTGGCCATCAACATGGGCCGCGTGATGGCCCCGCACGGCCGCTGGTTCGCCGCGGCGACGCGTGCGGTGTTCCATGTCATCGGCGCGCTGCCGGGCGCGCGCGAGTGGCTGGCGCAGATGCGCTTCAAGCCCAAGCCCCAGTTTCGCGATGGCTTCTTCGTCGCGGACGGCCGATTAGCGAAGGCGCTCGCCGGCACCATGCTGCCGCAGCCGCAGGTGGAGCAGGAGGGCGCGGCGGTGCTGCTCGACCGGGCGCTGGGCGACGGGTTCTCGTTCCTCTGTTACGGCCGCGAGCCGGCGACCCTCGCGGCGACGCTCGGCGCGTTGCCCGAACGGCTCGGCGCGAGCGTGGTCGGCTGCCTGCCGCAGACCTATGCGTTCGCCCGCGAGCCGCTCCCGGTCACGGTGCGCGACATGACCGGCCAGATCGGTCAGTTGCTCGGCGGACAGGATGCGATCGTCGTGCTGCGTCCGGACCGCTATGTAATGGCGGTGGTCCCGGCCGGGGACGGCGCGGCGACGCTGGAGCGAATCACGCGGATGATCGACGCGACCTTCGCGGCGCAGGAGAGCCCATGAACAAGCCGCTTCTGCGCGTGTTGGGCGGGGCCCGCGAGCCGGTGCCGCCGGTCTGGATGATGCGGCAGGCCGGGCGTTATCTGCCGGAGTATCGCGCGGTGCGCGAGAAGGCCGGCAGCTTCCTTGCGCTGTGCTTCAACCCGGAGCTGGCCGCCGAGGTCACGCTGCAGCCGATCCGCCGCTTCGGCTTCGATGCCGCGATCCTGTTCTCGGACATTCTGGTGATCCCGCACGCGCTCGGACAGGAGGTGCGCTTCGTCGAGGGCGAGGGGCCGCGGCTCGATCCGCTCGAAGACGCGGCCGCCCTTGCGCGGCTGCGCGGCGAGGCCGACCATGCCGTGCTGGCGCCGGTCTATGAGACCGTGCGGCGCGTGAAGGCCGCGCTGCCGGACGGCGTGACGCTGATCGGCTTCTGCGGCGCGCCGTGGACGGTGGCGACCTACATGGTGGCGGGCCGCGGCACGCCCGATCAGGCGCCGGCGAAGGACTTCGCGGCGCGCGATCCGGATGGATTCGCGCGGCTGATCGACCTGCTGGTGGATTCGTCCGCGGATTATCTGCTGCGCCAGCTGGATGCCGGCGCGGAGTGCCTGCAGATCTTCGACACCTGGGCGGGGGCGCTGCCGCCGCCGGATTTCGAGCGGTGGTGCGTGCAGCCGACGCGGCGGCTGGTGGAGAAGGTGCGCGCGGCCAGGCCAGACGTGCGGATCATCGGGTTTCCGCGCGGCGCCGGCCGGCAGATCCCGCACTATGTCGAGGAGACCTGCGTCGATGCCGTGAGCCTGGAGACGGGGATCGACAGGACCTTCGCGCGCGAGCAGATCCAGTCGCGGGTGCCGGTGCAGGGCAACCTCGATCCCGAGGTCCTGCTCGCGGGCGGCGCGGCGCTCGACCGCGGCGTGGAGGAGGTGATGGCGGCGTTCTCCGGCGGACCGTTCGTCTTCAACCTGGGCCACGGCATCACGCCGCCGACCCCCATCGCGAATGTGGAGCGGATGCTCCGGCGGGTGCGCGGAACCTAAGGCGGGGCCGCGCCGTTCTTCCAGCCATGAACGCAATCGCCCGCAGGTCGTGGATCGCGCCGCTCTTGGTGGCCTTCGCCGTGGCCGCCGCGGTCAGCCTGACCGGCGGCGCGCTCACCGACATCGGACCGTGGTATCGGGCGTTGCAGAAGCCGTCCTGGCAGCCGCCGGACGGGGTGTTCGCGCCCGTCTGGACCACGATTTACGTTTTGACCGCGCTTTCGGCGGCCATCGCGTGGCGCGCCGCGCCCCACCGCACGGCACGCCGGACCGTGGTGGCGCTGTTCGCGGTCAACGCCGTGCTGAACGTGGGATGGAGCCTGCTGTTCTTCCACCTGCAACGGCCGGATTGGGCGCTGTTCGAGATCGTGGCGCTCTGGCTCTCGATCGCGGCTCTGGCCGTGGTGCTGTGGCGCTGGTCGCGCGCCGCCAGCCTGCTGCTCGCACCCTATCTTGCATGGGTGAGCTTCGCGTTTCTGCTGAATCTCGCCATCGTGCGGCTGAACTGAGCGCGGCGCTTTGCGTCTTGTCGCGCCGGCGCGGCCCGCTACCATGCGCGCAGGACCGAGCGATCGCCATGCCCCTGCCGCCCGACCACGCCCTGCGCGTCCGCCTCAACGACGAGGTTCATTCGCGGCCGCCCGAGGCTTTGCCGACGCCCGTGCGCCTTTCCTATGTCGCGATGCTTTCGCCGTCCGCCAACCGCGAACGCGAATGGAGTCATGTCGTCGAGCTGGCGCGCCGTTACGGCGTGGCCGATCCCGGGGCCGGTGTGAACCACTACAGCGAGGACTTCGGTCCGTTCCGTCTGAAGTGGGAGCGGCACACCGAGTTCGCCCGCTACACCTTCATCGTTCCGGGGGCTGGCGGCGGCGATCCGTTCGTCGATCCGCCGGTCGGCGCGGTGCCGGCCGAATGGCTGGCTGCGCTGCCGGGCGAGACCATTGCGGCCGTGCATGTCGCGATCCTGCCCGCCGGCGACGAACTGGCGGTGGACGACATCGCCATGCGCATGTTCGGCGGCAACGGACTGGTGGGGTCGGCGCTCGGCGGGGGCGTGGCGCGCGCCTTCACGGATTTCCGCATTCACGGCGATCGATTCAGTCGCATTCTGTTGCAGGATCGCAGCCTGTCGCCGCGGCAGGCCGGACGCATGGTGCAGCGGCTTCTGGAGATCGAGACCTATCGCGTGATGGCGCTGCTTGCGTTGCCGGTGGCGCAGGCCATGCAGCCGTTCCAGGCGCAATGCGAGCGCGAGCTTGCGGAGATCACGCAGGCTCTCGTCGGGGCCGATGCGAATGACGAGGCGGGTCTGCTGGAGCGCCTGACGCAACTCGAAGCTGCCATCGAAAGCCGCGGCACCGAGACCGATTATCGCTTCGGCGCTGCGATGGCCTATGACGAGCTGGTGCAGCGGCGCATCGCCGAGCTGCGGGAGGCCCGCATCGAGGGCCACCAGACCGTTCAGCAGTTCATCGAGCGCCGGCTGGCTCCGGCCATCGCCACCTGCCGCACCGTGGCCGCGCGCCAGCGGTCGCTCTCGGAGCGCGTGTCGCGCGCCACGCATTTGCTGGCCACCCGCGTCGATCTCACCCGCGAGCGGCAGAACCAAGCGGTGCTGGAGTCGATGAATCGCAGGCAGGGTTTGCAGCTTCGTCTGCAAAGCACGGTCGAGGGGCTCTCGATCGCGGCGATCACCTATTACATCGTCGGGCTCGTGGGATATGCCGTGAAGGCGCTCAAGGCCTATGGCCTGCACATCGATTCCGACATCGCCACCGGCGTCAGCATTCCGGTGGTGGCGCTTCTGGTCGCGCTGGGCATCCGGCGCATCCGCAGGGCCGTGGGGCATTAGGCGAGGGGCGCTTTGCCCCTCGCCCGACCGGCGCTTCACCCGTGCAGCTTGATCGCGGTCTCGACGATGGCCTTGCCCTGGTAGCGCGCGCCGTCCAGCTCGTTCTGCGAGGGCTGGCGCGAACCGTCGCCGCCGGCGATGGTGGTCGCCCCGTAGGGCGAGCCGCCGGTCACCTCGTCGAGCGTCATCTGTCCGGCATAGCCGTAGTTGAGGCCGACGATCACCAGGCCGAAGTGCAGCAGGTTGGTGATGATCGAGAACAGCGTGGTCTCCTGGCCGCCGTGCTGCGTGGCGGTCGAGGTGAACGCGCCGCCGACCTTGCCGTTGAGCGCGCCTCGGGCCCACAGGCCGCCGGCCTGATCGAGGAAGTTCGCGAGCTGCGAAGGCATCCGGCCGAAGCGGGTGCCCGCGCCGACCACGATGGCGTCGTAGTTGGCGAGATCGTCGACGGTGGCGACGGGGGCCTCCTGGTCGAGCTTGTAGTGCGAGGCTTTCGCGACGGCCTCGGGCACCAGTTCCGGCACGCGCTTGACGTCCACCTGTGCGCCGGCCGAGCGAGCGCCTTCGGCGACCGCCCGGGCCATCTGCTCGATGTGACCGTAGGACGAATAATAGAGGACGAGAACCTTGGCCATGAGGGGCTCCTTTCAGATGCGATGGGTGAGAAGAGGGTGGACGCCGCTTATGCAGCCGCGTCCACCAGAACGACTTCGGAATCCTCAAGCGCGGTGACCGTCACCGACGCTTCGTCGGAGATCGCCGCGCCGTCGCGCGTGGCAAGACGCACGCCGTTGACCTCCACCGCGCCGCTCGCCGGCACGAGGTAGCCGTTGCGGTCCGCGCCGAGCGGATAGACGGCGCTCTCGCCGGCCTTCAGCGTGGCGCCGAGCACGCGCGCGTCGGCGCGGATCGGCAGCGCGTCGGCGTCGCCTTCGATGCCGCTCGCCAGCGTCACGAAGCGACCCGAGCGTTCGCCCTTCGGGAAGGGCTTCGCGCCCCAGCCCGGCTGGCCGCCACGCCGCACAGGCTCGATCCAGATCTGGAAGATCTTGGTGGTCTCCGGCTCCAGATTGTATTCCGCGTGGCGGATGCCGGAGCCCGCGCTCATCACCTGCACGTCGCCGGCCTCGGTGCGGCCCTGGTTGCCCAGGCTGTCCTGATGGGTGATCGCGCCCTCGCGGACGTAGGTGACGATCTCCATGTTGGCGTGGGGGTGCGCCGGGAAGCCCGAATTCGGGGCGATCTCGTCGTCGTTCCACACCCGCAGCGCGCCGTGCCGCTCCCGCTTCGGGTCGTGGTAGCTCGCGAACGAGAAATGGTGTCTGGCCTTGAGCCAGCCGTGGTCAGCGCCGCCCAGGCCTTCGAAGGGTCTCCGCTCGATCATGTTGAATCTCCTCGTCAATCGGCCCCGTAGGGGCGTTCGTTGCGAGGAAGATAGGGCCGCGGTATAAGATCAGAAATAGAAACTATCGAAACTCATTGTTTCATAATAGAGATGTCAAAGCTTCCCGATCTCGAGGGCCTCGCGGTGTTCGCCAAGGTGGCGGAGGCCCGCTCGTTTGCGGCCGCGGCCGCCGAACTGGCGCTGTCCAAGGCCACGGTCTCCAAGGCAGTGAGCCGGGTGGAGGCCCGGCTCGGCACGCGGCTGTTCAACCGCACCTCGCGCCGGCTCGCGCTCACCGACGCCGGCCGCAGGCTCGCGGAGCGCGCCGCGCGCATGCTGGCCGAGGGCGAGGCCGCGGAGGCCGACGCGCTGTCGCAGTCCGCGGTGCCGCGCGGCGTGGTGCGGCTCGCGGTGCCGATGTCGTTCGGGCTGAGCGAGATCGCCCCGATCCTGCCCGAATTCCTGCGCCGCTATCCGGAGGTGAGCATCGACCTGCACCTGAGCGACCAGGTGATCGACCTGATCGGCGAGGGCTTCGACGCGGCGCTACGCATCGCGGTGCTGCCGGATTCCTCGCTGGTGGCGCGGCGGCTGTGCGGCGTGTCGGTGCATGTGGTGGCCGCGCCGTCGTATTGGGATACGCACGGCCGGCCGACGCATCCGTTGCATCTCGCCGAGCACGCCTGCCTGGGCTACGCCTATCTGCGCACGCCGGGCGTCTGGCGCTTCGCCAACGCAAGGGGGGAAGAGGCGAGCGTGCGCTTTGCGGGCCCCTTGCGCGCCAACTCGGGCGAGGCGCTGATGCCGGCGCTGCTTGCGGGCCTCGGCGTCGCGGTGCAGCCGGACTTCATCGTGCGCGAGGCATTGGCGTCGGGCGCGCTGGAGGCGGTGATGCCGGACTGGACCGCGCAGCCCGCCGGCCTGCATCTGGTGCTGCCGCCGGGCGGGCCGCGGCCGGCCCGCGTCGAAGTGCTGGTGGATTTTCTCGCCAGGGAACTGGCGCGCAAGGGCCGCGAGAGCATGATCCCGAAAAGTGGGAACCGGTTTTCGGAATAGATCGTGCTCAACAAAGCGATCACATCCGGTTGAGTGACAGTCCGCCGGGCCCCACGATCGCCAGCAGCAGCAGGCCGCCGACGATGGCGAGATGCTCCAGTGCGATGGTCGTCTGCCGGCGCTGCGGCGGCCCCGAGCCAACCCAGAACCTGTGCGCGATCAGCGTGGCCACGAAGGTGAAGAC
The DNA here is from genome assembly GCA_964653225.1 of uncultured Rhodoplanes sp. GTDB lineage: Bacteria > Pseudomonadota > Alphaproteobacteria > Rhizobiales > Xanthobacteraceae > Z2-YC6860. The sequence goes on along the minus strand of CAZZCV010000017.1, from coordinate 32,068 downwards.
GGCCAGCGCCAGCGCACCCAACCGCGCGTGGAAGCCCAGCAGCACCATCAGGCCGGTCGCGAGCTGGAACGCGATCACCGGCCAGCGCAGAAAGAGCGGCAGGTTGAACGCCTGAAGCTCCGCCACCGCATCTGCGGGGTGCATGATCTTGTCGACGGCGCTGTAGAGGAACACGGCGGCCAGGCACGCGCGCACCAGCAGCAATCCAAGGTAGGTCGGGTCGATCATCGGGGACTCGTGGTCGGAGGGCGGGCGAAGCGGCGGGTGCGATCTTATGCGGAACGCGGCGAAAGCCGAACCACGGCTTGCCGGTCCAGTGGAGAACTCGGCACGGTGCCTGCGCCGCTCCGTCCGGCGCCACGCACACAACGGCGGGGTGGCTGGCTTTCTACAGCCGCGTCACCCGCACATGCAGGACCGCGGTGCGGCCGCTGCGCACCGCCTCGACGCCGCGGGCGAGCGCGGCCGGCAGGTCGTCCGGATCACTGACGCGCTCGCCGTGGGCGCCGAACGCCTCGCCGATCTTGGAGAAGTCGGCGTCCGGCATCAGGCTGGCCTGGAATTCGTCGATGTCCCTTGCTTCGCCCTTCGGGAACACGCGCAGCGTGGATTCCTTCACCGCCGACCAGCCGGTGTTGTCGAGCACGATCGACAGGATCGGCAGCCCGTATTGCTTCGCCACCGAGAACACCGACGAGGGATTGCCAAAGTAGAAGCTGCCGTCGCCGACCACCTGCACCATCATCCGCTCGGGCGCGGCGAGCTTGGCGCCGAGCGCCATCGAGCCCGACCAGCCGAGGCCGCCGCCGCCCGTGCGCACCATTGTGTTGGGCCGGGGGCGCGCGATTTGCATCAGGCAGGCGCCGGCGTTGCGGATCGCCTCGTTGAACACGATGTCGTCGTCCGCGAGCAGCTTGTTCAGCTCCGCGAACAGGTAATGCGGGTTGATCTCGTCGTGCCGGCCCTTGTCGGCGGCGAGCCTCCGGGCGTTTTCGGCCAGCGCGGCGCGCTCGGGGGCGTAGGACGCCACGCGCGCGGCGGCGGCCTCGCGGAACTTCGGCGTGGCCTTGCTCTTCAGCGCCTCGAGAAGCTGCTGCAGGATGCGGCCGGAATCGCCCTGCATCCGCAGGTGGCCGGGGAAGGTCCACATCGGCGAGGCCTGCTTGAGCGTGTCCACGTCGATATGGGCCCAGAACGCATCCGGGTTCGGCGTCACGTCCCGCGGGAACCAGGGCACGTCGACGTCCAGCAGGATGCCGAGGTCGGTCCGGGGCAGGTGCTTGTCCGCCGAATAGCCGAGGAAGCAGGGCATCTCGTTGGAGACGTTGAAGATCATGTTGGCTTCGAACACCGCAATGCCGGCGAAGCCGGACAGCTCCTCGATCAGCGCCGCGGCCTGCGCGTTGCGGCCGGCATAGCCGGTGATCAGGATCGGATGCTGCGCCGCGAGGATGCGGTCGGCGAGGTCCGAGACAGCCGCCGGGTCCGCGCCGCCGCCCTGCGTGGCGGGGAAGCGGTCCGCCGGGTAGCTCTTCACCTGGTCCGTGCGCCAGCGCTCGGTGAGCGTCTCGCGCTGCGCCATGAGGTAGACGGGACCCTGCGGGTGGCTCTCCATGATCGTGTGAGCCCGGCGCAGCGTCTCCTTCACCACCACGCCGGACGGCAGCGTCCATTCCCACTTCACATAGGGGCGCACCAGACTGCCCTGGTCGAACGGCTCCTGGATGAAATGGACGTAGTTGTCGCGGGAGCCGGTCAGTTCGCCGGCGGCGGTGAACGGCGCCTTGCCGGCCATCAGCAGCACCGGCAGGCGGCTGCGGAACAGGTTGTGCATCGCGGTCGTGCTGTTGGCGGTGCCGACGTCGACATGCACCAGCACGCCCTGGCCCCGGCCGCTGATCAGCGCGTGGCCCGCCGCCATGTGCACTGCGGTGTTCTCGTGCGGGCAGAGCATGACGTTCGGCGTCTTCTCGCCCCGCTTCTTGCGGTTTGCCATCTCCTCGATGATCGGCGCGTGATCGGTGCCGAAATTGCAGAACAGATGGTCGATGCCGACCTCGTTCAATCCCTCGAGGAAGTAATAGGCGGTGGAGTGCTCCTGGGCATTGCGGCCGGCGGCGGCCTGGGACGCTTGCGACATGGGCTGACCGTTTGTTGTCCGGATGGCTGTCCGGGCTTATGGGGGCGGCGGGTTTCCTCGCCGCCCATTTGCTCTCAAGGAGCCGGGCGATTCAAGCCTCGTCACGCCGTCGCGGCCTCCGCCGCGGGAACCCGCGTCACCTGATGCGCCTGCAGCCGCGGCAGCACGTCCTTGCCGAAGCGCCGAATCTGCTCGAGGAACAGGTCGTAGGTGAGCGCGCCCGCGTTCATGTTGATCAGCAGCGTGTTGGCTCCCATGCGCTCCGCGCCCTCGATGAGCCGGTCGGCCACGTCCTTGGGCGAGCCCCAGGCCAGCTCCCCGGTGTCGATCTTCCGCTCGATGTCGGCGATGGTGGTGCGCTGCATGCCCTCGCGGTCCACGCCCGCGCCGATCCGGTTCTCCGGCTTGATGTAGTCGTAGGAGGCCGACGACAGGTAGCCCGTGCCCTTGGCCTGCGACGCCTTCTCCAGCGAGCCATGGTGCCAGAGCGTGTGCACGAAGTAGAGATAGAACGGGCTGTATTCCTCGATCGCGGCGGTGCGGTCCTTCGCCACCCAGGATTCGGTGAAGAAGCAGATTTGCTCGGGCGTGATCCTCCGGCCGTTGGCCGCGAGCTGTTTGGCGAAGTAGCCGACGATGTCCTGCGTCAGCCCGCGGTGGTGGTCGGGGATGACGGCGTTGAAGTTGTGCCTGCCGGCCCACTCGATGGTTTCCTTGGACCCGGTGAACGGCACGTAGACCGGCGGATGCGGTTGCTGGTAGGGCCGCGGCCAGATCGCGATGTCCTTGTAGGACCAGAACTTGCCGTCGTAGGAGAACACGCTCTCCTGCCACGCCTTGAGAATGATATCGACCGCCTCCTCGAAGCGCGCGCGCGACTCCGCCATCGGCACGCCGTAGACGTTGTACTCGCGCGGCACGCCGCGCGCGAAGCCGGACAGGACGCGGCCGCCCGACAGCGTGTCGGCCATCGCCAGCTCCTCGGCGATGCGCAGCGGATTGTGCAGCGGCACGAGGTTGCCGAGCAGCAGGAACTTGAGCCGCCTGGTGCGCTGCGCGCCGACCGCCGCCATCATGTTGGGCGAGTTCATCAGCCCGTGCGGCGTGGTGTGGTGCTCGTTCAGGCCGACGCCGTCGAAGCCCAGCCTGTCCATCTCCTCCCAGCACCTGAGATGCTCTTCGTAGGTGCGGGCCGCGACCTCGCGGTCGTAATGGTCCTTGGGCAAGGGATAGGGGAGGTACTTGGACGCCTTGTACTGGTCGAAGTGCTGGCCGTAGGGCAGCAGGTCGAAGATGAAGACTTTCACTGGCGGCTCTTCCTGATCTCGGCGGCGGAGTTGATGGTGGCGTGCAGGTTGCGGGCGAAATCGACCGCACCCTGGATCGGCATGTCGGGCGCGACCTTGATGAACTCCTTGGCCGCGGTGAGCGCGATGGTCGGCGCCTTGAGCATCGCGGCGGTCAGGCGGTCCGCCTCGGCGTCGAGCTGTGAGGCCGGCACCACGTTGGAGACGATGCCGTAGGACAGCGCGCGCTCGGCGCCGACCGGCGCGGTGGAATAGACCAGATAGGCGAGCGCCTTGCGTGGCACCCGGTCGACCAGCGACGACATCACCATCGTCGGCATGATGTTGTGCAGCATCTCCGGCACGGAGAACGTCGCGGCGTCGGAGGCGATGGTGACGTCGCAGGCGGCGGCGATCGCGCAGCCGAAGCCGTGCGCGCCGCCCTGCACCACGCCGACCACCGGCACCGGCGAATTGCGCAGCGCGCCGTAGCAGTTGAAGACCACGTCCGAGAAATTGCGTCGCGTATAGGCGGTGGGCTCCACCGCGGGCGGGGCGGCCGTGATGTGCCGGCCGACGCAGAAGTCGTTGCCCGCTCCGCGCAGCACGACGATGTCCGAGGTCTTGTGGGCGTCGTTCAATATCCCGGTCAGCTCCGCCACCATCGCGTCGGTGACGGCGTTGCCGCGCTCCGGAGCGTTGAGCGTGATGCGCAGGATCGGGCCGTCCTGCCGGGTCAGGATCTCGTCGGACATGGTCTGCCTTTCGGGGCTTGGGATCGTTCGAAGGTTCTCGGCGGCGCGAAGCATATCGCCGCGACCGCGCGGAAGGCCAGAGCGGTTGGCGGAAGAGCCGCAGTCCCGTTTCGCATGGCCGCACCGTTTCGCGTGGCCCATGGCCGTCTCGCGGTCCGTGGGCATGCGCCGGCCCCGCGTCGTGCGGTGACGACCCGGCGGCCGCGGGCTATCCTCGGTGCCTGCGCCTTGCGGAAATCGGGAGGATGGAATGACCGCGTCCGCCGACGAGATCGGATTCATGCGCCGCGCCATCGCGCTGTCGCTGCAATGCGTGGCCTCGGACGAGGGGCCGTTCGGCGCGGTGGTGGTGCGGGAGGGCCGGATCGTCGGCGAAGGCGTCAACCGCGTGATTCCCACCGGCGATCCGACCGCGCACGCGGAGGTGGTCGCGATCCGCGACGCCTGCAAGGCGCTCGGCACCCATGTGCTGGACGGCGCGGTGATCTACACGAGCTGCGAGCCGTGCCCGATGTGCCTCGGCGCGGCCTGGTGGGCGCGGGTGTCGGAGATCGTTTACGCCAACAGCCGCGCCGACGCCGCGGCCATCGGCTTCGACGACGCGGCGATCTACGAGGAGGTCGCAGCCCCGCTCGACCGGCGCCGGCTGCCGATCCGGCGGCTGGGCGCCGACGAGGCGCTGGAGGCGTTCAGACGCTGGTTCGGCAAGCCGGACCGCGTGCCGTACTGACGGCGGCTGGGGGCCTATTTCCGCCGCCGGTAATGCGCGGTCATGAAGCGGGTCCACTGGCCATCCTCGCCCTGCACCTGCGAGGACAGCGTGTGGTGGTCCTTGCCGACGACGGTGAAGATGTCCTGGTACTTCGCCATCGCGCAGTTGCCCGCGAAGCTCGGCCCCTCGGCGTCGAGGGTGAGCACCTTGCCCGCGCCGTCGAGTGCGCCGTCGTAGATCCACAGATGGCTCATCATCGAGGCGATGAACGTGCCCGTGAAGCGCTTGCGCTGCGGGTCATAGCCGAGCGTGATGATGCTGGTCATCGTCCCGCCGTCCGGCATCTCACCCCTGCCTTCGCCCACCAGCCACAGCCCGCCGATGGAGCGCGACGACAGCGTGCCGGTGTTCTTCATCGGCGGCTGGTCGGGAGCCACGATGCACTCGCCCTCGAAGTCCCATTCGCCCGCGAGCTGCTGCAGCCATTCGTGCTGCTTTTCCGGCTTCGATTCCATGATGAATCCTCCGTTGTGCCTTGAACCGCGGTCGGCCCGCGATGGTTCAGTTCTTCGCCGGGCCCGCGTCCACGAGCACCATCCAGCTCACGCCGAATTTGTCGGCGACCATGCCGAAGCGTGGCGAGAAGAAGGTTTTCGCGAGCGGCATCTGCACGGTGCCGCCCTCGGCCAGGGCCGCGAACACCTTGTCGGCCTCCCGCTCGTCCCGGGCCGCGAGCGAAAGGGAAATGCCGTCGAATCTCGGCTGGCCCTTGCACATCCCGTCCGAGGCCATTACGGCGCTGTCGCCGATGCGCAGGCTGACGTGCATGATTTTCTCGCCCATGGCCGTGATGTCCATGCCCGCGCCGGCGCAACCGTCGTCCTGCGGCTGCTCGGGGCTTTCCTTGAAGCGCATCAGCATCTCGACCGTGGCGCCGAGGGCGGTCTTGTAGAACTCCACCGCTTCCTCGCAGCGGCCGTCGAACATCAGATAGGGCTGGACCTGCATGACACTCTCCTCGCTCGCAGGGGTGGGGTCACCGCCCCGTGCGGGGACGGGGACCGGTTTTCTTCAAGCCAGCCTTCGGGCCGGCCTGGCTCTTGGTCTCGATCCCGGCCTGGGCTTTGGGCGCGGCCTCGAACGTGTCGAGATAATGCGCCAGCCGGTCGAGCCGCTCGTCCCAGAACCGGCGATAGCTTTCGAGCCATGTGTCAACGCCCTTCAGTGCCTCCGGTTCGATGCGGCAGGGCCGCCACTGGGCCTCGCGACCGCGCGCGATCAGGCCGGCCTGCTCCAGCACCTTCAGGTGCCTGGAGACCGCGGGCATCGACATCTCGAAGGGCTTGGCCAGCTCCGACACCGAGGTCTCGCCGAGCGACAGCCGCGCCAGGATCGCCCGTCGGGTGGGATCGGCGAGGGCGGCGAAGGTCCGGCTGAGGGGGTCGGGCGCCATGATTTACCAGATCGTTAAATAACCTATTGGTTAAATAGAGGGCGACAGCCGCCGCGTCAAGCGGGCGGACCCGGAGATCCTGCGGAGCCGACTGCGGTTACGGCATGGTCGCGCGGCGATGCAAGGATGCACGGCGTTGCCCGGCAGCGTGCGCTCCTTATACTCGCTCCAAAGCGAACCGGACCGAATGAAGCCGCCTGCCTTCCAGTACCACGATCCGAGAACCGTGGCCGAGGCCGTGGGGCTCCTGGCCACGCTGGAGAACGCCAAGCTGCTCGCGGGCGGGCAGTCGCTGATGCCCATGCTCAACATGCGGTTCGTGCTGCCGGACCATGTGATCGACCTCAACCGCATCGAGGGTCTGGCCTATATCGAGGAGCGGGACGGCGCGATCGAGATCGGCGGCATGACCCGCCAGCGCGACATCGAATTCTCCCCGCTGGTGAAGGAGAGGCTGCCGCTGCTGCACCAGGCCATGCAGCAGATCGGTCACCGCCAGACCCGCAACCGCGGCACTATCGGCGGCTCGCTCTGTCATCTCGATCCGGCTGCGGAGCTGGTGGCGGTCGCGGCCGCGCTCGATGCGGAGGTGGTCGTGGAGGGTCCGGACGGCCGGCGCGGGATTCCCTTCGCCGAATTTCCGGCCGCCTACATGACGCCATCGATGGAGCTGAACGAGGTCCTGGTGGCGGTGCGGCTGCTGCCGTGGCGCGCGGGGCATCGTGCGGCTTTCGTCGAGTTCACGCGCCGCCACGGCGACTTCGCGCTGGCCTCCGCGGCGGCGTTGCTGGAACTGAACGACGCAGGCGTGATCGCGCGTGCTTCGCTCACTGTCGGCGGGGTCGCGGTCGCGCCGGTGCGGATGCGGGAGGCCGAGGCCGCTCTCGTCGGCCAGGCGCCGGACGTGGAGCTGTTTCATGCGGCCTGCGCAAGCTGCCGCGGAATCGAGGCGGTGGCGGATATCCATGCCTCGGCCGACTATCGCCGGCATCTCGCCACCGTGCTGTCGCGCCGGGCGCTGGAGCGCGCCTGCGGCCTCGCGCCCGCCGGAGCCACCCCCTGACATGAGCGGGAAGCGGACCATCGCCGTCGAGGTAAACGGCGTGTGCCATGAACGCGAGGTGCCGGTCCGGCTCACGCTCGCCGACTTTCTGCGCGTCGAACTGGGGCTCACCGGCACGCACCTGGGCTGCGAGCACGGCGTCTGCGGCGCCTGCACCATCCTGCTGGACGGGCGCTCGGCGCGCTCCTGTCTGATGCTGGCGGTGCAGGCCGACGGACACGAGATCACCACCGTCGAGGGCATCGCCCCCGGTCCCGATGCGTTGCATCCGCTGCAGGAGGCGTTCCGCGAAAACCATGGCCTGCAGTGCGGCTTCTGCACGCCGGGCATGCTCATCACGCTGCTCGAATTCCTGCGCGACAATCCGGACCCGACCGAGCGCGAGGTCCGCGTCGCGATTTCCGGCAACCTCTGCCGCTGCACCGGTTATCAGGGCATCGTCGACGCCGCGCTCGACGCCGCAAAGCGGATGCGGGGCGCGGGCGCCTGACGCCGTGCGGCCTTCCGCCGCCGTTTTGGCTCGCGCGCCTGCGCCGGGGCATGGTACGTTTGCGGCCGATTGCCGCCTGCGGGCGGCGCATGAACCCTGAAGACCGACCCTAAAGACCGGAGGAAGCCCACGATGCCGAAACCCCTTTCCACCATGCTCGCGGCCGCGGGGCTTGCGTTCGCGCTCGTCATGCCGGCGGCGGCGCAGGATTATCCGACGAAACCGGTGCGGATCGTGGTGCCCTTCGCGCCCGGCGGCCTCAACGACATCGCCGCGCGCCTGTTCGCGCAGCACCTCAGCGAGCGGCTCGGCAAGCAGTTCGTGGTCGAGAACCGCACCGGCGCCGGCGGCGTGGTCGGCTCGGAGCTGGTGGCGAACGCGCCGAAGGACGGCTACACGCTGCTGATCGCCTCGATCGCGCACGCGGTTAATCCGTCGCTCTACAAGCTGCCCTACGATTCCCTCAATGCGTTCACGCCGGTGGCGATCTTCGTGTCGAGCCCGAACGCGATTGCGGTCCATCCGGGCCTGCCGGCCAAGTCGGTCAAGGAGTTCGTCGACCTCGCCAAGGCCAAGCCCGGCGGCATGCACTACGCATCGGGCGGCATCGGCGGCTCGCTGCATCTGGGCTACGAGCTGTTCAAGCTGACCGCCGGCATCGACGTGGTGCACGTGCCGTTCAAGGGCGCTGGCCCGGCCGTCATCGACGTGGCGGGCGGCCACTCGCAGTCGATCATCGCGACCATCACCACGCTGGTTCCGCATCACAAGACCGGCAAGCTGCGCCTGCTCGGCGTCAGCGGCACCAAGCGCAGCGCCATCATGCCCGACCTGCCGACCATCGAGGAGCAGGGCGTTAAGGGCTACGAGGCAGGCAACTGGATCGGCCTGGTCGCGCCGGCCGGCACGCCGGCGGCGGTGGTCGAAAAGCTCAACAAGGAGATCGCCGCGATCCAGAAGCTGCCGGACGTGCAGAAGCGCATGAGCGACAACGGCGCGGACATCGTCACCATGGCGCCTGCCGAGTTCGGCAAGTACATGGAGGACGAACTCGCCAAGTGGGGCAAGGTGGTCAAGCAGGCCGGCATCAAGGCGCAGTAGTTCGAGAGAGCCTGCCGCCTTCCGGCGGGCGGGTTCGGGGGGCCTGCTTCGCGGCGCCCCGGCCGGCCCTCGCCAGGTCTCCATCGGCCGTTTCCGGCCGCTTCCCGCAGGATCATCCGGGCGGGTTGCGGCCGGAATTGTGTCTGGCGCGGCCCCGCCCTTGACACCGCCGGACGGGCCGCCCGATGGTGCGGCCCGAAGTTAATCGGCGCAGGCACGTCGGGCCGCGCGGGCGCACACCGGAGGAAGGTCGAAGTGTCTGGCAAGCAGTGGGATGTGGTCGTCGTCGGGGCAGGCAATGCGGCGTTCTGCGCGGCGCTCGCGGCGCGCGAGAAGGGCGCCAGCGTGCTGGTTCTGGAGCGCGCGCCCAAGGAGCTGATGGGCGGCAACTCGCGCTTCACCGCGGGTGCGTTCCGCTGCGTCTACGACGGAGTCGACGACCTCAAGCGCATCATGCCGGACCTGACCGCCGACGAGATCGCGCGCTCCGACTTCGGCACCTACACCACCGACCAGTTCTACGACGACATGTTCCGCGTCACCCAGTATCGCACCGACGGCGACCTGTGCGACCGGCTGGTCGGCCGCTCCCGCGACGCGATGCAGTGGCTGCACGGCAAGGGCATGAAGTTCAACCCGATCTGGGGCCGGCAGGCCTACCTGATCGACGGCAAGTTCAAGTTCTGGGGCGGCCTCACCGTGGAGGCCACGGGCGGCGGTCCGGGCCTCGTGGACCAGCACCTCAAACTCGCCGAGAAGCAGGGCATCGAGGTCCGCTACAGCACCCGCGCCTTCGAGCTGATCTACGACGGCAACGTCGTGCGCGGCGTCAAGGTCAAGGTCAACGGCGCGATCGAGGAGGTGCGCTGCAAGTCGGTGGTGATCGCCTGCGGCGGCTTCGAGTCGAGCGCCGAGATGCGCACGCGCTACCTCGGCCCCGGCTGGGAGCTGGCGAAGGTGCGCGGCACGCCCTACAACACCGGCGACGGCATCAACATGGCGCTGGCCATCGGCGCGTCGTCCTACGGCAACTGGTCCGGCTCGCACGCGGTGCAGTGGGACTACAACGCGCCGGAGTTCGGCGACCTCTCGGTCGGCGACAACTTCCAGAAACACTCCTATCCGTGGGGCATCCTGATCAACGCCAACGGCCGGCGGTTCGTCGACGAGGGTGCGGACTTCCGCAACTACACCTACGCGAAATACGGCGCGGTGGTGCTACGCCAGCCCAACAACTTCGCCTACCAGGTGTTCGACCAGAAGATCATCCCGATGCTGCGCGACGAATACCGCATCAAGCGCGTCAGCAAGGTCTCGGCCAACACCATCGAGGAACTGGCGAACAAGCTCGAAGGCGTGGACGCGCAGGCCTTCCTTGACGAGATCCGGACCTACAACGCGGCGGTCCAGAAGCAGGTCGCGTTCAACCCCAACATCAAGGACGGCCGCTGCACGGTGGGGCTTGCGATCAACAAGTCGAACTGGGCCAACACCATCGAGGACGGGCCCTTCGAGGCCTATCAGGTCGGCTGCGGCGTGTCGTTCTCGTTCGGCGGCGTGCGCATCGACCCGGATTCCGGGCAGGTGATCGATTCCGACATGAACCCGATCCCCGGCCTCTACGCCGCGGGCGAGCTGGTGGGCGGCATCTTCTACTTCAACTATCCGGGCGGCTCGGGCCTGATGTCGGGCGCCGTGTTCGGCCGCATCGCCGGCACCGGCGCCGCGAGCGCCGTGCGGAATGCGTAAGTGATGGGATGAGCCCGCCCGCCGCAACGGCGGTGGGCTCCCTCTCCCCGCTTGCGGGGAGAGGGCAGGGGCGAGGGGCGCTCGACAGCCTTGCTCCGTCGAAAATCCCCCTCACCCGACGGCCTTGGGCCGCCGCCTCCCCGCGGGCGGGGAGAGATGAGCAGCGAACGCGGCGAGAGGGACCGGATGACCACCCGCATCACCATCCGCAAGCCGGACGACTGGCACCTGCACGTTCGCGACGGGGAGATGCTCAAGGTCACGCTGCCCTGCACCGCGGCGCATTTCGGCCGCGCCATCCTGATGCCGAACCTGATCCCGCCGGTGCGCACCACGGCGGAGGCGGTCGCATACCGGGAGCGTGCCCTGGCTGCGCTGCCCGCGGGTTCGACATTCCAGCCGCTGATGACCTGCTATCTCACCGATGACACCGATCCCGACGACGTGGAGCGCGGCTTCCGCGAGGGCGTGTTCACGGGCGTGAAGCTCTACCCCGCCAACGCCACCACCAACTCCGCGGCGGGCGTCACCGACTATCGCCGGATCAGGCCGGTGCTGGCGCGCATGGAGAAGATCGGCATGCGCTTCCTCATGCACGGCGAGGATGTCGATCCCGAGGTGGACATCTTCGATCGCGAGGCGCGCTTCTGCGAGAAGTACCTCGGGCCGTGGTGCCGCGAGTTTCCGGGGCTCAGGATGATCCTGGAGCACCTGTCGTCGAAGGAGGGCGTGGACTTCGTGCGCGCGCACGCGCCGCAGGTCGGCGGCACCATCACGCCGTATCACATGGAATACACCCGCACCGACTGGTTCGGCTGGGGGCTCAAGCCTTATCTTTACGTCATGCCGGTCATCAAGACCGAGCGGGACCGGCGGGCGCTGCGTCAGGCCGCCACGTCGGGCGAGAGCTGCTATTTCCTCGGCACCGATTCGGCGCCGCATCCGGTGGAGAAGAAGCTCTCGGTGAACGGCATCCCCGGCATCTTCAACGCGCCAGTGTGCATGGCGGTCTATGCCAAGGTGTTCGAGGAGGAGGGCGCGCTCGACAGACTGGAGGCCTTCGCCTCGCTCAACGGCGCGGCGCATTACGGCCTGCCGCCGAACGAAGGCTCGATCACGCTGGAGAAGAAGGCGTGGACCCCTCCTGAGGAGATCGCGGTGCGAGGCCCGGACCGTCGGGTTCTGGTCCACCACGGCGGCGAGACGCTGGACTGGCAGGTGGTCGCGGACTAGCGCCCCTTCTGCTCCTGCTGCTTGCGCGTTGGTGCGTTGCGGACGTGCTGCATGACTGCGCGTCGCGCCAGACCCGCGCCACGCGCAATGCTGTTCCGGAACCGGGCTCGAATCGCAGGCGTTGGTTCGCCAATCACAGGAGGCGACACCATGTCTTATTCGGAACACCGGAGTCCCAGCCCGCAGTTCACCCCGCGACGCCTGCCGTCCTCGGATGAGAGCGCGACAGGCGGCACCAGCCTCGGCATGATCGCCGGCAGCATTGCCTTCATCGCGCTGATCTTCGGTCTGGCGTTCTATTTCAACGGCGATGGCGACGGCGGCGCGAACATCGCCACAAACAAGAATCCGGCGGGCATATCGGCCCCGACCACGACCGGGCCCGGCGCCTCCACCACCGGCTCTGGAGCGGCGGGTCGCTAGACACGGGAATGACGGAGGCCCGGTCCCCCCTTGCCGGGCCTCTCATTTTTCGTGCTGCCGGGAGGCGTTTTTTGTTCGCGCCTGCCTGTCAGGAAGGCTCTCGGACTTGCGCGGCCGCGGCGCGATGGCAACATCGGAGCCATGCAGGATCGCAACCGGCACGCTCTGTTCTCCACCGGCATCGGTGTCTGCGGCGTGGCGTGGTCGGCGCGGGGCCTCGTGGCGCTGGCGCTGCCCGAGCGCACGCCCGAGGCGACGGAGACGCGGCTCGCGGCGAGGGCCGGCAGCGTGGCGGGCGAGCCGCCGCCTCCGGTTGCGGAGGCCGTCGCGCTGATCCGGAAATACTGCGCCGGCGAGCCGGTCGAGTTCTCGCGGGTCCCGCTCGATCTCGCCGGCGTCGATGACCTCCGCCGCCGGCTCTACGAGACGATGCGTGCGCTCGGCCGGGGAGAGACCGTCACCTATGGCGCGCTGGCGAGGCGTGTCGGGCTCGATGCGCCGGAGGCCGCGCGCGACGTCGGCGCGGCGATGGGACGCAACCCGCTGCCGATCGTCATTCCCTGCCATCGTGTGCTGGCGGCCGGCGGCAAGCCGGGCGGCTTCTCGGCCTATGGCGGCCTTGCCACCAAGGAGAAGCTGCTCGCGCTGGAGGGCGTGCGGCTGGATGGCGGCGCGCCGCGGCTGCCGGGGCTGTGAGCGCGCGTCACTTCAGCTTGAGCACCACCCGGCCGCGCACGCTGCGGTCGTCGATCGCGCGCATTGCGTCGGCGAACTGCTCGAACAGATAGATCCGCGTCGGCGGCGCTTTGATCCTGCCCTGCGCGTGCCAGTCGTAGACCTGCCGGAAGCAGGCCGCCATGTCGTCGGGGCGCCGTCTGCGGTAGTCGCTGATCTGCAGGCCCGTGACCTCGATGTTCTTCACCAGGAAATAATTGGCCTTGATGCTCGGGATGCGGCCCGACGCGAAGCCGATCACCACCAACCGGCCGCGCCAGGCCAGCGCGCGGATCGCGGCGTCGAACGGATCGCCGCCCAGCATGTCGAGCACGACGTCGACGCCCTTGTTTCCGGTGAGCGCGAACACCTGTCGGCGCAGGCTCTCGCGCAGGTCCGGCGCGGAGAGGTCCACGATGTCGTCGGCCCCGGCCGCGCGCACGATGTCCTCCTTGGCCGGGCTCGACACCGCCGCGAGCACGCGGCAGCCCATCGCCTTCGCGAGCTGGATGCCGGCAAGGCCCACGCCGCCGGTCGCCCCGAGGATCAGCACGCTCTCGCCCGGCTCCACGCGGGCGCGGTCCCGCAGTGCGAAATAGGCGGTGTCGTAGATCAGCGCCATCGATGCCGCGTCCTCGAACGGCAGCGCCGCCGGCAGCGGGATGCACTGATTTTCCGGCATCACGACGAACTCGGCGAAGCCGCCCTTCTCGGCCATCAGCAGGGCTCGGTCGCCGGGTCTAAATTTGGTGACGCCCGTGCCAACGGCGCTGATGATTCCGACCGGCAGCTTGCCGGGGACGAACGGCAGGTCCGGCATGAACTGGTACTTGCCGGCCATCATCACCAGATCGACGAAATTCACCGCGACCGCATGCACCTCGAGCTGGACCTCGCCGGCTTTCGGTTCGGGCTTCGGCATGTCGGCGAGCGCAGCCTTCCCGATCGGGCCGAATTCGTTGAGGACGACGGCGCGCATGGCTTGTTTCCTTGTGGGTGTCAGCCGGCCTTGCGGGCCTGAAACCGGATCGGCTCGGGCGCGAGCCTGCCCTCCCTGATCCAGTCGACGATGGCGCGCTTGAGCATCTTGCCGTTCGGCGTGAGCGGGATCTCGTCGAGCGTCAGCCAGTATTCCGGCATGTCGAATTTCGAGAGGCCGGCTTCGTCGAGATGCGCCAGCAGTTCGTCCGGGGGCAGGCGCGTGCCGGCCTTGAACACCACCGCGAGGCAGACCTTCTCGCCGAGTCGCTGATCCTTCACGGGCACCGCAGCCGCGCGCTGCACCGCCGGATGGCGCGTCGCCAGCTCCTCGATCCGTGCCGGATGGATGTTGTGGCCGCCGCGGATGATGATGTCCTTCTGCCGGCCGGCGATCCGCAGGTAGCCGCGCGCATCGATCGAGCCGAGATCGCCGGTCATGAACCAGCCGCCGGCGTTGAAGGCGTCCTCGGTCGCCTTCTGGTCGTCGAAATAGCCCAGCATCAGGCTCGCGCCGCGGCCGCCCATCTGGCCGACCGCACCGGGCGGCGCCTCCACGTCCGGGTTCTCGGCGTCGAAAATGCGCAGCTCGTAGCCGGGGCAGGTCCTGCCCGATGTCTCGATGATGGTCTGCGCGTCGTCCTCCGGCAGCGTGTACTGGTGCGAGCAGTTCTCGGTCATGCCGTAGCCGCTCTGCGGCCGGATGCCCTGCCGGATCAGGCCCGCAACCACCTCGCTCGGCACCGCCGAGCCGGAAATGCGGAAGCCGGTGAGGCGGCCGAGACCCTTGAGGTCGCGCCGCTGCATCTCGCCGAGCAGGTCGATGGCGTTCGGCGGCACGCCGACGAGGAAGCTGGTGTCGGTCTCCAGGATGCGGTCGGCGAGGCTGGAGCCGCGCGGCAGGTCGTGGATCACCAGTTCGCCGCCTACCGCGAGCGCCATCACCTGCGCGCCGAAGCCGAGATTGTGCGACAGCGGCGACAGCGTGTAGACCACCGAGCCCTCGCCGATCGACCAGTCCTTGGCGAGCTGGCGGGCGTTGGCCAGGAGCGTGTTGTCGGAGTGCATCACGCCCTTGGGCTTGCCGGTCGTGCCGGACGTGAAGGCGAGATAGACTACCTGGTTGGGATCGGCCTTCACCGGCTCGCCGGGTCCGCTGGCGGCAGGCAGGTCCGCGAACGGCGCGGGATCGGATTCGACCAGCGGCGCGAGCCGGTAGACGTGGCGCAGCGTCGGCACGTCGCGCAGCGCCTCGTCGAGGTCGCGCCGGTCGGCGTCGGCGCCGTAGCCGGTCTGCACCACCAGCGCCCGGCTGCTGGTGCGCTGCATCAGCTCGACGACCTCGCCAATGGTGTGGTCGCGGTGCAGCGACGGGCAGCAGACGTAGCCGTTGCGCGAGCAGGCCAGCAGCGCCACCACGCTCTCGATCCGGCTCGGCAGCCACACCGAGACCCGCTGGCCGCGCCGCACGCCCAGCCGCGCGAGATCGGCGGCGAGCGCGTCGGCGGCGTCCTGCAATTGCCGGTAGGTCAGGCGGCGGAAGCGGTCGCGCACAGCGAAGGAATCCGGCGCGCGCCGGGCATGGTCGCGCACCAGCGTGTAGATGGTGTCGTCGCGCCAGAAACCGGTGGCCGTGTATTCGTCGATCAGTTCACGGGAAAGGCGAGTGAGCAGCGTATTCATGCGCGGTAACATTCACCGCCGCCTGCGCGAATTCAATGCGCTTTTGCGGGTCGCTCCCCGCACGTCCGGCATGGCGTCGTCGCAGCGGGGCGAGGCCCCGCCCACGCGCTCCGCAGGCGGCTTAGCCGCCGCGTCCGAACTCGCCGCCCGAGCCGTTGCGGCCGTGGCCGTTCATCAGGTGCAGGGCGAGGGCCGACTGGCGCTCGCGCTCTTCGAGTTCGTCGGCCTTGGCGCGCAGGTCGGCCGCCATGTGGCGAAGCCGCTCCGCCGTCGCGAGGTCGAAGCCGGCCCGCGCTATCCGCAGGCAGCTCTCGGCCTGGCGCCTCAGGTATTCGGGGATCGGCATGGGGTGTCCGGCGCTCCTGGGGGAACGATTTGCAACCGTCAATGCGCGGGGGCGGATGTCGGTTCCCTGACATCCGAGCATTTGTTTCGATTGGTTACCAACCCCAAGTGGCTCCGATCGCGGAGGAAAGCCCACATCCGCCGCCGGTCCGGGCGCCGGCCACCGGCTCAGGGCGCGGTCGACGGGGCCGAAGCGCCCCGGCGGAACGGCCAGAGGCGCGACAGGTCCGCGGTCCGGCGCAGGCGCCAGGCCCGGCCGTGCTCCACCAGCATCAGGGCGGCGGGGGTCACGATCAGCGTCAGGATGGTGGCGAAGCCCAGCCCGAACACGATGGCGGTCGAGAGGCTGATCCACCACTGGGTGGCCGGCGCGCCCATCGTGATCTCCCGGTTGACGAACTCGACGTTCATACCGAACGCGATCGGCAGCACGCCGAGGATGGCGGCGACGGCGGTGAGCACCACAGGCCGGGCGCGCTCGCGGCAGGTCTCCACGATCGCCTCGTAGGCCGCCACGCCCTCGCGCCGCAACCGGTCGTAGGTGTCGATGAGCACGATGTTGTTGTTCACGATCACGCCTGCGTTGGCGATCACGCCGATGCCGGTCATCACCACGCCGAACGGCTGGCCCATGATCAGCAGGCCGAGCAGCACGCCGATGGTGGACATGACCACGGCGGTCAGCACCAGCCCGACCGAGGTGAGCCGGTTGAACTGCGCCAGCAGGATCGCGAAGATCAGGAAGATCGCGACCCCGAAGGCGTTGACCAGGAACGCGCCGGCCTTCTCGCGCTCCTCGTCCTCGCCCTTCAGCCGCCAGGTGACGCCCGCGCCGAGATCGGCCTGGTTCAGTTCCGCCGCGATCTCCTGCTGCACCTTGGCGGTCTGCACGCCGGCCGCGACGTTGGCCGAGACGGTGATGACGCGGTTGCCGGCGATGCGGTTGATGTAGCCGACCCGCGGGGTGGGCACGCGCTCCACGAAATTGCCGATCGGCACCGAGCCGGAGGGGGTCTGCACCCGCAGCTCGTCGATCTGGTCGAGGCTGCGCTTGTCCTCGGGGAAGCGCACCAGGATGTCCACGGCCTTGTCGCTGTCGGCGGGCCGATACTCGGTGACCTTCACGCCGTTGGTGACGAGCTGGACCGCGGTGCCGACCACGCTTGGCCCGGCGTTGAACTTGGCGGCCTCGGCCTTGTTGACGTCGATCTTCCAGTCGATGCCGGGCAGCGGCAACCCGTCGTCGAGGTCGCGGATGTCTGCGTGCTTCGCGAGGATCGCGGCAACCTTGCGCGCGGCGTCGGGCAGGCGCTCGGGATCGAGCCCGCCGAGCTGGACCTGCACCGGCTTGCCGGTCGGCGGCCCCGCGCGCGGGCCGGTGACCTCGACGAGGATGCCGGGAATATCGGCTGTGGCGGCGCGCAGGCCGTTCATGATCTCGTTGGCCGGCGCGCGGGTCTTCCAGTCGGCGAACTCGAACTGGATGATGCCGATGGTGTCTTCGGTGATCTCGCTGGAGCCGCGCGGCTGCTCGCCGATGCGGGTGTAGACGGTGGAGAGGCCCGGCGTGCCCAGAACCCGCTTCTCGACCTCGGTGAGGATGCGGTTCTTCTCGTCGAGCGAGATGTTGCCCCGGCCGTGCACGATGACCTGGCCGAAATCCGGCTCCACGTTGGGGAAGAACTCGACGCCGCTGCCGAACCTGGCGTAGGTGGCCTGCACCGCGACCAGCAGGAACGCCGCCAGCGCCAGCGTCAGGCCGGGCCGCGCCAGTGCGAGGCGTACGGTGCGCATGTAGGGTCCGTCCGCCTTCACGCGGTCGTCGTGCGCGGGCGCGGCCTTGCCGAGCAGCGCGCCGAGCGTCGGCGTGAACACCAGCGCCACCACCAGCGAAGCCGACAGCGTCGCGATCAGCGTGATCGGCAGGTATTTCATGAATTCGCCGACGATGCCTGGCCAGAACAGCAGCGGCGAGAACGCCGCCACGCGCGTCGCGGTGGCGGAAATCACCGGGCCCGACATGCGCTTGGCCGCGAGCGAATAGGCCTCCTTGGGCGCCATGCCCTCGGACATGCGCCGCTCCGCGAACTCGGACACGATCAGCGCGTCGTCCACCAGCATGCCGACCGCGAGGATCAGCGAGAACAGCACCACGATGTTCACGGTGAGCCCCGCGACGTGCAGGCCGAGCACGCCGGCGAGGAACGAGGCCGGGATCGCGATGCCGATGAACAGCGAGGCGCGGAAACCGAGCGCGAACAGGATGATGACCGTGACGAGCAGCGCTGCGGTCGCGACCGCGTTCTGCAGGTCGTGCAGCATCACCCGGATCACCTTGGATTTGTCCTGGGTGAACGTGACCTGCACCGCCTCGGGCCACGTCCTGCGGATCTGCTCGACGACCTTCTTCACGCCGTCCACGGTCTCGATCAGGTTGGCGCCGGTGCGCTTCGACACCTCGATGGTCATGGCCGGCCGGGCGTTGACGCGGGTGACGGAGGTCGCGTCCTTGAAGGTCGGGCGCACCTGCGCCACGTCGCCGAGCGTCACTGCCGCGCCGGCGGAGGCTGCGACCGGAACCTGAAGCACGTCCTGCGGCTTCTCGATCAGCCCCGGCACCTTCACCGCGAAGCGGCCGGTGTCGCCTTCGAGCGCGCCGGCGGCGATCACGCTGTTCTGGGAGTTGAACGACTGGATGAACTGTTCCAGCGACACGCCGTAGCTCTTGAGCAGCATCGGTTCGGCGATGATCTCCACCGCCTCGTCGCGCGCGCCGCGCAGCTCGGCTTGCAGCACGCCCGGCACCTGCTCGATGGCGTTCTTGGCCGCGCGCGCCACCCGCAGAAGCGAGCGCTCCGGCACGTCGCCGTAGAGCCCGACCACGATCACCGGATAGAGCGAGAGGTTGACCTCCTGCACCACGGGCTCGTCCGCGTCGCGCGGCAGGTCGCGCTTGGCCTGGTCCACCTTGGCGCGCACGTCGGCGAGCGCGGACTTGGAATCGAAGCCGGCATCGAACTCGAGCAGCACATAGCCGCCGCCCTCGTAGGCGGTGGAGCGCATCTCCTTGACGTTGCCGACCGACTTGAGCTGGGTTTCCACCGGCCGCAGCAGCAGCCGCTCGGAATCCTCCGGACTGATGCCGCGCTGGGTGAGCTGCACGTAGATAATCGGGATCTTGACGTCCGGCTCGGCCTCTTTCGGGATCGTCAGATAGGAGACGTAGCCCGCGGCCAGCAGGAACAGCAGCGTGGCTATGGTGAGCCGCGCGTGGCTGATGGAATAGTCGATCAGTTTGAACATGACTTCGATCCTGATCCGCCCTCATTCCGGGGAGGCGCGGAGCGCCGCCTCGACGGATGGGAGCGGCCCCATCCTTCGAGACGCCCTTCGGCGGACTCCTCGGGATGCGGCCGGGAGAGAGTTACTTCGCCGATCCCACCGCCATCGGCGCCGGCACTGCTTCCACCTTCTGGCCCTCGCGCACGAAGTCCTGGCCCTGCACCACAACGCGGGTGCCGTTGCCAAGCCCGCTGACCCACATGAAGGCCTGCTCGTCCTCGACCACCGTGATCGGCGCGAAGCCGACGATCCCGTCGCCGCCGACCGTGCGCACCCCCAGCTCGCCCTTGGACGAGAAGGTGAGCGCGGAGCGCGGCACGCGGCTCGCCGGCTGCGGCGCGATGGGGATCGACACCTCGGCGGTGATGCCATCCGGGATCGCGCCGTCCGGGTTCTTCAGCTCGACCTCGATCCGGTAGGTGCGGGTGGTCTGGCTCGCGGTCCGCGACACGAACCGCACGCGGCCGGTGGCGGTCTGGCCGGTGACCAGCCGGACCTCGGCCTGCTCGCCGACCTTGATCCCGGCCATCCGCCGCTCCGAGACCTCGACCACCGCCAGCATCGGATCGAGCGACACGATCTGCGCGATCTCCTTGCCCTGGAACGAGAACGCCGAGCTGCCGACCTCGCCCACGACGTCGGTGACGATGCCCGACCACGGCGCGCGCACCACGCCGCGGTCGCGCTCGGCCTCGGCGGCCGCGAGCGTGGCGATGGCGGCCTTGTGCTGGGCCTCCAGGTTCGCCAGTTCGAGCTTCGGCACCGCGTTCAGCTCGATCAGCCGCCGCTTGGCCTCGAGTTCGATCTTGCGCTGCTCCACCAGCGCCTTCGCCTGCAGCACCTGCGCCTCGCGCGCCTCGTCGGAGAGGATGGCGATGATGTCGCCGGCCTTGACGGGGGTGCCGCGGCGCACGCGCAGGTCGGTCAGTACGCCGCCGGTCCGGGCGACGGCCATGACCTTCTTGTCGGCCTCGGTGCGGCCCGACAGGTGAAGCCTGCGGGTGTGTTCGGCCACGCTGGTCGTCGCCACGGCGACGCGGAACAGCGTCTCGGGCCGGGCGTCCGGCCGCGTCGCGGCGCGGCTCTCCGCGGTCTCGTGCGGCAGGAAATGGCCGGACGCGATCCAGAGTGCGGCCGCGGCCACGAGGCCGACGGCGGTGATGCGGCTCGCTTTCATCGGTCGCTCTCCTTCCTGCTCTTTGCGGGCACGCCGAGCAGGTGGCGCGTGACGTCCATGAACATCGGGATCATGATCTTGGCGTTGAACGCCGGATCGATGGCGCGGCGCATCCAGACGCCGTCCGCGAGGACCATGAGCATCTCGGTGACGGCGTTGAAATCGGTGCCGGCGGGGATGTCGCCGCGCGCGGCAGCGTGTTCGAGCATCGCGACCAGGCGCGCGCGTACATCGGCGTCGAACGCGCGATGGATCCGCGCCACCTCCGGATTGCGGCGGCTCTCGGAGACGATCTCGATGCATAGGCCGATCTGCTCGTCGGTGCGCTCGGCGAAATGGTGCTGCGCCATGCCTTCGAGCATGGCGAACAGGCCGTGCGACAGGTCGGCGCTTTCGAACTCCTGCACCACCTCGGCGCGGTCGCGCTCGGCGATGCCGGCGATGATCGCCTCCTTGGAGCGGAAATAGCGGTAAAGATTGCCGGGGCTCATGCCGGCCTCGGCGCAGATCTGCTGCATCGAGGTCGAATGAAAGCCGTGACGGGCGAAGCAGCGCTGGGCGGCTTCGAGGATTTCCGCGCGCCGGTCGGACTGGCGCTGGATGACATGCGGCAGGGGCATGGTGGGTTTTTGCGACGCAACAATATGAGAATGAACGTTCGCTCTTGACGCTCAGATACGCCGGGCCGGCAGGCCTGTCAAACCGATCTCCGGCTATTTGTGGTTGCATAAGCCGGAGATTTTTCTTCCGGCCGGACGTCATGCCCGCCTATCTGACTTATTTCATTGATGTTTTTCAGGGAAAATGCCCGCGCGCGCCGCCGGCATGGCGGCCTGCTCCGGAACGCCCTTGAGTCCGCCCGCGCCCGTGCGGAGACTATGTGCCGGGAGGACCATGAAATGATGGAAGGCTTCACCCGCACCGAGATCGAGACCTCGGGTGCCCGAATCGTGACGGCGCACGGGGGCAAAGGCCCGCCGCTGCTGCTGATGCACGGCAATCCGTTCACGCATCTGTCGTGGCACAAGTTCGCACCGCGGCTCGCCGAGGAGTTCACCGTGGTCGCGACCGATCTGCGCGGTTACGGCGATTCGTCGAAGCCGCCCGGCGGGCCGGACCACGCCGCCTATTCGTTCCGCGCGATGGCGCAGGACAACGTCGAGGTGATGGCGGCGCTCGGCTTCACGCAATTCATGGCTGCCGGCCACGACCGCGGCGCGCGGGTGCTGCATCGCATGTGCCTCGACCATCCGGACAAGGTGACGAAGGCGGCGATCCTCGACATCATCCCGCAGCACCATCTCTATACGCACATGACGCGAGAGTGGGCGAAGTCGTCGTACCACTGGCTGTTCATGATCCAGCCGGAGCCGCTGCCGGAGCGGCTGATGAGCGCGGATCCGGATTTCTACATCAACACCAAGCTCGCCAAATCTCCCGCGGGCCTGAGCTTCTTCGGCGAGGAGGCGCTGGAGGAATACAGGCGCTGCTTCCGCAATCCTGAAACCGTCCACGCCATGTGCGAGGACTACCGCGCCACCTACGGCGTCGATTTCGAGATGGACAAGGTGGACTTCGCCGCCGGCCGCCGGATGACGACGCCGGCCCTGATCCTGTGGGGCGCGAACGGCGCGGTCGGGCGCAACCACAAGCCCGCCGAGGTGTGGAAGGATTACGCCACCCGCATCGTGGACGCCAAGGCGCTGCCCTGCGGGCATTATCTGTCCGAGGAGGCGCCGGAGGAGACCTACGCGGCGCTGCGGGCGTTTTTCAAGGAATAGGCGCCCCGCCATGCGCGGGGCTGTTCAATATCGACTGTCTCTCCCGCCGTAAGACTTCGTTCATGCTTATGGTGAAAAATGAGAGGATATCTTCAACGCTCCGGGTGACTCCGGCATTTGTCAGAACCGCGCATCGAAAGCCTTGATGGACTGAGACTGGAACCGGTCTGCCGGATGGCGTGCGCGCTCCTCGGCGCACCGGCCTCGATGATCGTCATTGCAAACGGCCATGGTCTCTGGCCGCATGTTGCGGAAGCCGGATTTGAGCTGGACTGGGCGTCGGTCCCGATCAACGATATTCATCGCAGCGACAGCCCGGATGTCCGCTTGACCGACGAAGTCGGGTACGTGGAGAGCGCCGGAAAAGCCTCGGTAAAATACCACGCCGCCGCAGGGGCCTTTTGCATCAGCGTCGGCTTTGGTCCGGGCGACGTCGGCACTCTGATCGTAGTCGACAGAAAACCGCGGATCCTGACCCCTGACGACATCGGCCGCATGGCGGATCTCGGCCAGATGGCCGCCCAGCTGCTTTCCCAGCACATCGAGAGGAACAGCTTTTCGCAGCAACTGGATTTCTACCGGATGCTTGCGGAGGCCTCCACGGAAACGATCGTCCGCGGGACTCTCGACGGCGTGAGGCTGTACGTATCGCCTTCGGTGCGCGAACTGCTCGGGTACGAGCCGGATGAACTCGTCGGCCGCAGGGCCGCGGACCTCACGCATCCCGACGATCTCCAATCGTTCGGCGCCATGATGAAGGAGGTCCGGGAGGGTCGCCTTGACCGAGGGACGCACGAGCTGCGGCAGCGCCACAAGGATGGTTCCTGGGTCTGGATGGAAGCATCGCTGCGGCTGACGCGCGACAAGCTCACCGGCGCGCCCGACGGCTATGTGGTGTCCGTTCGTGACATCGGCAGGCGCAAGGAACTTGAGGCACGGCTGGAGCGACTGGCCGGATACGACGATCTGAGCGGCCTGCTCAATCGGGCGCAGTTCCGAAAGATCCTGGCGGAACGGCTCGCGGAAGGCAGGCGCCTGACCCTGCTGTACATGGACCTCGATGATTTTAAGGAGGTCAACGATCTGTTCGGGCATGCCGCGGGCGATGCCGTCTTGCGTGAATTCGCGGCGCGGCTGGTCTCTCACGTGAGGGACGGCGACATCATCGCGCGTCTCGGCGGTGACGAATTCACGGCGATCGTCGAATCCCGAGACGAGGATATTGCCTCGCTCTGCAAGCAATTGATCGCCGCCGCCTCCACGCCGTTTCTTGTCGGCGACACGGAGATCAGGATCGGCCTGAGCATCGGCGTGGCGAGTGCTTCCGGAAGCGACGAGGACCTCGATGCGCTGTTGTCCCGCGCCGACCGGGCCCTCTACGACGCGAAAAACGTAGGGAAAAACAGATTCCGGTCGGCGAAGGTGGCTTAGGGTTCTCGTGTCGCATGTCTTTGTCGCGAGCGGCAAAGGACGTGCAACATCATTGGCAGCAGGGAAAGCGGTATCCGTCGCGGTCGGGCCGGGGCCTGGCCCGCGCATCCATCCTCCTTCCGAAGAATGATGGATTGCCGGGTCTCGCCGCTTCGCGGCGGCCCGGCAAAGACCAAGAAGATGCGCCTACTTCGCCGTCGGCGGCGCGCCGAAGAAATTGCAGCTCGCGTACCACATCAGGTTGCGGGTGCTGCCGTAGCCGGGCGAGTGTGCGGTCTCCGGCAGGATGATGAACTGCTTGTCCGAGTTCGGGAGCTGCACGAAGAAATCGAGCAGGTCCTCGTCGGTCGAATTGCCGTCGTACTCGCCGCGCATCATCAGCACCGGGCAGGTGAGCCGCTTCGGATCGACCTTGGGCAGGTTCACCGCCATGTCGAGATAGGTGCCGGTCGGGATCGTGTTCCCGAATTTCATCTCGTCCTCGACGATCGCCTCCGGCACCGCCATGTCGTAGAGGTGCGGGTGGCCGTCGCGGGTGAAGATCGAGCGGATCATGTCGGCGTCGCGCTTGCGTCGCGGGCTGGCGCGCAGTTCGTCGGCGCGCGCCCTGCGCCGCGCCATCTCCGGCGAGCCCGTGCCCTTGTAAGTGAACGCGGTGAGGATCATCCGGTCGACATGGTCGGGATGCTCCTGCGCGTAGGCTCCGGCGCGGATCGCCCCCGACGACGTGCCGTAGAAATGCACGCGGCTCTGCCCGGTCTCCTTCAGCACCAGTGGGACGCCGGCGCGCAGGTCCTCGACGCCGCTCTGGATGTCGGAATTGTTCCCGGAACTGCCGGAGTGGCCGTAGCCGTCGTGGTCCATCGTCCAGACGTCGTAGCCCGCGCGCGCCAGCACATTCATGAAGGAATATTCCTTCCTGCCCGGGACGTGCAGGTCGTAGGACGAGCGCGACGAGTTCGACGAGCCGTGCACCAGGAACACCACCGGCAGAGGCGGCCCGCCGGGCGCGGGCGCGGTCAGCCGCTTGCGCCACAGATAGAGCTTCACGTCGCCCTTCCGGGCCCAGTATTCGGCGCTCCAGATTTCGCCGGGCTTGGCGGCGTCGGGGATGGTGCCGTAGGCGGGCAGGGCGGGCGTGACTTGGATCGACATGGTTCCTCCGCTCGGACGGCCGGCATGCAGGCCGGCGGCGCGCCTCGTCCGCACCGGCGACGAAACGCCCTTCCGACGAAGCGGGGCGGACCCTACCTGTCCTGCGGGAGTTCTGCTACTAGCCCTGCTGCGGACCCGCAGGGGGCGGGCCGGTCCGAGGACGAGAATGCTGAATTTCGCGCGCGCGGCCGTCCGGTTTTCCGAGGAGAAGATCGGCTGGCACCGGATCGGCGTCCTGATCAGCATCACCATTATCGCGGTCGCCTGCTACGTCCTGTACCGCAAGCTGCACGATATCGACACCGCCAAGCTGATGGACGCGATCGCCACGGTGCGGCCGCGCGACGTGGCGGTCGCGGCGCTGTTCGTGGCCGCGGCCTATTTCACGCTCACCTTCTACGACCTGTTCGCGGTGCGCACGATCGGCCGCAAGGACGTGCCCTACCGGATTTGCGCGCTGGCCGGGTTCACCTCCTATTCGGTCGGCCACAACGTCGGCGCCAGCGCCTTCACCGGCGGCGCGGTGCGCTACCGGGTCTATTCGGCATGGGGCGTGGACGCGGTGGACGTCGCCCGGATCTGCTTCATCGCTGGGCTGACGTTCTGGCTCGGCAACATCGCGGTCCTGGGCATCGGCTTCATCATCCACCCGGAGGCCGCGTCCGCCATCGACCAGCTTCCGGAGTGGTTCAACCTCGGGCTCGGGATCGCTGCACTGCTGGTCCTGGCCGGCTATGTCGCCTGGGTCTGGCGCGCGCCGCGGGTGATCGGCCGGCACAGCTGGACGGTGCAGCTTCCGGGCGGACCGCTGACCCTTCTTCAAATCGTCATCGGAATCGTGGACCTGACCTGCTGCGCGGCGGCGATGTACATGCTGGTTCCGGAAACTCCCTATGTCGATTTCATCACGGTGGCGGTGATCTTCATCTCGGCCACGCTGCTGGGCTTTGCGAGCCACTCGCCCGGCGGGCTCGGGGTGTTCGATGCCGCGATGCTGGTGGCGCTCTGGCAATACGACAAGGAGCAGCTCCTGGCGGGCCTGCTGATCTTCCGCATCCTCTACTACCTGACGCCCTTCGCGCTCGCGCTCCTGACCCTGGGCGTGCGCGAGGTGGTGCTCAGCCTCGCGAGGCGCCGCGGTGCCGGACCGGGGTGACGAGGGCATCCTGAGCCGCTGGACCGGCCTACTCGGCCGGTTGCAGGGCGCGCGCGCGCCCGATGTGCCCCCGCCGCAGGCCGCGGGCGACGACGTCCGGCTCGCCGAGAGCGCCGTGCTGGTCGAGGCTCTGGTGTCCGGCCTGCCCGATCCGGTGATCGTGCTGGACCAGTCCGCCCGCGTGATCACCTTCAACGCCAGCGCCGGCAGCCTGTCGGCGACGTTGCGCCGGGGCGAGCCGGTGTCGATCGCATTGCGCATGCCCGAGCTGGTGGAGGCGATCCGCAGGGCCTCCGAGACCGGCAACGCCCAGCACGTCGAGTTCGCCGAGCGCACGCCCGCCGACCGCTGGTGGGAGGCGGTGGTGGCGCCGGTCGCGCTGCCGCTGCACCTGCCGGGCCGGTCGCGGCTGCTGGTCATCACGCTGCACGACCTCACGCCGATCCGGCAGGTCGAGGAGATGCGCGCCGACTTCGTCGCCAACGCCAGCCACGAGCTGCGCACGCCGCTCGCGGCCGTATCCGGCTTCATCGAGACCCTGCAGGGACCGGCGCGCGACGATCCGGTCGCGCGCGAGCGCTTCCTCGACATCATGAAGACCCAGGCCCGCCGCATGGCGCGGCTGATCGACGACCTGCTGTCGCTGTCGCGCATCGAGCTGCGCGCGCACATGCGGCCCGACACGCCGCTCGATCTCGTTCCGGTGGTGCGCCAGGTTGCCGAAAGCCTCCAGACGCTGGCGCGCGACCGCGGCGTGGCGATCGAGATGACGCTCCCGGCGGAGCCGCTGACCGTGCGTGGCGACCGCGACGAACTGATCCGGCTGTTCGAGAACCTGATCGAGAACGGTCTAAAGTACGGCGCCAGCGGCAAGCGGGTCGAGGTCGCGGCCGCGCGCTCCGAGAGCGCGGCCGGCCGGCCCGAGGCGCGGATCGCGGTGCGCGACCACGGGCCCGGCATTGCGGCCGAGCACCTCCCGCGCCTGACCGAGCGGTTCTACCGCGTCGACGTCGGCGAGAGCCGCGCGCAGGGCGGCACGGGGCTCGGGCTCGCGCTGGTCAAGCACATCCTCAACCGCCACCAGGGCCGGCTGCAGATCGAGAGCCGCTGGGGCGAGGGCGCGACCTTCACGGTGCGGCTGCCGTTCGATCCGAAAGCCTGATTTCTTTCGAATATTCTCTTTCTAAATCAGAGTCTTGTACTGTCATCCAGACGTCACGGACCTGACATAAATAATTGTTGCACCGCAGGTACGGCTGCGGGCGTCAGAGGCGGTCGCGACACAGACCAAGAGGCGTCGGCCGCCCCGCAACGACAACAGGAGAGTTCCGTGAAACATGCATTCATCGCGGGCGTGGCTGCGCTCGCCGTCGCCGGTGTCGTGGCGGCGGACGGCGCGCAGGCGCAGACCCGCAACGCGATCCAGATCGCCGGCTCCTCGACGGTGCTGCCGTTCGCCAGCATCGCGGCCGAAGAGTTCGGCCAGGCGTTCCCCAAGTTCCGCACCCCGGTCGTGGGGTCCGGCGGCACCGGCGGCGGCTTCCGCCAGTTCTGCCAGGGCGTCGGCGCCAACACGATCGACATCGCCAACGCCTCGCGCCCGATCACGGCGCGCGAGATCGAGAGCTGCCAGAAGGGCGGCGTAAAGCAGATCCTCGAGGTGCAGTTCGGCTTTGACGGCATCGTGTTCGCGTCGCGTGCCGACCGCGCCGCGTTCAAGCTCGAGCCGAAGTTCGTGTTCGCGGCCATGGCCGCGCAGGTCGAGCGCGACGGCAAGCTCGTGGACAATCCCTATACGCGCTGGTCGCAGATCGACAAGAGCCTGCCCGACCAGGAGATCTCGCTGGTGATCCCGGCCTCCAACCACGGCACCCGCGAGGTGTTCGAGGAGAAGGTTGTGCACCCCGGCTGCCGCGCGTTCCCGGCCATCGCCGCGATGAAGCCCGACCAGCAGAAGGCGGCCTGCTTCGGGCTGCGCAAGGACGGCCGCGTGGTCGAGATCGCCGGCGATTACACCGAGACGCTGGCCCGGCTCACCGCCCAGGCCGATGCCGTCGGCGTGTTCGGCCTGAGCTTCTACGACCAGAACCGCGACAAGTTGCGCGTCGCCACGGTCAACGGCGTCACCCCGTCGCTCGAGACGGTCGCCAAGGGCGAGTATCCGGTGTCGCGCCCGCTCTACTTCTACGTCAAGGGCGAGCACATCGGCGTGATCCCCGGCCTTGAGGAGTTCGCGGGATTCTTCCTGTCGGAGACGATGGCGGGGCAGAGCGGCAAGCTGGTGGACGCCGGCCTGATCCCGATGGACGACGCCGCGCGCGCAAAGGTGCTTGGCAACCTGAAGTCCCGCAAGGTCGTGACCCACTGACCTTCGTAGCCTCCCGGCCGGGCCTTCGGGTCCGGCCGGGAGAGACCGCGGCCCGTCCGCGTTCCCGTAAATGCGTCCGTTCCCTGCGACCGAAGCTGACCGTCCGGAATTGTCATTCATGTCGACGCTGTGGCTTGTTCTCGTGATCCTGGCGGTGATGGGCTTTGCCTATCGGTTCGGCGCGGCCCGCAGCCTCAGGGCCGCGGCCGGCTCCGGCCTCAAGCTGCATTCGCTCCCCACTCATTATGGCGTGCTGGTCGCGTTGTGGTGCGGCGTTCCCGCGCTCGCGGTGCTGCTGCTGTTCCAGCTTTTCGAAGGCAATCTGATCCGCGCGATGGTCGCGGCCGGGCTGCCCGACGAGGTGCGCGCGCTGCCGGCGTCCCAGTTCGCGGCGATCATGGGCCGCATCCATTCCATCGCCACGGGCTTCGGCATCGCCGGCGTGGCCGAGCCGTTCGAGATCGAGGCCGCCGCCCGCATGGCGCGGCTCGGCACGGTGGGCCGGCTCGCCATGGTCGGTGCGGTGGCCGCCGCGCTCGCCTTCGGCCTGGCGCTGGCGCTGCGGCGTTTTACGCCGCGGCTGCGGGCGCGCAACGAGATCGAGCGCTTCGTGGTGATCGTGCTGGTGCTCTGCTCTGCGGTGGCGATCTTCACCACCATCGGCATCGTGCTGTCGATGCTCAGCGAGGCGATCCGCTTCTTCAGCTTCGTGCATCCCTTCGATTTCTTCTTCGGGACCGAATGGAATCCCCGCTTCGCCAGCGTCGGGGCCGGAAGCTCCGGCGGCTACGGGCTGCTGCCGCTGTTGTGGGGCACGGTGCTGATCACGATCATCGCCATGCTGGTGGCGGTGCCGATCGGCCTGATGACCGCGATCTATATGGCGGAATATGCCTCGCCCGCGGTCCGCTCCGTGGCCAAGCCGATGCTCGAGGTGCTGGCCGGCATCCCGACCATTGTCTACGGCTTCTTCGCGCTCACCGTGGTCGGCCCGTTCCTGTCGGCCGCCGGCGCGATGGTGGGGATCGAAATCCGCGCCACCAGCGCGCTGACCGCGGGGCTGGTCATGGGCATCATGATCATCCCCTTCGTCTCGTCCCTGTCCGACGACATCATCACCCAGGTTCCGCGCGCCATGCGCGACGGCTCGTTCGGCCTCGGCGCCACTCATTCCGAGACCATCCGCAGGGTCATCCTGCCGGCCGCGCTTCCGGGCGTCGTCGGCGCGTTCCTGCTGGCGGTGAGCCGGGCGGTCGGCGAGACCATGATCGTGGTGCTGGCGGCCGGCAACGCGCCGGTGCTGCAGGCCAATCCGCTGCAGGCGATCTCGACCGTCACGGTCACCATCGTCAACCAGCTTACCGGCGACATCGACTTCACCAGTCCGCAGTCGCTGGTCGCCTTCGCGCTCGGGCTGACGCTGTTCACCATCACGCTCGGCCTCAACGTGGTCGCCCTCTACATCGTCCGGAAGTATCGCGAGCAGTACGAATGAACGTGGCATCGCAAGCCGTTCCGACTGGCATCGCGCCACAGGCTTCGCCCGGCGCGGGCTCCGCATCGACCGGCCGGGTCCGGGCCTCGCTCGCCCGCCGCCACGCCGCGGAGCGCCGCTTCCGCGCGCTCGGCCTGGCGGCCGTGGTGGCCGGCCTGTCCTTCGTCGCGATCCTGTTCGCGACGATCCTGCAGAAGGGCGTGCCCGCATTCTGGCAGGCGACGCTCACGCTGTCGGTCCATCTCGATCCCGCGGTGATCAAGATTCCGCCGGCCCCGCAGCCGCAGCCGGGCCAGCCGCCGGCGGCCTTCCGGGAGGCGATGGACACCTGGCGCACCGCGCTCGCGGGCGTCAACTGGGGCCGCCTGGTCGAGAACGCGGTGCTGGCCGAGCTGCCGCCGGAGGCCGCGAGGAACCGCCGCGACGTCTCGCGTCTCGTCACCGGCGGCGAGCGGTTCCGGCTCCGCGACCTCGTGCAGGAGCGGCCCGGCCTGATCGGCCAGACCGTAAAGGTCGACCTTCTGGCCGACGCCAACGTCGATGTCTGGATGAAGGGCAACATCGACCGCACGCTGGGCGACGCGCAGCTTCCGCTCTCCCCGAACCAGCGCAACTACGTCCGCATCCTCGAAGAGAAGGGCGTGCTGCGGCAGAGCTTCTCGTCGAGTCTGTTCCTGAACGTGGATTCCCGCGCCTCGCTGGCCTCCGCCGGTCTCGCGGGCGCCTTCATCGGCTCGCTCTACATGATGCTGATCGTCATCGTCCTGTCGGTGCCGATCGGCGTCGCGGCCGCGGTCTATCTGGAGGAGTTCGCGCCCAAGAACCGCTTCACCGACCTCATCGAGATCAACATCAACAACCTCGCGGCGGTGCCCTCGATCGTGTTCGGCCTGCTGGGTGCCGCGGTGTTCGTTTCCTGGCTGCGCCTGCCGCTGTCCGCGCCGCTGGTCGGCGGCCTGGTGCTGACGCTGATGACGCTGCCGACGATCATCATCGCCACCCGCGCCACGCTGCGCGCGATCCCGCCTTCGATCCGCCAGGCCGCGGTCGGCCTCGGCGCCTCGCGGGTGCAGACAGTGACGCATCACGTGCTGCCGCTGGCGCTGCCCGGCATCCTGACCGGCGCGATCATCGGCGTGGCGCAGGCGCTGGGCGAGACCGCGCCGCTGCTGCTGATCGGCATGAGCGCCTTCGTGGCCAGCGTGCCCGCGACGCCGCTCGACCAGTCCACCGCGCTGCCGGTGCAGATCTATCTCTGGCAGGGCAACGAGCTGCGGAATTTCTTCGAGTCGCGCACCTCGGCCGCGATCATCGTTCTCCTCGCTTTGATGCTGACCCTGAACGGCCTCGCCATCTACCTGCGCCGGCGCTTCGAGCGCACCTGGTAGGCGATGCCCGAACCCGTGAATGAGGATATCATGCTGGACCCATCCACCTTCCTGCCGGACAGATCCGAAGCCGTGACCATGCCCGCATCCCAGACGCCGCAGGCCGACGCCGCACCGACCATCACCGCCCGCGACGTGAACGTGTTCTACGGGGCGAAGCAGGCGTTGTTCTCGGTGTCGCTCGACATTCCGGGGCGCGCCGTCACCGCTTTCATCGGCCCGTCCGGCTGCGGAAAGTCCACGTTTCTGCGCTGCTTCAACCGCATGAACGACACCATCGAGGGCGCCCGCGTCGAGGGCGCGATCGTGCTCGAGGGCCGCGACATCCACGATCCGGACCTCGACGTGGTGGAGCTGCGCGCCCGCGTCGGCATGGTGTTTCAGAAGCCCAATCCGTTCCCGAAATCGATCTACGAGAACGTGGCCTACGGCCCGCGCATCCACGGCCTCGCCCGCTCCAAGGCCGAGTTGGACGAGATCGTCGTCACCAGCCTGAAGAAGGCGGGGCTGTTCGAGGAGGTCAAGGACCGGCTGTCGGAGTCCGGCACCGGCCTGTCCGGCGGTCAGCAGCAGCGGCTTTGCATCGCGCGCGCCATCGCCGTCAGCCCCGAGGTCATCCTGATGGACGAGCGCGGAGCACGGCTCGTCCA
>CAZZCV010000016.1:0-63908 GCA_964653225.1 uncultured Rhodoplanes sp. | reverse complement strand
GCGAAATGTCCGGATCTTTCTTGGCAGAGGTGCTGGGACTGGATGGCGACATTGGTTGTTTCCCCTCATTGAAACGGAGCACGGACGAAAGAATTCGATGCCGCTGCCATCAAACCTTGATCACGTAGCGTCCGGATTTTTCTTCGCGACCGAGCCTGCCTGCCTGCCTCAGCAGCGACCACGCCTGCACGACCTTGCGCTGCGGGACACCGGAAAACTGTTGCATGACGGCAAAGAAATGCCGCGGCTCGCTCATGAACCCGACGATCTGCTCGGCAAGATCGGCCGGGGTTGCGGTCTGGTCCGACACCGGTGGGGGCGCATGGCCTTCCGCAAACGGATACTCGATGGTTTCGTACTCCGACATGTCGGAGCCTTCGGGGATCGTCGCGTCGACGCCCCACTTGGCCGTGAGCGGCGCCAGCGCCCCCTTCGTGACCTGCAGCTGGATGCTCGGATCGAGATGCGATCCCCGCGCGCCGTCCACGACCACGATGTCCCGCGTCGGCCTGACCCTGTAGGCCAGCGCCCGTTCCATCTGCGCCGGATCGAAGACATCGACATCGTCGTCGGTTACCACCACATGCTTGACGCGCTTGAGGGACATCAGCGCCAGCATGGCGTTCTTGCCTTCCCCAGGCCGCTTCTTGATCGATGCATAGAGATGGAAGTTGCAGCCCGACGGAGCCGGCGCGTAGACCGCGGTCCCCGTCACTCCAGCCACCGCCAGAGCCTGCCACGCGCTGCCTTCGAGCGGCGGCGCCACCAGGTAATCCACCTCATCCGGCATGTGCAGGGCGTAGTAGACCGGATTTCTGCGGTAGGTCACGGCGTTTACCCGAAAGATCGGGTTCCACTTGATCGGCCCCACGAAGCCGGTGAAATCTCCGAAGCGACCCTCATCCTCCGTCCATCCGGTCGGCAACAGTTCGCCCTCCAGAACGATCTCGGCATCGGCCGGCACATCCAGGTCGATCGTGCGACACCGCACCAGCTCGACCGGGGCGCCCGCGAGCCCTCCGGCAAGCTCGAACTCGTCCGTCCCCGACGGAGCCATGTGCGCCGCGGCCATCATCACGGAGGGATGAACTCCGATCGCGACAGCGAACGGCAGGGAACGCCCCTGCTTCAGGGCGCGAGAATAAAAAAGCTTGAGGTCGCTTGCTCCGACCATGTCCACGCCGGTTTCGCGCTCCGTGCGCAGCATCAGCCGATAGCAGCCCACGTTGCGGCCGTATTCCGGATCCGCGCATATGCCGATGCCGCCCGTGATGTAGGGCCCGCCGTCGAGCTGAGAGATCAGGGGAACCGGAAGCGCCGTCAGGTCGATATCGTCTCCCGTCAGCACGACCTCCTGCGCGCTTCCCGATTCCACCCGGACGGGAGGCCGCCGGTTCTGGAGCCTCTGCTGGAAACTCTTGCCGATGTTACGGTGCTCGCAGTCGAGTGCCACGCCCATCCGGGCCCTCGATCCGAGAATGCCGCTGACCACACCCATGTCGTAGCCACGGACGCGCTCGAACCACAGCGCAGTCTTGGAGCTTCCGACACGGCCTGAAATCTCCCGCAGATCGACCTCGTCCGGCACACGCACCAACTCGCCGGCGTCGATCAGGTTTTGCAGAAAGTCTCGAAAGCCAGCAGGCATGATCATCTCCTTCGCGTGTGCAAGGACGATCCGTTGGGTGGGTGATTTCGAGGCTAGGACGGCTGCTTGAGCAGCAACGCCTTGAACTCGAGATATTCTTCCAGCCCGGCCCGGCCGAATTCGCGTCCGTTGCCCGACTGCTTGAAGCCGCCGAACGGCGCGGAATAGTTGAAGCCGCCGCCGTTGATATCGACCTGCCCGGTGCGCAGCCGGCGGGCGACCCGCAAGGCCCTTTCCTCGTCGGCGGACCAGACCGCGCCGGACAGGCCATAGATCGTGTCGTTCGCGATCCGGACCGCGTCGTCTTCATCCTTGTAGGTGATGATCGACAGCACCGGCCCGAAAACCTCTTCGCGGGCGAGCGTCGACTGCGGCGCCACGCGGCCGAACACCGTCGGCCTGACGTAATAGCCCCTGGACAGGTTCTCAGGCGGTTCCGCACCTCCGGCCAGAAGCTCGGCCCCCTCCTGCACCCCCTTCCGGATATAGTCCCGGACGCGGTCGCGCTGGCTCGCAGAGGTCAGCGGACCCAGCTTCGCATTGCCTTCCAGAGGATCGCCGACCGAGAACGAGCCCGCGACCTCGACGGCGAGCCGCGCGGCCTCCTCGTACCGGCCTTCCGGCACCAGCATGCGGGTGTGTGCGTTGCAAGTCTGACCCGAGTTCAGATAGCAGGCGTTGACCGTGCCTTTGACGGCCGCCGCAAGATCCGCGTCATCCAGGATCACCGAAGCAGATTTCCCGCCGAGTTCCAGCGCAACACGCTTGACGGTCTGCGCCGCCAGTTCCGAAACACGCTTTCCGGCGCGCGTCGAACCCGTAAACGAAATCATGTCCACGTCAGGATGCGAGGCCATGGCTTCCCCGACTTCGGGGCCATACCCGCTCACCAGATTGAACACGCCTGCAGGAAGGCCGGCGCGGTGCACCGCGTCGGCCAGAAGGAAGGCGTTGAGCGGCGCCACTTCCGATGGCTTGAGGACAACGGTGCAGCCGGCCGCCAGAGCGGCCGCGACCTTGGCTGCGATCTGGTGCAACGGATAATTCCACGGCGTGATGGCAGCAACGACGCCGATCGGCTCGCGCGCGATGATCGCATTCCCTTCCCGGCTCTCGAATTCGAACGATTCCAGCATCTTCGCGTAGAAGCCGAAGATATGGATCGGCGAGCCGACCTGAATGCGCGTGGAAAGCTTGAGCGGCATCCCGACTTCGCCGGCAATAACCCTTCCGAGTTCGTCTCCCGAGGACTTCAGCTCCTCGCGGATTTTCATCAGATAGGCCGCGCGCTCCGCAGGAGACGTCGTCATCCATGCCGGAAACGCATCGCGCGCCGCAGCGACCGCCCGATCCACGTCCGCAGCGACGCCCTCAGGCACATGGCCGATGACCTCCTCTGTCGAAGCGCTTAGAACCTGGATCGCTCCCCTTCCCTCGGAAGCCACCCACTCGCCGTTGATGTAAAGCCGGTCGCGGTCAATCATGACGGATCCTCATACTGCAGGAATGGCGCTGCCATTCTTCGCAAACTGCTCGCGCAAGGCGCGCTTGAGAACCTTGCCGTTGGCGTTTCGCGGCAAGCCCTCCCGGAATTCGAAGGTCTTCGGAATTTTGTAGCCGGCGAGCTTCTGCCGACAGATGGTCTCAAGCATCGCCGGATCGGGGGAGCAGCCGTCCTGCATCACCACCACGGCATGAACGGCTTCGCCCCATTTTGCATCGGGAACGCCGATGACCGACACGTCGCCGACACCCTCCGCGCTCCTCAAAACCTCTTCGATTTCCATGGGGTACACGTTGACGCCGCCGCTTTTGATCATGTCCTTGCGACGGTCGAGAATGTAGAGATAGCGCTCCTCGTCCATACGCCCCACATCTCCGAGAGTGCACCAGTCCCCTTGGAAAACCGCCTGGGTTTTCTCCGGCGCATTGTAGTAGCCGGAAAAAATCGTAGGCCCGCGCATCCAGATATCGCCGACCTCCCCCACTGGAATCCTCTTGCCTTCCTCGTCGCGAATTTCGATCTCGGTGTCGAACACCGGCTGACCGACGCAACGCACCTTTCGAAGCTGGTCGCGTGGACGCAAATTCGTGATGACGCCGGCCTCTGTCGCACCATAGAACTCGTGCAGGCCCGCCGCCGGAAAGACGCGGACAATTCCTTCTTTCGTGAGGCTCGGCAGAGCGGAAGCGCCGGAAATGATCGTCCGCAACGAGGACACGTCGCGTTGCGACGCCTCGTCACCGCATTCGATCAGACGGTCGAGCATATAGGGAACGAGAAACCCCCAGGTCACGCGCTCGTTCTCGACCGCAGCGATGACCGCCCGCGGATCGAAATGGTCGTGAATGACGACCTCGCCCCCCGCGTAGAGCTGAGTGAGAACAAAGGTAAACGGCGCCGTATGATGGAACGGTCCGGTGTGCAGAAGCACGTCGTCGTCGCGAATGCCGAACTCCATGGCCCAATAGTGATAGGCCAGGGCTCGATTGCGCTGCGTGATGATGGCGCCCTTCGGAAATCCGGTCGTACCGGACGTGTAGCCAAAATAGAAGGGATCATGTTCCGATACGGCGACGCCGGGCGCCGCGTCCGCCCCGGTTGCGATCAACTCGTCCAAGGCAATATCGCCAGCGGCGGACTGCCCGCAACAGATCGATAAAATCGACGGCACCCGCTTCAGAGCGCCGCGAACGGCCTCGCCCAGCCGCTCCGAGTAGACGATCGCCTTCGCACCGCAATCCTGGAGCTGAAACGCATATTCGTTCTCGGTGAAGCGATAGTTATGCGGCACCATGACGATGCCGGACTTGGCGCACGCCAGCCCGAGAAGAATGTATTCCGGACAATTGTGCAGGGCGATCGCAAGGCGATCGCCCTTCCCGATGCCCCGTTCGATGAGGGCATTGGCAATCCGGTTCGAACGGAGATCCAAATCAGCGTATGTCAGCACCTGCCCGCCGCAGCGGACGGCAATCTTGCCGCCGCCGCGCGCGAGCGCCAGACTCAATCCACGCGCGACCGTGAGAGGAATCATTCCGTCAGCCGATGACGCGATGCTGGTTCAGATAGGGGCGCTTCAGGGCGCTACGGATCCGGATCGGACGATACGGAAGAAGGGCGATCGCTTTCCCCGAATGCGTGAGCTCGCCGTTCTGATTCTTTGCTTCGACGTCGAACTCGACAAGATTGTCTTCGTCCTCGACCCACTTCCGCGCCACCGTTCCATAGCAGGACAGCGTATCGCCCGGGCGCACGATCGCCAGCGCCCTGGTCGAGAACATGCGAAGCGGCCGATCCCAAAGCCAGTCGGTCAGCATCTGGCCGATAAAGCCCATCCCGATCATGCCATGGGCGAATACGCCGCCCATGCCGCCGACATCACGCGCGATGTCTTCGTCAACGTGGCTGGGATTGAAGTCGCCCGATGCGCCCGCGAATTTTGCGATCTGCAGGCGGGTGATCGGCGGCTTGGTGAGCGAAAGCTGAAAGCCGACCTCGATGTCCTCGAAGTATGGACCCTCGGTCTTGGGCTCCGGAATCCGATCGTCCGGTGCGGCCAGGCGCTGCGTATATTCCATCGGAGTCCTCACTTGTCACGAACGAAGAAAAGCTGCGTCGCTTCGACGAGCCGCTCGCCGGCGTCGTTCTTCAGCTTGATCAGCACGGTGAAATAGTTGAGCTCGCCATACGTCTTGCTTTTCTTTCGTCCGGCATCGACGACCTTGATTTTGTGCCAGACCGTATCGCCGGGCTTCAGCGGCTTGTAATAGTAGATGACCTGCTCGCCATGCAGCAGAAGTGGCAGGTCGACCTCCGTCTCGGACAGAACCAGCGCGGTTTTGAAATCGCGGAAGCAATTGATCATGGTCGGCGGAGCCACGATGCCGCCGTTGCCGCTTGCCTCTGCAACGCCCCGATCGAGGAACAGCGGGTTGTAGTCCTCGAGGCAACTGCATAGGGCGTCGATCTGCCGCTGCGTAACAGTCGCCTGAGCCCAGGGCGTCTCAGCCCCCAGAGCATTCAAATTGATCGGCATGAACTTCCTTTCACTCCAGACCTAGTTCTGCTGCTCGAGTTTTGCGGAAATCAGCTTGGCAGTTTCCTGCGTCAATTCCTGCACCCGCTGGCGCGCCGCCGCATCGACGACCTGAAGCGGATAGACCGTCGACAACGCCGCGATCATCTTGCCGCCCGCGTCGAAGATCGGCGCCGCGACGGCCCCGGCTCCAACACTGTTTTCCCCGCGATTCCAGGCCACGCCTTCCCGCCGGATGCGCGACAGTGCCCGCTTAAGCTCGCTGGGCGTGACGATCGTGCTCTCCGTCAACCGGCCGAGCGATCCGCTCAACGTCCGCGTCGCGAGATCGTCGGCATAGGCGAGAAAAAGCTTACCCGCCGCAGTCGAATGGAGCGGACGATGCTCGCCAAGACGCATGATCACGCGAAGCGCGTTCGGGCTTTCCACGGTCACCACGACCAGAACCTTGTCTCCGTCGAGCACGGTCACGTGGGCCGAATGCCCGGTGTCGACGACCAGCCCGTTCAGATAAGCCTTGGCCGTCCAGACCAGCTTGTCGCTGAACGCGTAGAGACTGCCGATACGGAAGGCCCCCTCTCCGACGCGCAGCTTCTGCGTGATCGGACTTTTCTCGATCATCCCCCAATCGCGCAGCACGGCGACCAGGCGCGACGCATCGCTCTTGTGAAGCCCGAGCTCGCCGCTCAGCTCGCCGATCGTCCACTCCGGTCGCGCCGACGTGAATGAATGAAGAATTCGCATGGCCTTGCCGACCGTGGTTCGCGATGAGCGTTGAGCGTCTTTTTTCATAGTTGCTAATATAGCAACTGAGTTGCTGTTGTTGCAATACCTATCTAGGAATGCCTCACCACGTCAAGAGCCCATGGGGAGGAACATTCCACGACGAACGATGCTCGTCGGATTCGCGGCACACGCGATCGAACTTCGACCAGCACAAGCACAGCGATCGGTCTCCTGGTCGGAACGACAGGACGACTCGCACCACGAAATTCAGGTTGGAAACAGTTGCGATGGGTGCCGCAACGAACAGGCCGCTACAAAAGGGAGATTGTTATGCCCGCAATTCGTGACCACTTGCGAAACTGTCTTCGTCTCACCGCGTTCGCGTTCGCAAGTCTGGCGATAGCCAATCCGGCTGCCGCGCAGAATTATCCGAATGGGCCCGTTCGCCTCGTCGTCCCCTTCGCCGCCGGCGGCAGCGCGGATGCGCTGGCGCGGGCGGTTGCCGCCCAGCTCAGCAAAATGTGGGGCCATCAAGTTTATATCGAGAACAAGGGCGGCGCGAACACGCAGATCGGCGCCTCATTCGTGGCGAAGTCTCCAAACGACGGTTACACGCTGATGGTGACGTCCGAGGGAACGTTCGTCATGAATCCGCTCCTCTTCGACAGGCTTCAATACGATCCGGCATCGGATTTCACGCCGATCACGACCCTCGTCGCATTGAAGCAGGCGCTGGTGGTCGGCCGCACACTCAAGGTCAAGACCCTGAAAGAGGTCGTCGAGATCGCGAAGCGCAGTCCGGGCAAGCTCACATACGGCACGAATGGCTTCGGCTCGTCGTCGCATCTCAATATGGAAATGCTGAAACTGGCCGCGGATATCGATCTTACGGCCATCCACTACAAGGGCGCCGGGCCCGCCATCGCCGATCTCATAGGCGGGCACATCAGCATGACGTTCATCAGCCCGGGCGACGTTCTCGAACACGAGAAGGCCGGCACCGTATCGGTTGTTGCGACGGGAAGCCTCAAGCGCATCGCCGCCCTTCCCGATATTCCCTCCATCGCGGAAAGCGGATTCCCCGGATTCGACGGGACCTCCTGGTTCGGGCTCTTCGCGCCCGCCGGAACCCCGCAGGCGATCGTCCAGAAGATTTCAGCGGACGTCACGACGATCATGAACGACCCGGAATTTCGGCAGAAGCATCTTCGCGCGACATTGCTGGAGGCCGACGTCCGGACGCCCGAGGAGTTCGGCGCGCTCATCCTCGAAGGTCGTAAAAGGTGGGGCGACGTCATCACCAGGGCGAAGCTCAAGGCCAAGTGACGCCGGAAGACGTCATCCGGCGCACTCGAATGCCGTTGGCGGAAAGGCAATGCCACATCTCCATCGTGGCTTAACGGTGGAGATGTGGCCGGTGGAATCCGATTCCGTCGCCCAGCGACCCGGTTCCCCTTTTTAAGGGACCAGCGCAGGAGAGCGAACACCTTGCGCTCCCGGACTGATAACACGTTCCGGAGCCGCTCCCGCCTCCCGGAAGGATGCTGGCGGCAGAGCACTTCTGCCCACCCATCATGCGGGATTATTGCTTCAGATCAGCAAAATCATTCATTTGTTGGTGCTATGAAAGAGCACCAAAGATGATCCGCGCCCGCCCGAAAGATCGCTTTACCGAGCGTCGCCCACGGCGCGAGGCAGCCGATATTACGCAGGAGGGCGTCACCAAGTGCATAAGGCAAAAGACCCGCGCACCGTGGCGGCAGCGAACGGCGTCGCGACGGACACCGCCTTCGGAGCCGTGACGCCGCCGCTTTATCTCACCAGCACCTTCGCATTCGAAGGCTTCGACCGAAGCCGCGGCCACGATTATTCGCGAACCTCCAATCCGACCCGCAGCCTCCTGGCCGACACGCTTGCACGCCTGGAGGGGGGCGCGGGCGCGGTGGTCACGTCGTCGGGGATGGCCGCGGTCGATCTGGTCCTGTCGCTGCTTCGACCGGACGAGCTCGTGCTCGCGCCGCACGATTGCTACGGCGGAACCTATCGGTTGCTCTGTGCCCGCAAGGAGCGGGGCCAGTTCGACGTCGCCTTCGTCGACCAGGGCGACACGGCCGCGCTCGACGCCGGTCTGGCGCGCAATCCCCGGCTTGTGCTGGTAGAGACGCCCAGCAATCCGCTGATGCGCGTCGTCGACATCCGCCGGATCGCCAAACGCGCCAGGACGGCCGGTGCGCAGGTCGCCGTGGACAACACATTCCTGTCGCCCGCCCTGCAGCGGCCGATCGCGCTGGGCGCGGATTTCGTCATTCATTCGACGACCAAATACCTCAATGGGCATTCCGACGTGGTCGGAGGAGCCGTGATCACGGCCACCCCAGCCGACACGGAAACCCTGTCCGCCTGGGCCAACACCGCAGGCACGACGGGTTCGCCCTTCGACGCGCATCTGACGCTGCGCGGCCTTCGCACGCTGTTTCCGCGCATCGAGCGGCAGCAGGCCAACGCCGTGGCAGTGGCCCGGTTTCTGGCGCAGCAGGCGCAGGTCGCGGCCGTCCATTATCCCGGGCTCGAATCCCATCCGGGACATGCTCTCGCCAAAACCCAGCAGGACGGCTTCGGCGCCATGCTGAGTTTCGAACTCGAAGGTGGCCTGGAGGCGGTCCGCCGCTTCTCCGAGACCGTCAGGATTTTCACGCTCGCGGAATCGCTCGGCGGCGTCGAAAGCCTCGTCGCCCATCCTGCGACGATGACCCATGCCGGGATGGGAGCGGAAGCGCGCCGCGCGGCCGGCATCAGCGATCAGTTGCTCCGGCTCTCCGTCGGCCTCGAGGCGGAGGCGGATCTGATCGCGGATCTGGAGCGGGCGCTCGCCGCCGCGCCGTCTCCACCGAACAGTCGATAGGCGGGACATCCGCAGGTAGACGTGACGTAACAGTAATTTTGCATCTATCTGCCAACTAATTTCCTTTGTCTGCTTCATGATCGCTCCCTAACTTCATCGGTGGCCAGCGGCTCCTTTTGTAGCGCTCCCACCGCTGGATGCGACCGTGCGCCCGAAATTTACCGCCGGCCGAACAGCAAGCACGGGGACGAGCGGCTTTCTCCGGGCCGCAGGCAGGTTGCGACAATGCTTCTATCCGCAGACGCCTATGCCGCACTCTTCCAGGTGATCATGATCGACCTGGTTCTTGCAGGCGACAACGCCGTCGTGATCGGGCTTGCGGCGGCCGGCCTGCCGGCGGAACAGCGGGCCCGCGCGGTGCTGTTCGGCATTGCCGCAGCCACCGTGCTGCGCGTCCTGTTCGCGGTCGCGACCACGCATCTTCTGCAGATGGTGGGTCTTACGCTTGCGGGCGGCCTGCTCCTGTTGTGGGTCTGCTGGAAGATGTGGCGGGAGTTGCGCACGCCGCACGAGGCGGAGCACGACGCGACCGAAGCGCTTGCCGGCATGGACCTGAACGCCGATGGAGCGGTGGCCGCTCATGCACCGGCGAAGACGCTCGGCCAGTCCATCAGCCAGATCGTCATTGCGGACGTTTCGATGTCGCTCGACAATGTCCTTGCGGTGGCCGGCGCGGCGCGCGAACATCCGGTGATCCTGGCCTTCGGCCTTCTGATCTCGATTGCCCTGATGGGAATCGCCGCATCGTTCATCGCGCAGTTGCTGAACAGGCACCGCTGGATCGCCTATCTCGGGCTGGCGATGATCCTCTACGTCGCCACCGATATGATCCAGCGCGGCACCCGCGAGATCATTCCGCTGGTGCAGACCGGGATGAGCTGACGGCCGCAATTGGGGCATGCGCTCCGGGCGTCTCGAGGGTGAAGGTTTTTGATATGGAGAGCGAGTTTGAGCAGGTCAGGGCATCGCTCGGCGACGCGATCCTTGCTGCACCGGCCGACGCCATTCTTGCAACCGACCGCGAGGGTCTCATCCGCTTCTGGAATCCGGGCGCCGCCCGCATCTTCGGTTTCACCGAGGAGGAGGCCATCGGCGCGTCGCTCGACCTGATCATTCCGGAACGCCTGCGGCAGCGGCATTGGGATGGCTACCGGCGCGTCATGGAAACCGGCGAGAGCCGATACGGCAGCGGCGATCTGCTCGCCGTTCCCGCTATCACCAGGGACGGGCATCCTATATCGGTCGAATTCACGATCGTCCTGCTTCGCGACGCCGATGGCCGGATCGTCGGCATGGCCTCGATCCTGCGCGACGTGACCGCGCGGTTCCAGGAGACCCGCCGACTGAAGCAGCAGCTCGCGGAGGCGCAGCGGACACAGGAGCCACAGTAGGGTCCAGGCCGGCAAGCCGCTTCCAGCCTGGAGCATTTTCGAGCGAAACAGCGGGAACCGGTCGCGTGAAGAAAACGCGACAAACAGAGGATCGAGAGTCCCTCACCGTTCCATGGCAATGGTGACGGACTCTAGCCCTGCGTCGCCACCACCTGCCACGTGGCATGGCACGGAAACCGCGGCCGGCGGAAGGTCCACACGTCGACGCTCCGGCTCCTGCCCTCCCCGCATTCGGCGACCTCGCCCCCCGCGTCGCGCGACCGGCCGAAGGTTTCGCCGTCGAACCGGACGGTGATCTCCATGTGCGCTCCATCGATCATGGCGTCGACGATCCGGGGCGGATCGATCCTCAGGAACACGGTCTTCGGAGTCTCCACCCCTTCCTGTCGCGTCGCAATGGCACCGGAAAACGCTTCGTACACCTCGGCCGATACCAGGGCGCCAAGGGTTCGCAGGTCCCCGGCATCGAAGGCCGCGACGACCATCTCGTAGGCCGCCAGCGCATCCGCCAGGAAGGCCTCGAGCGTGACGGCACCGTCGTGCCGCAGAATCTCCGAAACCACCGCTTCGAGCCTCAGGACTCCTGCTCCGCCGTTGGGCGGCGCGATCGAATCCGAACCGCCCGACAGCTCCTGCCGTTCAAGCCCGTTCGGCGACGAGGCGCTGTAATCCAACCATTTGTAAACGCACCAGTACACCCATGCGGCCCACATCAGCGAGAGCAGACCCGAACCATCCACATCCTGAGACATCACCACACCCTGTCGTCCGCTGCGACTCCCATCCCGGAGAGCGTCTAGTTGATCCTCGGCAGCACCTCGAAGGGATGCTTCGGCGGCGGCGAGGACAGCGTCCATTCCAGCGTCGTGGCGCCGGCTCCCCACGGGTTGTCGCCCGCGGCCCGCTTCCGCCACAGGGCTTCGGCCACCACGACGAAGAAGACCAGAAAGCCCAGCGCCGAAACGTAGGCACCGATCGACGACACGAAATTCCATCCGGCATAAGCGTCGGGATAATCGGCCACC
Source organism: uncultured Rhodoplanes sp. (assembly GCA_964653225.1). Lineage (GTDB taxonomy): Bacteria > Pseudomonadota > Alphaproteobacteria > Rhizobiales > Xanthobacteraceae > Z2-YC6860. The sequence goes on along the minus strand of CAZZCV010000016.1, from coordinate 52,176 downwards.
CGGCGCGGCATGCCCGCGAGCCCGAGAAAATGATGGGGAAAGAACACCATGTTCACGCCGACGAACATCAGCGCGAAGTGAATGCCGGCGAGCGATTCCCGGTACAGGTATCCCGACATCTTCGGGAACCAGTAGTAGAACCCGGCGAAAATGCCGAACACCGCGCCGAGCGACAGGACGTAGTGGAAGTGCGCGATGACGTAATAGGTATCATGCAGGGTCCGGTCGATGCTGACGTTGGCGAGCACGACGCCGGTCACGCCGCCGACGGTGAACAGGATGATGAATCCGAGCGCCCACAGCATGGGAATGCTGAAGCGCAGCGACCCGCCCCACATGGTGGCGATCCAGGAGAATATCTTGACGCCGGTGGGAACCGCGATGACCATCGACGCGAGCGCGAAATAGGCCTGCGCGCTGAGCGACATTCCAACCGTGTACATATGATGGGCCCAGACCACGAAGCCGATCAGCCCGATCGCCACCATCGCATAGGCCATCCCGAGATAGCCGAATACCGCCTTGCGTGAGAACGTCGCCACCACATGGCTGATGATCCCGAAGGCCGGCAGGATCATGATGTAGACCTCCGGGTGGCCGAAGAACCAGAACAGGTGCTGGTACAGCAGCGGATCGCCGCCACCCGCCGGATGGAAGAAGGCGGTGCCGAAGTTGCGGTCGGTCAGCAGCATCGTGATCGCGCCGGCCAGGACCGGAAGCGCCATCAGCAGCATGAAGGCCGTCACCAGCATGCTCCAGGCGAACAGCGGCATTTTGTGCAGCGTCATGCCGGGCGCGCGCATGTTGAAGATCGTGGTGATGAAGTTGATCGCGCCGAGGATCGACGACGCGCCTGACAGGTGGACCGCAAGGATCACGAAATCCACGGCTGGGCCTGGCTGGCCGGCCGTAGCCAGCGGCGGGTAAAGCGTCCAGCCACCGCCATGCCCCGGGACGCCGGGCGCGCCCTCGACGAAAAGAGAAAGCGTGAAAAGGCAGAACGAAGCGACCAAGAGCCAGAACGAGATGTTGTTCATGCGCGGAAACGCCATGTCCGGCGCGCCGATCATCAGCGGCACCAGCCAGTTTCCGAAGCCGCCGATGAGCGCCGGCATGATCACGAAGAAGATCATCACGAGACCGTGCGCGCTGACGACGACGTTGAAATAGGTGGGATCAACGAAGAACTGGAGGCCGGGCTCCTGCAACTCCATGCGGATGACGACGGACAGCGCCGTTCCGACGGTACCGGCGAGGGTAGAAAAGATCAGATAGAGCGTGCCGATGTCCTTGTGATTGGTCGAATAGAACCAGCGAACCCAGAAACCCGGCTGATCGCTCGCATGAGTGTGCGCCACGGTCATGTCACTCTCCGGCAGCCCGCAGCGCCGGCCGCCCGGCCATAAAGCGCGCAGGGGTATTCGAGTTTGCGGGCCCATCCGCACGATCGCCCGCCGCCGCGGTTTTGCCGTCGCGGCTGCGGCGGACCAGAACCATCTCGCTGATCACCGACAGCGCGATCTCCTCCGCGGCGCGAGCGCGAATGTCGATGCCGGCCGGCGCGCGAACGCGGTCGATGTCGTCCTGTCCGAATCCGGATTTGCGCAGGTGCTCGATGACCAGGCCGGCCCGTTTGCGACTCGCGATCAGCGCGATGGTGCCGACGCCGCCAGCCAGCAGCCGGCAAAGGGATTCATGGTCGCCGCGATGCTGGGTCGCAACCACCACGACGTCGGATGGCGCGGGCTCGAGCACGCTGTAGTCCGCATCGTCCACGATCACCCGTGCAGCGTCGGGATAGCGGTCGGGAGACGCCATCACGTCATCGACGACCACATGAAAGGACATCATCGCGCCAAGGCGGCACAGGCATTCCGCCACCCGGCCATGACCGAGGATCCAGAGCGTCGGCTCGGGGATCTCGGGCTCGACGTAGACCCGCATCCGGCCGCCGCAGGGCATGCCCGCCCCCAGCACCTCGTCATCAAGATCGACGTCGACGATCTGCGGCGTTCCGGCTTCGAGGCATTCGACCGCGGCATGCGCGATCGAGGATTCGGCGCAGCCGCCCCCCACCCATCCGACCAGCACCGATCCCTCGGCATCGAAGACCGCCTTGTCGCCCGCCCGCGCGGACGTGGAGCCTTGCGCTTCGATGACGATGGCCAGCGCGAACGGACGCCTGGCGGCCTTCAGACCGCCTGCAAACTCCAGAACACCGCTTCCCGAAACATCGAGGTTGCTCATCGCCACCACCGGGAGATCGGGCACTGCCGACGTCGGACACGAGGAGAGCCGTGGCTCTGCGACGGACGCCGGGACGATCTCGCGTCCGATATGGCCCCGGCGATCAAAGCAATCAAACGAATTTCATGTATGGATTAATGCATAAAAAATGCTACTTATAGACAGAGAGGAGGAGCCGCGCCGTGGACATCGAGCTTGCCCGGACCTTTCTGGAGATCGTCCGAACCCGCAGCTTCGTGCGCGCCGCCGAGCAGCTCAATGTGAGCCAGACCACGGTAAGCGCCCGGATTCGGGGCCTGGAGGATCGCCTCGGCCGGCCCCTGTTCATCCGGAACAAGAGCGGCGCCGCGCTCACACCGGCCGGCGAGCAGTTCCTGCGCTATGCGCCCATGTTCGTGCAGTTGTGGCAACGGGCCCGCCATCAGGTCGCCGTCCCGCCGGGACGGCGCGCCGTCCTCACCATCGGCGGCGAGCTGAGCCTGTGGCATCCTTGGACGACCGAATGGCTGCACTGGATGCGGCGCTCGGCCCCCGACGTGGCGCTCCGCGTCCAGGTCGGCCTGCCCGAGAGTCTGTCGAATCAAGTCGCAACAGGCGCACTCGACATCGCCGTGATGTACGCGCCGCAATACCGGCCCGGCTCGCGCGTCGAGCTTCTTCTGGAAGAAAAGCTGGTGCTCGTCACGACCGATCCGAACGCCGACCGGATCGAACCCGAGAGCTACGTCTATGTCGACTGGGGTCCCGACTTCGCCCATCATCACGAGCTAAGCTTTCCCGACGACAACAACCCCGGCCTGTTCGTCGGCCTCGGGCCCTTGGCTCTGACCTACATCCTCGAGGCCGGCGGCTCCGGATACTTCCGCCAGCGCGTCGTGGCGCCGCACATCGCAGCGGGCAATCTGCACCTCGTCGCCGGCGCGCCGAGCTTCTTCTACCCGATCTACGCGGTGTGTTCGGCGCAGGCCGACGACGATCTGGTCGCTCTCGCTCTCCAAGGCCTGCGCACCATCGCCGCGGCGAGCAAGGCGGAGGACGATCCATGAAATCGAGAATTCGGACGAAGCGCGTCTATGAGGAACCGTCCGCGGACGACGGCATCCGGATTCTCGTGGACCGGATATGGCCGCGCGGCATCAGCAAGACGGAGCACGCCTTCGATCACTGGATGAAGGACGTGGCCCCGAGCACCGAGCTGCGGAAATGGTTCGGCCACAAGCCGGAGCGGTGGAGCGAATTCAAGAAGCGTTATGCGCGCGAACTCGACCACAATTCAAAAGCCGTGGACGAGATCAGGGCTCTTTTGCGGAACGGCGACGTCACGCTGGTTTTCGCAGCAAAGGACGCCGAGCGAAACAACGCCGAGGCGCTCCGGGAGTATCTTCTCGGGCACGGGTCGCGCCCCGAACGCTGATCCCGGCCAGGAGAACTTTGGCTCTGCGGCCATTCCGGCATCGGGCTTTTACAGAGGCCGCTTGCGACCGCTCGCGTCGATCGAATGGCGCGGATGGTGAATGACCCCGTGCTGGATCGCAATCCCCATCTCGAGACTGTCGGCGATGCGGCGCGCGCGTTCGATGAAATGCGCAGCCGCCACAGGCGAACAAAGCTCCGTCGCGGTCGCTTCAAACAGCGCCAGCCAGCGGTCGAAGTGCGAAGCATCCACCGGAAGCCTCACATGCTTCTGCATCGGCTGGCCGTGATAGCGGCCGGACATCAACGCGACCGACGACCAGAACGCGCAGAGCTTGGCGATGTGCTCCTCCCAGTCCACGATCCGCGCGGCAAAGATCGGTCCGAGCAGGGCATCTCGCTGCACCCGCCCGTAGAACACGCGGACCAGATTCTCGATCATGGCTTCGTCGATGCCGGTGCGCGCCATCAGGTCGGCCGTAATCTGGGCGCGCCGCTCCTGTCCCTCGTCGGGCCCGGACGGAGGATTGCCGGTCGGAGCGCCGGCGGCATGGTCCTGAGACATCCTGTACTCCCAAAAGAGGGGTCCGCGATTACGCCGCCGGCTTGAGCCCGAAATCCCGAGGGCTCAGGATCAGATCGGCCAGCGTATAGCGGTCGAGCGTTTCGATGAACGCCCCGAGCGCCTCCTTGAGCGCACCCCGCAGCCGGCAGCGCGGCGTGATCAGGCATTGATTGCCGGATGCAAAGCACTCCACAAGGTCGAAGCCGGGCTCGGTCGCGCGGATCACGTCGCCGAGCCTGATTTTCTCGGGGCGCTTGGCAAGCGCGAGCCCTCCCGCACGGCCCCTCACCGCCTTGAGGTAGCCGGCGCGCGTCAGCTGATTGGCGACCTTCATCAGATGCGCGCGGGAAATTCCATAGACCCCGGCGGTCTCGTCGATCGTGATGAGGCGGTCGTTGCGCGCCGCCGCATACATCAGGACGCGCAGCGCGTAGTCGGAGAAATTCGTCAATCGCATCGCGGGCTCCGGCAATCGCAGACCCGACAAGGGAGGCTGCAGTGGACAGGATACGCTCTACACTGCCCTTTCGCGGTCGCAGACCGGGACGCCCTGCCATCGGCCGACCCTGACGACGACGAAGATCAGGACAAGCAGCTTCGCCGCCTCGAACGCGATATAAAGGTTGTGCAGGCTGGACGGCTCCGGCTGCCCGCCGGCAATGATGACGCCGACCCGCTGATCGAGCACCGGCAGCAGCCAGACCGTTTCCACGAAGACAAGAACCGCCATGAGCGCCGCAGCGCTCATCTCCAGCCGCGTCCGGTCTCCCGCCCACACGGCGACCACGAACACGGCCGACAGAAACCATTCCGCCTTGTTGAAAACCGCGAAGGTGTGACGACCGACGTCGAGGGCCACCGGCAGCGACAGGCTCGGCGCCATGAACTTCACCGGCGTCGCCAGAAACGACACGCCGATCAGCACCCCGAGCCATATCGCGGCGATGGTCAGGACCGCCGTCGACCACCCGGGTTTCGCACCATCCGGCGCCATTGCATTCCCCGTCGCGCGACCTTAAGATACATTCTATATACTTCTTTATGGCACCTCGCGTCAACATCGCAGAAATGATACTCGAATCAGCCATGCAAACGCCGCGACGAACCGATGGGATTCGGTTCACCCTCAGGACCCGTCCCGAGCAGGGCCAGCGGCGGTCGCTCTTGACAGCAAGTGCGGATTCGAAATGCTCTCGACAGGCGTCGAGCGGACAGAGGCAGCGGCCATGATCGGACAACTCACGACGGGCGAACGTCAGTTCGCGCTGGTCCTGCTGATGGCGCTCGCCTTCGCAGGGCTCGCCATGACCGTTGCGGGACGCAACGACCTGCTCGGCGGCCACGGAGCCCTGGTGCTCGCCGCAGCGCTGGCGGGCATCTTCGCCGTGATCTCGGGATATTATCTGCCCGAACCGTCCGAAGAGCGGCTCGAACATTATTACGACGACCCGACCAAGGTCGGCATCATCGTGGCGATGGGCTGGGCGGTGTTCGGCCTGTTCGTCGGCGACTGGGTCGCCTGGCAACTCGTCTATCCCGATCTGACGTTCGATGCCGGCTGGTCGAGCTTCGGACGCATCCGGCCGGTTCACACCACGGCCGTCATCTTCGGCTTCGGCGGCAACGCGCTGATCGCCACCTCGCTCTATGTGCTGCAGCGCACCTCGCGGGCGCGCCTTCCGGATCAGCTCAGCCCCTGGTTCGTGCTGCTCGGCTACAACCTGTTCTGCGTGGTCGCCGTCACCGGCTACATGATGGGCATCACCCAGTCGAAGGAATACGCCGAGCCGGAGTGGTACGCGGACATCTGGCTGGTGATCGTGTGGGTCGTGTATTTCCTGATCTACATGCGCACGCTCGCGCGGCGCAAGGAACCGCACATCTACGTGGCCAACTGGTACTACATGGCCTTCATCCTGGTCGTCGCGGTCCTCCACATCGTCAACAACCTCGCCATTCCGATCTCGTTCGGCCACGCCAAGAGCTACACCGCCTTTTCCGGCGTCCAGGACGCGATGACGCAATGGTGGTACGGCCACAACGCGGTGGCGTTCTTCCTCACCGCCGGATTCCTCGGCATGATGTATTACTATCTGCCCAAGCGCGCGAACCGGCCGATCTTCTCCTATCGGCTGTCGATCATCAGCTTCTGGGGCATCACCTTCTTCTACATGTGGGCGGGCTCGCACCACCTGCACTACACCGCCCTGCCGCACTGGGTGCAGACGCTCGGCATGACCTTCTCCGTGATGCTGCTGGTGCCGTCCTGGGCGTCGGCCGCCAACGCGCTGCTCACGCTCAACGGCGCATGGCACAAGGTCCGCGACGACGCGACGCTGCGCTTCATGATGGTGGCCGCCGTGTTCTACGGACTGTCCACCTTCGAGGGATCGTTCATGGCGATCCGCTCGGTCAATTCGCTGTCGCACTACACGGACTGGACCGTGGGCCACGTCCACGCCGGCGCCCTCGGCTGGGTGGCGATGATCACCTTCGGCGCCATCTACGCCTCGGTGCCCTGGCTCTGGAAGCGCGAAAGCATGTATTCGGCGCGGCTGGTCGAGGTTCACTTCTGGCTCGCCGTGGCCGGCACCATCATATACGTCTTCGCGATGTGGAATTCGGGCATTATCCAGGGGCTGATGTGGCGGACCTACAACGAAAGCGGCACGCTCGCCTATTCCTTCGTCGACTCGCTGGTGGCGATGCGCCCCTACTACATCGCGCGCGCGATCGGAGGCCTCCTCTTCCTGATCGGCGCCGTGGTCGGCTGCTACAACATCTGGATGACGATCCGCACCGCGTCGGAGACGGCCGGCGACACCGTCTCCGACAGGCCCGCCTCCGCGCCGGTGGGCGCGCCCGCACTCCAGCCCGGAGAGTGACGCCGTGTTCGGTTTTCACTATCGGCTAGAACGCAAGGCGATAGGCCTCGTGCTGGCCATCATCGGCGTTTCCAGCATCGGCGGGATCGTCGAAATCGCGCCGCTGTTCACGATCCATCAGACGGTGGAGGATGCGCCCGACATGCGCGTCTATACGCCGCTCGAGCTGGCCGGTCGCAACATTTACATCCGCGAAGGCTGCTACGCCTGCCACTCGCAGATGATCCGGACCCTGCGCGACGAGGTGGAGCGATACGGCCCCTACTCGCTCGCCGTCGAGTCCAAATACGACCATCCGATGATGTGGGGCTCGAAACGCACGGGTCCGGACCTCGCACGGGTGGGCGGCAAATACTCCGACGAGTGGCACGTCGCGCACCTGAACAACCCGCGGGCCGTGATGCGGGAATCGATCATGCCCGCCTATGCGTGGCTGTCGCGCACGACCCTGCGGACCGACGATCTCGGCAGGCACCTGAAGGCTATGCAGACGCTCGGCGTGCCCTATACGGACGAGATGGTCGCCAACGCATCCGCAGACGCCTTCGGCCAGGCCGTCCCCGACTCTCCGCAGGCGGAGGGTGTGACCAAGCGCTATGGAGCCGCGACCAACGTCCGGGCCTTCGACGGGGTGCCCGGCGCACTGACCGAAATGGATGCGCTCGTCGCCTATCTGCAGATCCTCGGACGCCTGACCGACGCGGCGCACAAGCCGGTTGCGGCATTGGGGAGATGACCATGCCCTTCGATCACGGCACGCTCGTCTGGTTCTCGAAGTCGTTTGGCCTGTTCTACCTCATCGGTCTGTCCGTTGCCGTCCTGGCGTATGTATTCTGGCCGTCGAACAAGAAGCCGTTCGATCGGGCCGCCAAGTCGATCCTTCAGGACGAGGACAAGCCATTTCAGGACGAGGACAAGCCATGGCGGTGACGGAGCGCGACCCGCACACGGGCTATCTGACCACCGGGCACGAGTGGAACGGGATCAAGGAACTCAATACGCCGGTCCCGCGCGCGGTCTATTTCTTTCTCATCACGACGGCCCTGTTCTCCCTCGCCTACTGGATCCTGTTTCCCGCGTTTCCGCTGGGCTGGACCTACACCAAGGGGTTGCTGGGGATCGATCAGCGCGCCACCGTGGCCGAGGCCTTGCAGCGGGCAGAGGCGGGGCGGCAGGGCTGGACGAAGCGGATCGAAGCGGAGACCTATCAGGCGATCCAGGCCGATCCGGCGCTGATGACGACCGTCCGCCAGACCGGCCGGACGCTGTTCGGCGACAATTGCGCGGCCTGTCACGGCTTCAATGCCAAGGGCAGCAAGGGATTTCCGGACCTGACCACCAACGCCTGGCTGTGGGGCGGCGACGCGGAGACCATCGCCGAGACGATCCGCATCGGCATCAACTCGACCCATGCGGACACCCGCGTCGGGCAGATGCTGGCCTTCGGGCGCGATCAGGTTCTATCGCGCGCCGAGGTGGAAAACGTCGTGAGCTATGTGCTGTCGCTCTCGGATCCGACGGCCGCAAAAAAGATCGCTCCGGAAACGCTCGAGGCCGGCAAGAAGGCCTTCGCCGCCAATTGCGCCTCCTGTCACGGCGACGACGGCAAGGGAAAGACCGACCTGGGCGCACCGGATCTGACCGACCAGCACTGGATCTACGGCGGGGATGCGCAGTCGGTCTTCACGACCATATGGCACGGCCGGCAGGGTCACATGCCGGCTTGGGAGAACCGCCTCGGTCCCGTCGAGCGAAAGATCCTCGCCCTGTATCTCGTCGATCTCAGGTCGCGCAAGCCGTGAGCAACGCACCGAGCCAGGGATTGTCGAAAGGCAAGGCGGCGGTCTGGCTCGGGGTCGGACTCGGACTGGCGTTGCTGTTCGCGGCCAACGGACACCTCGTCTACGTCGCGATGACGTCGCAGCCCGATTGCGTCGATCACGTCCGACAGGGCGAACGGGCCGGGGCTCAGAACCAGTTCAGCGCCGCAAGATCGTCCTGCTCTCCACGATGACTGGCGCCGCAGCAGCGAAGCGAGACCGATCATGACGACGATCCCGGCCGTTCTTCCCCCCGCCCCGCGAGAGAAGACGTGGAGCCGCCAGCTGGCTCCGTCCGAAGCCTTCACATGGCTGGCGGCCGGATGGCGCGACCTGACCAACCGGCCGCTGTGCAGCCTCAGCTACGGCGTGCTGGTGTTCCTCGTCTCGCTTGCCATCGTCGTCGGCCTTTTCGCATTCGGCTGGGATTACATCCTTTTTCCTGCCCTCGCCGGCTTCATGGTCGTCGGCCCGCTGCTCGCCATCGGGCTTTATGAAAAGAGCCGCCGGCTCGCCGCGGGGGAGCCCGTCACACTCGCGCGGACGATCTTCGTGAAGCCGAAGTCCGGCGGCCAGCTCCTTTTTACGGGCGTCCTGCTGTGTCTGCTGATGCTGCTCTGGATGCGCGCCGCAGCCATCATCTACGCCCTGTTCTTCGGACTCCGGCCGTTTCCAGGGCTGGACCATATTGTGCCCATGCTGTTCACGACCCCCATCGGCTGGGCAATGCTGCTGGTCGGCGGCTCGGTCGGCGGCCTGTTCGCAGCCTTTTCGTTCGCCATCAGCGCCTTCTCGATCCCGATGCTGCTCGACCGGCGCGTCGATGCGCTCACCGCGATGGGCACGAGCACCGCACTCGTCTGGCACAATCTGCCGGTGATGCTGACCTGGGGCGCGATCGTGCTCGGGCTGTTTCTCGTCAGCCTCGCGACGGGTCTTCTCGGATTGATCGTGGTGTTTCCCCTGCTGGGTCACGGCACCTGGCATGCCTATGGCGCCATCGCCGAAGAGACCGGGAATACGCCGGACGCCTGACGTTCAACGGCGGGAGCTTCCGATGAGTTGCTGCGCACCGAGCAGCGAATCCATCTCGGCGGCCGAGGCTGATCAGTGCCGCCGCACGCAGCAGGAGTTGCTCCTCGCAAGCCGCGAGATCGGGGGTGGAGTGCGCCAGACCGACATTTCGGTTCCTGGCGCCCATTGCGGCGCGTGCATGCAGGCCATCGAACGAACGATCGGCGCCATGGCGGGAGTCACGCAGGCTCGCGTCAACCTTTCGACCCGGCGCGTCACGATCCGCTGGCGCGGCGACACCCCGCCCCGGCTCATCGAAAGACTGAACGCCATTGGCTACGAGGCGCATCTTTACGACGGAGCGTCCGAAGCCAGGGACGAGACGCTAACGGGCCTGATCCGCGCGCTCGCGGTCGCCGGCTTCGCCGCGAGCAACATCATGCTGCTGTCGGTTTCGGTGTGGTCCGGCGCGGATCCGGCGACGCGCGATCTGTTCCATTGGATATCCGCGGCAATCGCGCTCCCCGCCCTCGCCTACTCCGGACGCATCTTCTTTCATTCCGCCTGGCAGAGCCTCCGGCACGGCCGCACCAACATGGACGTGCCGATCTCGATCGGCGTTCTGCTGGCTTTCGGCTTGAGTCTCTACGAAACCGTCCATCATGGGCCGCATGCCTATTTCGACGCCGCGATCTCCCTCCTGTTCTTTCTCCTGATCGGCCGCACGCTCGATCACATGATGCGGGAGCGCGCCCGGACCGCGGTCCAGGGTCTGGCAAACCTCTCCCCGCGCGGCGCGCTGGTGAAACAAGGCGACGGCAGCCACGCCTATCGGCCAATCCAGGGCATCGCCCCGGGCATGACCATCGTGCTGGCGGCCGGCGAGCGCGTCCCCGTCGATGCGCGTGTGGTGAAAGGGCAGTCGGACATCGACGGCTCCCTGGTTTCCGGAGAAAGCATGCCGCAGCCGGCGTGCGAGGGCTCCGTGCTGCAGGCGGGAACGCTCAACCTGACCGCGCCCCTCACCATCGTCGCCACGGCCGCGGCGACGGATTCGTTCCTCGCGGAAATGATCAGGATGATGGAAGCGGCCGAATCCGGCCGGGCCGGCTATCGGCGCATGGCCGACCGGGCCGCCCGGCTCTATGCCCCGGTCGTTCATCTGGCCGCAGGCCTCACATTCATCGGCTGGATCGCCGCAACCGGCGACCTCCACCGAGCGATCACGATCGCCATCGCCGTCCTGATCATCACCTGCCCGTGTGCGCTGGGACTTGCCGTGCCGATGGTGCAGGTCGTGGCGGCGCGGCGCCTGTTCGAGCAGGGCATCATGATCAAGGACGGCGGCGCGCTGGAGCGCCTTGCTGAGATCGACACCGTCGTTTTCGACAAGACGGGCACGCTCACGCTGGACGAGCCGCGGCTCGTGGGCAGCGATGCCGCCCGCGGCGACGCCATCGCTGTCGCCGCGGCGATCGCCGCGCATTCGCGCCATCCCTATTCCCGCGCGTTGACCAAAGCCTGCGACGGAGGACGACGAGGTCCGTTCGTCCTGGATCGCGTATCCGAGCAGCCAGGATCGGGAATCGAGGCCACGGCAGGCGGCACCACCTATCGGCTGGGCCGTGCCGACTGGGCGCTGGAACAGGCAACCTTGCCCGGGCCGGCGGCGACCGCAAGCGTTGTCCTGTCCGAAAATGGAAAGCACCTTGCTTCGTTCAGCTTTGAGGACCGTCTCCGTCCGGATTCCCGCGAAGCGATCGAAGCTCTCGCGGGCGCGGGCCTTCCGGTCCAGATCCTGTCCGGGGATCGGGAGGAGCCGGTGCAGGCGCTCGCGGCCATCCTCCGCATCCCACACGTTGCCCGCGTGTCGCCGGGCGGAAAAACCGCGCAGATCGCGGCCCTGGCCGGCTCCGGCCAAAAGCCTCTCATGGTCGGCGACGGGCTTAACGACGCTCCGGCGCTGGCGGCGGCGCATGCCTCGATGGCGCCGGCCTCCGCCGCCGACATCGGGCGCACCGCCGCCGACCTGGTGTTTCTCCGCGAAAGCCTGATGGCGGTTCCGCAGGCGATCTCCGTTGCACGCAACGCGGCCCGGCTGGTGCGCCAGAATATGGCACTGGCGGTCGGCTACAATTTCATTGCCGTCCCGATCGCCGTGCTGGGCCATGTAACGCCGCTGGTCGCCGCAATCGCCATGTCCGTCTCGTCGCTGATCGTCGTCGCCAACTCCTTGCGGCTTGGCGCACGCCCGCGCCGCCACCGAGGAGAGTTCCGCGCGGGAGGCGACCCCGCCGCGACGCCGGCCATGCGCGGCACGGCCCGATGACGGATTTCCTCTATCTCGTACCCCTCGCGCTGGGATTGGGCCTCGCGGGCCTCGCGGCTTTCATGTGGTCGCTGAGAAGCGGACAGTATGACGATCTCGACGGCGCAGCCGAACGCATTCTCTTCGACGATTCGGACAAGCCGATTGTCAAACGGGAACCGGACTCGCCGCCGGAACGCCCGAATATTTCATAATCATCCCGCTGATGGTTCAGCCTGGCTTTCTCAAAAGCGATTTATCCGACATATTGCGGATCGTGGCAGCATTCACGGCCCGACGCGGTTCCGCGTGCGAGGCAGCAGATGCAGTCCACGACTCATGTCCCGAACAATAGCGATGCGGCGGCTCCCATGACGCTCCCTGGAACCGAACACATGAAGCGGAAGTTGTCGCGGCGGGGCCGAGCAGGCGCGCCGCAATGATCTCCGACCTTCCCTCCAACACCAGGAAACTGATGGATAGCGAGCGCCGGTTCCGGCTGCTCGTGGAAGGGGTCGTCGACTATGCCATCTACATGCTCGCCCCCTCCGGAATCATCACGAACTGGAACGCAGGCGCAAAGCGCATCAAAGGCTACGATGCGGACGAAATCATCGGCCGGCATTTCAGCATCTTCTATACTCCGGAAGACCGCGCCAGCGGCTTGCCGCAACAGGCCCTCAAAACCGCCCTGCATGAAGGAAAGTACGAAGCGGAGGGCTGGCGCGTTCGCAAGGACGGCAGCCGCTTTCTCGCCTCGGTCGTCATTGATCCGATCCACGAGCACGGAACGCTCGTCGGGTTCGCCAAGATCACCCGCGACGTCACCGAGCGGGAAATGGCGCAACGCGCGTTGAAGCAGAGCGAACGGCAGTTTCGCCTCCTGGTCAGCGCGGTTACCGACTACGCCATCTACATGCTCGATCCGAAGGGAAACGTGTCGAGCTGGAACTCCGGCGGTCAACGCATCAAGGGATACGCCCCCGAGGAGATCATCGGACAGCATTTCTCGCTTTTTTACACCGAGTCCGACCGTGCGGCCGGACGACCGGCGCGCGCCCTATCGATCGCGGAGAACGAGGGCCGCTACATGGAGGACGGGTGGCGGGTCCGCAAGGACGGGTCTTACTTCTGGGCCGGCGTCGTCATAGACCCGATCCGCGACGACGAGGGTCGCCTGATCGGTTTCGCCAAGATCACCCGCGACATCACGGAGCGGCGCGAAGCGCAGATTGCCATGGACAGGATGCAACGGCAGCTCGCGGAGTCCCAGAAGCTCGATGCCCTGGGTCAGTTGACCGGCGGCGTGGCGCACGACTTCAACAATCTCCTGATGGTGATCGCCGGGCACACGCCGGCCTTGAAGGAGGCCGCGGCCGGAAACGCCCGCGCCCTTCGCGCCGCACGGGCCATCGAGATGGCCGCGCAGAAGGGCGCCACGCTGACGCGGCATCTGCTCACGTTCTCGCGGAGGCAGCAGGTCAACCCCGAGGCGATCAACGTATCCGAACGGGTCGATGCCCTTCGGGAGGTGCTGAGCGTAGGACTCGGCTCCGGCGTGGATCTGCATTTCAACGCCGCGCCCGACCTGTGGCCCGTCAGCGCCGACATCAATGAATTCGAGTTGTCGATGGTCAATCTGGTGGTGAATGCACGGGATGCCATGCCCGATGGCGGCTGGATCAACATCGCGGCTTCCAACACGCGGCTCGATGGCAACGAGAATGTTCCGGCCGGCGACTACGTTGCGATCTCCGTGTCGGATACCGGCATCGGGATCCCTCCCGATGTCATGAGCAAGGTGTTCGACCCGTTCTTCACCACCAAGCCCGTTGGCAAGGGAACGGGGCTTGGCTTGTCGCAGGTCCACGGCTTCGTTCACCAGGCAGGCGGCACCGTGAAGATCGAAAGCGAGATCAATCACGGAACGACGATCACGTTGTTCCTGCCGAGATTCGCGAACACGGTGCCGGAACCAACGACGCGGGACCCTGCGGAAAGCGGCGTAGCGGCAAGCCGCACCATCCTGCTGGTCGAAGACAATCCCGACGTGGCGAGCGCCAGCACCGCGCTGCTCGAGCAGCTGGGCTATACGGTACGATGGGCGCGAAATGCCGACGCCGCACTGATCGAGATCGAGCGAGAGGGCATCGACGTGGTGTTCAGCGACATCGTCATGCCCGGGCACATGGACGGACTGGGACTGGCCCAGGCGATCATGGTGCGGCGTCCCCGGATGCCGATCCTGCTGACCACGGGCTATAGCGAGGCCGCCAACAAGGCGCAGCTCGGCCTCCCGATCCTTCGCAAGCCGTTTCAACTCCACGAGCTTGGCAACGCGCTGGCAGGCCTCGCCCGCTGATACGGCCCGATAGCCGACACAAGCCGAAGGCTTTCAGCGGCAAGGGGTTAGACGGCATATGCCCTGCACGCGCGACAGGGGATCAAAGCTCGAAAATCTTCTGCTCCGTCATATGCAGACGCTCCGGCTCCCCTTGGGTCACGAGAAAGTTGTCGCAAACCACCGCAAACATAGAAGGGGTAGACAGGCCGGGATGGACGACGATGTTCATCCCCTCCTCGATGGTCATCGTCTCGTCGTTGCGGATCAGGGGACGCTCCACCATGTCATAGCCCTGCCCGTGCGCGTAGAGCCGCTTCTCCGCCGGCAGCCCTCGCCGCTGCATGAACGCCTCGTATTCCGCGAACATGTCGGCGCAGCGAACGCCGGGCCGCAGGTATTGCAGCGAATGCCGTTGCGCCTCCTTGACCGTTTCGTAGCCGTCGATCAGTTCGTTTGAAGCCTTGCCGAGGACGAAGGTGCGGGCGATCTCCGTGTAGAAGCCACCGAATCCGTTGTTCTCGACGAGCAGCGACAGATGGTCGCCGGGCTTGAGCACTCGCGCCTGCTCGTGACGGTGCAGGTGCAGATGCGAGGGCCGGCCGAGCGGCGCCGATGCGCCGTTGAAGGTTCCCTGCTCGCTGCCGAGCGTGTGGCCGACGTATTGCGCGAGCGCGGTCACCTCGAGATCGCGCATGCCGGGGCGGATGCCCTCGAGGACTCGCGCCATGACCTGATCCTGCATCGCGGCAGTGCGACGAATCCTATCCCTTTCCTCCGGGCTCTTGACGACCTTATGCCGGTCGACGAACTCGGTCGCGTCGACGAACTCGACCGCTGGAGCGAGTGCCCTTCGGATGTGTTCGCAGAAGTCGTAGTACATCGCGGCGGTGGCCACGAGACCGACGCGGCGATAGCCCTTCGCCTCGATTTCCGCGATGGCCTGCTCGCTATTGTAGTGCCGCGTGTAATGCGCCGAGCAATAGCTCGGGTTGAGCAGACGCTTGGCGACGCCGCGATAAGCGTGGTCGCCCGGCTGGATGATCTGCATTCCGCCGAAAGGTCCCTGCTCGATCAGCGTCATCTGGTCGTCGAGCGGGAAGAGAACGGTCTTGGGATAGCCGTTGGTCGCAGGCAGGTCGGTGAACCATTTGACGTATCCACCCATATGGTCGGTCGAGTTCTGCATCACCAGAACGTCGATCCTCCTCTCGCGCATCTCGTCGCGGACCAGCCTCCAGCGCCGCTCCAACTCGGTGGTGGAGATCGGGTGCAGCAGGTTCTCTTCGTGCATGAGGGTCTCGCGTGAGGATCAGGATGAAGCCCGCAGCCGGCGCCAGTGGCCGCGCACCTGCGGATTCTTGCAGAGGGGAGGAATTTCGCCCCGGAGCGCGGCCTCGATATTCTCGAGCAGCGCCGGGAAAATCGAAGCCGACAGATCGCCGGTGTGGCCGATGCAGTGCGGTGTCAGGATGACGTTGCGGAGCGCCCGCAGCGGGCTGTCCGCCGGCAGGGGCTCGCGCTCGAACGTATCGAGCGCCGCGCCGGCGAGCCGACCGGACGCAAGTGCATCATGCAGCGCCACCTCGTCGACGATGCCGCCGCGGGCGGTGTTGACCAGATAGGCCGTGGGCTTCATATGGGCAAATTCCGCGCCGGACAGAAGGTGGCGCGTGTCGGGATTGAGTGCGCCGAGAACGCAGACCACGTCCGAGCGTTCGAGCAGCGCCGGCATGGAGACGAAACTGACGTCCGGCGCCTGCAACCCCTCGCGGGAGGAGCGGACCAGAACCTCGGCCTCGAAAACGCGAAGCCGCGGCACGAGACGCTGCGCCACACCGCCATAGCCGATGAGCCCGACCGTCCGGCCGCGCAGCATAGCCGCCGGAGAGGCCGTCTCCTGCGCCTGCCACCCGATGGCGACCGAGGGCAGCCGATAAAGCAGCGCCAGTATCAGCAGGAAGGTCGCCTCCGCCATGCTGACGAGGTTCTGCGGCGTCGCACCGTTGGCGACGGCGACACCGAGCCGGCTCGCCGCATCGAGGTCGATGGCCTCGATGCCCGTGGTGGGCACCACCACGGTGTGCAGGCCGGGGAGCCCCGTCATCGTGGCCGCATCCACCCGGCCGCGCGACGTCGTCACCAGAATGCCGACGTCTGCGGGGCTCGAGGCCGGCGTACCCCGTAGGACCCGGTGGCCGCGCGTCGCGAGCGTGCGCGACAGATCGTCGAGCAGGACGCCGTGAACAGTGTCGTGCTCGACCAGAATCGGCGTGGTTTCGTGTTGCGTCACCGTTCGGAACCTAGCGGACCTCGATGCCGGCGTTCTTGATCGCGGTGGCCCAACTCGCCTGCTCGCTCTTGATCGCGGCGCTCACGGCGGCGGGCGGCGCCCAGGCGGCCAGCACGCCTGCCTTGGCGAGTTGCGCCACCAGTTCTGGATCCTTGAGGGCGGTTTCGAGCGCACCGGAGATCTTCGCGCTCACCGCCTGCGGCGTTCCCCCGGGAGCGAACAGACCGTGCCAGATGCCAAGACCGAACCCCGGCAGCGTCTCGCTCACCGCGGGCAGATCGGGAAACTGTCCGATACGGGAGGGCTCCAGCGTCGCGAGCGCACGGATCTTGCCGGACTTCATGTGCGGCTCCGCCGGCGCGATGGTCGACATCAGAACGGGAATGTTACCGGCTAGCAGGTCGGTCATGCCGGGCGCCGTGCCCTTGTAGGGAATATGCTGGAGATCGACGCGCGCGGTGCTTTTGATCAACTCCATGCCCAGGTGATGCGGCGTGCCGGGTCCGGGTGAGCCATAGGAGAGCTTGTTGGGATTGGCCTTGGCGTAGGCAATCATCTCTCCCAGCGATTTGTAGGGCGCGGCCGCGCCCGTCACCACCAGCAGCGGCAGCGACGCCACCCGGCCCATCGGCTGCAGGTCCTTGTTCACGTCGTAAGGCAGCGACCGGAATAGCGCCGAGTTGATGGTGATGCTGTTGCTCGCCAGCAGCAGGGTATAGCCATCCGGCGCTGCCTTTGCGACCGAACCGATGCCGATGTTCTCGGAGCCGCCGGTGCGGTTCTCGACGACGACCGACTGGCCCAGCGCCGTCGAGAGCCTGCGTCCGAGTATCCGCGCCACGGTGTCCATGCCGCCACCGGCCGCATTCGGCACCACCAGCGTGATCGGCCGCGCGGGATAGTCGCTGGCCACAGCCGGAGCGCCTGCGCCCAGCATCCCCAGCACGGCAAGGCTTGCGATCACGCGAAACGTCATGCTTTTCCTCCTCTGGAACGTATCTTTTGGGATCGGGGACCGCTCAGGCGGCGCCGCGCCGGGCGAGCGCCGCGCCCCACCACGGGCAGACATCGCTCGCCCGCATGTGATTGCCATCCATCACGTTGACCGGAGCGCGCAGGCCGCTCGCGGCGTTGTCGATGCGCATTTTCCGCGCCAGTTCGCGAGCCTCCGGCTCGAGCCACGCGCGGTCGTGCCCCCACAAGCTCGGACCTTCGGTGCGCTCGTGCGGCGACCAGGTGTCGGGATCGATGCTTCGCCCGCCCCAGCCGTATTCGAACAGGAATTCGGACGGCGAGCGGGCGTAGAATGATGTCATATGGTCGTTGACGTGACGGCCGAACGTGGTCCCGATCATCTCGGGGGTGCGCTGCACGAGATCGTAGGCCTGCCCCACGTCATCCAGCATGCAGGTCTCGACCATCAGGTGATGGATGCCGTTCTGCCCGGTCTCGACGAAGGCGAGGCTGTGATGGCGCGGGTTGACGTGGAAGAAGTACGCCTTGAAAGGCTTGAGGATGTAGTCCGACAGCTTGAATCCGAGGATATCCCGGTAGAACGGCAGCAGCGCGTCCACGCGCTCGACGCTCAGCACGGCATGCCCCATGCCGAGCGGGCCGGTGCGGAAGCCGGAGATCGAACGGCCGGGTTTGAAGGGGTCCGCCGCGACCTCGCCGCCGTGGAAGACTTCGACCCGGTTGCCGGCCGGGTCGTGAAACACGATCAGATCCCGGACGCGACGCTCTCCGGCCAGCGCACGCGAGCCGCACTCAACCGCAATCCGATTGCGCTCCAGATGCGCCGCGAGCGCATCCAGCGCCGCGGCGTCGGCAACCTCCCAGCCGTAGAAGCCCGGCCCGTCATCGGCAGCGGCGTTGACGATTAGCCGCTGCCGCCGGTCGTCCATACGGTAGGTCCGCACGCCTGCCGTCGCATCGACACGCTGCATACCCAGCATCCGGCCGGCAAAACCGTCCCAGTCCGGCAACCGCCTGGACCGCACCCCGACGTAACCCAGCGACAGAATGCTCATGGCTCTCTCGATCGTCTCCGACCGTCCATCCGATCCTCTTCGGGCGCCGCGGCGCATGCGGACAGCCGCCGTGGCAGGGGAAGGTTTCGAAGTCTGCCTCCTCCAGCCGCCCCATGCAAAACGGAAAGCCGACATGTCCATTGAGTGGACAGATTTTCGCCCTGCGTGGCCCGGTGTGCCCGACCGGACTTCGAGCCGCGTGCCGGCGCGGAGCGCCTCCCGGTTGCAGCCCGGAGGTCGCACGTCGTCATGCGCATTCATACGAAGGACGCGACGACCGGACTGGCGTATGGAATGCTGCGACAGGCGGCGGCAGTCGCCGAATCCTCTGATGGTCACCGGCCATGCAACCCAAACCCATCCGCTCCTTCGCCCGGGGCCTGGCGCTTCTCGAAGCGCTGAACCGGCATGGCAGCGCCACGGCGCTGACGCTCGCACGCGACAGCGGAATTCCGCGCGCCACGGTGTACAGGCTGCTGCAGACTCTGCTCGAAGCCGGCTACGTCAGCCGGGGGCTGGCGGACGACCGCTTCCATCTCAACCTGTCGGTGCGCCAGCTCTCGGGTGGCTTTAAGGACGCGCACTGGATCACCGCGATCGCCACACCGCTGCTGCTAGAACTGACCGGGCGGATTTCCTGGCCGTGCGACGTGGCGACTCTCGAGGGATTGTCCATGGTCGTGCGCGACACGACCCATCACGTGAGTCCTCTCTCCATCGACTACAACGTCGCCGGGCGGCATCTGCCGATGCTGGCCTCCTCCTCCGGCCTTGCCTATCTCGCCTTCGCTCCAGCCCCCGAACGCGCGCTTCTGCTCGACATGCTCGCCCGGTCGCCCGCGCCACACGATGCGCCGGCGCGCGAAGCGCAATACGTGGCGCGCCTGATTGCCGCGACGCGGCGGCGCGGATACGGCACGCGCCAGGGCGGCGCGATCTGGCCGCACACAGCGTCGATCGCGCTGCCTATCCGGCACGACAGGCGGGTGCTCGGCTGCATCACCGCGATCTGGATGGACCGCGTGATCGAATTCAAGGATGCGGTCCAGCGATGCCTCGAGCCGATGCAGGACACACAACAGCGGATCGAGCGCAAGCTGCAGGAAACCCGTTCAACGGCCGGATGATGCGCTCCGGTTTACTCCGGAGCACAACGAAACCTCACGCGCGCATCATTGCCGATGGCTGATCCCGGTGCGGGCGCGCGGCGCCATCGCACCATCCAGCCGCATCGATAAGCTGCTGCATCTCCGCGACGTCGCGCGCGGCGCCAAGGACATAACGGTCCGGCCTAACCAGGACCGCCTCCGCGCCGATACCCCCCAGCCAGGCCTCCAGCGACGGCGGACACTCCTGCACCACGGCAACGCCGTTTTCCGCCAGCCGAGTCAGCCATAGCGGAGAAAGCGCCCGGCGAAAGCCGTCACGCGCCAGGACGACCGGCCCGTAGCCCACATAGTCGTCGAGCCGGACGCCATCGCTCAGCACCGGCTGCGGCGCGATGCGGCCGCGGGGCTCCGTCCAGCCGCCCCCCAGCCCCGGCCCGAGCCGTGGCTGGATCGAGTTCATGCGAGTCGGCCCCGCCCCGCCAGCCGCACCCTGCGGCAACGCCGCCCGTGTCGCCTTGGTGTTGATGAGCCCGCCGAGGCGCACCGCAAGTTCGATGTATTCGCGCACATGCGGCGCGCGCTCGGTCTGATAGGTGTCCAGCAGGCTCTCCGGTTGCCGGCCATCCAGCACGGCGCCGAGCTTCCAGCCGAGGTTGGCGACGTCCCGCATCCCCGCGCACATCCCCTGGCCCAGAAACGGCGGCGTGAGGTGCGCGGAATCGCCGGCGATCAGCAGGCGGCCCTTGCGCCACCGCAGGGCAACCGCGGAATGAAAGGTGTAAAGCGCCGTGCGCTCCAGTGTCACGTCGCCGGGTTCGACCCAGCGTTCCAACAGTTGCAGGACCCTTTCGTGCTGCGTCAGTTCCGCCGCCGTTTCGTGCGGCAGCACGCTGATTTCCCAGCGCCTCCGGTTGCCCGTGCCTCGCACATAGGTCGCCGGCCGGACCGTGCTGCAATGCTGCACGCTGAAATCGCCGAGATCGGGCCGCGGTCGCCGGAGCAGGGCATCGACCACCAACCACCGCTCGTGGAAGCCCAGGTCTTCCATTTCAGAGCCGATCAACCGGCGCACCAGCGAGCGGGCCCCGTCGCAGCCAACCACATACCGCGTGCGGCACGCATGCAGGCGGCCCGAGGTCAGGTCCTCGTAGCGCACCGTCACGCCGTCGGAATCCGGCTCGATCGCGAACACCTCGCAGGAGGTTTTCAGGCTGACCTGCGGCCAGCGTTCGAGACCCTGCCGCAGGATGCCTTCGAGGTCCGGCTGGTGGAACCGGTAGCTCGGATACCAGCCCTGCGGGCTGACCTCCTGTGGACGCGGCCAATCCAGAAGCAGGCTGCCGGCATCGTCCACGAAGCGCATGCCGGGTGAGACGTGCACGAACGGCACCATCGCCTCGGCCAGCCCCACCGTCTGCAGCAGCCGCATCACCTCGTCATCGAAGTGAACCGCCCGGGGCAAATCGTAGATCGCGGGTTCGCGATCCAGAGCCAACGTCGCGATTCCCTGGAGACCCAGGAGGTTCGCCAGCGTGGCGCCTACGGGCCCGCAGCCCACGATCACGACATCCATGTTGCGGGCTCCCGCTCTCGGCACGGGCGCAGCTTCCGGTTTCAGGGACTGAAAGGCAAAGGCGGAGTGCGGGCTGTCCACTCTGTGGACCGAAGCGCTGCGCCGGGGCTGCCGCGCCGGCGGTCTGTCCATCCGGCGGACAGATCGGAATTAACTTTTGTGCGAACGGAATCCTGGGCGGAAGCTGTCACGCAACAACCAGACTCGTTCAACAGGGGGGATTGCCATGAACGCCAACAGCATGCCTGCGGGGGCACGCCCATCGCGGCTCGGACACGTTGTGGCCATGGGGATCGCGGCGTTCGTAGCCTTCGGCGTGAGCCGGCCCGCCGACGCGCAATCCTTTCCCTCGGGGACCATCCGCATCATCGTGCCATTCGGGCCGGGCGGCTCGCCGGACGTCCTCGCCCGCATCGTCGCTTCTGAGTTGGGCAAGAAATACGGCGTCTCCACTCTGGTGGAGAACAAGCCGGGCGCCAACGGGCTGATCGGCGCGGAGATGGCCAAGAACGCCAAGCCGGACGGCCACACCCTGTTCGTCGGCAACAGCGGCATTCTGGCAATCAACAAAAGCCTCTACACGCGGCTGCCTTACGATCCGGTGAAGGACTTCGTGCCGATCACACAGATGATCGCCCTGCCTTTCTTCCTCTACGCGCACACGAGCCTGAAGGTCGCCACGGTCAACGATCTGATCGCACAGATGAAGGCGAAGCCAGGAGCACTCAACTACGGTTCCTCCGGCACCGGCTCGGTGCATCATATGTGCACCGCGCTGTTCCTGAGTCTCGCGGGCGTGGAGGCGGTGCACGTGCCCTACAAAATGAGCTTCGAGGTTGCACGCGGCATGATGAGCGATCAGGTGCAACTCGCATGCTCAGGAAAGCTCGCGGCGCAGCAGATCGTGGACGCCGGCAAGGCGGTGCCTCTGGTGGTCGCGCTGGAACAGCGCACGACGCTTGAACCAAAGATTCCGACGCTCAAGGAGCAGACCGGCCTCGCCGACTTCGAGGTCGGTTCGCGCATGGGCCTGCTGGCGCCTGCCGGAACGCCCCGCCCGGTCGTCGAACAGTTGAGCAAGGACGTGGCCTCGTTCCTCGCCAGCGAGAAGGTACGGACCATGCTCGCTGCCCAGGGCGTGGAGGTGATCACCGAGGGGCCGGACCGCTTCGCCGCATTGATCCAGCGGGAAATCGAACTCTTCGCCAGGCTAGTCAAGCTCACAGGCGCCAAGGTCGAGAACTGAAGCATATTCATGGCCGCCTTCGAATATCGACAGCATCGCATCCCAACCGCAGGTGCGAAGCCCTACATCTGCGTGCCGGACCGCGACGGCTGCATTTGGGCATGCGCCAGCGGCACGTCTCGGATCGTCCGGCTCGATCCCGCCACCGGCAAGATCGACGAATTCGTCCTGCCGACACCCGATGCCGAGCCGATCGGCATCCTCCAAGGCCCCGACGGCGCGATCTGGTTCACCGAGAAGTCCGGCAACAGGATCGGCCGGATCGGCCTCGATGGACGCATTTGCGAATTCGAGCTTCCGACGCCGCACGCCGCACCGGCGGGAGTCATCCTCGGGCCGGATCGCGCCATCTGGTTCTCGATGACGGGAGCCGGCGTCGCCGGCATCGGCCGGATCACGACCGAGGGCAATATCACCGAGCACCGGCAGGGCCTCGACCCGAACTGCAGACCCGTGTCCCTCGCGGTCCGGGACGATTGTCTCTGGTTCACGCAGGCCAACACCAACCGGATCGGCCGGCTCACGCTGGACGGGCGACTGACGGAGCACCTGATTCCCACCACGAACGCGCAGCCCCGCGCGATGTTCATCCATCCCGACGGCAGCCTGTGGTTCGTCGAAACCGATGCCGATGCGATGGGGCGGATCGACGAAAACGGCGACATCCGCGAATTCAAGGTCAGCACCCGCAACGCCTCGCTACGCAGCGTGACGATCGCGCCGAACGGAGAGTTATGGCTGACCCAGGACGGCGCGAACTCGATCGCCCGCATGAGCGGCAACGGAGCCATGATCGCGGACTATTCGCTGCCGCAACCCAACGTGGGCCTGCGCTGCATCGTTCACGCGCCGGGCGGTCGCCTGTTTTTCTCGGAGTACAACACCGGCTGCATCGGCGAACTGCATGTCTCCGACGCAGGATTCTGACGACAACGGGTCGGCCGAAAAGACCGGGAGCGATGGATACGCGGACGACCTTTCAGCCCGGCGTCGGCCGGCTCGCGACGTGCGGGCCGCGCGAGTTTCCAGCCTCCATCACCCCGAACGCGCCTCCGAGGTAGAGCAGCGGATTCGCCGCGGGGGAGAACGAAGACCGGGCGACCAGACCGATGAAGATCGTATGGGTCGCGGCGCTGATCGCCCGATCCACCATGCAGTCGAACCAGGCTGCGGCGTCGGCCAGCACCGGCGCTTCGGTCTCCACGCTGGACCAGCGCCCGCTGTCGAACCGGATCGCGCCCTTGATCCCGCCGCGTCCGGCAAACAGTTCGGCCAGATCGGCGTGTTTCTCATTCAGGATATTGATCGCGAAACGGCCGGTTTCCTGGATGACGGGGTGGGCCTCGGCCGACCGGTTGATGCAGGCGATCAGGCATGGCGGCTCCGCTGAAAGGGAGCAGACGGCCGTGACGGTCAGCCCGCGCCTCGCGCCTTCGGACCCAGCCGTGACGATCGAAACCGCGCCTGGCAGGCACCGCATCGCGGCTTTGAACGAAGCGCCGTCCACAAGCGCACCGTCAGCGTTCGAGGTCAAAATTCCATCCTCCGGGCGTGGCCGCGCAGGTTCCGCTTACGCGCGCTCGACGATGTTCAGGCCGCGCAAGCGATCGATCATGTAGATCAGGCCGCGGTCGTCGACCGTGACGTCGTTGGTCTGAATCCGGTCCTGGCCTTCGGGCACGTCCGGCACGAAGCTCGCGACCTCGCGGATGGCGCGCGGGTTCGCGATGTCGACGACGCGCAAGCCCTGCGCGAACCAGGCGCACGGAATTTCCGTCCCGGTCACCTTCTCGCAGGGCTGATGGCACCCCGTGTCCTTCGGCAGCGCCCGCCCCTCCAGCCCTTCGACCTGGAAGCTTCCGACCGGCACCGGATGCCGCTCGTCGGTGATGTCGACCGTCCAGATGAACGCCGGCGGGTCGGTCTCCTCGCGATTGACGTCCTCGTCCGCCACCACGAGATAGCGACGGCCGTGGATTTCGAACGGGATCGGCAGCGCGGTGTGCGTCGGGCAACTGAAGGGCGGCGACCAGTCGAGGCCGGAAACGAACTTCGGCTTGGACATGTCCGCGATATCGAGGATGACGAAGCCGCCGTTCCAGTAGCTCGTATAGAGACGGTCGCCCATCCGAAGCGGATGGTGGCATCGATGCGCCCGCCCCTCCCAGGTCGGCTGCTCGCCGCCGGCGATCCATTGACCGGGCATCCACCAGCGACCGGTCTCCTGCGGCCGCTCGGGCTGCGCGAGATCCATGATCATGACGACGTTGCCCTGGTATCCCTCGAGCGTCGGCGAGAGATAGCAATAGCGTCCGTCGAAATCGAAACGGTGAACGCCCTGCCCCGCCGTTTCCCATGTCGAGATCGCCCTCGGCGAGGCGGGGTCGGAGACGTCGAAGATCGCGATGCCGCCCTTGAAGTCTTCAGGCGGCGTCCGCTTGTCGTTGAAGTTGATCTCATGGTTCACGACCATGATTCCGTCCTGGACACGCACCTTGTGCGAGTGCGTCCCCTGCGGCATGGATCGCTGATACAGAAGCTTCGGGTTCTTCGGATCGCGGACGTCCACGATCGACGTGCCGTGCGGACTGCGCATGTGGCCGATGTAGGCAATGCCGCGGTCGACGACGACCTGACCGCCTCCGGCGCAATCGAAATACCCGACGTGCTTCACGCCGACAGCCTGACTCATGAAATTCTCCGACAATGCATGGCTCTGGCCCGCCGCGGGCCAGAGCGGCCTGGTAACGATGCGCGAAGCGGCTAGCGGATTTCTGCGCCCGTTTCCTCGACGATCTTCCCGGCGATGACGCGATCGTTCTTCAGATACGCGGCGAATTCCTCCGGCGTGTTGAGCACGGGTTCGATGCCACGCCGGGTAAAGTTTCTCTCGCGGAACTCGGGTTCGCTGGCGACGGCGCGAATGTCGTCGGCGGTCTTCGTCAGGTTCTCGGCAGGCGTTCCCGCGGGCGCAAAGAGTGCGAAATACGAGCGAGTCAGCGGCTTCTTGTAGCCGGATTCCGCCATGCTCGGCACGTCGGGGAACATTGGGGTTCGCTTCTCGCCGTCGACCAGCAGCGCATTCATTGATCCGCTGCGCAGGTGCGAGACCATATTCCCGATACCGAGGAACGTGATCGGCGTGATCATGGTCAGAACGCCATTGATGGCGTCGTTGCCACCCTTGAACGGCACGCGAACCAGATCGATCCCGCGCTCCTTGTTGAGGTCGTTCATGAACAGGATCAGGGGACGGGCCGGCGTCGAATAGCTCAGCGTCTTCGGCTTTTCCTTCGCAACGCGCACGAGATCGTCCAGAGTCTTGGCGCCGAGCTGGCTGTTGACGCCCAGCGCCTGCGTGATGAAGAACAGATTGGTGACCGGGACGAGCCCTTTTTCGATGTCGAACGGCAGATTCTTGTAAAGGAACGGATTGTAGGTCACGCCGTCGTTGGAGACGATGCAATAGGTATAGCCATCCGGCGGAGATTCGGCGCAGGCGCGCATGCCGATATTCCAGTTGCCGCCGGGCCGGTTCTCGACGATGACGGGATGTCCCCACTTCTTGTGCAGCACCTCACCCACCGAACGAATGAAGATGTCGCTCAGCCCTCCGGGCGCGGAGGCAACGATCACGCGGACCGGCTTGGCGGGATATTGCGCCTGCGCCATGACCGCTGTCGGAAACAGAAACGAGGTTGCCGCAATCGCGGCACGTATCATCCTGTACCCCATCGTAAATCCTCCCCTATCTTCCTTGATGGGCAGGCCTTTGCGGCCGGCCCGTCGCCAACGCCGGCCCGGCCGGCTCAGCTCGCCTTGGCCAGCGCCACGCAGTGCTGCCGGAATTTTGGCATCACCTCCCGCGCCAGCAGATTCATGCTCTCACGCTCCCAGTTCTCGTTGGGCCCACCCCAATCGAGACCCGTCTGCAGCAGTCCGCCGAACGGACCCACGCGCTCGCGGAACGACACCAGCTTGTCCAGCAGCGTCGAAGGCGAGCCGTACAGCACGCATTCCTCGATGATCGCGCGCTCGGTCGCCTCATTGTCGGGCATATCGCCGCGCGGCTTGAGAAGGCCGAGCATGCCGACCTTGTTCAGAACCTCGCGCATGTAGGTGTAGAAGTAGTTGTTGGATGCGCCGTCCGAGAACACCCGGTCCTGCGCTTCGGCGTCGGAGGGAGCGACCATCAGGTTGCGCGCGACGCGCCAGTTGTCGCCGCTCGCGGGCTTGCCGAGCGCCTCGCACGCCTCGCGATAAACCTTCCAGTGCGAGGCCACCGAATAGGTCGGGATGATGTTGGCGGAGATCATGCCCCAGCCGTTATGGGCCGCGGTTTTGGCCGAGGAGGAGAATGGGCTCGCCAGCGAGATGGAAAGCGGAGGTCCCGGCTTCTGGTACGGCTTGGGCATGTAACCGATGCCGAGTTTCGCATCGATGCCTTCCTTGAGCGAAATGTTCCAGAACTCGCCCTGGATGTCGTAAGGCGGATCCTGCGACCATATCGTCTCGATCATGCGAACCGCCTCGACAACCATCCGGTTGCGCGCGCTGGGATCGGGATTCTTGAAAAGTTCGAAGTCCGAGACCAGTCCGCCCGGACCGACGCCCATCAGAAAGCGTCCCTTGCTCATGTGGTCGAACTGGGCGCATTCGGCGGCGACGATCGCCGGATGATGGTTGGGAATGTTGATGACGGCGGTGCCGAATTTGATGTTTTTTGTGCGATGCACCAAGCCTGCGAAGAACATCATGGCGGATGCAAAGGGCTCGGTCGAAGCCGAGAAATGCTCGCCCAGCCACACCTCATCATAGTCGAGTTGATCGGCCAGAAGCGACTTCTCAGTGTCTTCGTCGAGGGTGCTCCACATCGGGCGATCCGGCGGGTGCACGGGCATCATGAACATTCCCAACTGGACGCTCATCGGATCTCCTCCAGAACTGCCGTCATGATTGATCGTTCGGGACGCTTGCTGCAAACCGATTCCTCGCGGACCTTCGGTCGTTCCGTCCAGCGGAATGTATCTATTTTTGAGCAATCCCGCCCGTTTGAAGCGCACGTTTGACCCTCAGGAGCAGCTAGATTTCCCCCATGCCCGGTCTCATCGACGTTCACCATCACTTCATGTCGCAGGCTTACCTGGATGCTGTCGGCATCGAGCGCGCCGCGTCGCCCGGCTCCGCCGGCCATGTCGAGGCCTTCACCGCGGAGCAGTCGCTCGCGTTCATGGATGGTGCGGGGATCGAAATCGCCCTGATGTCCGTTTCGGCGCCGGGCATCGAACTCGAAACGCCGGAACGGACGGCCGGCCTCGCGCGCGCGTGTAACGACGCCCAGGCCGGGATCGTGCACCGCCACCCGGATCGATTCGGTTTTTTCGCGATCCTTCCCCTCCCCGACCTTCGGGCGACGCTACGCGAGATCGATTACGCTTTCGATCAGCTCGGCGCGGACGGCGTGGCGATGATGACGCACTATGGCGGCGAATACATCGGCTCGCCGGCGTACTGGCCCGTATTCGAGGAGCTGGACCGCAGGCGCGCCGTCGCCTTCTTTCATCCCGTTGCGCCCGAGGGCTACCGCGGCTTTTCCGGCGTGTCGCTCTCCACGCTGGAGTTTCCGTTCGACACCACCCGCGCACTCATGAGCATGTTGCATTCCGGTGCGATCGAGCGGTTCGCCAACGTGAGGATGATCTTTTCCCACGCGGGCGGCGCGATGCCCTATCTCGCCGGACGGACGGCGGTGCTGTCGCAGCGAAACCCGAATTTCGTCCTGAGGGGCGAGAAGCTCGTGCCGGCGCTGCGAAACGTCTTCTACGACGTGACCCAGTCCATCAGCGCGCCGACCTTCGCCGCGCTCAGCGCGCTGGCGCCGGCGGAGAATCTCATGTTCGGCTCCGACTGCCCCTTCGCCAAGGAACCGCAGGTTCGCGCGGCGCTGACGGAGCTCGACCATCTCGGCCTCGACCGGCCAGCGCGAGACCGCATCGAGCGCAATAACGCGCTGCGGCTGTTCCCGCGCTTCGCCAAACGCGCCGACGCCGCGTTCCCTCATCCATCCTCTCCATAGGAGCCCAAGCCATGAACTATCATTCAGTCAACTGGGATGAACTGCCCTGGCAGACCATCCGCGCCGGCATGGAGCGAAAGGCCGTGACGGGCGAAGGCGCGACCCTCGCGCTTCATCGCATCCAGCCGGGCCACGAGTTGCTGCCGCACTCGCATCATTTCGAACAGATCGTCTACATGATTGCCGGCCGCGCCGACTTCCACGTCGGCGACGAGGTCCACCGCCTCGAGCCCGGCGGCGTCTTGGTGATCCCTTCCAACGTCGTGCACTATATCCAGGTGATCGGCGACGAGGTCGCCATCGAACTGGACATCTTCACCCCGAAGCGCCCCGAATACGTTTCCTGACGACGGCTCCGACACGACGTCCGGTCCCGGCCCCACGCCCGCGAAGATGACGCGGACGCGACGCTAGCGGACCCGACGCCGATTTCCCGGACCTCTCGAAGTGGCCGGACCATCCGCTCACGCAAGGACAGGATTAATATGCCCATTCCGGCAACCGTACTTCATCCCCCCTTCAACGTGACCCGGATCAGCCATGTCACGCTGACCTGCCGCGATCTCGAAGCCAGCAGGCATTTTTACGAGGACGTCCTCGGCTTCATCCTCACCGCGGCCGAAAAGGACGCGCTCTACCTGCGAGGGATCGAGGAGGCCTGCCACCACAGCCTGGTCCTGCGGCGGTGGCACGGCAAGCCGGTCTGCCGTTCGCTCGGCTTCCGGGTTCTGACCGAGGACGACCTCGATCGCGCGAAGGCCTATTTCGACCAGCTTGGAACGCCCGGGCGCTGGGAGGAAAGACCGCATCAGGGGCGCACGCTGCTGGCTGTCGATGGCTCGGGGTCGCCGATCGAGTTCTGCGTCAGCGTCGATCCGGTGCCGCGCCTGATGCAGCAGTTCGACCGCTTCCACGGCGGAAGCCCCCAGCGCCTCGACCATGTCCAGGTGGCGGCGTCGGATGTCCAGGCGGTTTGCGATTTCTACGCCCGGCTCGGCTTCCGCCTGAGCGAGTATACAGCCAAGGACGGAACCGACGAACTGTGGGGCGTCTGGCTCCAGCGCAAGGGCAATCCCCACGATGTCGTGTTCTCGAACGGCCGCGGCCCGCGCCTGCACCACTTCGCTTACACCGTTCCCGAGGTTCGCGATCTGATCCACGCGTGCGACGTGGCCGCCAGCATGGGCTTTGCCGCGGCGCTGGAGCGCGGACCCGGCCGACATGGAATCGGCAACGCACTGTTCGTTTATTTTCGCGATCCGGACGGCCATCGCGTCGAACTGTTCAACACCCACTACCAGACGATCGATCCGGACGACGTGCCAATCCGCTGGGAACTGACCGACACCCGCCGCTCGCAGCTTTGGGGCATGCCGGCGACGCGCAAGTGGTTCTTCGAAGCCACGGAGTTCGAAGGCGTCGAGCCCGCCGAGCCCTTGCTCAAGGCCGATCCGGTGACGCTCGAGTCGTTCCTCGCCCACCAGTAGCGGGCACGCTCCGTCATCGCCGCCGCGGCGGCGGTGACGGCACGGACTCCTGCAGACGTGTCGATATGCTCGCCGCCGCGTGCTGGAGAACCGGCAACGATTCCCTAATCGCGCTTTCGGTCAACGACCGCCGGAACATGGTCAGACTGACCACGCCCGCGACGTGGTCGCCGACCTCGATCGCAACCGCGATGGTGGAGCTGTCGTCGTGCGGTCCGGCTCTCCGCAGGGCGTAGCCGAGACTGCGCGTCTTCTGGATGACGGATGCAACATAGGCCTCGTCCCGCGCCAGCCGGGCGACCAAGTCGTCGCCGGACCGCATCATCGCAAGCAGATCCGAGCGTTCGCGGTCCGGGCACGCCGCGAGGTAAGCCGTCCCCATGGCCGAACCGAGAAGGCTGTGCTGCCGGTTGACGGTCGTCGCCCGCACCGCATAGGGGCTGAACGGCATGGTGCTGTAGCGCACCACCACCTTCATGCCCTGCCGCGTGCCCAGCGCCAGCGGCCATTTGATCTCGGCCGTGAGCGAGCGGACGATATCGGCGCCAACATCGACGACCCGGCTCGGCTCGCCGAAACCCGCGCTCAGCAGTTGCACGCGAGCCGTCAGCCGGTAGATGCCGCGAAGCGGATCACGCGCCACGTAACCCTGATCGATCAAAGTCGCCAGAATGCGATGGATCGTGGGCTTGGGAAGCTGCGTGTCGTCGTTGAGATCCTGGAGCGTCGCATAGGCCCGCCGGTTGAGTGCGCACAGAATGTCCAGCGCCCGGATGATGGGCCGGCCTGTCGCGCCGGATTCGGAGACGTCTTTCATACTGCCGCTCGACGCGAATTCGGGTCACGCATGGAGCCGGAGAAAATCGAGAGACCGCACCGGCCGGCTGGAGTCACCCGTTCCCCGTCGAACTGGTGTCTGCCCGGCATCGGCGGAATTGGCAACCTCAGCATGCTCCGCGCGCGTCAGAGACCACCTTTGCACAACCAAGAATTGTGCAAATACTCCCGCGCGGACGCCCGATCCCCGCCATATGGCCGCACCAATCAGCGAGCGCGGTCGTGGTCGCTATCAGGATGGCTGGGCCGCTTAACCGGCGCGAGGAGCCGGGCTTGCGTCGCCGATAAAACGCAGGGTGCGTTCGAGCGCCAGATCGGCGCTCGCGGCATCGTAGCCGTGCGTCCGATGCCAGCAATTGAACCCGTGATCGGCCGGATAAACGTGCACGGGAACCTGCGGATGCACCGCCTGGAAGCGCTCCACGACATCGGCCGGAATGAAACGGTCGCTTCCGGCAAAATGCATCAGGACCGGATGCCGGGGATGTTCGTCGATCTGCTTTGCAAGATCGGACGGATAATAGCACACCGCCGCAGCGACGTTCAGCCGACATGCGGCAAGCCAGGCTGCCGATCCCCCGACGCAATAGCCGACGACCGCCACGCTGCCGAACGGCCGCAGCCGGTCCACGGCAGCCGCCACGTCATGCAGCGCCAGGTCGTAGTTCAGGCTGCGGCGCAGGGCGCGCGCCTTCTCCATCGAGTCCTGGTCGTAGCCAAATGCACTGCCACGCGCCTGCCGGTCGTAAAGCGCGGGCGCGATCGCGGCATAACCGTGCGAGGCGTATTGATCGCAGACCGCACGGATGTGGTCGTTGACTCCGAACGCCTCCTGGAGAACCACCACGCCTCCCTTGACGGGAGACGTGGGCTCGATGAAATAAGCGTCCAGCCGATGACCGTCCTGCGCGACCAGTTCGACGACACGTCCCACGATTCCGGCTGACGACATCAGATCACTCCCGCCTTTCGAAGCTCATCGATCTCGGCTGCGCCATAGCCAATATCCGCCAGAACGGCATCTGTATGCTCGCCCATCTCCGGAGCGGCGACGAGCGGCCGGGTGCTCGGCGTGCGGTCAAGCGTGAACGGTTGGCCGACCAGTTGAAACGTCCCCAGCGACGGAGATCGCGCCTCCTGGGCAATGCCCAGATGCCGCACCTGCGGATCGGCGAAGGTCTGGTCCAGGCTGTAGATGGGACCGCATGGAATACCGCTTTCGTTCAGGCGGGCGACGAGCGCTTCCGTGGTCTGGGTCCGCGTGATCTCTTCGATCAGGGCGTTGAGCCTGTCGCGATTCTCGCGCCGGGTTTTCGGCGTGGAGAAGTCGGGGTGGTCGATCAGGTCCGGCCGCTCGATGGCGGCGCAGAAGCGGCGCCACATGACAGGTGTGGGCGCGATGTTCACGTGGCCGTTGGAGGTCCGGAAGACGCCGGTGGGCGCGCCGGTCGGATGATTGTTGCCGGCCTGTTTCGGAACCTCGCCCGCCATGAGATAGCGCGCCGCCTGGAAATCCAGCATGAAGATCTGGGCCTGCAACAGCGACGTCTGCACCCATTGACCGCGCCCCGAGCGCTGACGCTCGTGCAGCGCGACAAGAATGCCCATCGCCGCGAAGACACCAGCCGACAGGTCCGCGAGTGCGGTGCCCGCGCGCATCGGCCCGCGGCCCGGCTCCCCGGTCACCGACATCAGTCCCGACATGCCTTGCGCGATCTGGTCCACACCGGGCCGGTCCTTGTAGGGCCCGTCCTGCCCGAAGCCGGAGATGCTTGCATAGATCAGTCGCGGATTGATCGCTCGCAGCGTCTCGTAATCGATCCCGAGCCTCGTCTTGACGTCGGGACGGTAGTTCTCGACCACGACGTCGCATCGCTCAGCGAGCTTGCGGAAGACCTCCAGACCTCTGGGGTGCTTCAAGTTTAGCGTCATACTGCGCTTGTTGCGATGGAGGTTCTGAAAGTCCGGTTCGTGACGGGCGGAAAAATCCGTTTGCGTCGCGGCAGGCCCCTCTTCCGGCATCTCGATCTTGATGACCCGAGCGCCCCAGTCGGCGAGCTGGCGCACGCAGGTCGGTCCCGCGCGCACGCGCGTCAGGTCTAGAACAACCAGATCGTCAAGAGCCGCCGAGGCGCTGGGCATGTCGTTCATGTTCATCTTCCCGCAGAGAACCGCAAGACTGCATGGAGCGGACGCAAGCCGGACATTGCTTGCATCCGCTGCGCAACGTCAATGCGGCACGCCGCAAGACCCGCGCCCGGAGGCCGCGGCGCCCTCCGGACGGACGTGCGCCTCAATACACGGGGTCCCGCACCTTGAGCCCCGCATCGACGCGAATGGTCTCTCCGCTGATATAGGCGGCGTGATCGGAGGCCAGGAAGGCAACCAGACTTGCCACTTCCTCCACCTTGCCCGGCCGCCCGATCGGAAACCGCTTGTAGAGCTCGGGCCACCGATCCTTGCTGCCGAGTTCGCGCTCGGCGACACGCTCGGCACCGCGCCGGTGGCGGTCGGACATGATCGGTCCCGGGTTCACGGCCAGCACGCGAACGCCATCGCGGACGCTTTCGCCGCCGATACATTGCGTGAACATGATCAGGGCGGCGTTGCCGCAGCAGGTCGCGATGTAGTTGGGTTCGGGCCGCTCGCCGGCCATCCCGACAATGTTGATGATGACGCCGCGCTTGCGAGCCGCCATCTTCGGCAGGATACAGCGCGTCAGGTCGATATAGCCGAACACCTTGAGATCCCAGCCCCGGCGCCAAGCCTCGGGCGTCAACTCCGCAAGCGACCCGCGCGGGATCGCGCCGGCGTTGTTAATCAGAATGTCGCAATCTCCGGCCACCTCGGCCAGGCGCTCGATGTTGGCATGCTGACCGAGGTCGACGCTGTGAGTCTCGACCTTGACGCCACAGGTGCGGACGATCTCCCCGGCCACGTCGTCCAGGCGCGCCTGATCGGTGGCAGCCAGCATCAGGTCGCACCCCTCCTGACCCAGAGCTTTGGCGATTGCCTCCCCGATGCCGCGCGAACCGCCGGTGACGAGAGCCTTGCGGCCTTTAAGATTGAGTTCCATTTCTGCCTCGAGTGCTGGGCCTGACGTCCGGGGACGTCAGGCCGATATCATGTGCCGTGCGGCGCCAGTCGATTCACTTCGGTTCGAGGCCGGCGATCTTGATCTGCTCGGCCCAGTATTCCGTGTCCTTGCGGATGAACTCCTTGAACTCATCGCTCGTCATCTCCGGACGCTCCATCGTATTGACGGCGAAGATTTTCTTCATAGTGGGGGTGTTGAGGAGTTCGGTCATGTCGCCGCGAATCTTCGCCACCACTTCGGGCGGCATGTTGGCCGGCCCGAACAGGCCCCACCAGGCTCCGGTCGAGAAGCCCGGCACGCCGGATTCGGCGACGGTCGCAAGCTCGGGCCGGATCGACGAGCGCTTCGGCCCGGCCGCTGCGATGATCCGCACGCTGCCCGCCTCTTCATGACCCCGCGCGCTGGCCAGATTGGCGAACATCGCCACCGTTTCGTTGCGCAACATGGCCGTATAGGCCGGCGTCGCGCCGCGATGCGGGAGGTGCATCATCTGGATGCCGGTCCGGCGCATGAAGTCTTCCATCGCGATATGCGAATAGGCACCGACCCCGAACGAACCGTAGTTGAGCGCACCCGGCTTCTGCTTTGCCAGTGCGACGAGATCCTGCACCGACTTTACCTGCGACTTCGCCGGAACGACCATGACCGGCGTCACCTGACCAAGCATGAACAGCGGCGTCAGATCCTTCTGCGGGTCGAACGGCATGTTCTTGTGCAGGTGGGGCAGCGACGTGATGGAGGCATTGCTCGTGATCAGAAGCGTGTGGCCGTCGGGCTTGGATTTGGTGACTTGAGTGGTGCCGATCAGCTCGTTGGCGCCGGGCCGGTTGTCGACGATGGCCTGCTGGCCCCACTTCTCGGACATGGCGTGAGCGATGGCCCGCGCAATGACGTCGGTCACGGCGCCGGGCGACGTCGGC
The DNA here is from genome assembly GCA_964653225.1 of uncultured Rhodoplanes sp. Classification (GTDB taxonomy): domain Bacteria; phylum Pseudomonadota; class Alphaproteobacteria; order Rhizobiales; family Xanthobacteraceae; genus Z2-YC6860. The sequence goes on along the minus strand of CAZZCV010000016.1, from coordinate 16,915 downwards.
ACGACGATCGTGATCGTGCGGCTCGGATATTTCTCCTGCGCCGCGGCGAGGCCGGTGCCGAGAACGGTTGCGGCCAAAAATCCCGCAAGAGCGGTTCGTGTCAACATGGGCTCCTCCTCTTTCCCTTGCTTGCAGTCGCCTGAAGCAACCGCGGCCCTCGAACAAGCCGATGAGCCGTTTTCAGTTCGTCCCTAGCGATGCTGTCGGAATATCTCCCGGGCCAGCGAGGCCCGCATGATCTCCACCGGCCCGCCGGTGATCATGAAGCTCCGCGACTGACGCCACATGCGCTCGATCGGCATCTCGCTGGCGGTTCCAAGTCCCCCATGAAATTGCATGCAGCGGTCGGCCGCCTCGAAGCCCAGCTCGGTGCAGAAAATCTTGGTCATGAACGTTTCGTGCCGGCCCAGCGTACCGTTGTCGAAACGCCAAGCAGTCCGGTACGTCAGAAGGCGGCCGAGTTCGAGCTTGGTATAGAGGTCGGCGACGGCAAACTGGACCGCCTGCCGATCGACCAGCGGCCGGCCGAAGGTCGTACGCTGGCTCGCATAGCCGACGATCATGTCGAGGCAACGCCTGGCGACGCCGATGCCGCGCGCCGCCTGGTGGACGCGGTTGGCGTTGATCCATGTCTGGGCGGCCTTCATCCCGTCGCCCTCGCTGCCGATGCGGTTCGCGACGGGCACCCTGACGTCGTCAAGCGCGATCTCGTAGGTCACGTCGCCCATCATGTGATGAGTCTGGCTGGCGATCGACACGCCGGGCGTGTCCATGTCGACGAGGAAGACGGTGAGCCCGCCGCGCGATCCCTTCTTCGGGTCGGTGGCGGCAACCAGTTGCAGGAAATCCGCACCCTTGGCGTGGGAGATAAATCGCTTGTAGCCGTTGATGAGATACTCATCGCCCTGGCGCACGGCGGTCGTGCGCATCGCCCCGGGGTCGGCGCCGGCGTCCGGCTCGGTCTGGGCGAACGCCGTTTTCTTCTCGCCGCGCAACACCGGATGGAGATATTTGTCCTTCTGATCGTCCGACAGCGAGAGCAGGATCGAGCGAACCTCCGGCCCGAATATCCCCGGGCCGCGCGCCGGGAGCGCCACGGAGCGGGCCAGTTCCTCGGTAACGACCGCGCTGCCGAGCAGGCTGATGTCCTGGCCGCCGAGATCGGCAGGCACGTCGATGAGCCACAGTCCGAGTTCGCGGGCCTTGTCTTCCAGCCGCTGGCGGACGGCAGGCCGCAAATCCGGACCATCCATCGCCGTCATCTCGATCGGGATCAACTCCTGGTCGACGAAGCGGCCGACCGTATCCTGGAGCATGCGCAGTTCGCTCGGAAGCTCAAAATCCATCTGACGTATCCGACCGCGAACTCCGGCGACGCTGGCCGGCGTTTCCGCCCCCTGGTGTTTCCGGCCGACGATCCGTCCGGCCCGGATGACGGTAGGCCGCGGCGGGCGCAGCCGGTAATACAAAAATCCTTCCGCAACCATGAAGGAATCTATGGCCCGCGGAGGTTCCGGCTCGAGGCGCCGCCCCGGTGCAGCGGGCCGCTGCCGCAACCGCGCCGCGGTTGCTCCGGTTCCGGAACTGGATCAAATTGAGCCAGGCGAGCGCCGCCTGCGTGCCCCGCGGTCCGAGACATGCTGAATTTCGGGCGCCGCGGGAGAGTGCGTGTGGTCGATGTCCGCCAGCTCCGGTACTTCGTGTCCGTCGTCGAAAAGGGCAGCTTCACCCGGGCTTCGGAGGCGCTCGGCATTACCCAACCGTCGCTCGGATTCCAGATTCGCAAGATCGAGGAAGAGCTGAAGGTCCAGGTTCTGGTCCGCAACTCCCGGGGGGTTCAACTCACCGAACCGGGCCGCATCCTTTACGAGCGGGGAAAGCGGATCATCGCGGATATGGACGACCTCCGCCGCAGCCTGTCCGACCTTTCCGAAGAGCCGCACGGGCCGGTGTCGCTCGGCATCACGCCGAGCCTCGCCGACCGGATTCTGGTGCCCCTGATCAAGCAGGTTCGATCGAGCCTGCCCGCGATCGACCTCAACGTCACGGAGGACATGAGCCAGAATCTGATCGACCTTCTGGAGGTCGGCCGGCTCGATCTGGCGCTTGTTTTCAACGCCGTGCCGGCGCGCGGCCTATCCGTCCGGAAGCTGGCCGAGGACACCGTGTTTCTCGTCTATCGCACCGGAAGCGAGGTGGCCGATTATTCTCCGGTTTCGTTCGAGGACATGGCCGGTTTCCCTCTGGTGCTGCCGCGCCGCCCCCACCGGCTGCGGCATCTGATCGACGATGCCGCACAGGACTGCGGCATCAAGCTGAATATCATCGCCGAAATGCAGTCGCTTTCGAGCATCCTGCGCATGGTCGACAACGGACTGGGCGCCACCCTGATCTCCAGCTCGATGACGCGCCGGAATCCGTCCGAGGGAACCCTGGTCACGAGGGAGGTCGTCAGGCCGCGCATGATCCACGACATCTCAATCGCGCATCTGGACTCCCGGCCGCTCTCGCGCGGGGCATCGGCGGTCAGCAGGATCGTCGACCAGATCATGGAGACGTATTTCACCTGAACGGCCCATAGTTTTTACCTTTCCCGCCATAGCTTCTTTTTATTTCATGGCTCGGCTGAAGCCCGCCTAGATTGGCCCACGGCGGGATTGCTCGACAGAGGAGCGACCACGAACAGCCAAGGCGGCGTCCGAATGGATTTCGAGCTCCCGGAAGAGCTGGCTCTTCTGAAAAGGACCGTGCGGAACTTCGTCGACCGGGAGCTCATTCCCCGCGAGATGACGGCGATGGACGGCCCCCGCATGCGGACGGAGGTCAGGGCGGCTCTCGAAGCCAAAGCGCGCGAAATCGGATTGTGGCTTCTCGACGTGCCGGTCGAGTACGGCGGTCAGGGCCTCGATCTCCGGGGCATGGTCGTCGTCTGGGAGGAGATGGCGCGCACCATCGCGATGCCGCCGCGCGGGCCCTCCGTCTTCGGCCCCGACGTGAGGCCGATTCTGTTCACGCTGCCGGAGGCGAAGAAGGAGCGCTACCTCTATCCGGTGTTGCGGGGCGAAAAGCAGGCCGCATTTGCGCAATCCGAGCCGGACGCCGGATCGGATCCCGGGTCGATGCGCACGACGGCTGTGCGTCGGGGCGACCATTACGTCATAAACGGGACGAAGCGCTGGATCAGCCACGCCGCCGAATGCAACTTCTTCCAGCTCGTCGCCGCCACGGACCGGTCAAAAGGCAGCCGTGGCGGGCTGAGCATGTTTCTCGTCGATGCCGAGACTCCCGGCCTGCGCCTCGGCGCGGAAACCATCACCATGATGGGCGACGTGACGCACGAACTCGCTCTGGAGGACGTCAGGGTCCCGGCGGAGAACATGATCGGCAGCGAAGGCGAGGGCATGCCCATCGCCCAGTCCTGGATCACCGCCGGCCGGCTCTATCAAGCCTGCCGCGGGCTCGGCGTGGCGATGCGAAGTCTCGAAATGGCCGCCTCATACGCCAAGCAGCGGGCGACCTTCGGCGCGCCGCTCGCCGATCGCCAGGCGGTGCAATTCATGCTGGCCGATGCCTACATGCAGCATCACATGGTGCAGCTTCTGGTCTATCGCACCGCAGCCCGCGCCTGTGCGGGAATCGCGGGTCGCGACGAAAGCTACATGGCCAAGATCGCCGGAACCGAACTCGGTTTCAATGTGGCCGACCGCTGCATGCAGATTCACGGCGCGATGGGCCTCGCCGCCGAAATGCCGATCTCGAAGATGTGGCGCGACGCCCGAAGCTTCATGATCACCGAAGGGCCGGTCGAGGTCATGCGGATGGCGCTTGCGCGACACGTACTTCGCCAATTTTCCTAACAATCCCAAGCCCTGAAACGACTGCGGAGAATGTCATGAGCGAACCGACGATCAAGGTGACGATGGCCGACGGCATCGCCACGGTCCTGCTGAATCGCCCGCACAAGAAGAACGCGATGAATCCGGCGCTGCATCTCGAAATGACCGAGACGCTGGAGCGGCTGCGCTACGACGACCGGGCGCGGGTTCTGATCTTCACCGGCGCGGGCAACGCCTTCTGCGCCGGCATGGACCTCAAGGAATTCTTCCACGAGCTCAAGGGCAACCCGGCCGAATACGACAGGATATTCCGGGTGGCCACGGAATGGCGCTCGCGGACCATCCGGCACTTTCCCAAGCCGACCATCGCGATGGTCAACGGCTTCTGCTTCGGCGGCGCGTTTTCCATCGTCGAAGCCTGCGACCTTGCTTTTGCGGCCGAAGAAGCGACGTTCGGACTTTCGGAGATCAACTTCAAGGGATTTCCGGGCGGCAGCGTCAGCAAATCGCTGGCCAATCTATTCCGTCCGCGCGACGCCCTGTTCTACGCCATGACGGGCCGCACGTTCGACGGCAGGGAGGCGGAGCGGATCGGATTCGTCAACAGGGCCTACCCTCTGGCTTCGCTGGAATCCACCACGCGGCAGATCGCGACCGAGATCGCCGCCAAGGATCCGGTGGCGCTCAAGGCGACCAAGGACACCTACCGCTTCTCCATCGAGATGCCGCTGGATGCGGCGCTGAACTTCTCGGCGGCGAAGGAAGCCGAGATGACTCTGAAGCAGGGCGACGCCTGGCGGAACGAGGGGATCGCGGACTTCACGAAGGGCCACTACCGGCCGGGGCTGGGCGGTCACGAAGGGCTCAAGAAATAGAACGGCCCTCGCGCATCCGGGCGGCTTCTCCCGAAGCCGCCCGCCCGATACGCCGACGGTCAGCGCGGCGCGCCGACCGGCTGGATGTAGACAACGCTCTGCGCATTCGGCAGGGACAGCGCCGCCTTGATGGCCTTGCGGTCCGCGCTGCCGCCGATCAGAACCGTGCTCAGGCCCTCGGCCGCCGCGAACAGATAGACATTCTGCGCCATCATCGCCGCGTTGACATGCGCGCCGATGGCCAGCGCCTGCTCATCGCCGGCCGCCTCCTTGCCCGCCGCCGCGACCAGCCGCTCGCGGTCCGACACATAGATCAGCACTGCCGGTGCACGCTGGATGTAGGCGGCGGGACTTGAGTCGCCGCGGATATCCTTGCCGAGCACCTCCTTCAGGGCGTTGGCGGCGGGATCGTAGCGATGCACGCCGGCTTCGCGCGCGACGTAGATGTCGACATCCTTGGCGCCGCGCCACGCCGGAGCGGTGCGTTCGCCCGAATCCTGCCGGTTGACACCCGTGGCAGCCCACAGCAGGCGAAGAAGCTGGGCCTCCGGAATCTCGCGCGCGCCGAAGCGGCGCGTCGAGCGGCGCAGGCGCAACGCCTCCTCCAATGGGACCGTGGCCGCGCCGCCGGCCTTTTGCGCACGGGCCGGCGCGAGGCCGGCGACACCCGCTGCGGTGATCAGCGAGCCTGCAACGATCGAACGTCGGCTGAGTTGGGTCATGGTGATCTCCTCCTTCTTGCTGGGTCGCGAGCGACCGCCTTTCATTTCCAGTAGACGCTAAGGGCTTGCAGCACGTCGGTGCGGCTGATCTGCCCCACGAAGCGGCCATGGCGGACGACCGGGAAGCGGCGATACGAGCTGTGGATCATCAGGTCGGCGGCGCCGACGATGTCGAGGCCGGCATCCAGCGTTTGCGGGTTGCGCGACATGTAGTCCGCGACCGTGCCGCCCGGCTCCTTGTAGTAGGACGCGCTGAGGGCGGCCTTGAGGCAGTCGCGCTTGGAAAGCACGCCGACGAGATCGCCGGTTTCGTCCAGCACGCTGGCTCCCGACACGCCGTTCTCGAGCAGGATTGCGACCGCCCGGACGATCTCGATGTCCGGCGTGAGCGTCACGAGATCGGTCTTCATGTGATCGGCCACCGTGGCCGGATGGCGGGCGTTCATCGGTCAGCCTCCTTCTCGCATCCGCCGCAAGCGCCGTTGCAGGCGAGGCCGCCGCACGATCCCTTGGGTTCGCCGCGGCCAAAGAGCACACCGACGCCCAGCGCCAGCATGGCGAGCGCGACGAGAATGACCGTGGCGATGATGGTCTGCACCGGACCTCCTATGCCGTGCGGAGTGCGTCGAACCGCGGGTTGGAGCGCGCGATCACGCCCCCCTCCCCGCGCAGAAGGAACAACGCACCCGCATCGAGCCTGTTCGCCAGCGCAAGGCCGCGCTCGGGACCAAGCACGACCAGCGCGGTGGCCAGCGCATCCGCCCTGACGCCCGTGCGTGCCGCCACGGTCACCGACGCCACGGCGTTGCGCACCGGCTCGCCGGTCGCCGGGTCGATGGTGTGGCTGTAGCGGCGCCCGCCGACCTCGTAGACATTGATTGCGTCCCCCGACGTGGCGAAGGCGAGCCCCTCTGCCGCAACCCGCGTATGGACACCGCCCCCGACGGGATCGGCGATGCCGATCCGCCACGGCCGTCCGTCGGGACCGGCTCCGCGCGCCGTCACCTCCCCACCGATCTCGATCAGGCAACCGCCGACGCCGGCCGCATGGAAGCGCGCGGCGACGGCGTCGAGCGCGTGACCCTTGGCGATGCCACAAAGATCGAGCGAAAGACGGGGATCGTCCTTGCGGATCCTGTCGACCTCCGCCTCCAATCCATGGAAATCGCCGGTGCGCGCGCCGCGGATCGGGCCAAAGCCGTAGCGCGCCACGTCCGGCCCCACGCTCGGATCGAACGCCCCGTCGGACAGCGCGGCAATGCGCAGCGCCTCGGCGGCAACTGCGGCGAAATCCCCGCCCGCCTCCTGCCAGCTCGTGGTCGCAGAGCGGTTGAAGCGGCTGATCGCACTGTCGAAGCGGAACGGATTCATCGCGCGGTCGATGCCGCCAAGGATCGCGACGATCTCCGGTGCAAGCGCCCGCGCCCGTACGCCGTCCGCAAGCACCACTCTCCACGTTCCGCCGAAGGCCCGACCGGAGAGCGTCGCGCCGGTTCCGGCATGCGCGGGGCGAACGGCTGCCAGTGTGAACGCACCGCAGCCGAGAACGAGATCGCGCCGTGTGAAACCCATCGTCATATCCCGAAATCGTCGTTGAAGATGGAATCGGAACCGACGCCGCACTGGTCGAGCATCGCGTACACCGCTTCGATCATCAGCGGCGGCCCGCAAAGGTAGTATTCGCAGTCCTCCGGTGCCGGATGATCCCGCAGATAGGCGTTGAACACGACGTCGTGAACGAAGCCGCTGGCACCGGTCCAGCCGTCGCCCGGAAGCGGCTCGGAGAGCGCCGGCGTCCAGGTGAAATTGGGGTGCCGGCGCGCGAGATCGTCGAACTCGTCGATGTAGAACAGCTCGCCCTTGCTGCGCGCGCCGTACCAGAAGCTGATGCGGCGCGTGGTTCGGAGCCGCTCGAGCTGATCGAAGATCATCGCGCGCAGGGGCGCCATGCCCACGCCGCCGCCGATGAACACCATCTCCCGGCCCGTATCCTGCACGGCGAAATCGCCATAGGGACCCGCGATCTCGATGTCCTCACCGGCCTTCAGCCCGAACAGCCAGGAGGACACGACGCCGGGCGGCGCATGCGGCACGGCCGGCGGCGGTGTGGCCAACCGGATGTTGAGCACGATGCGGCCGGCCTCCTGCGGACGGCTCGCGACCGAGTAGGCGCGCGACACCGGCACGGCGCTTTCGCTGCGCAGCCTGCCAAGACCGAGCTTGTCCCAATGCACACGGTGGGCGTCGGCAATCTCGATCGCGGCAAAGTCCAACGCATAGGGCGGCGCGTTGACCTGAACGAAACTGCCGGCGCGGAACTCGAACCTCTCGTCCGGCGGGACGTCGAGAACGATCTCCTTGATCAGCGGCGTGACCGAGCGCGTCGCGGCGACCCGGCAGCGCAGCGTCCGGGTGGACAGGATATCCTCGGGCACCCGGACGCCGGTATCGCCACGCACGATCACCTGGCAGGCCAGCCGCACGCCCTCGCGCAGGTCCGCCGCGGTCAGGCGGGCCTTCTCCGTGGGCAGGACGCCGCCCGCACCGGAAACGTCGTTGACCCGGCAAAGCCCGCAGGTGCCGGCGCCCGCGCAACCGGAGGGCACCGGAATGCCGTTGGCGTTGAGGATGTCGAGCAGCTTGGTGTTCGCCGAGGCTGCGAGCGAGCGAGCGCCGTTGACCGTGACGGTCACCGGGCGCGCCGGCAGCAGATACTCGCGCACGGCATGCAACATCACCGCCAACACGACCAGCAGCAGGGACAGGAAGATTGTCGCGAGCAGGATCTCCGTCATGGCAGCTTCACTCCGACGAAGCCGGAGAAGGCCATGGACATAAGGCCGGTGACGATGAAGGCAATGCCGAGCCCTTCGAGACCGCCCGGAATGCTGGCGTAGCGCAGCCGCTCGCGGATCGCCGCCAGCGTGACGATGGCGAGCGCCCAGCCGATACCGGTGCCGACGCCGTAGACCGCGCTTTCCGCAAGGTCGTAGCGACGCTCGACCATGAACAGGCTGCCGCCGATGATGGCGCAGTTGATCGCCAGCAGCGGCAGATAGATGCCGAGCGCGCGGTAAAGATTGGGCATATAGCGGTCGAGCAGCATCTCGGCGACCTGCACCAGCGCCGCCACGATGCCGATGAAGGTGATGAGCCGCAGAAAGCCGAGATCGACATCGGGCAGGCCCGCCCAGGCGAGAGCGCCCGCATCCAGAAGCCAGGCGTGGAGGACGTGGTTGAGCGGCACGCTGATGGACTGGATCAGGATCAGCGCCACGCCGACGCCGAAGGCGGTCTCCACCCGTTTCGACACTGCAAGGAAGGTGCACATGCCGAGAAAGAACGAGAGCGCCAGATTTTCGCCGAGGATGGAGCGCTGGAAAAGGTCGATCATATCCGTTCGACCCTCTCCTCGTGCCGAATCTCGAACTCGCGCGCTTCGGCCTGGACCCGCCAGGCGCTGCGGATCGCCCAGACCAGCAGCCCGAGAATGATGAAGGCGCTGGGCGCCAGCAGCATCAGCCGCATCGGCTCGTACCAGCCGCCCTGCGAAGCGAGCGGCAGCACCGGGTGGCCGCCCAGCGTTCCCGCGCCGAACAGCTCGCGAATCACGGCGACCACCAGCAGCACGAGGCTGTAGCCGAACCCGTTGCCGAGCCCGTCGAGCATGCTCGGCAACGGCGGGTTGTGCATCGCATAGGCCTCGGTGCGGCCAAGCACGATGCAGTTGGTGGCGATCAGCGACACGAACACCGACAGCCGCTGGCTCATCTCGTAGGCGAAGGCCTGAAGCATCTGGTCGGCGACAATGACCAGCGAGGCGATGATGGTGATCTGGATGATGATGCGGATCGACGATGGAATGTGGTTCCGAACCAGACTGATGATCCCGGCCGCCACGGTCAGCACCACGACCAGCGCCACCGACAGCGTGAAGGCCGTCGCGACCGACGTGGTGACGGCAAGGGCCGAGCAGATGCCGAGGATGTGGACCGTGACCGGGTTCCTGTCGAATAGCGGATCGGTCAGGGTGCGAAGGGACACTGCCATCAGAATTTCCCCGTGCGCAGGTTGTCCAGGACCGGACCGAAGCCGCGTCGGCCCAGCCAGAAGTGGATCATGTCCGTCACCGCAAAGCCGGTGACCGAAGCCCCGGTGATTCCGTCCACCTCGTGCGGTCCGCTCGCCGCGCCGGTCACGACCTCGATGGCGACGTCGCCATCGTTACCCGCGAGCCTCTTGCCAGGCCATTTCGACAGCCACGCGGGATCGGCGACGCGCGCACCCAGTCCAGGCGTCTCTCCCTGCTCGTAAATGGAGAGAGCGGCGACCGTGTTCAGGTCGCCCTGCAGCGCGAGATAAGCGCGAATGGTGGACTGGTAGCCCCTGCCCCGGATCGGCAGCACAACCAGCGCCAGCTTGCCGCCGCGGCGCACGAGATGGATTCGCGCGAGGTTCTCGCGCCGCCCGATCCCGGCGAGATCCTGGGCCCGCGTGAGCTGGGTGCTGGTCGCGGGATCGGCGGCCACCGCCGCCTGGTCGAAGCCATTCGGCTTGAACCCTTCGGCGGGCCGGCCGGCGTCGAGATCGACGATGACGGTCTCGACCGCGTCCGCGCCCAGTTCCTTGATGATCTCTCCGATGCCGGGAATCCCGGCCAGCATCTCGTTCATCTGCGCCGCGCGCGCGGCGGCAACGTTGACCTGGATGGCGGGGCGCAGCATCACCGCGGCGAGCGAGACGGACAGGCCGCAGCCCAGCGCCACCAGAAGCGCCACCACCATGGTCTTGCTGCGGTCGGTGTTCGGCCGCGCGAAGAAGGTCGCTACGGCGCTCTGGAGTTCGCGGCGATCAGGCATGACGTCGCCTCCTCAGCCGCTCATGAATTCCGATCGCACAGTGATCGATCAGCGGGGCGAAAATGGAGGCGAGCAGAATCGCGAAGACGGCTGCGCCGAACGCTTCGCCCCCGAGCGCGAAAAGCACCGCAAGGATGCCCGCGAGCGCACCGTAGATGGCGCGTCCTGCGTTGGTCGCAGCCGAGGCGACGGGATCCGCGGCGAGAAACAGTAGCGCCGCGGCGAGCGCACCGTTCATCAAGGAGTTCCACGGCTGAGCCGCGCCGAGGCTCCAGGAGACGATGACAATGGCGCCCGCGGCCGTCAGCAGCACGCGCCACGCCGCCTGCCCGCTCAACAGCAGGAGAATGAACGCCGGGGCCAGCGTCCACAACGGAATCTGCGGACCGGCGCGATAGGCGGCGTCGGTGAAGGAGAACATCAGAAAGGCGAGCGCGACCGCCACCGGATGGACGAAGCTGCGCCCGCGGCCGCCGAAGATCAGTTCGCCCAGCACGATGCCGAAGCTGGCGCCGAGCGCGAGCTGCCAGGAGGGCGCGTCGGACGGCGTCAGGATCGCGAGCAGCATGGCACTCGCCAGGCCTTCGGGGCCGAAAGCCTGTCCGCGCAACCGCCGGAACGCCAACTGCCAGCCGAGCACGACGATAAAGAGCAGGACGAAACGTCCGGCAATCAGGCCCGCCTCCAGCCAGAACCGCGTCAGAAACGGCGGCAAAAGGCCGAGCAACAGCGGTGCGCTGCTGCGCGCGACGTGGTGTCTGCCGATCAGACCGCAGATTCTGTTTGCCACGAATCCGGTCATGGCGCGTCTCTGAGATCGTCGAGCGTGCGCCGCAGCAGCGCGCCGAAATCGGTGCGGCCGCCGTCGACATAGGTGAGAAGCGCCATGTCCTCCTCGCCCAGTCCCAACGCCCCGAGTCTGCGGGCGGTCTCCGTATCGCCGATGCTGATCGCGCGCAGGAACGGGACTGGGACGACCCCCGCGGGCGCCGCCCGCTCGTGCGCGGCGTTGGGGATGATCGCCGTCCCGGCGATCGACAGCCAGTTGCGCAGCCGCGCGGCGAGCCCGCCGTTCGAACCGGACGGCTCGGGGGCCGGCTCCGCGAGGGCCGTGACCTGAAGATGGCCGCGCGCGAGATAATTCTCCGGTCGCCCGTCGAGTGGCGAGCCGGACAAGAGGCGCGCCGATGCATGGCGGAGATCGCCGGCGCACAGCGCCCGCAGATCGGCGCCCGGCACGGTCTCGACGAGACGAGGCGCGGCAATGCCGTCGCCGGCAACCGCGACGACGCGCCGGGTCCAGAGGCGCCCGGTCTCGAGAAGATGGCCGATCGCGATGACATCCTGATAGCCGATATGCCAGACGATCCCGCCATCGGCGACCGGATGCAGGCGATGGATGTGCGTCGCGGCGAGCCCGGCCGGATGCGGCCCCGAAAAAGCCGCGGCAACGACCCCATCGGCCGCGGGCATGGATGTGCCCGTGCGGTGGCAGAGGTAAACCGGCCCATCCGCAAGCAGCGGCAACGCCTTCAGGCCGGCGGCGAACCAGTGCTGGTGGCGCGCAATGACCACGGCGGGATCGGGGGCCAAAGGTCGCGTGTCGATCGCGGTGACGAAGAGCGCGTCGGGACCGTCGCCGGGCGTCGGCGTGTCGTCGAACGGTCGCGTCCTCAGCCCCTGCCAAGCGCCACTCTCCACCAGCAGGGCGGTCAGCGACCCGCGATCGAGATGCGCCGGGAGATCAAAGCAGCGCCCCTCCGCCCCGTCGAGGGCGATAATCAGGCGGTCGAGCGAACGGCGACCGCCGCGGCGGATCTCGACGACGCTCCCGCTTGCCGGCGCAACGTAACGAAGCTCTGCTTTGCGCCTGTCGGAGAAGAGCAGGTCGCCGGCTGCGACCGCGTCGCCCTCCTCCACCGCAAAGCGCGGACGCAGGCCAGGATAATCGTCGCCGAGCAGCGCAATATGGCGTGGAACGGACGCATCCGTGACGGCCTGTTCCGGCGCTCCGGCAAAAAAGACATTGATGCCGCGGCGGTGCGTGAATGCCATTCGTCTCCTTGCAACGCCATCGAGCACTCAGGCGCTTTGGCTTTCGCATAACATCCGCGAGATGGAGCGATTTTGATTCCTATCAAGTGACCTGATCGAGAGCCAGCATCTGAGCGCAGACGTTCGCTCCGTAAATATCTTGTCTACGAGACAGATTGCCGCGCGCTATCGATAAGCGCCGCACTCGACCCGCAAGGGCCACATGAACTTGCTGGGATATTTTTCCGATGGCCTCTTCCGCTGTTCCGAACAGACGGCTTTGTCCGCGCAACGTGCCTCCCGCGACACCTTGGCGCGTCGCCAACGTTTCTCGTCAAAGTCGAACCTGCCGCGGTCAGGCTGCATCGGACTTCCGCCGAGCCATACGCAGCCTCCTCGCGCAGCCAGCGGACCTGCCCGTGGTCTCCTCCAGGGCCCCCGAGTTGAACGTGAGTCCGCAAAGCTCGTATGAAACAAGCCGCGGCCCCGAACCGCTCACTTCCGCTCTATCGGCCACCACCGCCGCGAAATTGATTCGCCCGCCGCCCGTCACGGGGGATTGACGCAGTGCCGACGCGGCCGCACGCCTCCGGTTACCCACCGTAGTTCACAGGCGCCGTGCGAATTTCGTGACCGTTGATTGACTTCCCGAGCAGTTTCTCTACTAAATTTAGTGGTCACGGTCCCTTGAATCGCAAGATCGAGGGTCAAGAGGGAAGCCGGTGCGCGCTTTTTCGTAAGTGTACGCAAGGCCGGCGCTGCCCCCGCAACTGTAAGCGGCGAGCCGAAGTCCATCACGTGTCACTGGAATCCGTTGATTCCGGGAAGACCGGACGGAAGCGAAGACCCGCGAGCCAGGAGACCTGCCGTGACCGCATGAACGTCCTCGGGCGGGGTGCCCCGATGGATCGCTCGTCGGTTGCCGGCATTCTGCCGGGCACGCCGCGCGCGACCCTTCGGCCCCGTCAAAACATGGGAATGAGCCGATGCCGCGCACGCACGAAGCCCCGCGTTCCGTGAGTCCCGTTCCTCCTGCGACGCAGCCTGCGGCGCAACGTATCTCGACGGAGCCGGCGTATCAGGTGATCCGGCGCAACGGCGGGGTGACGCCGTTCGATGCCTCCAAGATTGCGGTGGCGCTGACCAAGGCGTTCCTGGCGGTCGAAGGCAACACCGCCGCGGCCTCGCGCCGCGTGCACGACATCGTCGCGGAACTGACGGAGCAGATCGTCGCCAATCTCACGCGACGCGCCGACGCCGGCCGCACTTTCCACATCGAAGACATCCAGGACCACGTCGAACTCGTCCTGATGCGGGGCGAGCATCACAAGGTCGCACGCGCCTATGTGCTGTACCGCGAGGACCGTGCCCGCGAGCGCGCCAAAGCAAGCGAGGCGAAGGCGGCTCCGGCCGCTCCCGCCCTTCGCATGAAGGCGGCGGACGGCACGCTCGCGCCGCTCGACACGGCGCGGCTCGATGCGGTGATCGCCGAGGCCTGCGCCGGTCTCGACGGCGTGTCGGAGGAAGCCATCCGCACCGAAACCCATCGCAATCTCTACGACGGAATCTCTCCGGACGAGCTTGCGCTGGCACCAATACTTGCGGCTCGCACGCTGATCGAGACCGAGCCAAACTATTCCAAGGCGAGCGCCCGGCTCCTGCTCGACAAGCTGCGGCGCGAGGCGCTGACCTTCGTGCACGGCCGGCCGTCGCAGGCAACGCAGGCGGACATGTCCGGCGGATATAGGGACTATTTCCCGCTCTACGTGAAGGCCGGCATCGCGGCCGAGTTGCTCGACCCGGAGTTGGCGCGCTTCGACCTGCCCCGCCTCTCGGCCGCGCTAAAGCCGGAGCGCGACCTCCAGTTCGATTATCTCGGCTTCCAGACCCTCTACGACCGCTATTTCCTGCACGTCCGCGGCACCCGCTTCGAGCTGCCGCAGGCGTTCTTCATGCGCGTCGCCATGGGACTTGCGCTTCGCGAGATCGACCGCGAGGCGCGCGCCATCGAGTTCTACGACCTGCTCTCGTCCTTCGCCTTCATGGCCTCGACTCCGACGCTGTTCAACGCCGGCACCACGCGGCCGCAGCTTTCGTCCTGCTTCCTCACGACCGTGGCCGACGATCTCGACGGCATCTTCAAGGCCGTCAAGGACAATGCGCTGCTCGCCAAATATTCCGGCGGGCTCGGCAACGACTGGACGCGGGTGCGCGGGCTCGGCGCGCACATCAAGGGCACCAACGGCGAGAGCCAGGGCGTGGTGCCGTTCCTGAAGGTGGCGAACGACACGGCGATCGCGGTCAACCAGGGCGGCAAGCGCAAGGGCGCGGTCTGCGCCTATCTCGAAACCTGGCACATCGACATCGAGGAATTCCTCGACCTGCGCAAGAACACCGGCGACGACCGCCGCCGCACCCACGACATGAACACCGCCAACTGGGTGCCGGACCTGTTCATGGAGCGGATCGAGGCGGACGGCTCCTGGACGCTGTTCTCGCCGGACGAGACGCCGGACCTGCACGATCTTCACGGCCCCGCGTTCAAGATTGCCTACGAGGGCTACGAGGCCAGGGCCGCGCGCGGCGAAATCAAGGTGTTCAAGGAGGTCCGCGCGGTGGACCTGTGGCGGCGCATGTTGACCATGCTGTTCGAGACCGGCCACCCGTGGATCACCTTCAAGGACCCCTGCAACATCCGCTCGCCGCAGGGCCATGCCGGCGTGGTGCACTCCTCGAACCTGTGCACCGAGATCACGCTCAACACCTCGGCCGACGAGGTAGCGGTCTGCAACCTCGGCTCCGTCAACCTCGCCGCACATGTCACGGTGAACGGCCTCGACCATGCCCGTCTCGCCCGCACCGTGAACACGGCGATGCGGATGCTCGACAACGTGATCGACATCAACTTCTACACTATCCCGGAGGCGCGCCGTTCCAACCTGCGACACCGTCCCGTGGGTCTCGGCCTGATGGGATTCCAGGACGCGCTTCAGACGCTGCTCCTGCCCTATACCTCCGAGGCGGCCGTGCGCTTCGCCGACGAGAGCATGGAGGCGATCTCCTTCCACGCGATCTCGGCCTCGGTCGATCTGGCGGCCGAGCGCGGCCGCTACCCGAGCTTCGAAGGCTCGCTGTGGTCCAAGGGCATCCTGCCGATCGACTCCGTGGAGCTGCTGGCAGAGGCCCGCGGCACGCTCGACCTCGACCGCTCCCGCAGGCTCGACTGGGATGGCCTGCGCGAGCGCGTCAAGACCGTGGGCATGCGCAACTCCAACACGATGGCGATCGCGCCGACCGCGACGATATCCAACATTTGCGGCGTGTCGCAGTCGATCGAGCCTGCCTACCAGAACCTGTTCGTGAAATCGAACATGTCCGGCGACTTCACCGTGGTGAACGCGGGTCTGGTCCGCGACCTGAAGGCGCGCGGTCTCTGGGACGCGGTCATGGTCTCGGACCTGAAGTACTTCGACGGCAGCGTGGGCCGGATCGACCGCGTGCCCGACGACCTCAAGGCGCTGTATGCGACCGCTTTCGAGATCGACAGCATCTGGCTGATCGAGGCCGCGGCGCGGCGGCAGAAATGGATCGACCAGGCGCAGTCGCTGAACCTGTATATCGCCAATCCGTCCGGCAAGAAGCTGGACGAGCTTTACCGGCACGCCTGGAAGCGCGGCCTGAAGACCACCTATTACCTGCGCTCCCGCTCGGCCACCCATGTCGAGAAATCGACGCTCAAGGGCACGGACGGCAAGCTCAACGCAGTCTCGGCGGCCGTTGCGAGCGGGGCGAGCGGGGCGAGCGGCCATGCCAATGGTCATGCCAGCGGCAACGGGAACGCCAACGGCGAAGTCTGGGGCCAGGCTTGCTCGATCGACGATCCAACCTGCGAAGCCTGCCAGTGAGCAGAGAATAAGAAGGAGAGACGACCATGCTCGACTGGTCCGATACCCGTCCTGTCCCGCCGCCGGCCGCCCTTCCCGTGCCCGCGGCCGAACCGGCGCCGCCGGCCGACGCCACCGGCCTCGGCGAGATCGAACGCGGCGGCGCCCGCGTGTCGGTGGACGACAAGCGCATGATCAACGCGCGCGCCGACGTGAACCAGCTCCTGCCGCTGAAATACAAATGGGCCTGGGAGAAGTATCTCTCCGGCTGCAACAACCACTGGATGCCCACCGAAGTGTCGATGCAGGCCGACATCGCGCTCTGGAAGTCGCGCGACGGCCTGACCGAAGACGAGCGGCGCATGATCAAGCGCAACCTCGGTTTCTTCGCGGCGTCCGAATCGCTGGTCGCCAACAACATCGTGCTGGCGATCTACCGCCACCTGACCAACCCGGAGTGCCGCCAGTATCTGCTACGCCAGGCGTTCGAAGAGGCGGTGCACACGCACACCTTCCAGTACGTCGTCGAAAGCCTCGGCCTCGACGAGGGCGAGTTGTTCAACATGTATCGGGAGGTGCCCTCGATCACCGACAAGGCGGCCTGGGCGCTCAAGCACACCCAGAACCTGGACAATCCCGACTTCCAGACCGGCACGCCAGAGGCCGACCAGGCGTTCCTGCGAGACCTCGTGGCGTTCTACGTGA
>CAZZCV010000015.1:0-64501 GCA_964653225.1 uncultured Rhodoplanes sp. | reverse complement strand
GCCAGCGCCCGCGAAATGGCCCGCGGACAGGCCAAGGGCGGCTGACCGGCCGGCGCATGCGCTGCGGCCGGGGGCAATGGATGAAGACCTGGCCGGCCTGATTTATCGATGGCCGTTTCGCCCGTATGACGCTTTGGGTGGAGCGGCGTCGGCGAGGTGAATGCGGAGCGAGCGGCAACATGGCTTTGTGCCGTCGCGCAGCGACTGAGTCGGGAGCGTGCGCCGGATAAGGCTGCTAATGAAAATTCCGCCCTTTCGGCATGATCCGGGCGGTGTGTCTGGCCTCGGCTGAAACGGCCTCGCCCGGTGCTGTCTGCTTCAGCAGCGTCACCAGCGCGTCACCCATGCGCGGGTGCCGGGCGCGGATCGGGGCGGGCGGCCTTGCTTTCTCCGCGCCGGGCGACTCGATCCCTGTGTGGGTCTCCGACAGCCGACCGAGCAGGAACGTGAGATCGCAGAAATTGTCGGCGACGAGATGGATCACGTCTTTCTCGTTCTGGAGCACGCCGCTCACGCTGACGAGACGCGAGCCGAGAATCTGCGGGCGGAATTGCTCGAAGACGCGGGGCCAGACGATGGTGTTGACGATCGCGGTCTCGTCTTCCAGCGTCAGGAAGATGGCGTTGCCGGTGCCCGGGCGCTGGCGCACCAGCACGAGACCCGCAGCGGTGACGCGCCGGCCCGGTGCCGTGGCTCGAAGCTGCTCGTTGAGGACGATGTCCCGCGCTTCGAGATCGGCACGCAGGAACGACACCGGATGCGCTTTCAGCGACAGGTGCAGGTGGCGATAGTCCTCGATCACCTGCTCGCCCGGCGTCATCGGCGGCAGGTGCGCGTCGGGCTCGCGTTCGGGCATCATGGCCTGTGCGAAGAGCGGCAGGTCGTCCTTGTCGCCCGTGCGGCGCAAGGCCTTGACCGCCCAGAGCGCCTCGCGGCGATCCAGGCCGAGCGAACGGAAGGCGTCGGCCTGCGCCAGCTTCTCCAGAGCTGCAGGGCGCAAGCCGGTTCGCAGCCAGAGATCGCGGATGGAATCGAAGCCGCGGCCCCGCGTGTTCTCGATCATCCGGCCCCAATCTTCGGAAAAGCCGTCGATCTGGCGCAGACCCAGCCGCAGCGCATGGGCGGTGCGGATTGCGCCCTTCATCGAGGCATGACGCGGATGCAGGCGTCCGTCCGGTACGGGCGCATTCTCCAGCGTGCAGTCCCAGGCGGAAGCGTTCACATCCACGGGCCGCACCTCGACGCCGTGCTCCTGCGCATCGCGCACGAGCTGGGCTGTGGCGTAGAAGCCCATCGGCTGGCTGTTGAGCAGCGCCGCGGCGAACACGTCCGGATAGTGACATTTGATCCAGGCGGAGTTGTAGACCAGGTTGGCGAAGCTCGCCGCGTGACTCTCCGGAAAGCCGTAGCTGCCGAAGCCTTCGATCTGCTTCCAGCAATTGGCGGCGAAGGTCCTGTCGTAGCCCCTGTCCGTCATGCCGTCGACGAACTTGTCGCGGAAGCTGTCGATGGTGCCGACCCGCTTGAAGGTCGCCATCGCGCGCCGCAGCCGGTCCGCCTCGCCGGGCTCGAAGCCCGCACCGACGATGGCGATGCGCATGGCTTGCTCCTGGAATAGGGGCACGCCCATGGTTTTCTCCAGGATGACCCTCAGTTCTTCCGAGGGGTAGATGACCTCCTCCTTGCCCTCGCGCCGCCGCAGATAGGGATGCACCATGTTGCCCTGGATCGGCCCCGGCCGCACGATCGCCACTTCGATCACGAGGTCGTAGAATTTCCTGGGCTTCAACCGCGGCAGCATCGACATCTGCGCGCGGCTCTCGATCTGGAACACCCCGATGGTGTCGGCGCGCTGGATCATGGCGTAGGTCTCGTCGTCCGGGCTCTGGAACGCGAGGTCGTGGTGGACGCCGTAATGGCGTTCCAGCAGCTCGAAGGAGCGGCGCAAACACGTCAGCATGCCGAGCGCCAGCACGTCGACCTTGAGCAGACCCACGGCTTCGAGGTCGTCCTTTTCCCATTCGATCATCGTGCGATCATCCATGGCGGCGTTCTCGATCGGCACCACCTCGTCGAGCCGGCTTCGGGTGATGACGAAGCCGCCGACGTGCTGCGACAGGTGTCGCGGCGTGTCGATCAACGTCTCGGCGAAGGTCATGGCCTGCTTGAGCCGCGGATCGGACGGATCGAGGCCGGCTCTGCGCACCTCGTCGTCGGTGACGCCGCGCGACGACCATCCCCACAGCGAACCGGCCAGCCGGTCGATGGTATCCGCGGACAGGCCGAACACCTTGCCGACCTCGCGGATCGCGCTGCGACCGCGGTAACGGATCACGGTCGCGGCGATTCCGGCCCGCTCGCGGCCATAGGTTTCGTAGATGTGCTGGATTACCTCCTCGCGACGCTCGTGCTCGAAGTCCACGTCGATGTCGGGCGGCTCGCTCCGCTCGGCGGAGACGAAGCGCTCGAACAGAAGATCGACATCCAGGGGAGAAACGTCGGTGATGCCGAGACAATAGCAGATCACCGAATTGGCCGCCGAGCCGCGGCCCTGGCACAGGATCGGCTGTGGCAGGGAGCGGGCATATCTGACGATCGCATCCACCGTCAGGAAGAACGGGGCGTAGTCCCATTCCCCGATCAGCCGCAGCTCCTCGTCCAGCGCGTGGCGGACATGGTCTGGCGCACCGTTCGGAAAGCGCCGCTCGTAGCCGGCGTTGGCGAAGGCGGTCAGCGCATCCTGCGGCGTCGCGTAGCCCTGTCGGGTTTCGTCGGGATATTCGGTCCTGCGCAGCTCTTCGAGCGAGAAGTTGCAGAGGTCGAGGAAGCGCGCGGTCTCGCGGAGGGCGTCCGGCGCGCGGCGGAACAGCCGCGCCATCTCCTGCGGCGGCTTGAGATGCCGCTCGGCATTGGCTTCGAGCCTGCGGCCCGCCGCTTCCAGGGTCAGATGCTCGCGGATGCAGGTGACGACGTCCTGCAATCCCCGTCGGTCCGGATGATGATAAAGAACGTCGTTCACGGCGATCAGAGGAACGAAGGCGCCGGCGGCCATTTCGGCCAGACGGTCGAGCCGCCGCGCATCGTCGCCGCGATAGAGCATGGAAGCGGCGAGCCACAGTCGCCCGCTGGTCAGCGGTTTGAGCGTGGTCAGAAGCCGGCCGAGCGGTCCGGATTCGATCCGTACCGGTGGCATGACGATCAGATTGAGTCCTTCGGCGAACTCCAGGAGATCGGGCAGGGTGAGGATGCACTCGCCCTTGTCGGCCTTGCGCTTGCCGGCCGACAGCAGGCGGGTGAGCCGGCTCCACGCGGGACGGTCCTGCGGATAGGCCAGGATGTCGGGCGTGCCGTCGATAAACGAAAGTCGCGCGCCGACCGCGAGCTTGAAGGGGGCGATGGCCTCTCCGGCGCGGGCACGCTCCGCCAGCGCCCGCATCTGGGTCAGCGCGCGCACCACGCCGGCCACGCTGTTGCGGTCGGCGATGCCGATGCCGGCGAGGCCCAGAGCGTGGGCCTGTTCCACAAGAACCTCTGGAGCGGATGCGCCGCGCAGGAAGGAGAAGTTGGTGGTGACCGCAAGCTCCGCATAGGCCACGGGCGTCGCGGGCGTGCGATCCGGCCGTTTCGTCTCGGCGGGAAGGGGAATGACGTCGGCGCTCATGCGAACAGTCCGTGCAGATACCAGCGCGGCTTCGGTCTGCCTGTCTCGTAGACTCCGTCGCGGTAGAGCCAGAAGCGGACGCCGCGGTCGCTTTCGACGCGGAAGTAGTCGCGCACGAGGCCGCCCGACGCGTTCTGCCACCATTCGGGTGCGATGCGTTCGGGGCCTTCGGCGATCACGACATGGTGCCACACCCGAC
Organism: uncultured Rhodoplanes sp.; assembly: GCA_964653225.1. Classification (GTDB taxonomy): domain Bacteria; phylum Pseudomonadota; class Alphaproteobacteria; order Rhizobiales; family Xanthobacteraceae; genus Z2-YC6860. The sequence goes on along the minus strand of CAZZCV010000015.1, from coordinate 60,641 downwards.
GCCAGCGGAAGCGGCCCGGCGCCCCGTCCGGCACCTCGTCGATGGCCTCGATCGGTTCCGGCCGCTCGAACAGGCGGATCGGGCGGACCGGAGCCAGGCTGTCCTGCTCGACGGCCGGCATGGTCGTGGTCGCGTGCGGCGCTGCATGCGCCGGAACCGCCGCGACCGCCAGCTCCGGGATATGCGTGTTCTGCGGCACCAGCCGACGAACGCGCTGAGGACCGAAGCGCACTCCGAGCCGGTCGATCAGATGCGCCAGCTCGGCAGCGTGGTCGGGCGCGGCAAGTCCGCTCTGCGCCGGATCGCTGCGCTCGCCTGCCAGCACGCAGAGGCGCACCAGATCGAACCCGAAGCCGGGATCGCAGGCGTCGGCCAGCACTGCGAGGCGTTCCTGGAACAATCGCTGCACCCGCAGGGGGTCGCGCAGCGGCAGACCGGTGTGGATGTCCAGACGATGCACCTTGCCGTCCGTGCGGAACAGGGCGAGCTGGATCAGGCGTGCCCCTTCGCCCCGTCGCTCCAGAATGCGGTCGAGTTGGCGCGCGAGTTGCCCGATGGTGGCGAGCACGTCGTCCTCGCGTGCGATGGGTTCGGCAAAGCGCTGCTCCGCGACTGCGTCCGGCACCGGCAGACGCGGCTGGATGGGCTCGTCCGTGCGGCCGAGAGCCTGATCGAGCCGGCGGATCAGGGAAGCGCCAAACCGGGCGGCCAGCGGCGCGCGCGGCCGTGCAACAAGATCGCCGACGCAGGCGAGGCCGAGGGCCTTCAAATCTCCCAGGATCGCTGGATCGACCCGCAGCGCCGCGATCGGCAAGGGGAAAAGCGCGGTCTCCGTCCCGCCTTGAGGAACGATGCCGGGTGTGCCGTAGCGCGCCACGCCCCAGGCGCAGCCGAACGTGTCGGCCACCGCCACGCGCGCCCGGAATCCCTGCTGGATCAGGCGCTGTACGAGGTCGCGCGCCAGCGCGGCCTCGCCGCCGAACAGATGCGCGCAACCCGCGATGTCCAGCACGAGTCCGTCCGGTGGATCGAGGCCCACCAGCGGCGTGTATCGGTCGCACCGGTCGGCGATGGTTTCCAGCAGGCAGCGATCCGCTTCCGGATCGGCTTGCGCGACCGTGACGTGCGGATGGGCGGCGCGGGCGTCGGCCAGCGCCATGCCGGAGGACAGGCCGAGCCTGGCTGCGGCGTCGTTGAGCGCAACGATCCGTTGCGCGAATTTGATCGAAGCGACGACGATGCGTGCGGTCTCATCCCGCGCGGCGAGCCGGCGTTCGATGCGGTCGGTCGGAAGCCGCCTCAGCCAGACCGCGAGATAGCGTTTTACCGAACTCATGAAACACGCGCTCCTGGCGATCCCAGGTGACGAACCACCGGCCGGTCGGGCCACGCCGGTTCTTGACGAGTGACAGATCGAAGACGGGAGGCCCAAGCCCCCCGAAACGGTCGGGCCGGCTGCGGCCCGCCGCAATCCTCCATCGGGTGGCCGCGGCGCTCGGCGCAGGGGTCCCGCGATGCTGCAACAGGATGCCCAGCCCGGTGCCGCTGCGTGCGGCGAGCGTGAGGCGGCGCGTCTGCGTCAGGTCGGCTTCGGCCTCCGCCAGTTCTGCAATCACCGCCGTCATCGCGCGGCAGCGCAACGCCTCTTCCATCGTCCAGAGCACGTCGATGGGGCGCGGCACGCAGAGCGTGATGAGACGCGAGGCATCCATGCCGGACGCCTCGAGACCCGGCGCGTAAGGTTGTCCTCCTTCGATGCCGGCAAGGTGGGTTGCGACCCAGAGCACGTTGCCCTGCCGCGCGCCGGCTCGGGTCGCCAGCGCCCATGCGAAGCCTGCGGCCGTCCCAAGGTCGATAGAGGCATCGGGCGTCAGCTCATGCAGAGCTGCGCAGGACAGGCCGCCGCCGAGAGCGCCGTCGATGCCCGGAATGCCAAACGGCAGGAGCTTCGCCGGATCGGTCAGCCCCGGCGCCAGCGTGGGATCGAGGCCGCTTAGCTGGTGCCGAAGCCGCTTCAGTTTCCAGGGGCCTGCCGCAGGGCCTGAAAAGGGGTGAGAGGGGGACATGAGGATACATTGTTCATGATTTGTTCTTTTAAGGCTGGATCAAGGGGCGTGTCAAGGCGCCATGAATCATGAGACATGGGGCCTCCGACGCTCGCGGTCCCACGTTCGAAGAATGTGGCGCCATTCGCCGTCGCCGTTCGCGACCTGCCGTTGCTCCAGGCTCGCGGTTTGCTTTTGGATCGTGCTGATCGCGCCGGACCGGCAGACCATTGCCGGAAATCCCCAGCGGCTCGTCTTAATTTCTTCTCGTCCTACTTCTTGAGGACAATGCTGCGGCCGGTCGGCTGCAAGCAACGATGACTTGATCTTCCCGCTTGCTTCGATGACGTCGCAGGCGATCATGCTTGGTCTGACCAAGCTGGCTCCTATGCCGGAACGGGTGAGGGCGGATCGTTTCGCGTTTTACGACGGCGGAGAGGGGAGGCTGGCAAGGAAACTGGCCGCAAGGATCGACGGCCGTCCGTCCCATGCGACGAATTCCGGATGTTGACCGGTATGCTACCATACGATATGCGTTACCGCATCGACGTTAACATCATCACGGCCGGTAAGTCCGGCTGCAGGAGGAGCGTCCAATGGCGCGTCTGGTCGCCGCATTCGGAACCTCTCACAGCACCATGCTGTTCTCGCCGGTCGAAAACTGGCAGGCGCTGTTCGATCACGTCGATTGCAACGCTCCGATCAACGATTTCGAGGGAACGCCGCGCTCCTTCGATGAGTTGCTGAAAAACACCCCGCCGGAGGCCGCCGCGAACATCGCGCCGGAGGCCATCGCGCGTCGGCATGCCGAGACCGAGAACGGCATGAACCGGGTTCAGGCCGACATCCTTGCGGCCAACCTCGACGTGCTGATCGTGATCGGCGACGACCAGCGCGAGATTTTCAAGGACGCCTGCCGGCCGGCCATCGGCGTCTATTACGGCGAGACCATCCGCAACGCCGCGGCCCCGGCCACGCCGACCGACGACTGGTACGTGCGCGACCAGCGGCGGCGGCTGGAGGACGGCGCCGACCGCTTCTATCCGTGCCATCCGGCGCTCGGAGCCCACATCATCGAAGGGCTGATGGCGAAGCGCTTCGACATCACCGCCGTCAAGGCGCTGGTCGGCGAGCAGTTCGAAGGCCATGCCTATTCGTTCGTGCACCGGCGCTACATGCGCGAGAAGGCGATCCCGATGGTTCCGGTGTTCCTGAACACCTACTATCCGCCCAACCAGCCGAGCCCGGAGCGGTGCTTCGAGCTTGGAGCCGCCATCCGCGACCTGGTGGCGAGCTTTCCGGAGGATCTCCGCGTCGGCATTCTCGCCTCGGGCGGTCTCAGCCACTTCCTCGTCAACGAAGAGTTGGACGGCCGCGTCGTCGATGCGCTGCGCCGACGTGACGACGCGGCTCTGAGGGCGCTGCCGGCGCGGATGCTGCACACCGGCTCGTCCGAGATCCGAAACTGGATCTGCGTGGCCGCCGCAGCCCGCGACCTTTCGCTGGACTGGCTGTCCTATGTGCCCGCCTACCGCTCCCGCGCGATGACGGGCGTCGGCCTGTGTTTCGCGCACTGGAAATAAGTTCGCCGGAGAGCACGCCATGCCCGTCAGCACCATCCGCGGCGTCAACATCAACTGGCAGGTGGTCGGCGACCACGGCCCCTGGGTCGCGATGATCACCGGCGGCCGCCGGGGTCACGACGAGTTCGTGCCGCTGGCCCGCAAGCTGGCCGCGTTCGGATACCGCGTGCTGCTGCACGACCGGCGCAACACCGGTGCGTCGGACGTGCGGATCGAGGGCGACGAAGGCGAGGAGATCATCTGGACCCGCGACCTCCACGAGCTTCTTTCGGAGCGCGGCGCGCTGCCCGCCTTCATCAGCGGAGCCTCCTCGGGCGCGCGCACCTCGATGCTGTTCGCCCTGCGCTACCCGCAGGCTGTGCGCGGTCTCATGCTGCTCCGCGTCACCGGCGGCGCGTTCGCGGCCGGCCGCCTGCCGGAGAACTACTACGGCCAGTTCATCCGCGCGGCGCAGCAGGGGGGGATGGCCGCCGTGTGTGCGACCGAGCAGTGGCAGGAGCGGATCGACGCCAATCCCGCGAACGGGCCCTACCTGCGCAACCTCGATCCCAAGACCTTCGTCGACGTCCTCACGCGATGGAAGGAGATTTTCGTTGCTGGCGCCCATCTTCCGGTCATGGGCGTGACCGAGGAGGAGCTGCGTTCCATCAAAGCCCCGACCGTCATCATTCCCGGCAACGACAAGGTTCATTCGAGTCAGAGCGGTCTGACCGCGCATGCGCTGATCCCAGGCAGCACGCTGCACCGTCTGCCGATCGAGGATCAGGACGTTCCGCTGATCCCGTTTCCGGAATGGGCGCCCTACGAGGACGAGATTGCAACCGTTTTCGCCGGCTTCATGCAGCGCGTCGTGGACGGAGGGGCCCGCGATGGATCGCCGGCCTGAGAGGGCAGCGATCCTCCCGGCCGCGACCGGCGCAGGCCGGGCCTCAGAGCCCCGCCTGATCGAGAAACGAGCGGAGCCTCTGCACCAGTTCGCCGGGCGCGCTTCCGGCCACGTCGTGCCCGCCGTCAACCGTCGTGCGGACGACGCGCGGGAACTCGCGGCCGAGCCGCTCGACGGAGTCCGGCGCGTGACCGGCATCCGAATGGATCGCCTTGACGAACATCATCGGCGCTTCGATCTTTGCCATCTCGCCCCAGAGGTCGATATCCGGCGCGATGGCCGTGCGCCAGCGGCCGGGCGTGGTCGGGATCGGATTGAGGAAATCGGGATCGCGGAACGCGATGACGTAGCCGCCCTCGACCGGCGACAGAATCTCCTCCAGCCGCTGCCGCGCCGCCGATCCCGGCGGAACGTTGCGTTCTCGGCTCATGGCCGCGAGCGCGGCCTCGATGGTCGGGTGAACCTTCGGACGGTTGCCGATCGACTGTTCGCGGATGATGGGCGTGCCGGGATGCCGGATGCCGATATCGGGGTAATAGTCCACGGCCACGAAGCCGGCCGTGCGCTCCGGAAAATGCGAGGCGAAGGCCAGGCCGAAAGCGCCGCCGCGCGATGCGCCCACGATGACGGCTTTCTGCCATCCGAGATCGTCGAGCACGGCGAGTGCGTCTCCGAGCTGGGCGTCGCTGGAGTAATCCTTGCTGGGGCTGCGCGTCGAGCGGCCGTAGCCGCGTGCGTCGTAAGCCACGACCTCCCGGTCGGTGGCGAGGTCGCCCGCCACTTCGATCCAGTCCGCGGAGTCGTAGTAGTTCGCGCCGTGCAGGATCAGGACAGGCGTTGCGCCGGGCGCGCCGAACCGGCGATAAAACAGCATCACGTCGGCGGATGGCACCGTGGCAGTACGATGAGGCTTGTCGGTCATGGCGGCTCCCGTCAGTCCGGACCTGCGACAAATTCCACCATGCTATGACATGGCGGCGGCATAACCGTAAAGTAGCTTATGAAATTGCCAAGGCATCTGCGTGGATGCCGGCCGATGGGAGGAGAAGACCATGAAGATCCTGTTCGCCTTCGCCAGTGCGCTGGCGTTATGTCTTGCGGCGCCATCCGGCGCCCAGGCGCAATCCTATCCCTCCAAGCAGATCACGATCGTGGTTCCGGTTGCGCCGGGCGGCGCGACCGATCTGCTGGCCCGCGCCATCGCCGGGCACCTGGGCAAGGCCTGGGGTCAGAACGTCATCGTCGAGAACAAGCCGGGCGCCAACAACCAGATTGGCACCGATTTCGTCGCCAAGTCCGCCGGCGACGGCCACACCCTGCTGGTGACGCCCGATCCGGCCATCGTGGTCAATCCGAGCCTGTTCGCGAAGATTCCCTACGACCCGGCCAAGGATCTGGTGCCGGTTACGGGGCTGGTTGGCGTCGAGCTGGCGCTGGTGGTCAACAGCGGCGTTCCGGCGAAGTCCGTGAGCGAACTCGTCGCGCTGCTCAAGGCCAAGCCGGGCCAGTACAACTACGCCACCTTCGGGCCCGGCTCGGCCTCGCATCTGATCATGGAGCTGTTCCAGGACGCCACGGGGACCAAGCTGACGCCGGTCCATTACCGCGGCGCGTCCCCGGCGCTGACCGACGTCGCGGCGGGCCACGTCCCGATGATGTTCATCACCATGGGTCTGGTCGTGCCGCAATGGCAGGCGGGCAAGGTGCGGCCGCTGGCGTCGGGCGGCGAGCGACGGATGTCGAAATATCCCGATCTGCCCACGCTCGGCGAGAGCGGGGTTAAGGGCTTCAAGGCGTCGGGCTGGTTCGGTCTGTTCGCGCCACGCGGCACGCCGTCCGATGTGGTGAGAAAGATCAACGCGGAGGTCCGCAAGATGTTCGCGGACGAGAAGTTCAAGGAGAGCTTCCTCAGGCACCATAATTTCGAATCGATCGTCTCGTCGCCCGAGGATTTTGCAAAGCGCATCGCGTCGGACACGGCGCTCTGGGGTGGCGTGGTCCGCAGCCGGAACCTGCGGGTCAACTGATACGGCTGCCGCCTGACAAGACCGCGGCCGGAGCGGACCTCGAAAGGTGCCGCTCCGGCCGTTTGCCCGAAAGCCGTCCTGACGACTCAGACGCGCTCGATGATGTGCAGGCCGCGCACCCGGTCGAGCAGGTAGATCAGGCCGCGCTCGTCCTGAAACACGTCGTTGCTGGACACGCGCTTCGCGCCCTCCGGAACGTCCGGCATGTAATGCGCCACCTCGCGGATCGCGTGCGGATTCCCGATGTCGACGATCCGCAGGCCGTGGGCGAACCAGGCGCACGGGATTTCGGTGCTTCTGATGGTTTCCACCGTCTGGTGGCAGGCGGTCTGGATCGGATGCGGCTTGCCCTCCAGTCCTTCGAGCTGAAAGGTCGAGAACGGCACCGGCTTGGTCTCCTCGGTGATGTCCACGAGCCACAGGAAGGCCGGGGTGTGCGGCACGTCGGGCAGGTGGAACACGTCTTCGTCCGCCACCAGGAGAATCCGCCGGCCGTGGATGTCGAACGGGATCGGCACCGCGCTGTGGGTCGGGCTCGGGAACGGCGGGCTCCAGTCCAGTCCCGAGACGAACCGGGGCCGGCTCATATCCTCGATGTCGAGGATGACGAACCCGCCCTGCCAGTAGCTGACGTAGAGGCGGTTGCCGAGCCGAAGCGGGTGATGGCAGCGGTGGTCGGTCTTCTTCCAGGACGGCTCTTCGCCGCCGGCGATCCATTGCCCCGGCATCCACCAGCGCCCGACCTCCTTCGGCGCAGCCGGATTCCCGAGGTCCAGGATCATGGCGATGTTGCCGACGTAGCCCTCGACCGTCGGTGAGATGTAGGCGTAGCGGCCGTCGAAGTCGAAGCGGTGGACGCCTTCGCCCGCGGTCTCCCAGCGCGCGATCTCGCGCGGACGGCTCTTGTCGCCGATGTCGTAGATGCCGAGCCCGCCCCTGAAATCCTTGGAAGCTCCAGGCTCGGCGAAATTCATCTCCCGGTTGACGACCATGATGTCGCCGGACACCCGGACCTTATGCGAATGGGTGCCGACCGGCATTTCGAGGCTGGCGAGAAGCCTGGGATTCTTCGGGTCCCGGACGTCCACGATCGAGGTGCCGTGCGGGCTTTTCATGTGCCCGATATAGGCGATGCCGTCCTGCACGGTGATCTGTCCGCCGCCCGGGCAGTCGAATATGCCCGCCAGCCGCGTTCCCTTCATCGATCCCACGTGATGCTCCCGCTGTTGGCGACGGTTGAGCGCGCATCCTAGCGCACGGGGAGCCCGCTTCAACCGTTCTCGTATGATTACTTACGGATATCCGGTTGCGGGCGGGCCCGCCGGCATGCCTTCCGATTGCGAAGGCGCTTGATGGAATGCCGCTGGAGGTGACGCCGTCCTTCAGGACCGTCGCTGGATGGGCTTTCCGTCAAGCCGGGGCAAAGGCCATCCGGACGGCACGGCTGATGGAAACGCAAAGGGTCGACGAATGGTTTTCGTCGTCGAACTCCTGGAACGACACGCTCAAATCCGTTCGGCATGCGTCCGAAAGGCGTTCGACGGCGTCGGCCGCGTTCTCGACCATCCTGTTTTGCCTTCGCCAGCGGTGGTCCGCCGTGGCTCCCGCGCCGGAGGGCTCCGGCTCGCTGGCGGCGCGCTCCAGACTGCCGACGGTGACGAGCAGATTGCGTCGCCCGTTTTCCGTTCGACCCTGGAGCGCAGATGCGCCGATCTGCTCGTGGATCATGTCCCTGGCAAACCAGATGGACGGGCTCGCGGCGATATAGGAGCGGAAGCTGTGCGGCCGCGTAAGCAGCGCATGCAGGACGAACAGGCCGCCGAACGAATGACCGAAAATCGATTCTCGAGACCGGTCGATGGCGAACTCCGCGGCCAGCGGTGGCTTCAACTCGGTCTCGATGAAATCGAGAAACGCCGAAGCCCCTCCATGCGGAGGCCAGGCAGTGCCGTCGGGCCGCGGGGGAAGCGCGGCGGAATCAATGGGAGGCGTGTAGTCGTAAGTCCGTCTGTCCGCGTCCAGGTAGTCTGCGACCGGGTAGCCGATGCCGACCACGACCCCCGGCCAGACCTGCGTGGCCTGCGGGCGGCGCGCCTGAAGCGCGGCGGAGACTGCGGCGATCGCAAAGGTTGCGTTGCCGTCCAGCAGGTAGAGGACCGGATATCCCGACGGGCCGGGGGCGCCGTCGGGTTTGAGAATGAAGATCCGGTAATCCCGGCCCGCCTTCGAACGCACGTCCCTCGTCTCGGTGCGGGGGAGCGTCATCGCGGGCATGGGTCGTCACCAGCGGAAGCGCGCCTGCGCCAGCACCGTGCGGCCGAGGCCGTAGAAGCACTGGGTCGCCGAAGCGCAGCCCGACACATAGTCCTTGTCGAACAGGTTGTGCACATTCAGCGAAAGCTTCCAGTCCTTGAGCTGGGGCCCCCAGACCCCGAGGTCGTAGCTCAACCCGAGATCGACGAGGGTGTAGGCGGGTACGATCATCGCCGCGGAGTTGATGTTATCACCGTATGACGATCCGACATAGCGCACGCCCGCGCCGATCCCGAAGCCGGTCAGGCTGCCGTGCTGGAAGGTGTAGTCCGCCCATGCCGAGGCCGTATGCGTGGGAGCGCCGACCGGGACCTTGCCTTGCAGCGGAATGCCGCCGACCACCTGCTCGCTCCTGGTGGTGCGGACGTCGGTGTGGGAGTACGAGGCGATGAGGTTGAGGCCGGGGAGGGGATTGGCCTTTCCGCTCACCTCGAAACCGCGCGAGCGGACCTCGCCGAGCTGAATCTGGCAGAAATTGGCGGAAGCCGTGCACAGCGGATTGGCGCCGGATGGATGGGCGTTGTCCATCGTCAGCACATTCTGCTGGCGGATGTCGAACACCGACAGAATGAAATGGCCCTTGAACCACGTCGGCTGGTACTTGATGCCGCCCTCGATCTGCTTGCCGGTGGTCGGAACGAAGGCGGTCCCCAGGTAGTCGGTTCCGAGCGTCGGCTCGAACGAGGTCGAGTAGCTGACATAGGGAGCCAGCCCGTTCTCGAACTGGTAGATCGCGCCCGCGCGCCAGGTTACCGCCGAGTCGGAGGGCTTGGCCACGGCGCTGACGGCACCGGTGTTGATGTTGCGGGATTGCGTTGACTGGTTCGACTGATCGTGGCGGATGCCGAGCAGGAAGGTCCAGTTGTCGAGCTTGATCTGGTCCTGGGCGTAGACGCCGAGTTGCTTGCGGGTCTGGTCGGTCGAAAACGTCAGCGCCGGCGGCACGATTGTTCCATACGAAGGGTTCAGATAGTTCAGGTTCGGCACGGCGCCGCCGGGGCCGCCGAGATTGTTCGAATTGGCGCCGGCCGAACTCCATTGATAGTCGAGGCCGGCCAGCATCGTATGTTTGAGCGCGCCCGTCGCGAACTTTGCTTCGGCCTGGTTGTCGAGCGACACGGCTTCGAGCTTCTCGATGAAATAGGTCGAGGTCCGGAACAGGCACAGGTTGGCCACGCCGCCGCACGCCGCTGCCCCCACATATCCCAGCGGGGCAGGGCCGCCGGCGGACACCGAAGCGGCTTTGAACGTGCTGTCCAGATTCGTGTAGCGGAGGTTCTGCCGCACGGTCCAGACGTCGCTCACGCGATGCTCGAACTCGTAGCCGGCATTGAACTGCTTGCGGTCGAAGGTGTTGAAGTCTGGATGGCCGGAGAAGAGGTTGCGCGGAATCTGCCCGTTCGGATTCGCCTGGAGGGTTCCGAGCGCCGGCAGCCAGTTCGGATAGAAGCTCGACGGGTCACGGGAATAGTTGGCGTGAAGGGTCAGGCTGGTCCCGAGGTCCGGACGCCAGGTGAAGGAGGGCGCGATCAGCAGGCGCTCGGACTTGTTGTAATCGACCTCGGTGTCCGCCTTGCGGCCCAGACCGATGAATCGGTAGAGCAGCTTGCGATCCTTGTCGACCGGGCCGCTGACATCGAAACCGCCCTCGAGCCGGTTGTGGCTACCGACCCGCACCATGATTTCGTTCGTCTGCGTTTCCGTTGGCCGCTTGCTCACGAGATTGACCAGGCCGCCGGGATTGTTCTGCCCGTAGAGGATCGAAGCGGGGCCGCGCAGGATCTCGACCCGTTCGAGCAGGTAGGGATCGACCGACGGGTTGGCGTAGTTGGCGCCGCGCGGTAGGCGAAGTCCGTCCCAGAAATGCAGGTAGTTGGCATTTCCGCCGTAGCCGCCGAAGCCCCGGACGAAGACGCTGTCGTAGCGGTCGCCGACGCGGGTCTCGGAGATCACGCCCGGCTCGTAGCGCAGCGCCTCGGCGACGTTGCGCACGCCCTGCGCCTCCATCTGCTCGCGCGTGATCACGGTCACGGACTGCGGGTTTTCCATGAGGGAGGAGTTGGTCTTGGTGCCCGTGGCGCTGCGCTGTGCCACGTACCCGTTGACGGGACCCGCGGCCGTTTCGTCCTGCAGCCGCCGCTCCACCGTGATCGTGTCGAGCGGCACGGTCTGCGCGTCAGCGCCGGTCGCGAAAACGAAAAGGTGCGCGCAGGCCAGCGTGCCGGCCATTCCCGCGACTCGTCCAGATCCGAAACTCAAGCTCATGGCACCCCTCGCTCCACCATCGCTGCGAGGGTCTTTCGTCGCACGACCGGAGGGAAAGGCAACGCCGGACGCTTTCGGATTCCGGCATTTCGCTTTTGCTGAAGTTTGTTATTTCTTTAAGAAGACATTTCGGCTCCGCCGGACCGGCGGCAGCCCGTGCCGATTCAGCGCAGGCGGCTGGGGGAGATACCGAATCGCTCGCGGAAAATCGTGGCGAAATGCGCGGCTCCGTAGCCGACGTGGTAGGCGATCTCCGACACGCTCATCTCGCCGCCGGCGAGAAGCTTGTAAGCCTGTTCCAGCCGATACTCCTGGAGAAGACCGTGCACGGTGGAGCCGAAGACCTGCCGGAAACCCCGGTTGAGCTTGTGGGCGTTCAGTCCGACCTGGCGGGCGAGTTCCTCGAGGCTCGGCGGGGAGCGCATCGTATCCATCAGGATCGCGCGCGCCTTGTAGATGCTCTCCATCTCCAGCGAGGACAGGTGCACCGCGTGACGCGCGTGCCGGCTTGATACGCACTGGGCGACGGCCAGCGCGCTCAGTTGCAGCGCCTTGCCGCAGAGGTAGAGTTCGCGTTCCGCACCCTGGATCGGGCACGAGATGATCTGCGTCGCCAGCGATTGCAGGGCCCGTCCCGCGGGGCAAGAGAGCAGGATTGCGCCACCTCCGCCGCCGGGTCGGGCGTCGCCTTCCATGCTCTCGATCAGATCGATCAGACCGTTTCCCGCGATCCCGTCGTCCATCTGGACGAGCGCATAGCGGATCGGAATGCCGGGCGCGAACACCTGGTCGCGGGGTAGGCCCTGTCTGGGATTCCGGATGACCAGAGCGGCGGGACCGCAGATCTCGTGCTCGGCCTGTCCATCGAGTCGGATACGCAGCCTCCCGCTCAACAGGATGACGACCTTCAGTCCAGGAAGAAGCTCCGCCTTGATGCGCTTTGGCGCGTCGAAGGTGTTCACTCCGGCGGAGATGATGAGCTTGTCTCCACAAAGAGACAGCCGCTCGTTGGCTGGCCGGCGTTCCGGCCGCGTATCGCCCGTGGCGCCTTCGGGAGCGGCCGGCCGCCGGGCCGGTCTCGAACCGGGCGCGACGCCGTCAGGCGGCATCGTTATCACCGCGCGATATTCTCATCCGCTCAACAGCTATTCGCGATGGAAAGCGCGGTCAACACGATCGGCCGGTTCTGGAGCTATTATACTTTTGCGACGCGGCCGTGCTGCAGCCCGCCGTCTTGGGCCGGCCGTCCGTCGCGCCCGCGCATTCAGAAATAGATCGCGATCCGTTTTCCATGGATGGCGTGTACGTCCATCTCCACGTCGTAGATGTCACGGAGAACGGTGGGGCGGATGATGCCGTCAGGCGTGTCCTGGCAGAGGATTTTGCCCTGTCGCATGGCGACGATGGAATTCGAATGGCAGGATGCAAAATTGATGTCGTGCAAAACCAGAACGACGGTCTTGTCCAGTTCGTCGACCATCCGGCGCAGCAGTCGCATCATGGCGGCGGCGTGTTTCAGGTCGAGATTGTTAAGCGGCTCGTCGAGCAGGACGTAGTCGGTGTTCTGGCACAGCACCATCGCCACGTGGGCGCGCTGCCGTTGGCCGCCGGAAATCTCGTCCAGAAAGCGGTCTTCCAGACCTTCGAGTTCGAGAAAGGACAGGGCCCTGCGAACCTGAATGTCGTCCTCCGGCGTGGGCCGTCCCTTGGAATGCGGATAGCGACCGAACGCCACGAGGTCGCGCACCGTCAGGCGCGAGGTGATGTGATTGTCCTGTCGGAGAATCGAAAGGCGCCGCGCCAGCACATGGCTCGGCGTCGTGGCGACGTCGAGCCCGTCGACGGTGACCGTGCCTCCGTCCATCGGCACAAGCCGGCTGATCATGCCGAGAAGCGTGGACTTGCCCGCGCCGTTGGCGCCGATGATGGAGATGAGGCCCGCTTTGGGCAGATCGAGCGACACGTCGTCGACCACGGCGGTCCCGCCATAGATCTTGGTCAGGTTGCGGGTCTGTATCATCTGGCGGCCCCCCGGACCACGAGCACGATGAAGGTGATCCCTCCCAGGAACTCGATCACGATGCTGAGTGCGGTCTCGAAAGCGAAGGCCCGCTCCAGGATAACCTGCCCGCCGACCAGGCAGAGGAAAGCGAGCAGAACCGCCGTCGGGATCAGGACGGCATGCCGATGGGACGGGATGATCTGATAGGCAAGACTGGTGACGAGCAGGCCGAAGAAGGTCACGGGGCCGACCAGCGCCGTGGAAACGCTGACCAGGATCGCCACGATCGCCAGCGTGAGAGAGACCACCCGGTTGTAGCGCACCCCGAGGCCGATCGCCGTATCGCGGCCGAGCGCAAGCACGTCATAGGCATGGCGCAGGCGCCATGCCGCGACCGAGGCCGCGAGTACGATCAGTCCGGAGATCGCGAGAAGCCGCTGATCGACCGTGTTGAAGTTGGCGAAAAAGCGATCTTGAAGGACGACGAAATCGTTCGGGTCGATCATCCGCTGCATGAAGTTCGAAAGGCTGCGGAAGAAGACGCCGAACACGATTCCGACCAGAAGCAGCAGGTGAAGGTTTCGCGCCGCACCGGAGAACAGCATTCGATAGAGCAGGTTGGCGAAAACCATCATCGAGCCGGCCGCGATCAGGAACATCGCCCGGCGGTCGATGGCGCCGAACACGCCGGAGCCCAGCGCGAAAACCAGCGCGGTCTGTATCAGGATGTAGAGCGAATCAAATCCCATGATGGACGGCGTCAGGATTCGATTGTTCGTGATCGTCTGGAACAGGACGGTCGATACCGCAACCGCATGGCCGACCAGGAGAAGGGCGGCGAGCTTCACTCCGCGGAACGGCAGGACGAAATCCCAGCGGCCACCCGCGCCCAGCGTCATGAAAGCCAGCATGGCGCAGGCCGCGAGCCCGCCGACCACCAGGAGAATGCGCATCGATCGCGCGTCCGATCGCCTCTCAAGCGGCACGAGCCCGTTTCCTCAAAAGGAGGTAGAGGAAGAAGCCGCTGCCGACGACGCCGAGGACCGTACCGATCGGGATCTCGTAGGGATGGCGCACCATGCGCCCGGCGACGTCGCAGGCCAGGACGAGGCCGGCTCCCAGCAGCGCGACATAGGGCAGGGCGCGGCGCGTGTTGTCGCCGATGGCGAGGCTGACGACGTTGGGCACGACCAGGCCGAGAAAAGGGATCATGCCGACCGTGGTGATCACCAGCGCCGTCACCAGCGCGACGATCGTCAGGCCGGTTGCCATGACACGCCGGTGATCGAGGCCGAGATTGGTGGTGAAGTCCCGCCCCATGCCTGCGACCGTGAAGCGGTCGGCCGCCACATAGGCCGCCAGCGTCAGGCCGAAGCAGAGCCACAACAGCTCGTAGCGCCCGAGCAGCACCGCGGAGAAATCCCCCGTGCGCCACGCCGACAGGGATTGCAGCAAATCGTAGCGGTAGGCCAGAAACGACGAGAAGGCACCGATGACGCCGCCCAGCATCAGGCCGACCAGCGGCACCATCAGCGGCGAACGCAGCGGCGCCTGCCGCAGGATTGCCAGGAACAGAAGGGTGCCGAGAACGGCGAAGACGGCGGCGACCAGCATCCTTGCGAAGACCGGAAGGTCGGGTGCAAGCAGGATCACGACCAGCATGCCGAGGCCGGCTGCGTCGGCCGTGCCTGCGGTCGACGGCTCGACGAAGCGGTTGCGCGCGAGCATCTGCATGATCATGCCCGCGACTGCCATCGATGCGCCGGCGAAGACGATGGCGAGCGTGCGCGGAACGCGGCTGATCAGCAGCAGCTCCCACTCGTCGCTTCCGGTCTCGGGCGAGAGGATTCCGGACAGGGTGACGCTGCCGACGCCGACGAACAGGCTCGCGCACGCGAGGGCGGCAAGGGCGAGAGCGGCTGCGGCGAGCCGGGCCGTGCCCGCCGGGGGGCGACCAGCGAGCGCGCCCGCACTGCGGATCGGAGCGGGGTCAGCGCGCCTGCGCGAACGCATGGGTCAGTTGATCCACCGCAGCCTGCGTGGAGGCGAGGCCGCCGTTGATCAGATACCAGTTCAACGGGTCGAGATAGACGACCTGTTTCTTCT
The DNA here is from genome assembly GCA_964653225.1 of uncultured Rhodoplanes sp. Lineage (GTDB taxonomy): Bacteria > Pseudomonadota > Alphaproteobacteria > Rhizobiales > Xanthobacteraceae > Z2-YC6860. Next base: position 45,414 of record CAZZCV010000015.1, on the reverse strand, counting down.
GCCAGGCGGTCGTGCGCCGCACCAGCGCGTTGTCCAGCAGCTTTTGCGCGCTGCCCGGCCGGCCGATGGCTGCGTCGCGGTCGATGACGAAGAGCCAGTCCGGGTTGGTCTTCTGAATGAACTCGAAGGAAACCGGCTGGCCGTGGTTGCCGATCTTGAGATCGGGAACGGCCGGCACGACGCCGAACGGGTCGTGGATGATTCCGAAGCGCGAGCCCGGGCCGTAGGCGCTCATCCGGCCGCCCGTGGTCAGCACGATCAGGCCCTTGCCGGCGCTCGCCGCCTGCGGCTTGAGGGCATCGACCGAGGCTTGCAGTCTCTTCAATTGCGCCGCGGCCTCGCTCTCCTTGCCGAAGAGGGCGGCCAGCGTCGTGACGTTTCGCGCCACGCTGCCGTAGAGATCGTCGGGTGACGCGGTCATGTCGATCGTCGGAGCGATCCGGGCGAGGTCCGCGTATTTCGGCCGCGAGCGGCCGCCCACGATGATGAGATCGGGAGCCAGCGCATTGACGGTTTCGTAGTTGGGCTCGAACAGCGAGCCGACCTTCGCATAGCGGGCGTCGTCGTATTTCTTCAGGCGACCGGGCCGATTGCCGCCGGGCACGCCGGCCACCTCGATTCCGAGAGCATCCAGCGTGTCCAGCGATGCGAGATCGAACACCACTACCTTCTTGGGCGGGGCCGGCAGCACGGTTTCGCCCGCTGCATGTTTGACCGTGACGGACTGGGCTCGTCCCGCAACGGGTGAGAACGCGGCCGCGCCCAGCAGCGCCGTGAAAGCAAGTGCGAGGCCGAATCTGCGAGATGAAAGCACCACGGACTCCGTCAGCTCTGGTAGGGCCGCCCCCGCTTCGGCTGGCATTTTTTTGCGGCCGGCAATTCCGCCCGCATGAAAGCAGCAGGTCCTCGCGGCCGGGATCCGCCGCCGAGCGCGCCGGGGCTTTTCAGGAGAGGCTGCGCCCGATCGAGGCGACGAGCGAATACACCGCATCGGAATGCGGATGCAAACACGATGATTTATATGAAGTCTAATGTTCGCCGTCTTTCAATGGATCGCCGGATCGGCGTGCCGCCGCTTGGCGTGGTGTGCCGGAGTTTCGACAGGAGGGGGTGGGACGGACTTCTCCCGTTGAGGGGGCCGGTCGTTCGATGGCTGGCCCGGCGAGATTGACGCCGTTCGGCTTGTTACCTAGCGTTCCCGCCCATGCCCTTGGGTTGGAAGAAGGATGTTCCCGTGATGGATCGTCGGTTTGTCCTGCGCGGCGGCGCTGCGCTCGCGGCTTTGGCCGGCTCGCCTTTTCCGCTCGCGGCCCAGCCCGCCCCTGGCGCGGGACTGATCACTGCGCCCGTGCCGGGCGCGGGCCGGGAACTGCCCGTGATCGGTATCGGAACGGCAAGGCGCTATGCCGAGCCGAAGGGAGAGGCGGATCTCGCGCCGCTGCGCGAGACGATCTCCCGTTTTCTTGCGCTGGGCGGCCAGGTCATCGACACCGCCCCCTCCTACGGGCGGGCCGAGGAGGTCGTCGGGCAACTGGTACAGGAGCTGGGCGTGCGCGACCGCCTGTTCCTCGCCACCAAGGTCGGCGTCAACAATCGCAAGGAGGGGCTGGCGCAGATCGAGCAGAGCTTCGCCAAGCTGCGCACCGACCGGATCGACATGATCGCCGTGCATAACCTGCGCGACATCGACAACCAGCTTGCGATCCTGCGCGACCTCAAGGCCGCCGGCCGCATCCGCGTGGTGGGCGCGACCACCTCGTTCGATCGCCAATATTCGGATTTCGAGGCCATGATGCGCCGCCAGGCACTGGACGTGATCCAGGTCGATTACGCTCTGGACAACCGCAAGACGGCGGAGCGGATCCTGCCGCTGGCCCAGGAGCGCGGCTTTGCCGTGATGATCAATCTTCCGTTCGGCCGCGGCAGGCTGTTCGAGGTCACGAAAGGCCGGCCGCTTCCCGATTGGGCTGCGGAGATCGGCGCGAAAAGCTGGGCGCAGGTTTTCCTCAAGTACCTCGTGTCGCATCCGTCGCGACCCATCGCCGTGCCGGGCATGGCGCAGGCCCGCTACGTCGACGACAATATGAACGCGGCCCGCAGCCCTCTGCCGGACGCCGCTCTGCGGCGTCGGATGGAACAGTTCATCGATGCCCTCTGACGTCGCCGCGCGGCCGGCGCGCCGTTTCCGGCCATCGTTCAATCTCCTGGCGGTGCATCCTGAGGAACGTCCCGCGCTGATCGGCGGGTTTCTGCTCTTCTTCCTGCTGTTCGCCAGCTATTTCATGCTGCGGCCGGTGCGCGAGACCTTCGGCATCGCCGGCGGCATCCGCAACCTGCAATGGCTGTTCACCGGCACCTTCGTCGCCACGATGCTTGTGGTTCCGTTGTACGGCTGGGCGGCGTCGAGGCTGCCGCGCCGGCAGCTCCTCCCGATCAGCTATATCGCCTCGGCATTGGTGATGGCGGGATTCGCGACGTCGCTGCTGATCGACCCGCGCAATGTCTGGGTGGGGCGCGCCTTCTACATCTGGCTGTCGGTCTTCAATCTTTTCGTCATATCCATCGCCTGGAGCCTGATGTCCGACCTGCTGGATCGCGACCAGAGCCAGAGGATGTTCGGGCAGATCGCGGCGGGCGCGAGCCTCGGCGGGTTGACGGGGCCTCTGCTCAGCGGGTTCCTGGTCGCGCCGCTCGGCGAGGCCGGGCTCCTGTTTCTTTCGACGGGGCTGCTGCTCTCTACGCTCGTCTGCGTCGCCGCGCTGCTGCGCTGGCGGGATCGGCTCGGCCCGCGGACCGATGTTTCCGCGCCCGAGCGCATCGGCGGATCGATCTGGGGCGGTCTGAAGCTGATCCTGGCGTCGCGCCAGCTGCTGGCGATCTCGGCCTTCGTGATGCTGCTCACCGCGGTGAGCACGTTCCTCTATTTCGAGCAGGCGCGCATCGTCGCGGCGACGTTTCCCGACCGCACCAGCCAGACGCAGGTTTTCAGCGCCATCGATGCGGTGGTGCAGGCCTCGACGATCTTCATCCAGATATTTCTGACCGGCCAGCTCGCGCGGCGCCTCGGCGTGGTGGTCCTGCTGACCGCTGTTCCGGCGATCATGGTTCTGGGTTTCGGCCTTTTGTCCGTCATGGCCACGTTTCCGGTTCTGGTGGTGGTCATGGTGGTCCGGCGCGTGGGCGAGTATGCGCTGGTGCGCCCCGGCCGCGAAATGCTCTTCGCGCCGCTGGATACGGAAACGAAGTACAAGGCCAAGAACGCGATCGACACCTTCGTTTATCGGGGCGGAGACGCCGTCTCGGCCTGGCTGAATGCGTGGATCACCGCGATCGGCTCGCTCGGCGCGGCCGCGCTTGCCGGAGCGGGAATCGCCGCGCTCTGGCTTTGTCTGGGAGCCTTCATCGGGCGGCGGCACGATCGCCGGAACGGCGACTGATGCTCGAGGCCGTGGGCCGGTCGGCCCTCACGGCCGGGTTCCTGTTCGTCGCCGCGCGCGCATTCCGCGCCGCCGCAAGGCCGCGGCCATGCGCTGCGGCGACCGCCGGTCGACCCTTTCCGCTCAGCGGACGCCGCGGGGCGTATCCGGAGCGGCGGCGCCGCCGCCACCACGGCTCGGGCCGCCGCCTCCGCCGCCGCGCGGTCCGATCAGGCCGGGAACCACGCGGATCACGTCGTCCGGCGTGATGGCCGGCCGGCGCTGCTCCCGTTCGACGCAGGTGTTGCCTCTGAGCTGCATGCCCTGCGGGCAGACGCAGGCGGTGCCGGTGCGGTTCGGCTTGGCCGGCGCGCGGCATTCGGCGCGACGCACGCAGCCGCGGCCGGGGACGAAATTCGTCCCCTCCCGGCAGGCGCAGGCGCTGGCGGAGGCTCGCGCCATCGAGGGATGACGGCAGGCACAGACGTTGCCGCGTTTGACGGTGGTGCGTGGATCGCATGCGACCGTGACGAGGGGAGCGGCCTCCGGCCGGCACTCCAGCGTGTTCGTCACCGTGACCGTGGTGGTGATGCCGCTGAGCTGGAATGGGTTCGACGGAGTATGGGTCGTCGCCCACGTTGGCGTGGTCTTGGGCGGGCAGATGGCGGGCGGCGGAGGCGGCGTCTCGGCGACCGTGCAGTCGGTGTTGAGCGGAACGTTGCCCGTGGACTGCGGGACGTTGTCGATCAGGTTGAAGGTCTGGCTCCAGCTTCCGCAAGTCACCGTGACCGGAAAGGTCAGGCCCGCTGGAACCGGGAGCGGTCCGTTGCTCCTGACCTCTTTCTTCACGATCAGCTCGCCGACCTGCTTGGTCTGCCTTTGCACGGGCACGCAGCTCGTGTCGTTGGCCGGATTGCCGTCGGCACCCGACGGCGTGGAGACCGCGACCGTGGCGCAGTTCTGCCAGGGGCCGGGTCCCGTCACCCTGACGTTGACCAGGATGGACGGCAGCGTAAAGCCGGTCGCGATCGCGCCGCTGACATTATAGGTGCAGGTCAGCGTGCCGGGCCCCGACAGGGTGGCCGGCGTGCAGCTCCATGGGCCGCTGATGCCGGTGACGTTCATTCCCGCCGGGATCGTGTCGGTGATGGTGAACGCGCCGTTCGAGAACGCCGGCCCGGCATTGGCGACGTTCAGACGGAACGTCACCAGCGAGTCGGCCTGATCCGCGATCTCCTTGTCCAGTTTCACGTCGAGCGGGGTTTGCGGCTGCGGACACTCCGGCATCGTGATCTTGATCTCGCCGGAGCAGCACAGGTCGGCGCCCGGCTCCTTGCCGCCGCCCGCCTGCGTCGCATCGGCCGTGAAGGCGACGGTCTGGCCGGGTTTGGCGCCGGTGATTGTCCAGGTCGTCGTCGCGGCCCAGGGCTGCTGCGGCGGCGACACGGTGATCCCGGCGGTCTGCGGCGACAGCGTGACGCTGCTCGCGCTGATGCCGGTCACGTTCGTCATGTCGAGCGTCACCGTATAGCTGCCGTCCGGATTGCATTTCACCGCGACCCTGGTGTCCTTGAGGCAGCCGGTGACTTCATCCTTCGGCTTGTCGCCGCATCCGCCCTCGCTGATGCAGATGTTGTCGTAGCCCGCGATCTCGGAGGGCTGCTTGGTGAAGTCGATCGGGAGCTGGACGGTTGCGACGTTGGTGATCAGCGTGTTCCAGGCCGCGTCATAGCCGGTGCTGCCGCTCATCGACCAGCCGCCGGAGGCGCTCGAAGGCAGCGCCTCGCCCGGCTGAATGGTCTTGATCGGCACGCAGATTTTCTGCCGCCACGGATCGTCGGGCGTGACGGTGAAATTGGCGACGAAGGTCGCCCGCGGCGTCATGCCCGGCCCGTAAATGCTGATCTGGGGCGTGATCGGCGCGGGCGGGTACCCCGCGTGGAATATCTTGAAGTCGAAGCAGAACTGGCCGCAACCTCCGACCTTCTCGATCCAGTTGCCCGCGTATTTCCGGTCGCTGGAGCACGCCGCCGAGGCCCCGGACAGGTCCGTCAGCCTCAGATATGGGTCGCTTGGAGAGATGCCGCCGGAGGTGGAGATGCCCACGGTGATATTGGGATGGGTCGGGCATGGACCGAAACCGTCCGTGCCGCTGTCGAACCGGCTGCAGAAACCGCCGGTCTGCGCCACGGCGGAGCCCATCGAAGCCAGGACGACAAATGTCAGCGTGGCGGCGAGCGCGAGGCCCGCGCCGAGGCTGCGCCGCGCCGCCGCGGGCCGTGCGGGGAGCGCTGGATTGCGACGGGTTTTCATCGCCGCACCTCGCAGACGCGGTTGGGTATCGTGACCCTGATCCTGTCCCGGCAGCAGTCGTAGGGCTTGCCGCTGGCTGCGGCGGTGGCGTTGAACGCGCAGATTTCGACGATGGCGGACGCGCCGGGCTTCCCGCTCACGCCGATGCTGGCTGGATTCAGGGAGATCGGCCCGCCGGTCGTGGTCACGCCCGCCGTCAGCGAAGTCGCTGTGACGGCGTTGATCCAGCCGGGACCGCCGACCGTCAGCCGGTAGGTCCATTGTCCGGTGGCGGGGTCGCATTCGAACGAGCCTTTGGCCGAGAAACAGGCGTTGGGCGGCGGGGGAGGAGGCGGTGGCGGAGGAGGAGGGCCGACGACGGCGCCGCCTCCCGTAGGACCGCCGGCGGGCGGACCGGAAACGGCGACGGCCACGGGGCAGGGCCGCACGAGAATGCGCACGCCGCCCATGTGGCCGGCCACGGCCGGGCCGTCGAAGCGGTCGTCGTAATCCACCGAATAGCTGGTCCACGGCAGCGCTTTGACATCGCGTGGCGGCTCGCTCGGAATGCCGAACAGCCCGTGTACCGGCAGCGGTCCGCCGGGCTCAAGCTCGCGCCGCAGCGTCGGGTTGTTGCGCAGGTTCTCGCCGGTAGTCCACAGTGCCTCCTCGCAGGCACCCGCACCGAGCGTTCCGTCCTGGCCGTAACCGTAGCCGAGCGCGACGCCGCCGTTGGTGTTGCGATGGCTGCCGGCGAAGCCCACGGCATATTCCTCGGGCGTCGCCACCCAGCGGCCGGGCGTCTTCGGATCGTCCGGGGTTTCCAGCCAGAACCGCAGCACCTGCGGCATGCCGGGCCGCGTGAACGCCTGGTAGTCGTAGCCGCCCGCCACGGCGCCGCGCTGCGCCAGGATCATGGCGCCGCGCCGAGAGAACGCGATGTCGGAGACCGGCAGCGCGCCCGTCTGCGCCGGCACGTCAAGCTCCCAGCGCGGATCGCCGGCGAAGCTGCCGTCCCGCGCAAGCCCGACCGACCAGATCTGCGGTCCTTCGGCGACCGAGTAGTAGAGCCGGCCGCCGTTCAGCGCGAGACCCCACACGCGGCGGGCCGGCGGGGCATAGCCCCATGTCGCCGGATTCTCCGCATCGAAGCGGTCGCTGGCGATGTTGGGCCGGCTCTTCGGATCGAACGGCAGCGGCGGCAGCTTCGCCGCATTGCGTCCGCTCACGCCGTGATCGTAGGGCGCGCCGAGATCGCGGCCGTCGAGGCCGAAGCGATGGATCATGCCGGTGTGAAGATCGGAGACGAAGATCTGCCTGTGTGTCGCGTCGTAGGTCAGGTTGCCGAGGCCCGCGGCCGGGTTTGGCACGCCGTCGAGCGTGACGTTGGCGAACAGGCTCACCGCGCCGGTGCGGCCGTCGACCTTGTAGATGCTCCCCGGACCGCCTTGCAGGTCGAGGCCGAACTGGCCGCGCATCCAGCCGACGCCCGGACCGCCCCGCTTCCTGCGCTCGGGACGGCCCTCGCGCGTGCGCGCGACGAGATGGAGGCCGAAGGCGGAGGTGCTGGCGAGGTAGATGTTGGGCGGGTTCTGGTCGTCGAGCGCCACGCCGAACACCTGGCCGACATCGCGGGCGAACACGTCGAACGGTTTGGGTGCTGCGAACAGCCGCCCGTCCCAGACAAATCCGGGCCGTCCGAGCGCCACGACGCGCGCCGAAGGGCCGTCGGCGTCGATGAAAGTCAGGTCCGCGACCGACCGGCTCGGGGGGCGGGGCCGCTTGGGATCGGGCGCCACCGTGCCGGAAAACCCGGTGACGACGGCATCGCCGAGGCCGATGCCCGGAGGCCGGTCCTGCTGTTGTCCGAACGCCGCACCGGATTGAAGCAGAAACCACGATGGCAGCAGAATCCAGGCGAGCTTGGACCAGGCGACTTTGGACATGGCCATTCCGTCCCGAACTGAAAAGAACCGGCAGGCATGCGCCCTGACCGGGCCCGATCCGCCACCATGGGCTGTTCAGCGCAGGGATGCGGGCTGCTTGGCCAGGGTATCGAAGTCGAAGATGTCGAAGTCGAAATGCGAAAGAAGCTGGCGTTGGGCGACCGGCCAATGAATGCGTGCGTCAGCAATTTCTTAAAATGATACCATCATGGAACCGCGCCTGCCAGCGGTTCCAACGTGCCTTACATAAAATATAAACGGCGGATGGAGGGGACTGGGGCGGGTGGTCAGGGCCAGTCCGCATAGGAATGGTGCTGCTGGCGTGCGCCGCTGTGCGCCGCCGAATGGCTGATCTCGCGCCGGAAGCTGCCCGGCGGAAATCCGGTGTTGGCCTTGAAGAAGCGGTTGAAGTGCGCCGGATCCTTGAACCGCAGATGGTTCGAGATTTGCTCGATGGTCAGCATCGACCTTTCGAGCAGCAGCATGGCCTCGCGCACGACGCGCTCGTGGATCAGCTTCAGGGGCGGGCGATTGAGTTCGCGCACGCAGATTGCATGCAGGCGGTGCGGCGACACGGCGAGCGCGTCCGCATAGCGCGGCACCGGCCAGTGTTCGCGGAAATGCAATTCCACCAGATAGCGGAATTTCTGCAGGATGGAGGACGCCGCGCCACGCGACTGGCTTGCGATCTCCTCGATGCCGGAGGCGCGCCACAGGCCCACCATGATCAGCGCGATATGGGCGGCCACCACGGTCGATGAGCCCTGCTCGATCCGCGAGATCTCGCGCTCGATCGCGGTGAAGGAATGATCGAGGTCGCGGCGCACGTCCTCGGAGGCGATCGGCGCGACCAGCAGGCGGTCGGCGATGGCGGCGAGCGCGATCGACTCTGCGCTGTTGCCCGTGGTCTTGGTGAGGATCTCGTCCGAGATCGCAAGCACGAATCCCGCGCCGCCGGCCTTCAGATGCAGCCGCTCCGCCGCGCACGGCGGTGCCCACAGCAGCGCGGGCGCCGCGAAGTCGAGCGTGCCTTCGGCAAGAACCAGATGCCCCTGGCCGGCCGTGATCAGGATCGCATGGGTGGGGCTGCGGCTCTGATCGGCATCGAGCGTCCACTCGCGATTGGTGAGCGCGCACGCGATCGCCTGGATGTGAAGCTTCTGGCCGGAAACCTGATAGGCGAGGGAGGTCGGCGCGGGATTGGCGGCGGACTGGAAGGGCGCGAAATTGGTGGCTGGAGACGGGGCTGGCATGTGCGGATTTGTGCTATAAAATGACAATAAAGGCTCAGAAAAATACATTACTGTAGATCGATGCTTCGGTTCAACTGACGATGCCGGCGCGCCGCCCTCAACCGGGCGGCAGGCTGGCGGGATGGTGCCGGAGCAGGCCGCCGCTGCCAATGCAGCCGGACCTGGCTTTCGGAACGGGCCGTCTGACGGTGGCTCGCTCCCCGCTCCCATTCCGGATTCACCGGTTTCGTGGCGACCGCGCCGGCCTCGACAGGCTGGGCGGCAGGGAGGAAACAATGATGAAGACCGTGTGCTCGGCCGTGGCCGTCGCGGCGATCGGGACGGCGGTGCTCGCCGGCGGCGCGGCCGCCCAGACCGCTCCGGCGTCGGTGAAGATCGGCTACGCCGTCTCGAAGACCGGCCCCTATGCGGGCGGCGCCAGTATCACCACGCTGCCCAACTATCAGGTCTGGCTGAAAGACGTGAACGACGCCGGCGGCATCCTGCTGAACGGCAAGCGTGTGCCAGTGCAGGTGGTCGAATACGACGACCGCAGCAACTCCGAAGAGGCGGTCAAGGCGATCGAGCGCTTGGCTACGCAGGACCGGGTCGATTTCATCCTGCCGCCCTGGGGCACCGGCCTCAACCTCGCGGTCGGCCCGACGCTCAACCGGCTGGGCTATCCGCACCTCGCCGTCACCTCCGTCACCGACCGCGCGCCGGAGCTTGCCAAGCGCTGGTCCAACGCCTCGTTCTGGCTCGGCACCTCGGCGCAGATTTCGGACTCGCTGGTCGAACTGCTCGCCAAGCTGCGCACCGAGGGCAAGATCGGCAACCGCGTGGCGATGGTCAGCGTCGCGGACCAGTTCGGCATCGAACTGTCCAACGCCGGCCGCGCCGCGCTCAAGCGCGCCAAGTTCGAGCTGGTTTACGACCGCTCCTATCCGCTCGGCACCCAGGACATGCAGCCGATCCTGACCGAGGCTGCGCGCGCCAAGCCGGACAGCTTCATCGCCTTCAGCTATCCGCCGGATACGATGGCGATCACCGACCAGTCCCGGGTGCTGAGCTTCAATCCGAAGGTGTTCTTCACCGGCGTCGGTGCGGCCTTCCCGCTGTACAAGACCCGCTTCGGCGCCAACGCGGACGGCGTGATGGGCATCGGCGGCTGGAACGCGGATGCGCCGGCGCTCAAGGCCTATCTCAAGCGTCACACCGAAGTGGTGGGCCGCGAGCCCGACCGCTGGGCGAGCCCGATCACCTACGCCAGCCTGCAGGTGCTGCAGCAGGCGATCGAGCGTGTCGGCAAGATCGACCGCGCGGCGGTCATCAAGGAGATCCAGAGCGGCACGTTCAAGACCATCATCGGCGACGTGCAGCTCAAGAACGGCCTGTTGCAGCAGGTCTGGGGCGTCGGCCAGTGGCAGAACGGCGAGTTCTACGGCCTTGCGCCGGTCAGCTACGAGGGCGCGCGCCAGGCGGTGGTGCCGAAGCGCGATTGGCAGCCGCAGCCGAAGTGACCCTTGCGGACGCCGGCGCTGGGACCTGACGGTCCCGGCGCCGGCTCGATCCATCGCCGCCGGCCGCTCTCGCACCGCGATCGGAGCGCCGGCCGGCGGCCCGCATCCGACCATCCGGCGAAACGCACCTTGCTTCTGATCGACATCCTGATCTCCGGCCTCATCCTCGGCGGCATGTATGCGCTGGTGGCCATGGGGTTGACGCTGCAGTACGGCGTCGCGCGTATCCTCAACCTCGCTTATGGCGAGGTTCTGGTGGGGGCGGCCTTCGCGGCCTATGTGCTGTTCACCGGCTTTTCGGTGAACCCGATCCTCGGTCTCCTGCTGGTGCTGCCCGTCGCGTTCGTTGCAAACTGGCTGATCTATCGCGTGATGCTCACGCCGCTGGTGAACCGCTCGAAGACGCGCGCGGCGCTCGAGGTGGACTCCATCCTCGCCACCTTCGGCCTGCTGTTCGTCCTCCAGGGCGTCGCCTTCGTGATCTTCGGCGGGCAGTACTACAGCTACTCGTACCTGTCGGTGCCGGTCACGATTATGGACTCGACCGTCTCCGCGAACCGGCTCCTGGCGCTCGGCTTCGCCGCGGTTCTGGCGATCGCGCTCTATCTCGCGCTCACGCGCACCCGCGCCGGCACTGCGATCCGCGCCGTGGCAGCCGATCCCGCATCCGCGCCGCTGGTGGCGATCGACGTGCGCCGGGTGGCGGGCTTTGCCTTCGCGCTCGGTGGTGCGATGTGCGCGGCTGGTGGCGTGCTGACCAGCATGTTTCTCACCTTCAACGCCGCGATGGGCGTCGTCTTCACCATGAAGGCGCTGATCGTCGTGATCATGGGCGGCGTCGGCAACCTGATGGGCGCGCTGTTCGCGGGCCTCCTGCTCGGCCTGATCGAGACCGTGGTGGCGCGGCTGGTCGATCCGGGGCTGACGCTCGCGGCCAACTTCGCGCTGTTTCTCGCGGTGCTGCTGGTCCGGCCGTCGGGCCTGTTCGGAAAGGCCGCGCGATGACTGCGGTGAAGCGCCACTGGCCGAAGCTGCTGATCGCTGCGGTGCTGGCGGCGCTGGCCGTCATCCCCTTCGCCGGCAGCGGCTATCACCTGTCGCTCGGCATCGCGATCCTGAGCTATCTGGTGCTGGCGACCGCCTGGGCGCTGTTCTCCGGCGCGACCGGCTATATCTCGCTCGCCACGTCGGCCTTCTTCGGCATCGGTGCCTATACCGTCGCGGTGCTCGGCGAGGTGCTGCCCTGGCCGCTGGTGCTGCTGATCGCGGCCGGCGTCGGCGCGGTGGTGGCCGCGGTCGTCGGCCTCTCGACGCTGCGGCTCTCCGGCATCTATTTCGTGATCTTCAGCTTCGGCCTCGCCGAGCTGATCCGGCAGGTCGTGACCTGGTACGAGGTCAATGTCGCGGGCTCGGTCGGCCGCTACGTCTTCCTGGACATCTCGCATACCGCGATCTTCTGGCAGTTGTTCGCGCTCGCCGTTCTGGTGTTCGTCGCGGGCTTCCTGATACACCGCTCGCGGCTCGGGCTCGCGCTCAAGGTGATTGGTGAGGACGAGACCGTGGCCCAGCACTGCGGCATCGACATCGCGCGGGCCAAGATTCTCCTGTTCGTGATCTCGTCGGTGTTCATGACCGTGACCGGCGCGATCATGGCGCCTCGCTGGACCTATATCGATCCCGCCATCGCGTTCAATCCGCTGGTCTCGTTCCAGGTCGTAATCATGGCGCTGCTCGGCGGCGCGGGCCTCCTGTACGGACCGCTGCTCGGCGTGGTGCCATTGGTTTTGCTGTTCGACGTGATCGGCGCGAACTTTCCGAACCACTTCAGCATCCTGCTCGGTCTGATCTTCATCCTGATCGTCTACGGAATCCCCAAAGGGGTGGCCGGCTGGTTTCCGCCGGAACCCGCGCCCGCGCCTGCGGTCTTGTCGCCGTCCGCCGCTCCTCCGGCTGCCGCGGCTGCGCTGCTGCCCCCTGCGGTGCGTGGTGGCGAGGGCGGGGCGCTGCTCGAGGTCGAGAACCTCTCGAAGGCGTTCGGTGGCCTGCGTGCGGTGGATGGCGTGAGCTTCACGGTGATGCGCGGCAGCATCGTCGGTCTGATCGGCCCGAATGGCTCGGGCAAGACCTCGGCGCTGAACCTGATCTCCGGTCTGCTCAAGCCGGACGGCGGCGAGGTCCGCCTGGCCGGAACGCCGACCGCCGGCCTGCGGCCGGACCGCATCGCCCATCTCGGAGTGGCGCGCACGTTCCAGCTCGTCCGGGTGCTCGACGGGTTGACCTGCGCGGAGAACGTGCTGGCGGCGGTGGCCTTCCGCGCCCGGCCGCTGTGGGGGGAGCCGGCGCGGGCCGAAGCGGCGGCGCTGCTCGGCCGCGTCGGCCTCGGCCGGCAGGCCGACCTGCCGGCGGCCCAGCTCACCTACATCGACCGCAAGCGGCTGGAGCTTGCGCGGGCGCTCGCGCTCGAGCCGCAGCTCCTGCTGCTCGACGAGTGGCTGGCCGGCCTCAACCCGACCGAACTCCAGAGCGGCATCGATCTGATCGCATCGCTGCGCCGTGAGGGCCTGACCATCGTCATGGTCGAGCATGTCATGGACGCGATCCGCTCGCTCTGCGACCGCTGCGTGGTGATGAACGCCGGCCGCAAGATCGCCGACGGCACCACGGTCGAGGCGCTGGCCGAGAGGGAGGTGGTGCGCGCCTATCTGGGAGACGACGATGCTTGAGGTGCGGCATCTCTCGGTCTCCTACGGCCAGCACCGCGCTCTGTCCGACGTGTCGCTGCGCGTGGAGCGCGCCGAGATCGTCGTCATCCTCGGCGCCAACGGCGCGGGCAAGTCGAGCCTCCTCAAGGCGATCGCGGGGCTGGTGCCGCCTGCGCCGGAGACGGTTATCGCGATCGGCGGCCGCGCGCTCGCGGGCCGGCCGCCGCACGCCGTCGTCGAGGCTGGCATCGCGCTGGTGCCGGAAGGCCGTGGCATCTTCGGTGACCTCACGGTGGAAGAGAATCTGCAACTCGGTGCCTATGCGGCGCGCGCCCGCCACGACGAGGACCGCAACCGCGCGCGCGTGTTGTCGCTGTTCCCGCGGCTGAGCGAGCGCCTGCCGCAGACCGCGCGCACCATGAGCGGCGGCGAGCAGCAGATGCTGGCGATCGGCCGCGCGCTGATGTCGTCGCCCGAATTCCTGCTGCTCGACGAGCCGTCGCTCGGCCTGTCGCCGCTGGTCTGCCGCGAGCTGTTTGCCGCGCTGCAGGAGATCCGCGCCTCCGGCATCGGCATCCTGCTGGTCGAGCAGAACGCCCGCCAGAGCCTCGCCATCGCCGGCCGCGGCTACGTCATCGACACCGGCCGGATCGTCGCCGAGGGCGCGGCCGAAGCACTGCAATCGGACGGCGCGGTGCGGCAGGCCTATCTCGGCGCGTCTCCGTCTCCCTCCCACTCCACATCCAAAACGGGTGCTCCCATGCTGGACACATCGCTGCTCATCGACAACCGCGACGTCGCCGCCACCGGCAGCAGGACCTTCGAGCGGCTCAACCCCATCACCAACCAGGCCGCAAGCCGGGCCGCCGCAGCCACCGTGCCCGATGCGCTGAAGGCGGCCGACGCGGCCGCGGCCGCGTTCCCCGGCTGGTCCGAGCTTGGGCCCGGGGCGCGGCGCGGAATGCTGCTCAAGGCCGCCGATCTTCTGGAGGCGCGGGCTGGCGATTTCATCGCGGCGATGACCGCGGAGCTGGGCGCGGCCGCGGGCTGGGCGCACTTTAACGTGCATCTGGCGGCCGGCATGCTGCGCGAGGCTGCCTCGATGACCACGCAGATCTCTAGCGAGGTCATCCCCTCCGACGTGCCAGGCCTGATGGCGATGGGCTTCCGCCAGCCGGTCGGCGTGGTGCTCGGCATCGCGCCGTGGAACGCGCCGGTGATCCTCGGTGTGCGCGCCATCGCCATGCCGCTGGCCTGCGGCAACACCGTGATCCTCAAGGCATCGGAAATCTGTCCGGTCACGCACCGCCTGATCGGGGACGTGATGCGCGACGCAGGCCTGCCGCCCGGCGTGGTCAACGTCGTGACCAATGCGCCGGCGGATGCCGCCGCGATCGTGGACGCGCTGATCGGTCACGCGGCGGTGCGGCGCGTCAATTTCACCGGTTCGACCCGCGTCGGCCGCATCATCGCGGCCGCCGGCGCGCGCCACCTCAAGCCGGTTCTGCTCGAGCTTGGCGGCAAGGCGCCCTGCGTGGTGCTCGACGACGCCGACCTGGACGCTGCCGTTCAGGGCGCGGCCTTCGGCGCCTTCGCCAACCAGGGCCAGATCTGCATGTCCACCGAGCGCATCGTTGTGATGCAGGACGTGGCGGACGAGTTTGCGAGCCGGCTCGCGGCCAAGGCAGCCTCGCTGCCGGCGGGCGATCCGGGCAAGGGCGAGGTCGTGCTCGGCTCGCTGGTGACGCGCGAGGCGGCCGAGCGCATCGGCGGGCTGGTGCAGGACGCCGTGGCCAAGGGCGCGGTGCTGCTCGCGGGCGGCGAGGCCAGCGGCACGATCATGAAGGCGACGGTGCTGGACCGGGTGACGCCGGCGATGCGGATCTACGGCGAGGAGTCGTTCGGGCCGGTGGTGACGATCGTGCGCGTCGCCAGCGTGGACGAGGCGGTGCGTGTCGCCAACGACACCGAATATGGCCTGTCGTCCGCGGTGTTCGGCCGCGATATCGCGCGCGCGATGGCGGTGGCCAGGCGCATCGAGTCCGGCATCTGCCACATCAACGGCCCCACGGTCCACGACGAGCCGCAGATGCCGTTCGGCGGCGTGAAGGCCAGCGGCTATGGCCGGTTCGGCGGCAAGGCGGCGGTGGCCGAGTTCACCGAGCTGCGCTGGATCACGGTTGCGACCACGCCGCGCCACTATCCATTCTGAAAGCGCTCCTGCGGGCGGAGCCGGCTGCGCCGGTTGCCGCCTGACCGGCGGTCACAGACGTGGAGAT
The DNA here is from genome assembly GCA_964653225.1 of uncultured Rhodoplanes sp. GTDB lineage: Bacteria > Pseudomonadota > Alphaproteobacteria > Rhizobiales > Xanthobacteraceae > Z2-YC6860. Next base: position 30,027 of record CAZZCV010000015.1, on the reverse strand, counting down.
CGCGCCGGTCACGGCCGGCGCATTGTTTTTCCACAAGCCGGACAGGCTAGCCCCGCCGTGAAAAGAGTCGCCCCGCGACATCGGAGCATATCCTCGCCGCATTTGACCGGATAGTAACCTCGTTCGGGTTGGATTTGCCGTTACCAGAAGGCAGGTGGGAAGGTCGCGGCGGCGGCAGCGTAGTGGGGCGTATGGGTTATCGATCGGCGTTGCCGTCCGGAAAGGCTGTCGGAGTCGGGGTTCGGACACTGGCGTGTGCGGGGTTTTTCGCGCTGCTGCCCGCAAACGCGCTCGCGTTCGACCCGTTTGGCTGGTTCGGCGGCGACGACACGCCTGCAGTATCGGCAACGGCGCTTCCTTACAGGCTGACCTTCGAAGCCCGGACCGATGGCGGCGAGAATCTCGAACAGGTTCTCAAGGACGCCTCCAATCTCCACAAGCTTCGCGGCGACGCGCCGCCGGACGGCGAGACCTTGGTGCGGCGCGCGCAGTCCGACCTGATGCCTCTCGTCAGTGCGCTGTGGGGCGCGGGTTATTACGATGCCGCCGTGACCGTCGAAGTCGCTGGCGTGCCGGTTCGCCGGGACGGCACGGCCGGCGCCGCCGATGCCGACCGGTTCCGCAACCGCGAGCCGGTGCCGGTCACCATCCGCGCGGTTCCCGGCCCGCTGTTCACCCTGCGCAGCGTCGCGGTGCACGATGCGGCCACCGACCGCCCGTTCCCCCCGGACGCGCTGCCGCCCCGGGTGATCGGCATCGGGCCCGGCGCGCCAGCACGGTCAGTCGATCTCCAGGCGGTGCAGGCTGCCGTCATCGATCACTTCCGCGCCCGATCCTATCCGCTGGCTCGGCCGCGCGACGCCCGGCCGCTGGTCGATCACCGCGCCAAGGTGATGGACATCACCTTCGTCATCGACCGCGGGCCGCAGGCGCCGTTCGGCGAGGTCGCGGTCGGCGGCATGTCCGACGTCGATCCGCGCGTGGTGCGCTCCTACATCTATATCCAGCCGGGCGATCCCTATTCGCCCGCGACCATCGCCCGAACCCGCCGCTCGGTGCTGCAGATTCCGGCCATCGGGTCTGTGCGCGTGCGCGAGGCGGAGCGCCTGGACGGCCGGGGGCAGCTCCCGATCCGGGTGGAGGTGGCGGACCGGCCGCTGCGCGTGGTCGGCGTGTCGGCTCAGTATTCGACGCTCGACGGCCCGGCGCTGCGCGCCTACTGGCAGCACCGCAACCTGTTCGGCGGCGCCGAGAGCCTGCGCATCGAAGGCGACGTGTTCATTCCGCCGCGCGCCAACCAGGACTTCCTCGGCACGATCCGCAATTTCGCCGTCTCCGATCTCGGCGGACGCCTGCGGACGAGCTTCGTCAAGCCGGCGTTGCAGGGCACGCGCAACGATCTCCTGCTCGACGCGATGGGCGAGCGTGACCGCACCGGCGGCGACCGCTACGGCGGCTACGCGGTGGATCGCGGCACGGCCAGGGCCGCGATCCGTCATCGCTTCAGCGACCGTTTCTCCGTGCAGGCCGGCCTTGCCGCGGACATCGGCCGCACCACGGATTCGCTCGGCGCGATCGACTACCGGCTGTTCGGCATTCCGGTGGAGCTGACCTACGATTCCACAGACCGGCCGCTCGATCCCACGAAGGGCGTGCGGGTGCTGGCTTCGGCCGCGACCTATCCGGGCTTCCTCGGCTCGTCGGTCTCTTTCACCGAAGCCCGCGTTCGCGCCTCGACCTATTACGCCTTCGACGAGGCCGCGCGCGTCGTGCTGGCCGGCCGCATCGGCGCGGGCACGCTGTTCGGCGCGTCCACCGGCCGGATTCCCGCCACGCACCGCTTCTACGCCGGCGGTGGCGCCTCGGTGCGAGGCTACCGCTTCCGCAGCCTGAGCCCGCTCGGCCCCACCGGCGAGGTGATCGGCGGCAGCAACCTGCTCGAGGCGTCGGTCGAGGCCCGCATCAAGATCACGGATACGATCGGCATCGTGCCGTTCTTCGACGCCGGCGGCGCGTTCAGCTCGAATTATGCGAACTTCGCCAACGAAATCCGGACCTCCGCAGGCGTGGGCCTGCGCTACTACACCGGCATCGGCCCGATCCGCCTCGACTTCGCATTCCCGCTCGACCGCCGGCCGGGCGACGCCGCCTTCGCCTTCTACATCGGCATTGGACAGGCGTTCTGACATGAACCTGATCCGGTCCGCGAAATCCTTCGGCCTCTCCGTCGCCCTGCTTCTGGCCAGCATCGCGCTGGCGCTGGTCTGGACGTTCGCGAGCAGCGCGCCCAACGACCGCGGATTCATCGCCGATCTGCTCTCGCGAGCGCTCTCCACGCCGGCGGCTCGCATCTCCATCGGCGAGGTGTCCGGGGCTCTGTCCTCCGACGTCACGATCCGCAACGTGACCATCGCGGATCCGGACGGCGTGTGGCTCGAACTCGATCGCGTGCGGCTGGTGTGGCGGCGAACCGCGCTGCTGTTCCGGCGGCTGGAGATCGACCGGCTGGAGGTCGGAAACCTCGCCCTGCACCGGCAGCCGGCTACGCCACAGGAGGAGGCCGCGACCGTCTCGGCCGCGCCGATCTTCCCGGAACTTCCGCTCAAGGTCGAGGTCAAGGCGTTTTCGCTCGCTCAACTGGCGCTGGGCGCGCCGCTGCTGGGCACTGCAGCAAGGCTCGGTGCGACGGGTTCGGCGTCGCTCGGTGCGCCGTCCGAAGGCCTGAACCTCCAGCTCGATGCGCGTCGGCTCGACGCCCAGGGCACGTTCGGCGCGCGGCTGTCCTACGTTCCGGCGACGAGCCGTCTCGACATGACGCTGGCGCTCGACGAGCCCGCCGGCGGCATCCTGGTGCGGGCGCTCGACCTGCCAGGCCTGCCGCCCGCGCGCCTCGACCTGAAGGGCGGCGGCACGCTGGAGGCGTTCAACGCGCAACTGGTGCTCGACGCCGGCCCGGGCCTCGGCGCCAACGGCGCGGCGCAGCTCGCGCGGCAGGGCGACGGGCGGCAGCTCACGCTCGACCTCGCCGCCCGCATCGAGGGGCTTCTGCCAGAGGCGGCGCGGCCGGTGTTCAGCGGCGAGACGCGCCTGAACGGCGGCGTGCGCTTCGCAGACGACGGCGGCGTTGCGATTAAGCCGGTCTCGGTGGTGTCGCGGCTCGCGCGCATGGACATCAATGGCACGCTGTCGCCGGAGCGCGTCGCAGACCTGACCGTAGCCGTGCGTTCGGTGCCCAACGACGGGCAGAAGACCTCGGCCGGGGACGTCGAGATCGGCAGCATCGTATTCGACGCCACGGTGCGCGGCCCCATCGCCGGCCCGCAGGTGGCGGCGAAGCTGGCGCTGCGCGAGGCGAGCCTGCCGCTGGGTCGGCTCGCGCGTCTCGATGCGAATTTCGAGGCCACGCCGTCCGGCTCCGTGCTTGAAGACAATACCGCGATTCCCGTGACCGGTCGTGCGGAGGCCGAAGGCATCGCATTGCGTGATCCGGCGCTGGCGCGCGCCGTCGGCTCCTCGTTCACGCTGTCGCTGTCGGGCACCGCGCGCGAGCGCGTGCTCGACGTGACGACGCTGCAACTGCGCGCGCAGACCGCGAACGCCAGCTTCGCCGGCCGCATCGGCGGGCCGCTGGTCAAGGGCCGCGCCACGGTGGAGGCGCCCGACCTGTCGCGCTTCCGCGGCGTGGCCTTGCCCGGCCTGCGCGGCGCGCTGGCACTCCGCGCCGACCTCGACGGCGTGCCCGACCATGGCCGCATCGACGCCGTGCTCGACGGCCGCGCCACGCGCTTCGAGTCGGGACTTTCCGCGATGGACGGACTGGCCGGCGGCACGGTCACGCTGGCGGGGCTGGTGCGGATGCTGCCGGACGGCGGCTTCGGCTTCCAGGATATGCGGCTCGACGGCGCGCATGCGTCGGCGCGCGTGACCGGCGACGCCACCCGCAAGGCGGCCGCGATCGACGTTGTGGCTGCGATCCCCGACCTCCGGCGGGCGGACCCGCGGCTCAGCGGCCGCGCCGAGGCGCGCGGGCGTCTCACCGGCACGCTCGACCGTCCCGACGCCGACGCCGAGATCACGATCGCCAATGCCACCGCGCTGAAGCGACCGATCCCGAGGCTCACGGTCAACGCGCGGGCGACCGACATCACCGGCGCGCTCGACGCGCGCGCCACGCTCGCCGGCACCGTGGACGGCCGCGATGCGAGGGGCAGCGCTCATCTCGCGAAGCGGGCCGAGGGCGGCTGGCGCATCAACGACCTCGATCTGTCGGTGGGCTCCGTCGCTGCGCGCGGCGCTCTGACGCTCGACGCCGCGAGCCTCGCCGACGGCCGATTGACCATCGACGCACGCAACCTCGATGACCTGTCGCCGCTCGTGCTCACCCGCCTGACGGGCCGGCTCAACGCGGATGTCGTGCTGACTGTTGCGAACGGCGGGCAGGGCGCGAACATCGTGGCGGCGGGGCAGGGCATCCGGTTCGGCGAAACCGCGGTCGATCGGCTCGACGCGCGCATGGCGGTGACCGATGTCTGGCGGAGGCCGGTGATCGACGGCCGGATCGGCATCGACCGCGCCGTGGTCGGCGGCGAGACCTTCGCGCAGATCAGGCTGGTTTCGGAGGGAAGGCCGGAGGCCAGCGACCTGACGCTGGATGCGCTTGCGCGCGGCTTCGCCATCAACGCCCGCGGCCGGCTCGTGCCCGCCGACAACATCCGTCTGGAACTGGCCGCGCTCACCGCCCGCCGCGACCCGCACCGGCTGGTGCTCGCCAATCCCGCGACGCTGACGCTGCTTGATGGCGGCATCGACATCCGCAACCTCGCGCTGGCGCTCGACCGCGGCACCATCCGCATCGACGGCCGCGCCGGCTCGACGCTCGACCTGAGCGTGAACGCGCGCGCGGTGCCGCTGGCCGCCGCCGGCATCGTCCAGCCGAGCCTCCGGCTTGGCGGCACGCTCGACGCCGAGGCGAAGGTCGCCGGGACCATGCCCGCGCCCGACGGTTCGTGGCGACTGTCGGTCGCCCGCCTCACCGCGCCGCAGACCCGTGACCTGGGCCTCCCGCCCATCGACATCCGTGCGAATGGCCGGCTGGCCGGCGGCCGGACCACCCTCGACGCCACGGTCAGCGCGCAGCGCGCGGCCGAACTTCGGATCGCGGGCAGCGTGCCGCTGCAGGACGGCGCGCTCGATCTCGCTGTCAAGGGGCGGGTCGATCTGGCCGCGGCCAACGCGCAGCTTGCCGCGGCCGGCCGGCGGGTTACGGGCCGCGCCGATATCGACATGCGGATCGGCGGGGACCGCGCCCAGCCGCGTGTCACCGGCGCCGCGAACCTCGCCGATGGGACCTATGTGGACGCTGCGCTGGGCGTGCGGCTGACGGCCATCAGTGGCAGGCTTGCCGCGCGCGGAGAGGAGATTGCTGTCGAGCGGCTGTCGGCGCGCACCGCCAACGGCGGCACACTGAATGCGAGCGGGCAGGTGCGTGTCGATCCGGCGGCGGGCATGCCCGGCACGATCCGGATTTCCGGACAGCGCGCCACGCTAGTCTCCAACGATCTCGTGACCATGATCGCAAGCCCCGCGCTCGATCTCTCCGGTCCGCTGATGCGCGATCCGCGGATCGCCGGCCGCATCGACATCGCTTCGATGGACGTCACGGTGCCGGAGCGGCTGCCGGCCACGCAGCAGCCGCTGCCGGGCACCCGCCATGTGGCGCCGCCCGCCCATGTGCGCTCGGTGCTCGCAGCCCAGGCCGCGGCGCGGGCGCGCGCCGGCCGCACGCCGGCCTTCGATGCCTCGCTGGACCTTGCGATCTCGGCGCCGAACCGCGTGTTCGTGCGCGGGCGCGGCATCGACGCGGAGCTTGGCGGCGAGCTGCGGCTTCAGGGTCGCATGTCCTCGCCCAGCACAGTGGGCGCCTTCGAGTTGAGGCGCGGACGCATGCAGGTCGCGGGCACGCGGCTCGATTTCAGCCGCGGCCGCGTGTCGTTCACGGGGGAGATGACGCCCGAACTGGATTTCCTGGCGCAGACCGCCGCCGCCGGCGTCACCGCCCAGGTCGCGGTCACCGGGCCGGCCTCGGAGCCGGCCTTCGCGCTCACCTCGTCGCCCGACATGCCGCAGGACGAGATCCTGTCCCACATCCTGTTCTCCAAGGCGAGCGGTTCGCTGTCGCCGTTCCAGGCGCTGCAACTCGCCCAGACCGCTGCGCAGTTCGCGGGCGCGGGCGGCCCCGACACGTTCGAGCGCATGCGCCGCTCGCTCGGCGTGGACACCATCGACATCTCGACGGGTCGCAGCGGCGATCCCACCGTGGGCGTGTCGCGCGCCATCAACAACCGCGTCAGCGTCGGGGTGAAGGGCGGGGCGTCCACCAGCGATTCCGGCCTGACGCTGGATATCGACCTGACGCGTCGCCTGCGGTTGCAGGGCGCGGCCTACGGCAGCGGCGACACCTCGCTGGGGATCGGGACCGAGATCGAGTACTGATGCCGCGTTTCCGAAAGGCAGCCCTTCCGCGAAGAAGGCTCGGCGGCCCGCGCGCTTTATGGCATAAGGCCGGCCCCTCGTTTTTCCATCCCGTGTGCAAATGATCCGTCTCGACAGCATCAGCAAGCAGAACGGCCACCAGATCCTCTTCATCGAGGCGTCCGCCGTGCTCAACCGGGGAGAAAAGGTCGGACTCGTCGGTCCCAACGGCGCCGGCAAGACCACCCTGTTCCGGATGATCACCGGCCGCGAACAGCCGGACGAGGGCCAGGTGGCGGTCGATCGTGGCGTCACCATCGGTTACTTCAGCCAGGACGTGGGCGAGATGGCGGGACGCAGCGCCGTGTCCGAGGTGATGGAGGGCGCGGGGCCCGTCAGCACCGTCGCGGCGGAGCTGAAGGAGCTGGAAGCCGCAATGGCCGATCCCGCGCGGGCCGACGAGATGGAGGATATCGTCGCCCGCTACGGCGAGGTGCAGGCTCGTTTCGAGGAACTGGACGGCTATGCGCTGGAGGGGCGGGCGCGCGAGGTGCTCGCGGGGCTGAGCTTCAGCCAGGAGATGATGGACGGCGACGTGGGCGCGCTGTCCGGCGGCTGGAAGATGCGCGTGGCGCTGGCCCGCATCCTGCTCATGCGTCCCGACGTGATGCTGCTCGACGAGCCGAGCAACCACCTGGACCTGGAAAGCCTGATCTGGCTGGAGCAGTTCCTCAAGGGATACGAGGGCATCCTGCTGATGACCTCGCACGACCGCGAGTTCATGAACCGCATCGTGACCAAGATCGTCGAGATCGACGGCGGCGCGCTGACGACCTATTCGGGCGATTACGAATTCTACGAACAGCAGCGCGCGCAGAACGAAAAGCAGCAGCAGGCCCAGTTCGAGCGCCAGCAGGCGATGCTCGCCAAGGAGATCAAGTTCATCGAGCGCTTCAAGGCGCGGGCGTCGCACGCAGCCCAGGTGCAGAGTCGGGTGAAGAAGCTGGAGAAGATCGAGAAGGTCGAGCCGCCGCGGCGCCGCCAGACAGTGGCCTTCGACTTCCCGCCCGCGTCGCGGTCGGGCGACGACGTGGCGGTCCTCAAGAGCGTGCGCAAGGGCTATGGCGACCGGGTCATCTACGACGGGCTTGATCTTCTGGTGCGCCGCCGGGAGCGCTGGTGCGTGATGGGGGTCAACGGCGCAGGGAAGTCGACGCTTCTGAAGATGGTTGCGGGAGCCGCGGAGCCCGACGCTGGAACGGTCGCGCTGGGGGGCAGCGTGAAGATGGGCTATTTCGCGCAGCACGCGATGGAACTTCTGGACGGCGATCAGACGGTGTTCGAATCGCTGGAGCATTCGTTTCCGCAGGCCGGGCAGGGTTCGCTTCGGGCGCTGGCCGGCTGCTTCGGCTTTTCCGGCGACGATGTGGAGAAGCGGTGCCGCGTGCTCTCCGGCGGCGAGAAGGCGCGGCTGGTCATGGCGAAAATGCTTTACGACCCGCCGAATTTCCTGGTGCTCGACGAGCCCACCAACCATCTCGACATGGCGACCAAGGAAATGCTGATCGCGGCCCTGTCGGAATACGAAGGCACCATGCTGTTCGTATCGCACGACCGGCACTTCCTGGCTGCGCTGTCGAACCGGGTTCTGGAGCTGACGCCCGACGGCGTGCATCAGTACGGCGGCGGATACACCGAATATGTTGCCCGCACGGGGCAGGAGGCGCCGGGTTTGCGGAGTTGAGCGGGAGGGAGCACCGAGGCCGGAATGCCGCTGCCCTGCGCTCCCTCCCTGACGCACCTCGAGCACGGACGCTTGGCGGGGTTTCTTGCTCGGCGCGCTGCCAAGGGCTTGGTCCTGGAGGCAATCGCGGATATGCCAGTGACCTGCGCGCAGGCGCCGTGCCTTTCCGAAGTTTGCGAGATTGAAAATGGCCAGGAAATCGTCCCCACGGAGCCCCAAGCGGGAGGCCATCCAGTCCTCGGAGAACATGTTGTTCTCCGACGCTTCTTCCAGGAGCCTCGGTTATCAGATCCGGTATCTCTATCGGGCTTTCGTCAAGGCCCTCGCGATCGAGCTTTCGCCCTACGGCATCACCACCAGCCAGTGGTCCGCCTTGCGGATGCTGTGGCGCGTGGAAGGGATCAGCCAGGTCGAACTGGCGCAGATGATGCTCGTGGAAAAGGCTTCTCTGACGCCGGTCCTCGAAGGCCTCGTCGCGCAGAATCTGATCGTGCGGCGGAAAAATCCGGACGATCGCCGCAAGATGAGCATTTTTCTGACCCCCGCCGGCCGGAAGCTCAAAGCCGACATCCTGCCGCTCGGAAGCGTGATCAACAAGCGTGCGATGCGTGGCATCTCCGCCGCCGACGTGGAGCGGATTCGCAAGCTCATGCCCAAGATCATGAGCAATCTGCAGGATTGAGGGGCGGCCGATGGCGTAGGGATCGGGGCGGGCGGGCGTGGGTTCGCCGCGCGCCCTTGTCACGCCGGTCCAGGTTCAATGCGACGATCCACTCTAGCGGGAACGCATCGCGACTCCGGGCGTTTGGCTCCAACGGGCCCGAACCGGCTGGTTCCGTGACCATTTGACGCTTTGCCGGATTGCGCCCGAAGCGGAGCCACGGCGTTGACTCACGACGTCCGCTCCCGGGAGCGGCGGATTTCGTTTTTCGATCTTGGCCGCAGGGGATCGAAGCGCCAGGCATGGAGTGCGCGGGCATGGAGCGCATGGGATCGACGCGCGATGAGTGAGCCCTATTGCGGGCCTGCGCCACTGCCTGCCGAACTGATGGCGCGCTGGAATCCGGATCCGGTTCTGATCGTCGCGCTGGTGGCGTTCGCAAGCCTCCACGCCGTGGCGCTGTGGCGTGTGGGGCAAGGCGAGGGGACGAGCAGGGCCCTTCCGGCGGGCGGCCTCTGGCTGCTCGGCTGGCTGCTTTTGGCGACGATCTTCGTCTCACCCTTCTGCGCGCTGACCTCGGCTCTATTTTCCGCGCGCGTCGCACATCACATGATCATGGTTGCGATGATCGCGCCGCTGCTGGTGCTGGCGCTGCCGGAGCGGCTGCGTGGGGTGCGCTTTTCCCGTGTTGCAGCCGGCGGCGCGGGGCTGCTCCATGCGGCGGTGCTGTGGTTCTGGCATGCGCCTGCGCCCTATGCCGCGGCGTTGGCAGACCACGGCGTGTTCTGGCTGATGGAACTGACGTTGCTGGGCTCGGCCGTCCTGCTCTGGCTGGCGGTGCTGTCGCCCTGGGTGGCGCTCGGGTCCGCGATGGCTGCTCTGCTCGGGACCGTGCTCCAGACCGGCCTGCTCGGTGCGGTCATCACCTTTGCGCGCACGCCGCTCTATGCACCGCATTTCGCGACCACCGGGCCGTGGGGTCTGTCCGCGCTCGCCGACCAGCAACTGGCCGGGCTCATCATGTGGGTGCCGGCGGCCGTGCCCTATCTCGTCGCCGCCTTCGTCCTGTTCGGGCGCCAGATGGCGCGAATGGACGTGCCGGCCGGCCGCCCGCCATGATCGCCTGGGTCAAGGCGGTCCACATCGTTGCCCTCACGGTCTGGTGCGCGGGCCTGCTCGCGCTGCCGGGCCTCTACGCGCAACGCAGCCGTCTCAGGAGCCGGGACGAGGTTCACGACCTGCAACGCCTGACCCGCGCGGTGTTCATCAACGTGACGTCGCCCGCGGCCTTCGTTGCGGTGGCGGCCGGCACCGCTCTGGTGTTCCTGCACGACGTGTTCACGGTCTGGATGGCGCTCAAGCTGCTCGCGGTCGGCGTTCTGGTGGCGCTGCATGTCCGGGAGGGGCACCTGATCCTGCACCTGTTCGATCCGGGTGGCCGCTACGCCCGCTGGCAGCAGGCGGCCGGTACCCTCGCCACGCTGGCGACGATCGGCGTCATCCTCTGGCTGGTGCTCGCGAAGCCGGGTTTCGACCTCGACGGCCTGCCGGAATGGCTGCGCCGGCCGGGCGGCCTTCAGTCCTTGCTCGAGACCATGAGGCCGATGCCGTGATCGAACACGAGCTTGCCGCCGTGCCAGCCGGCGATGCCCACGAACACACTCGCCAGCAGCGAGAGCATGAGGCCGACCGGCAGGACGGCGGCCTCCGGCGCGCCGATCCGCAGGCCCCAGTTCATGCCTGCGATCGCGATCAGCGTGACGGCGGCGGTCGCGTGCGTCCAGCTCGCGGCGCGCTTGCGGATGCCCTCCACCAGCAGCAGTTCGGCCGTGCCGGCGAGGCTGGCGGCGATGCCGATCCAGAACGCGAAGCCACTCGCCCAGAGAGCCACGCGCGGCCAGAACGGATCGCCGGTCCACCAGTAGAACATGTCGCAGCCGAGCGTGGAGATCGTAAGCGCGATGGGAAACGTCACCAGCATCGCATGGATTGGATGGCCCGCCACGGCCACCAGCGAGCTGGTGTCGTGCTGCGCGACCTCCTCGACGACGGGGTTGGGGTGCGGCTTGTCGGTTTCCTGCATCGCAAGCCAACGCACGGAGGGGCGATCCGGTTCGCATGCCTGCCTGTCGCAGGCGCAGCCCTGGGTCTTTCCGGCTGCACCGGGCCGCTGTCCACGCTCGACCCGGCCGGCCCTGCCGCGGGATCGATCGCGACCCTGTGGTGGGTGATGCTGGCGGGGTCGGCCGTCCTGTTCGTCCTTGTGGCTGTGCTGCTCGCGGCGGCCTTCCTGACGCCGGGCAGGGGTGCGGGCACGCCACCGCTGGTGTGGCTGGCCGGCGGCGGGCTGGTCCTGCCGGCGCTCGTGCTGGCGCCGCTTCTGTTCTACGCGCTGTGGAGCGGCGAGCGGCTGCTCGCCCATCCCGCGGCCGATACGATCCGGATCGACGTCGAGGCCCGACAGTGGCAGTGGACCTTCACCTATCCCGACGCGGAGGGCGGACCGCGCGCCGCGCTCAACGTGCTGCACATCCCGGCGGGCCGCGTCGTCGAATTGCGCGTGACCAGCGCCGACGTGATCCACAGCTTCTGGGTGCCGCGGCTCGCCGGCAAGATCGACGCCATCCCCGGCCACGTCAACAGGCTGCGGATTTCGGCGGAGCGTCCCGGCATCTATCGTGGCGTCTGCGCGGAGTTCTGCGGCTCCGAGCACACCCGGATGGAGATGACCGTGGAGGCGCATCCGGAGCCCGACTACGCCGCGCGGCTGTCGGCGCTGGCCCGCGTTCCGCAAACCTCGCCGGAGCGCGTGCCGTGACCGATCCTGCTCCTCCCGTAAACCCGATCCGGCTGCACAGGCAGCTCGACGCGGTCTGGCGCACGCCGCCCGGCTTCGGCCGCCTTGCGGCTGTCAACCACAGCGTGATCGGCCGGCGCTTCATCGTCACGGCGTTTTTCTTCTTTGCGGTCGGTGGCGTGCTCGCCATGCTGATCCGCGCGCAGCTGGCGACGCCGCGCAGCGCGTTCCTCGGACCGGAAGTCTACAACCAGATCTTCACCATGCATGGCACGGTGATGATGTTCCTGTTCGCCATCCCGCTGTTCGAGGGGCTGGCGATGTATCTCCTGCCCAAGATGCTGGGCGCGCGCGACATGGCGTTCCCGAGGCTCAGCGCCTACGGCTACTGGTGCTACCTGTTCGGCGGCTCGATCCTGCTGCTGGCGCTGTTCTTCGGCGTCGCGCCCGACTCCGGCTGGTTCATGTACACGCCGCTGTCCTCGTCGGCCTACACGCCCGGCATCAACGCCGATGTCTGGCTGCTCGGCATCACTTTCGTCGAGATTTCCGCGCTGTCGGCGGCGATCGAGATCATCGTCTCGATCCTCAAGGTGCGCGCGCCGGGCATGAGCCTCGAGCGCATGCCGATCATGGCGTGGTATCTGCTGGTCACCGCCTTCATGATGCTGTTCGGCTTTCCGCCGCTGATCCTCGGCTCGATCCTGCTGGAGCTGGAGCGCGCCTTCGACCTGCCGTTCTTCGATCCGACGCGCGGGGGCGATCCGCTGCTGTGGCAACACCTGTTCTGGCTGTTCGGCCATCCCGAGGTCTACATCATCTTCCTGCCGGCGGCGGGCGTGGTCTCCACCGTGCTGCCGGTGCTCGCGCGGCGCGAGATCGTCGGCTACACTTGGATCGTGGTCAGCGTCGTGGCGCTCGCATTCCTGAGCTTCGGGCTCTGGGTGCACCACATGTTCACGGTCGGCATCCCGCATCTGGCGCTGGCGTTCTTCTCGGCGGCGAGCACCGCCGTCGCGGTGCCCACGGCGGTACAGATCTTCGCCTGGATCGCGACCCTGCTCGCGGGCCGGCCGCAACTGAAACTGCCGATGCTGTATCTGCTGGGCTTCTTTTCCGTCTTTGTCGTCGGTGGCCTGACCGGCGTGATGCTGGCGGTGGTGCCGTTCAACTGGCAGGTCCACGATACGCATTTCGTGGTGGCGCATCTGCATTACGTCCTGGTCGGCGGCTTCGTCTTTCCGATGCTGGCTGCCGCGTATTACTGGCTGCCGCATTTCACCGGCCGGGCTCCGCGCCACAGTCTCGGCATTGCGGCGTTCTGGCTGATCTTCGCGGGCTTCAACCTGACGTTCCTCGCGATGCACTGGACCGGGCTGATGGGAATGCCGCGGCGGGTCTACACCTATGGCGCGGACACCGGATGGGAGTGGCTCAACCTCGTCTCCTCGGCGGGCGGATTCCTGATGGCGATGGGCTTTGCACTGTTTGCAGCCGACATGGTTCTTCAGTGGCGGTTCGGCCGGCGCGCGGAGCGCAACCCATGGCGCGCGACCACGCTGGAATGGGCCACGGCCATGCCGCCGCCGACCTACAATTTCGCCTCGCTGCCGTCCGTCGCGCACCGCGCGCCGCTCGCCAATGCACGCGATCTGGGCGCGCAACTTGCTGCCGGCCGCGGCTATCTCGGCTTCGTGCGCCACGGCTGGCTCGAGACGCTCGGCGTGGAGATGACGTCGGGCCGGATCGAGCAGGTGGTGCGCCTGCCCGCGCCGACGCACCTGCCGCTCCTGAGCGCCATCCTGACCGGCGTGTTCTTCGCAGCCATGCTGTTCAAGCTTTACGTCGTGGCGATCGCCGGGGCCCTGCTGGCCGTGGGCTCGCTGCTGCTGTGGACCGGGACCGGCGGCGACCGACGCGACCGCGGGCCGCTCCCGGTCGGGCAGGGCGAACAGGCGCTCCTGCATCCGGAATCGCCGAAGGCGCCCTCGCTCGGAGCGATGATCCTGACCCTGGTCGCGGACGGGACCGCCTTTGCCTCGCTTGCCTTCGGCCTGCTGTTCCTGTGGGTGGTGGCGCCGAACTGGCCGCCGCCGACGCTGGTCGAACCGGGGATCGTGGCGTCCGTCCTTGTCGTGGCGGGTCTCGTCCTGGCGGCCTGGAGCGGACGGCGCAGCGTGGCGCCTGCGATTCTCGAAGCCGCGCGGCCGCGCGAGCGCCATCTGGCCGTCGCGGCTGCGGCGCATGCGGCTGCGCTTGCCGGATTGATCGCGATTCTGTGGTCGGTTCCCGATCCCACGCGGCACGCCTATGCGGCCGCGACCGTCGCGTTGCTGGTCTATGCGGCGCTGCACGCCGCGCTCGGCATCCTGTTCGCGCTCTATGGCCTGTGGCGAAGCCGTGACGGCTACGTCTCCGCGGCGCGGTCGCTTGATCTTCGGATCGGTGCGTTGTGGCATGACTTCACCCTGTCCATCGGCATCGCGAGCCTTTTGCTGATCCACGGCCTGCCGTGGGCGATGGGATAGGGAACGATGATGGCGCGCATCCTCCATCGGTCCGGTCCGCTGCTGCTGGCTCTGGGATTCCTGCTCTGGGCGTCGGCCTTTACTGCGCTTTATGCGGTGTTGTCGCTCGGCTGCGCGTGGAACTGGGACCGGATCGCGTGGGGACCGCTCGATCCGCTCCGCTCGATCCTGCTACTGGTGTGGGCCGGCCACATGGGCGCGCTTGTATGGCTCGTCCGCGCCGGCCGAAAGCCGAATCTTGCGCGCTCTTCCGGATCGCCGGCGACTGCGCGTTTCATCCGCGCGGCGTCGCTCGCGGCGACGGGAGCGGCGCTGGCCGCCACCGCCTGGATCGGTCTGGCGATTCCGTTCGTGTCGCTTTGCGTCTGAACGTTGATGCTGCGCCGGCCGCTATGCCAGCGTCATCGCCGCCGCCTGTGCGTCCGGCAGCACGTCGTGGTCGTAAAGCCGCTTGCGGAACGCCGCGTGGGCGGCGATCTCCGCGTCGCGCACGCCGAGATCGGAGTAGACGGAGTCGTATCGCATGCCGTTCTCCCGCGCGCCGCGCTGGACCTGCGCCACCCGCTCGCGGCGCAGGCGCTCGTAGGCGAGCAGGGCCGCGGGGGCGGTGGCGCGGTCCGCCCGCGCCAGAATCGTGGCGAGCGCGATGCCGTCCTCGATCGACTGGTTCGCACCCTGTCCGAGGTGCGGCAGCATCGGATGAGCGGCGTCGCCGAGCAGTGTGAGGCGTCCGCGAGTCCAGGTGGGCAACGGCTCGCGGTCGTAGAGAGCCCAGCGAAAGGTGGTTTGCACCTCGCGCAGCAGCGACCCGATGCGCGGATCCCAGCCGGCGAAATCCCGCCGCAGGACGTCCGGATCGCCGGGAGCCGACCAGGATTCCTTCATCTCGCCGTCCGCCGGCACGAAGCCGACGTAATTGATCATCGTCCCCGCGCGCACCGGAAAGGTGAGGAAGTGCCGCCCGTGGCCGAGCCACATCTGCCATGCGTCGTTCGGCCAGTGCGGAATGCGCTCGTGCGGCACCAGCCCGCGATAGGCGACCGAGCTGGAGAACACCGGCTGCGAGGGCGGAAAGACATGTGGCCGAAGCTCGGAATGGATGCCGTCCGCAGCCACCACGATGTCGGCTTCGGCGACCGCGCCGTTGGCGAACGACACCCGCGCCCGCTCGCCCCGCTGCTCGAAGCCGGTGCAGCGATGCCCGGTGTGAACCACGCCTGCTGGCAGCGCTGCGGCGAGGAAGTCGATGAGGTCGGCGCGGTGCATGCCGAAGGTCGCGTTCCAGCCCGAGGAATCCGTCACCTGCACCGGCGCGATGGAAGCCCCGTCGTGACGGAAGTATTGCGAGCCGGCGCCGACCCGCGCGCCCCACTTCTCGACCGCGGGACCGAGACCCACCCGGTGCAACTGGCGCACGCTGTTCGGCGTCAGGAAAACGCCGGCTCCGACCTCGCCGAGGGCCGGGGCCTGCTCGTAGACCGACACCCGCAGGCCCTGCGCGATCAGCGCGTTGGCCGCAAACAGCCCGCCGATCCCGCCTCCGACAACCACGACGTCAGGCCGTGCTTCCGCCATCGTCACACCCCCGGCTCGATTCCTGCCCGCCCCCGAAGATCGACTTCTGCTGCGCCCCGGACGTCTTCGGCTGCGGTTACGCTAACGCAATCGCGGCCGGCTGTCTCGACGCCCGGCGAGAACCGGAAGGGGTGGGCCGCGGGCAGCGTTGAGTTGGGTGAGGCCCGGCAGGGCCTGCATCCTCAGCAGGAGCAGATCGGCTCGGAGAGGGCGGCCGAGCGGACGTCGGAAAGCCGCGCTGCGTCGCTCCAGATCAGGATTTCGAGGCGTCCGTCGAAGTGCTCGACCACTGCGGTGCAGCTTTCCACCCAGTCGCCGCAGTTGATATAGCGCGTGCCGTCGAGGTCGCGGATCGCCGCGTGGTGGATGTGCCCGCAGATGACGCCGTCGGCCCCGTGGCGCCGCGCCTCCGCCGACAAAGCCTGCTCGAACTCGCCGATGAAGACGACCGCGTTCTTGACCCGCGATTTCGCCCATTGGGAGAACGACCAGTAGGTCATGCCGAACGCCCGGCGCATGCGGTTGAAATGGGTGTTGATCCAGATCGCCAGGTCGTAGGCGGCGCTGCCGAGCAGGGCGAGCCAACGGGCATGCCGGATGATGAAGTCGAACAGGTCGCCGTGGATCACCAGATAGCGCTGGCCGTCCGCGGTCACGTGAATCGCGTGCTCCATGACTTCGATGCCGCCGAAATGGGTGCCGTAATAGTCACGGAGAAATTCGTCGTGGTTGCCGGGAATGTAGATCAGGCGTGAACCCTTGCGGCAGGCGCGCAGGAGCTTCTGGACCACGTCGTTGTGCGTCTGCGGCCAGTGCCAGGACGTTTTGAGGTGCCAGCCGTCGATGATATCGCCGACCAGATAGATCGTGTCGGCGCTGTAAGTCCGGAGAAAATCGAGCAGGCGCTCGGCCTGGCAGCCCGGCGTGCCGAGATGGAGATCCGAGATGAACAGGGTTCTGACGCGGCGCTGGCTTGCGGAATCCGGATCGATGGAAAGAGGCCTGCTGATATTCATGCGGCCTTATTTCCGATTTGCTTTGCAGTTTTGTGACAGCGCGCGCCGGGCGTCGTTTAGCGCTGCCGACCGCAGGGTGTCTCAGGAGGGCTGGCCGAACAGCATCGCGGCTTCGCCGGCCGAGAGGACTTCGGCGAACAGCTTGAGAATGGCCATTCCCTGTTCGTGCAACTCGGGTTTGGCTGCCGCGCAGCAGTCCTCCACCACCACGCTCGGAAAACCGCGGTCGGTGGCCTCGAACACCGAGGCTTCGACCACGAGCCGGGTGGAGACGCCGAAGTGGAGCACCTTGCGCACGCCATAGGCCTGCAGCAACTCCAGCAGGCCGGTTGCGCAGAACGGCCCCAGTCCGGTGTGCCACAGCACGGCATCTCCCGGCGCGGGCGCGACCGTTTCGTGAAACTGGGCGCCCCAGCTTCCCTGCTGAAGAAAGCCCTGTGCCGGCATCTGGTGCAGGTAGGGCGAGGCGCTGGTCGGGTAGGGGTGGCCGCGCAGATAGCCGACACCGATATGGATGACCGGCGCGCCGGCGGCGCGTGCCGCGTCCATCACGCGGCGGGCGTTGTCCAGCACGCCGCGCTCCGCGACCTGCCGGGCGTTGCCGTTGCGGCCGATCTGCCCGTCCGGATGGACGATCTCGTTCTGCAGGTGCAGGGCGAGGACGGCGATGTCGGTTTGGCCCATGCTCTCAGCCGCCGCTGCCTTGCAGGCCGAGCGACTTGATGATCTCGCCCCAGCGCCTGTTGTCGGAAGCGATCAGCGTCCCGAACTCGGCTGGCGTGGTGGTGCGGACGTCGACGCCCTGCTCCGTCATCTGCTTGACGAAGGCGGGATCGCGAGCCGCCCTGGCGAATTCGGCGTTGAGCCGCTCGACGACCGCGTCGGGCGTCCCGGGCGGCGCCAGGATGCCGAACCAGGTGTCCTGCTCGATGGCCGGGAAGCCCGCTTCCGCCATCGTCGGCACTTGTGGCATGCCGGCCCAGCGTCTGGTCGAGGCCACCGCGATCGCACGCAGCGCGCCCGACTGGTAATGCTGGGTCGCGGCCAGATAGGCTCCGAATGCGAAATCCACGCGGCCCGCCAGCAGGTCGACGGTCAGCGGGCCGCCGCCGCGATAGGGCACATGAACCATCGTGGCGCCGGTCGCCTTCTGCAGCATGGCGCCGAGGAGGTGGCCGCCGGAGCCCATGCCCTGCGAGCCGTAGGTCAGGCCGCCCGGCTTGGTCTTGCCGAACGCCAGCAGGTCGGCGACCGATTGGGCCGGCGAGGCCTTCGGCACCGTCAGCAGGTTGGTGGGATAGCTCCACAGCAGCGTGACTGGCCGGAAGTCCTTCACCGGATCGTAGTTCAGGCTCTTGGCCAGCCAGGGCAGCGTGCCGTGTGAGCCGAGGTTGGCCATGAAGATGGTATGGCCGTCGGGCTTGGCCTCCTTCACGGCCATCGCGCCGATGGAGCCGCCGCCCCCGCCGCGGTTGTCGATCACCACGCGCTGACCGATATTGCGGCTGACGATCTCGGCGATCTGCCGGGCGGCGATACCCGAGGCCGCGCCCGCGGCAAACGGGATGATCAGCGTGATCGATCGTTCCGGAAAGGCGGCCGCGGCCGGCAGAGAAGCCGCACCGGCCACCGCCGCCATCACGCAGCACAGAACCGTCCTGCGACGAAACATCGTGTCCTCCCGATTCGATCGTGCGGCCTGCTTTCGAGATGCGAAGTGGCCTGGCGCGATAACACCGCTTATCCCTTTTAAAGGCCGCCTCCAAGCCGGGCGCCCTTGCGTTGGGGGCCCCTCCAGACCTTTCGTAAGGTTCCTGTCGAATGGGGGATCGCGGCGATGGAGAGGCCGCCCCCTGACGCTGGCGGCGAAGGCCTATCCTCACGCCGGCTGCAGCGTCAGGCTCGGGCGATATCAATGCATCTTTTAGTTTAAATTATAAAATTATACTCTTATAAGGTGCTTAATTGAGGCTTGGCCTGACTCCGCTTGAATTGGGGGGCCCGGCGTCTCCTTTCGGGCGGTCGCCACGCGCGCTCTCATGATTTTCGCTTGAAAAATGAAGGAGGTGAGTTGGTTGTCCGGCGTCGCGCTTGGCGTCGCGGCGGCAGGAAGGAACTCGCCCTCAGAATGCCGCCAGAAAGCGTATTTTCCCCGCTTATAGCCCGAAATATGCGTGTTTTCGCCCGCCGATCCGCCCCGCAGCGAAATTTTGCCCACGGTGGGAGTCCGCCCATGGAACTTTATTTAACTTTTAAATCTACATCATGATTTTGGAACTCGCCGGTGCGTTGCAATCAACCGGCAGCCTGACCACTCGTCCGGGGGAGACGATCGCGTGCCGCAGGATTGTGACGGGAGTTTCACGGCTGTCTGGCTGGCTGGCGGCTTGTTCGCCGTTGCCGTGGCTGGCGCGGTGTCGTGGACGGGAATCGTGGGTGTCGGTCGCGCGGCCATCGTCGGCCAGACCAGGACGTTCGAGATCAAGAAGGCGACCGATCCCACGGTCGATCAGCTCAAGGCATCCTACAAGCGGCCGGCGACGATCCCGTTCCCGAAAGACAATCCCTACACCGTCGAAAAGGCCGACCTCGGCAAGAAGCTCTATTTCGACCCGCGCCTGTCCGCGTCGAAAACGCAGTCCTGCGCCACCTGCCACAGTCCGGGCTTCGGCTGGGGCGACGGCCTGGCCAAGGGCGTCGGACACAACATGAAGACGCTCGGCCGCCGCTCGCCGACCATCATCAACGTCGCCTATGGCCAGATCTTCATGTGGGACGGCCGCGCCGACACGCTGGAGGAGCAGGCGCTCGGCCCGATCCAGGCCGAGGTCGAGATGAACCTGCCGCTCTCCGAGCTGATGTCGCGGCTTCAGGAGGTTCCGGAGTATGTCGCCCTGTTCAAGGCGGCCTTCCCGAAGGACGGCATCACCGAGATCAACATCGCCCGTGCGATCGCGACCTACGAGCGCACGGTGGTCTCCGGGCTCGCTCCGTTCGACGCCTGGATCGACGGCAACGACGGCGCGATTTCCGACGCGGCCAAGCGCGGTTTCGCCCTTTTCAACGCCAAGGCCGATTGCGCGGCCTGCCACAGCGGCTGGAACTTCACCGACGACAGCTTCCACGACATCGGGCTGGAGACGGACGACATGGGGCGCGCCAAGATCGTGCCCGATGTCGTCAAGATGGAGCGGGCATTCAAGACGCCCGGCCTGCGCGAAATCTCCCGCCGCGGCCCCTACATGCACAACGGCTCGCTCAAGACCCTGGAAGAGGTGGTCGAGCACTATGACCAGGCCGGCATCGCCCGGCCGAGCCGCTCGGAGGCGATCAAGTCGCTCTCCCTCACCACCCAGGAAAAAGCCGATCTGGTGGCTTTCATGCACACGCTGAACAGCCGGTCCGATCCGACTCCTGTTCCCGTTCTGCCTCGCTAAACACGACTTCGATCACGGAGACCACGATGAAGTACCTGAAAATCTCGGCTGCTCTGGCCTTCCTTGCCGGCGGCTCGCTGGCCCTCGCGGCGGAGAAGACGATCGGCCAGAAGGGCAAGCAGTTTTCGGAGAAGGAGGTTTCGATCAAGAAGGGCGACACGCTCGTCTTCGTGAACGACGACAACATCGCGCACAACGTCATGTCGCGGACCGCCGGAAACACCTTCAACCTCGGCTCTCAGATGCCCGGCAAGTCCACGCCGGTCACGTTCGACAAGCCGGGCGAGATCCAGGTGGTCTGTGCGATTCACCCTGGCATGCGGATGCTGGTGAAGGTCAACGACTAACCGGATTGGCAGTCGGCCCATGTCGATACGATACAAGCTGTTCCTGGCATTCAGCATCGTCGTGGTGATCGCGACCGGCGTCGCCTTCTACGGCGTGAAGGTCGTATCCGACACGAGCGCGCTCGTCGTCCGCCTCTATGACGGGCCGCTCATGGCCGTCAATCATGCACGCTCCGCGCAGTGGAGCCTTTCGGAGGCGCGCCACGCGATGGAGCGCGGCATCATCCTCCGCGATACGTCGTTCGCCTCGAATCTGGACTCGATGGAGAAATCCATGAGCCAGTTCGTGTCCGACATCGGCGTGGTGCGCGAGCGGATGGCGGACTCCGGCATCGCAGGCGAGGTGGACAAGGTCCTCTCGCTCGCGGCCGAGTGGTACAAGATGGGGCAGAGCTACCTCAAACCACCGGCCGGCGGCTTGACCGAGCTGCCGCGCACCGCGGTTCTGTATGCGCGCGCCGACGATCTCGTGAATTCGATGGAGCTTCTCGTCGAGTCCGTGGCCGCCAACGGATTCAATTTCCGCGCCAGCGCCGAGCAGGCCGCGGATACGTCGCGGACCAACCTCGTCGTTCTCGCGGGCCTTGCCGGCGTCATCGGGCTGATGCTCGCATTCGGCATCGCCTATTCCTTCACGCGGCCGATCCGCAACGCCATGCGCATGTCGGAGCGGATCGCGGCCGGAGATTTCTCGCAGCAGGTCGCAACGCGGCGGCGCGACGAACTCGGGCGCCTGCTGATCTCTCTCGATCGGACCCGCGCGTCGCTTCAGGCGATGGAGGAATCCAAGGAGCGCGACCGCGCCGAACAGCTCGCTGCGCTGCGTGCGCAAGTCGAGGACGAGCGGCAGAAGGCGGAGGTCCAGCAGAACAGGACCGCGGAGGAGCAGGCGCGGGTGGTCGGCTATCTCGCCGACGGTCTGTCGAAGCTCGCCGGCGGCGACCTGACGTGCCGTCTCGACGACGGCTTCTCGGAGACCTACAGGCAGGTGCGGGACGACTTCAATAGCGCGGTCGATCAGTTGCGGGAAACGATCGGAGCCCTGGCGGGAACGACGCGCCAGGTCGCCAGCACCGCAGGCGAGATTTCGTCCAGCTCGATGGACCTGTCGAGGCGGACCGAACAGCAGGCGGCGAGCCTGGAGGAGACGGCCGCTGCCCTCGACCAGATCACTGCGACGGTGCGCAAGACGGCGGACGGCGCCCGGCATGCCAGCACGGTCGTTTCGACCGCTAAGGCCGGAGCGGAGGAGAGCGGCGAGGCCGCGCGTGGCGCGGTCGCGGCCATGACCGAGATCGAGAAGTCCGCCAGGCAGATTTCGCAGATCATCGGTGTGATCGACGAGATCGCCTTCCAGACCAACCTGCTGGCGCTCAACGCGGGCATCGAAGCCGCGCGCGCGGGCGATGCCGGCAAGGGCTTCGCGGTGGTGGCTTCCGAGGTGCGCGCGCTCGCACAGCGCTCCGCCGACGCGGCCAAGGAGATCAAGGCGCTGATCTCGGCTTCGACCGCGCAGGTCGGCAGCGGCGTGGCCCTGGTCGGCCGCACCGGCCAGACGCTCGACAAGCTGATGGCGCAGGTGGCGGAGATCAACGGCGTGGTTCTGGAGATCGCTGCGTCGGCGCAGGAACAGGCCACCGGCCTGCAGGAGGTCAACACCGCGGTCAACCAGATGGATCAGGTGACGCAGCAGAACGCGGCGATGGTCGAGCAGTCGACGGCGGCCAGCGAGTCTCTGGCTGTGGAAGCGGAGGACCTGGCGGCCCTGATCGCGCGTTTCAACGTCGGCGAGGAGCCCGCCGCCAATGTCGAGCCGCTCCGTAAGCCGCGCGCGGAACCTGCACCGCAGCCTCGCAGGCATGAGGTCGAGGCGCGCCCGGCGTTCCAGGACCAGCTGACGCGGCGGTCGGCGTAGGCGGCGCGGGAGAGCTCAAGCTTCTCTTGCGACCCGGCCGGTGCTATCTGCAACAGGAGCGGGCACAGGCTCGCGCGGATGCCCGTCGGAGACGCCGTGATTCAGGGACGATTGCGCGCATGCACGCTGCTTGGCCTCGCGCTGATGCTCGGCGGCTGCGCGGGCGTCGCAGCGATGAAAGAGGGTGAGCGGCTCGAAACCGAGGGCAACGTGGCGCCCGCGAACCACCGGGCCGAGATCGTGGCGCTCATGCGCAATTATCTCAACGACCCGACCCACGTGCGCGGGGCCTTCCTGAGCGAGCCCTCGATCCGCGAATTCGGCAACAATCGCCGCTATGCGGTCTGCCTGCGCTACAACGCCAGGAAGGATGGCGGGCAATACGCCGGCAGCAAGGACAGCGTCGTCATCTTCTGGCGGGGCCGGCTCGACCGCATCGTCGATCAGGGCCGCGAGCAGTGCAAGGATGCCACCTATCAGCCCTTCCCCGAACTCGAGCGCATGACCCGGTAGGGGGTGGGGTTCGGCGTTACGCCGCCAGAAGAAGCCGCGCCGCGGCGGCCGCTGCCGCGAATGCGCCGCCCAGCACCAGCAGCATCTTGCGCAGCCATGATTCGTCGGCGACGCCCGGTGCCGGCGCGACCGCGGACCGCAGCTCGACGAATGACTGCTGCCAGATGTCCGACTGCCGGGTGTCCGACGCCATGGCGCGTCCGGTCGTTTCCGCGGCCGCGAGCCGCACCGGCGCTGAAGTGGCCTGTGCCGCAGCTTTCGCATCGGACGTTTGCGGGGCAGGGGCCGGGCCGGCAGCGAGGTCGAGGCTGTTGATCTCGTCGGCGGCCACCACCTTCACGTCGGTCCCGAGCGGAACCTCCTGCGCCGATTGAAGCGCGAAGGCGCCGGCCGCTTCCGGCGTCAACGCGCCTGTATCCGGCGTTTGCCTGGAATTCCTGGGAGCCTCCGCCGTTTTGATGTCCGCGCGCGGCGCGGCCTGGCGGGGTTTTGACGCTTTGGCGCGCTGTGTCGCGGCAGGCTGCGCGCGCGGGCTCGCGGCGTTGCGCGAGCTTTTGGCCTTGCGTCCGGCGGTGCTGCGGAAGCGGTCGAGCCGCATGGGCTTCTCCGCGGTCGTCGCCTGCTGCGCCAGGATCGCCTCGGGCGAGGGCGTGTCGCTGACGACGAGGGTGCATTGGG
The DNA here is from genome assembly GCA_964653225.1 of uncultured Rhodoplanes sp. Lineage (GTDB taxonomy): Bacteria > Pseudomonadota > Alphaproteobacteria > Rhizobiales > Xanthobacteraceae > Z2-YC6860. The sequence goes on along the minus strand of CAZZCV010000015.1, from coordinate 6,345 downwards.
AATCGTTGCAGGCGTGTACGGGGGCATTCGGGGCAAGGCCCGCCACGGCGGCGAGCGCGAAAACCGGAATCAGCCTGCGGAGCATCGTGCCTTCTCCCGTTCTGGGAACCCGGCGCATTGGTCCTCTGCCGGCGTGACGCGAGCGCGGCGCAAATGGGGAGTTTTCGGGCGGAAATGAAGACGGATTGCCGAAAAACCAAATGCAAGGGCCGCTCAGTTGGCGCCGGCATAGACGGCGAGCGCGGCATCCACGCCCGCGCCGGCCACCGCCCGATGCCCGAAGCGGCGCAGGCATGCCTCCAGCGCGCCGAGACAGATCAGCACGTTCTCCTTGCGGCAGACGTAACCCATCGTGCCGATACGCCAGATCTTGCCGTGCAGGGGGCCGAACGACGTGCCGATCTCGATGCCGAAGTCGTCGAGCATCATCCGGCGGACCCCGTCCGGGTCCACGCCCTTCGGGATCACGACGCCGGTGACGTTGGGCATCTTGTTGGCCTGATCGCCGAACAGCGCGAGCCCCATCGCGGCGAGTCCCGCGGTCAGCGCCTCGCTCGCGAGCCGGTGGCGGGCGAAGCGCGCGTCGAGCCCTTCCATGAGCGCAATGCGCACCGCCTCGCGCGTGGCGTAGAGCATCGAGGTCGCTTCGGTGTGGTGGTTGAGGCGCAGCTCGCTCCAGTAGTCCATCAGCATCGCGAGGTCGAAATAGTTGGACGGCACGCGCGCGCCGCTGCCGTCGACGAAACCGGGCGGCTTGATGCCGGCTTCGAGATGCTTGCGCTGGTTGACGATCTCAGCCACGCGCTCGTTGAAGGTGACGGGCGAGGAGCCGGGCGGGCCGGACAGGCACTTCTGAAGCCCCGCCGACATGGCGTCGACCTGCCAGGCGTCGGCCTCGACCGGCATGCCGCCGAGCGTGGCGGTGACGTCGCTGTAGAGGACGATGCCGCGGGCGCGGCAGAGCGCGCCGATCTCCGCGAGCGGCTGTGCCATCGTCGTCGAGGTGTCGCCGTGCACCACCGCGAGCACGCGCGGGTCATGCTTCCTGATGGCGTCCTCGATCTCGTCCGGAGTGAACACCGTCCCCCATTCGCGCTCGACGGTCGCGACCTCGCCGCCGCAGCGTGCGGCGATCTCGGCCAGCAGGTGGCCGAAGCGGCCGAACACCGGCACCAGCACGCGGTCGCCGGGCGAGATGATCGACACCAGCAAGGCCTCGATGCCGGCGCGCGCGGTGCCGTCGATCACCAGCGACCATTTGTTCTGCGTGCGGTAGAGCTGTCGCAGCAGCTCCATCGTGTCGTTCATGTAGGTGGTAAAGGCCGGGTCGAACTGGCCGAGCATCGGCATGGACATGGCGCGCAGCACGCGCGGGTCCACGCCCACGGGGCCAGGTCCCATGAGAAGACGCGGCGGCGGGTTGAGTTCGGAAAAGGGAGAGGTCATCGCACGAATCCTCGTCGCAACATTCGGAATCCGGCTCCGTCGTCATCCTGAGAAGCCGCGTGTAGCGCGGCGTCTCCAGGGACGGGGGCGACCGCCGGGGCGGCCTCGCCCTTCGAGACGCATGGCCTGGCCGTGCTCCTCGGGACGAGGCCGGGAAGGAGCGGGGCTTGCTGGGGCGGGAACATCCTTATTCCCATGCGCTTTTCCCCGCCGGCTTCGCCAGCGGCGACTTCTCGCGCGCGACGTAGACGCCGTCGCCGGCCTTGCCGACCAGCCTTCCGTCGCGCACGACGAACCGGCCGCGCACCATGGTCGAGACCGGCCAGCCCTTCACCGCGATGCCCTCGTAGGGCGTGTAGTCGGAGCCGTGGTGCAGGAGCGACTGTGCGATCGTCACCTCGCGTGCCGGGTCCCAGATCGCGATGTCGGCGTCGCTGCCCACGGCGATGGTGCCTTTTTTCGGATAGAGGCCGTAGGTCTTGGCGTGGTTGGTCGCCGAGAGCGCGACGAATTCGTTGAGCGTGATGCGGCCCTTGCCGACGCCCTCGGAGAACAGGATCGGCAGCCGGGTCTCGACGCCGGGAATGCCGTTGGGCACCCAGCGAAACGAGGTCCGGCCCCTCGGCGCGAGTTTGCCCTGCGGGTCGTCGTAGCGGAACGGGCAATGGTCCGACGAGAACAGCGAGAACACGCCCTGCTGCAGGCCCTCCCAGCACGCGCGCTGGCTGGCCGCGTCCCTCGGAGGGGGCGAGCAGACGTATTTCGCGCCCTCCATGTTGAGGCCTTCGAGGTCCTTCTCGGTCAGGACGAGATATTGCGGGCAGGTCTCGCCGTAGATCTTCAGGCCGCGCGCTTTCGCCCGCCGGATCTCCTCCATCGCCTCGCGGTTGGAGACGTGCACGATCACGATCGGCACGTCGACGATCTCCGACAGCGAGATCGCGCGGTGCGTGGCCTCCCGCTCCACCGGAATGGGCCGTGAGGCGGCGTGATAGTGCGGCGCGGTCTTGCCGGCGCGCTCCAGCCGGTCGGTGAGGAAGCGGATCGCGTCGTAATTCTCGGCGTGGACCATCACCAGCGCCCCGGTCTCGCGGGCCACGCTCATCACGCCCAGCATCTCCATGTCGGAGAGCGCCAGCCCCTCGTAGGTCATGAAGACCTTGAACGAGGTGTAGCCGTCGTTCACCAGCGCCGGCAGTTCCTGGCCGAGCACGGCGTCGGAGGCGTCCGCGACGATCAGGTGGAACGAGACGTCGACGTAGCACTGGCCGCTGGCCTTCGCGTGATACTGCTTCACGACCTCGCGCAGCGACTCGCCCTTCTGCTGCATGGCGAAGGGCAGGACCATCGTATTGCCGCCGAACGCGGCCGAACGGGTGCCGGAGGCGAAGTCGTCGGCCATCACGATGCCGGGGCCGGACGGCTGGCAGAGGTGGACGTGGCTGTCGATGCCGCCGGGAAGCACCAGGAGGCCGCTTGCGTCCACGATCTCTCCGGCGTCGCCCAGATCCCGTCCGAGCGCCGCGATCCGGCCGCCGGCGATGCCGACGTCGCAGCCGAATGTGTCGGAGGCGGTCGCGACGGTGCCGCCGCGGATGATGGTGTCGAAGGGCATGGCCGTTCTTATTCTATCATGCCGTGTGCGGAAAGCGCCTGCCGATTGCCCGGCGGGGATTGGATTTTCCCGCCAGTCTGGGTAGAGGATCGGGTCCGCTCAAGGGAGGGTTTTTGATGCTGTCCGATGCCGATCGCAAGAAGGCCGCCGATATCCTGATGCAGGCTGCCAAAGACCGCAAACAGGCGGTGCAGATTTCGACCACGTTTCCGGGCATCGACATCGACGACGCCTATGCGATCTCCACCGAATGCGCCAACCGCAAGCTTGCGGCCGGCCGCAAGCTGATCGGTTACAAGGTCGGGCTGACGTCGAAGGCGATGCAGCGTTCCTCGCAGATCGACGAGCCCGACTACGGCTACCTGTTCGACGATCAGCTCATCGCCGACGGCGCCAAGGTCGCCCATGCCGACTATTGCCGGCCGCGCGTCGAGGTCGAACTCGCCTTCGTCCTGGGCAAGCCGCTCAAGGGGCCGGGGGTGACGCTGACCGACGTGCTGCGCGCCACGGAGTTCGTGGTGCCGGCGCTGGAGATCGTGGACGCGCGCATCCAGGACCCGCGCAAGATCTTCGACACGGTGGCCGACAACGGTGCGGCCGCCGGCATCGTGATGGGCGGCCGGCCGGTCGGCCCGATGGACGTGGACCTGCGCTGGGTCGGCGGCATCATGTATGTCAACGCCGAGATCGAGGAGACGGGCCTCGCCGCGGGCGTGCTGGGCCATCCGGCCATGGGCGTGGCCTGGCTCGCCAACAAGCTCGGTCAGAACGGGATCACCTTCGAGCCGGGTCACGTGGTGCTGGCGGGCTCGTTCACCCGCGTGGTGTTCGCCAAGAAGGGCGACACGCTGCACGGCGACTTCGGCCCGCTGGGCGGCGTGTCGGTGCAGTTCGTCTAGCGGCATCGGCTGCGCTCCTGGCCGTCATGCCCGGGCCCGGCCCGGGACGTCCCGGCCAGCCGCGCCCTAGGACGTCGTGGCCGGGACGAGCCCGGCCACGACGCAAACAGGGCTTCGCTTTTCAAACGGGTTCGCTTTTCAAACGGGATTGAAACGTCATGGACATGCCGCGCAACGCCTTCAAGCACGCGATCGCCAGGGGCGAGGTTCAGATCGGCCTGTGGTGCAGCCTGTGCAGCAACATCACGACCGAGATCGTGTCGCATTCGGGATTCGACTGGCTCCTGCTCGACACGGAGCATTCGCCGAACGACGTGCCCGACATTCTCGCGCATCTGCAGGCCGCGCAGGCCGGCACGGCGTCCTGCGTGGTGCGGCCGGCATGGAACGACATCGTTCTCATCAAGCGCTATCTCGACATCGGCGCGCAGAGCCTGCTGATCCCCTTCGTGCAGACGCCGGAGGAGGCCCGGCGCGCGGTCGAGGCCACGCGCTACCCGCCGAACGGCATCCGCGGCATCACCGGCTCCGGCCGCGCCAGCCGCTACGGCCGGGTCAACGGATACCTGAAGAACGCCTCGAGCGAGATCGCGCTGCTGGTGCAGGTCGAGACCCGCGAGGCGCTCGCGCGGATCGACGAGATCGCCGCGGTCGAGGGCGTGGACGGCGTATTCATCGGACCCAACGACCTCTCGGCCTCGTTCGGCCATATCGGCAATTGGGGGCACCAGGAGGTGCAGGACGCCATGCACGATGCGGTCAAGCGCATCCGCAAGGCCGGCAAGGCCGCGGGCATCCTCACGCCGAACGAGGAGGAGGCGAAGAAGTTTATCGAATGGGGTTACAATTTCGCCGCCGTCGGCTCCGACCTCGGCCTGCTGGCGAAGAACGCCGACGCGCTGGCCAAGCGTTTCAAGGGCTGACCCGCGACCTTGACGGGTTCTCGGCCTCATCCCGAGGAGCGCCGCGCAGCGGCGCGTCTCGAAGGACGGGGCCGTCCCGGTGGCCGCTCTCGTCCTTGGGACGTCGCCTTCGACAGGCTCCTCAGGAGGACGGATTGAAATTCAGCTCGTAGCTTCCATCCCCGCGGATCATGTCGAGATAGCGTTTTGCCGAGCGCTCCAGCACGGCCCTGCCGTCCGTCCAGATGGTGCGGTGATCGAACGCGCCGTGGATGCGGTCGTAGCCGTAAGGTGCGAGCGCCGCGACCACGCCCTCGACGCGGGGCGGCGACAGCGGGATGAAGTTCGGGAAGCTCCACATGAAGCTGACCGACTTGCCGTCCGGCATCACCTGCACGATGTCGCCTGACAGCAACGCACCCTTTCCGCCGGCGCCTCCGGCCCAGTGCAGGACGGTGCCGCCGGGATAGTGCCCGCCGGCGCAGATCAGCGTCAGGCCCGGCGCAAGCTCCTTCGTGCGCCCGCTCCAGAACCGCACGCAGGGGTCGGGACGCAGCACCCATCGCCGGTCGGCCTCGTGCAGATGCACCGGCGCGCCGCCGAAGGCGCGGCTCCACTCGACCATCGACGAATAGTAATGCGGGTGCGAGATGGCGATGCCGTGCAGGCCGCCGAGCGCATGGACCAGCTCGACCGTGGCGCGGTCGCACAGCGAGATGCAGTCCCACAGAAAATTGCCATGCGGCGTGCGCAGGAGCTGCGCGCGCTGGCCGATGCCGAAGGCCGGCACCGTGATGATGGAAAGCAGGTCCGGCTCCAGCTCGCGCCAGGTGTTGCTGGCCCGTTTCGCCAGCGCCTCGTGCGTGGTCCAGGTCTGGCCGCCGGTCGGCACGTACTGCCGCTCGTCGTCGCAGATCGCGCAGGCGGCAGGCGGCGCGGCGGTCTCCGCATACTGGGTGCCGCAGGTGTTGCAGACGAAGTGAGGCATGGCCGGTCCCGTCAGGGTGACGTGAGGGCAGCATCATCGGCCGAAAACGGAGCGGTGCCAAAGTGAAAAGGGCTCCCGGTCGCCCGGAAGCCCCTTCGCGTGGAGTGGCGGAATGCCGCCTTACGGCATCGGAATCTCGCCCACGTCCTTCGGCTGCTTGTAGCCCTTCACCGTGGCGGGCTTCTTCGCAATGGTCTCGTACCAGCGCTTCACGTTCGGATACTGGTTCAGGTCGATATTCTGCCACTCGAAGCGGCTGATCCAGGGCCAGATCGCGATGTCGGCGATCGAGTAGTCGTCGGCGACGTATTCGCGGCCGTCGAGGCGGGTGTCGAGCACCTTGTAGAGCCGGTTCGCCTCCTTGAGGTAGCGTTCCTCGGCGTAAGGCGCCTTGCCGGGATTGTACTTCACGAAGTGATGCACCTGACCGAGCATGGGGCCGGGGCCGCCCATCTGCCACATCAGCCATTCGATGGTGCGGTAGCGCGCCTCGCC
>CAZZCV010000014.1:0-67042 GCA_964653225.1 uncultured Rhodoplanes sp. | reverse complement strand
CGAGCCGCCGCCCTTGGCCATGAACAGGAACTTGTAGGCGTCTTCGCCGTCCGAATAGATCTCGACCTGCGCCGGCATGTTGTTCGCGGTGTTCTTCTCCTCGAACATGGAGATCGGCGCGAGTTGCGAGTAGCGCAGGTTGCGCTTGAGGTACGCATCGCGCGCGCCCTCCGCGAGCGCGCCTTCGTCGTCGCCGTCCGTGAAGACGAGCCGGCCGCGCTTGCCCATGATGATCGCGGTGCCGGTGTCCTGGCACATCGGCAGCACGCCGCCGGCCGCGATATTCGCATTCTTCAGAAAGTCGTAGGCGACGAACCGGTCGTTGTCGCTGGCCTCCCTGTCGTCGAGGATCGACTTGAGCTGCGCCAGATGCCCCGGCCGCAGCAGGTGGTTGATGTCCATGAACGCGGCTTCGGACAGAGCCCGGATCGCTTCGCGCGACACCACCAGCATGTCCTTGCCCATCACGGTCTCGACCCGCACGCCCTCGGAGGTGAGCTTGCGGTATTTCGTGCCGTCCTTGCCCATCGGGAACAGCGGAGTGTGCCGGTAGGGCGGGACGGCGGCGGGCGGCGTGAAGGGAGCGTTCATGGGAACCTCGGACGCGAAGGCGGGGCTTGGCGGAGACTGCGTTTTAGAAAGATTCAAGGGACAAGGGAAGCCGGAACGGCCCGGCAATCCGGGCCTCGCCGGCCGCCTTTCCCTTCGCCCGCGATTTGCGCTATCGCCGGCGCCCCAAGCGCCGCGAAATGATCTAGTCTGAGGCCATGCCGAACTCCCAGCCGACCAACCAGCCGCGCCGCACCCTGCTCCTGACCGGAGCAAGCCGGGGCATCGGCCACGCCACCGTGAAGCGCTTCTCGGCGGCGGGCTGGCGGGTCATCACCTGCTCGCGCCACCCGTTTCCGGAGAACTGTCCCTGGGAGATGGGCCCCGAGGACCACATCCAGGTCGATCTCGCCGACCCCGCCAACACCATGCTGGCGATCGCGGAGATCAAGAGCCGGCTGACGGACGGCGAGTTGCACGCGCTGGTCAACAACGCCGCGATCTCGCCCAAGGCCGAAGGCGGCAAGCGCATGAGTTCGCTGGAGACCACGCTGGACGTCTGGCAGCAGGTGTTTCAGGTCAACTTCTTCGCGCCGATCATGCTAGCGCGCGGGCTGGTCGAACAACTGGAAGCGAGCCGGGGTTCAGTGGTGAACGTGACCTCCATCGCGGGCTCGCGCGTGCATCCCTTCGCCGGCACCGCCTATTCGACGTCTAAGGCGGCGCTCGCCGCGTTGACGCGCGAGATGGCGGCGGACTTCGGCCCGCGCGGCATCCGCGTCAACGCCATCGCGCCGGGCGAGATCGACACCGCGATCCTGTCGCCGGGCACCGAGGCGATCATCCCGCAGATCCCGCTGCACCGGCTCGGCACCCCCGACGAGGTGGCCAAGATCGTCTACGTGCTTTGCACCGAGACCAGCTCTTATGTGAACGGCGCGGAGATCCACATCAACGGCGGGCAGCACGTCTAGGGCGTTTTCGAGCGAAGTGGGAACCGGTTCGCGTGAAGAAAACGCGACAAGCAGGAGAATCGAAAGTCCTCCGCCGTTTCCGTGAAACGGTGAAGGACTCTCGGCTTGCGACCCTATCCGCGCTCGCGGCGCTGGCGGCTCTCGCCCTGCCCGCGCGGGCCGCGCAGTGGCGCGCGGAGATCGTCCCGACTCCGGGACCGGTGCGGGCCGTCGAGACCGTCGGCGGCGAGGCGCATGTGCAGATCGGCGGCGGCTGGTTCCGGATCGTGGTCCGCAACTACGGCATCACGCTCGCAGCGACCGCGAAACCCCTGCCCCGGCCCCGGCCCGCGGGCTTCCTGCCCGACGGCCGTATCGCCGAGGGCAGGAACGACATCGCGCGCGCCTGGTTTGCCGGCGCGGCCGCCTTCGCGGGTCCGGCTCTGGGCGAGGCCGGGACCGCCGGCGCTCTGGTGATCGAGCGCCGCGACCGCAAGCTCGAAACCGTGCCGGCCGGCGACGGCGCTGCGTTCGAGGATATCGAGCCGCGCATCGTCGAGCTTGCGCCGAAGCGCGACAGCGTGATCGCGATCAAGACCGACCGCGATCGCGGCTCGGCGATCGCGGTGATCGGCGAGCGCGACGGCCGCGCCGCGATCCTCGCCGAGACGCCGCCGGACGGCGCGAGCCGCTGGCTCAACCCGGCCGGCATCGCCGATTTCGACGGCGACGGCGCCACCGACGTGGCGCTGGTGCGTGGACCGCACGATCTCGGCCGGCTGGAGCTGTGGACCTGGCGGGCCGGGGCGTTCGAGAGGCGTACGGAGCTGGCCGGCGTGACCAATCACGTGGCCGGTTCGCGCGCGCTGCGCATGGGCGCGGTCGCGGATTTCGATGGCGACGGCCGTCCGGATCTCGCGGTCCCGGCCTTCGACCGTCGCGCGCTGCGGCTGGTCGCCTTCGGACCGGAGCCGCGGGAGCTTGCGCGGGTGCCGTTGCCCTTCCCGGCGGCGACCGAGGCGGCCGCGGTGAAGGACGGCGCCGGGCACGCCGCCATTCTGATCGGCCTGGAGAACGGCGCGCTCGCGGCGGTCAGGCGTGTCGCCGGGCGGTAACGGCTACAGCCACCTTTTCCACTTGAAAATGTAATAGGGCACCACCGCCGCGACCAGCATCATCAGGAGCGCCAGGGGGTAGCCGTACTGCCACTCCAGCTCCGGCATGTTCTTGAAGTTCATGCCGTAGATCGTGGCGACCAGCGTGGGCGGCAGCAGCACCACGGCGGCGATCGAGAAGATCTTGATGACGTTGTTCTGCTCGAGCGTGACCACGCCGAGCAGCGCGTCGAGCAGGAACGTGATCTTGTTCGACAGGTAGGTCGCGTGGTCGGACAGCGACTGCACGTCGCGCTGCATCGACTTGAGATGCGCGCGCATTTCCTTGGTCCAGCGCATGCCCTCGGTCTCGTTGGCGAGGAACAGGAGCAGCCGGCCGAGCGAAACCAGGCTTTCGCGCACCTTGGACGTGAGGTCGCCCTTGGAGCCGATGCTCTTGAGTGTCGCGGTGTAGGAGGTCCTCTGCGCGCCCTCGCCGGTCGGCTCGAAGATGTCGTGCGAGACCCGGTCCATCTCCATGCCGATGCGCTCCAGCAGGTCGGCCTCGCGGTCGATGATCGCGTCGAGCAGGTCCATCAGCACGGCTTCGCCGTTGACCGCGACGGGACAGGTGCGCGTCAGCTTGTTGGTGACGATGGCGAACGGACGCGGCTCGTCGTAGCGCACCGTCACCAGACGGTGTCCCGCGAGGATGAACGTGACCGGGGTGGTGCGCGGCGTCGCCGTGTCGGAGTTGCACATCAGCGTCGCGGTCATGTAGCGCGCGCCCTGCTCGATGTAGAGGCGGCTGGAGACCTCGATCTCCTGCATCTCCTCGCGCGTCGGAATGGCGACGCCGGTGACGCGCTCCACCAGCTTGTCCTCGCCCGGCGAGGGATGCACCAGGTCGAGCCAGACGGCGGCATCCGGCACCTCGCCATCAGGCGCGATGGCGCGGCGCTCGAGCGAAGGGCCTTGCGGGATATAGGCTGTGAGCATGCGCGGTCCGCGGCTGGGGTCGTCGAAAGCCGGAGGCGGGCCCGCGCCGCATGCTTGAGCCGACACGACGGATCGGCCGAAACGAAAAGTGCGCGCCCGGTCAGGCGCGCACGTTGGCGCGATTGCATGCAGGGCGCAACCGAAACTCGATGAAAGTTCGGCGATAGCCACCGGCCGGCGCATCGCGCGCCGGCGGACGCGCTCAGGCGACCGAAAGCTCGTCGAGCCGGGCCGCCAGCCGCGCGGTCGCGGGCGAATGGGCATAGGCCGGGTTCTTGCCTGCGCCGCCGTAGCGCAGCGCGGCCGCCACGGCCGAAATCCCGATCGCGCCGTAGCGGCGGTCGAGCATGACCGAATCGCGGGTTTGCGCCGAACGACGCTCCTGGCCGGACGCCAAGCTCTGCGGTGCATCGTGGCCGGGCTTCTGGCCCGTAGGGGCAGTCATCTTATCCTCCACTTCGTCTCGTCCTCCGCGAAACATCCTCGCCGCTGACTGCGGCGAAAATTCGCGAAAATTCGTGAGGTCTTGAGACATTTGCCGTCACGGCGGCCCCGGATGTGGCCGTAACCTGCAATAATTCCAAGAGAATCCGGCGTCGTCGGGCATGGACATGAAACCGGATTATGGTAAACCCTTCGTTAATCACTGACCGGCATGCTGGGGCGGTCGGGGCCGAGGCCGTCGACAATCGCGGCTGCGGCATTCCTGCAACACTTCACAAGTGCGGCGACGGCGTGGCCACCGACATCTGGCATCTCCGCCAGCTTCTCGGTTAATACTTGGAATCAGAAGTCCTTCGAGGGTTGAGCATGGCAATCGGTGGTCAAAGCGTCGGAAAGACGGCGTTTGCAGCGTTGCTGTTGAGTCTCGGATTCGCATTGTCGGGCTGCGTCACGTCCCAGACTCCGGAGCCCGCGTCGGAGGCGAACCTCACGCCGCGCGACAAGAAGCTCCTGGCGAACGCGCCCTACGCTCAGGCCCGGATTCCCGAGCCCTACCTGCGCCATATCGTCGACTATCACCGCAGGGAAGCGCCCGGCACCATCGTGGTCGATCCGGATGCGCGCTACCTCTATTACGTGCTCGAGAAGGGCAAGGCGATCCGCTACGGCGTGACCGTGGGCGAAGAGGCGCTGGTGTTCTCGGGCGTCGCCCGGGTCGGCCGGCTGGCCGAGTGGCCGAACTGGGTGCCGACCGCCTCGATCAAGCAGCGCCTCGGCAACGTGCCCGACTTCGTGGCCGGCGGCCCGGAGAACCCGATGGGCGCGCGCGGCATCTATCTCTACAGCGGCAACCGCGACACGCTGTACCGCATCCACGGCACCAACCAGCCGGAGCTGATCGGCTCGGCGATCTCCTCGGGCTGCATCCGCATGACCAACGAGGACGTGATCGACCTCTACAACCGGGTCAAGGTCGGCGCGACAGTGGTGGTGCTGGCGCAGGGCCAGGGCGATTCTCCGTTCAACCCGCGCATGGCGCTGGGCGGACCGTCGATCGGCGGCATCTGACCGGTCCCGCGACCTCAAATCTCAAACGGCGCCGGTCTCCGGCGCCGTTTTTCTTTGTGCAGCGTCAGAGAGGCTTTGCCCTGGAATCGCCGAGCGCAGTCGGACGCGGCAGGGGCAGCGGCACGTCGGCGGCCGGAATCGGGACGGCCGGCCCCGGCTCCCGCACGTCCCACCGGCACAGCTTGTAGCCGCGCGACCGCTCCGCAAGATCGAGATGAATGTGCTGCTCGTGGTAGCCGTCCGAGCCGGGGCCGAGCACCGTGTTGAAGCGCGCGCAGGCCGCGGCCTTCATGCGTTCGCGATACTCCTTCGGCACCGCAAGCACCGTCCATTCGATGGTCCGTCCGTCGGCAAGCCGCACGCCCCGCACGTCGATGGCATTGGCCTTGCCGTGCTCGGACACCTTCGCGCCCGCCACCCGGTTGCGTCCTCGGCACTCGTAGGAATCGTAGGCCGCGATGGCCGCAAGCGGCGCGCCGAACCCGCGCGCGGCCGGCCCCACGTCGTCGCGCACCCAGTGCGCCACCGCCTCCGCCATCCGGCAACGCAGCGTGGCGGGCGGATGCAGCGCAACCTTGCTGCGGTCCGGCATGATGACGGCCTCGAGCCGCACCACCTCGGACGCACCGCACGCGCCCGGCCCCATCAGGACCGGTAGCGGCACGAACGCAGCAACCGTCTCCAGCCTCATCTCGCAGGCGGTCGGGCCGACCGCAACTTGGGGATAGGTGAGCCCCTGCAACTCCGGCGAGGGCGCAAGCGCCATCGTGGTCCTCGGCTGCGAAGGGACCGGCCAGCCGGTCCTCGCGCCGAAATCCAGGGGCCGCGGCTTCGGCAGCGGAACGCGCTCGGTCGCCGCCGCCGGAGAGGCGGCCGCCACAGCCGCCAGCAGGGCAAGAACCAGGGATCGTGTCACGCGGACAAACCAGGGGCGCGATTGCGGCCGTTCTTGGATGAACGCGCCGGTTAAAGCATGATCGGCCGGAATTGGCACGCATTTCGAAAACGGCGCACTCTTCGAGAAACCCCGGACAGGCACGATGGCGATCCAACCATGACGCGGCATGACGTGGCGGTCATCGGCCTCGGCGCCGCAGGCAGCGCCACGCTGCGGGAGCTGGCGCGCCGCGGCGTGCGCGCCATCGGCCTCGAGCGCCATATGCCCGGCCACGACAGGGGCTCCTCGCACGGCGAGACCCGGATGATCCGGCTCGGCTATTTCGAGCATCCGTCCTACGTGCCGCTGCTGCGGCGGACCTATGAACTGTGGCGCTCACTGGAGGCGGAGGCAGGCGAGCAATTCCTGCACATCACCGGCATCGCCGAGATCGGGCCCGCCGATGGAGCGGTGGTCGCCGGCACTCTGCGGGCGGCGCGCGAGCACAGGCTGCCGCACGAGGTGCTCGATGCGGCCGAGGCCATGCGCCGCTTCCCCGCCTTCCGTCTCCCGCAGGGCTTTGTCTGCGTGCATCAGCCGGACGGCGGCTTCGTCACGGTGGAGACTGCGCTCGCCGCGATGCTGCGGCAGGCCGAGGCCGCCGGCGCGGAGCTGCGCGCGAAGACGGAGGTGCTGCGCATCCATCCGCACGCCCGCGGCGTCCGGATCGAGACCGACGGAGGCGAGATCGAAGCTGGAACAGTCGTCGTCGCCGCCGGGGCCTGGACCAAGCGGCTTCTGCCCGATCTTCCGCTCGCGCTGCGGCCGACGCGGCAGGTCATGGCCTGGTTCGACCCCCAGGACGCCGCGCCGTTCGCCGATGGCCGCTTCCCGGCGTTCCTGCTCGAGAGCCGCCACGGCGTGCATTACGGCTTCCCTCCCCATGGCGACGCCCGCGTGAAGGTCGCCAAGCACCATCACGCCGACGCCACCGCCGATCCGGACAATGTGGACCGCACTGTCTCGGCCGCGGACGAGGCGCTGATCCGCCCTGCGCTCGCGGATTTCATCCCGGCCGCCAACGGCGCCCTCGCGCGAGCCCGAACCTGCCTCTACACCATGACGGCGGACGGCGATTTCGTGATCGACCGCCTGCCCGGCGCGGCCAACGTGATCGTGGCATCCGCCTGCTCGGGCCACGGCTTCAAGTTCGCGCCGGTGCTCGGCGAGGTGCTGGCCGATCTCGCGACCGGGGGTCGCACGCCGCACGACATTTCGCGTTTCCGGCTGGCGCGTTTCGGATGACTCTAGCCTCTGCCGGCGCACAGGCCGCGGCCGCCTGTGGCACCGCCGAAGCCCTTCGCCCGGCGGGACCGGCATGCTAAGACCCTGCCCTTCCGGCCAGCCCGGAACCCAGAGGCCCGAACCCCGCAGCCAGGGACCGACACAGGCAAGCGCATGACCGTGCTCGATGCGGCCGCACCGGCGGCGCCGGCCAGCGTCCCCGCCGCGGCGGCTTCCGTGCGCGCCGCCCGCTTCACCGGCGAGACCCGCGCGTTCTGGCGCATCCAGCGCCGCGGCGCGGTGTGGCTCGCGCTCACGCTCGGCATCTACCGGTTCTGGCTCGCGACCGACGTCCGCCGCTTCCTGTGGACTCACACCGAGGTCGAGGACCAGAGCCTGGAGTACACCGGCACAGCGCTGGAGCTGTTGCTCGGCTTCCTGTTCGCGGTGGCGATCCTGGTTCCGCTCTATGTCTTCGCCTTTGTCGCGACACTGAGCATGGGTCCCGCCGGACAGGCGGTCAGCGGGCTGGCAGTGCCGCTTCTCGCCTTTCTCGGCCAGTTCGCCTATTTCCGCGCGCGCCGCTATCGCCTCACCCGCACCGTGTATCGCGGCGTCCGGTTCCATCAAACCGGCTCGGCGATCCGCTACGCGGCCTGCACGATGGTCTGGTGGCTGCTGATCCTGCTCACGCTCGGGCTTGCCTATCCGTTCATGCAGGCGCAGCTCGAGCGCTACAAGATGCGCCACACCCATTACGGCGACCTCGCGGGCCGGTTCGAGGGCTCCGGGTTCCGGCTGTTCCTGCGCGGTCTGCCGATGTGGCTGCTGGTGATGGGGCCCGTGCTGTTCGCGCTGGCGGCCGCGCTCAGCGTCGATTGGCCAGCCGTGTTCGAGGCTTCGGGCAGCGGTCGCGGCGATGCGCTCGGACGGATCGAGCGCGCAAGCCCCGGCTTCCTGGAAGCGATGACGCTGGCCGCCCTCGGTCTCGGAACCGGCATCTTCATGGCGCTGGTGCTGTTACCGGCGTTCCAGGCGATGGTCATGCGCTGGTGGGCGTCCGGATTGCGACTCGGGCCGATCGTCGTCCGCTCCCGCCTGCTCACCCGTCGCATCTACGGCGCCTACCTGCGCTTCCTGCTGTTCTCGCTGCTGCTGCTCGTTCTCGGCCTGATCGCGGCATTCGCCGCGGCCCTGCTGTTCCTCGCGACGGTCGGCACGGCGCTCGGCAACGACGCCAACGAAATCCTGGCGACGCTGGCGGCGGTCGCGTTCTATGTCGTGATGATGCTCGGTTTCTCCGCGATCTATCAGTCCACTGCGAAGCTGACGCTGTGGCGGCAGGCGGTGGACACCGCCGGCATCGAGGGTCTCGCCGTGCTCGACCGGGTGCGCGCCGACGGTGCGCCCGCCTCCGCGCTCGGCGAAGGGCTCGCCGACGCGCTCAACGTGGGCGGCCTCTGATGGCGAAGGGACCCGGCTTCTTCTTCGACGGCAAGACCAGCGCGCGGCACCCGGTCACGGTCGAGGCCGCCGCCGACATGCTCCGTGTGCGCGCCGCCGATGGAAAGCTGCTGGCGCAGTGGCGCTACGACGACCTGGAGCACCTCACCGCTCCCGAAAGCGTGCTGCGGATCGGCCGGCGCGGCAATGCGCTGCTCGAACGGGTGGAGGTGCGCGAGCCGCGGCTCGCCGCGATCATCGACGAGTTGTCCGAGCCCGTGGACCGCACCGGCCGCATCCGCGAGCGCGGCCGCCGGCGCGTGGTCGCCTGGGCGTTCGCCGCCACCGCGTCGCTGGTGCTGGTCGCGGTCTTCGGCGTGCCGCTGCTGGTCGAGCGGCTCGCGCCGCTGGTGCCGTGGTCGGTCGAGCACCGGATGGGGGTGGCGATCGAGGCGCAGGTGCGCTCGATGCTCGACACCGGCGAGCGCCGCGGCCAGCCGTTCCAGTGCGGTACCGGCGACGACGAACGCGCCGGACAGGCCGCGCTCGACAGGCTGACCGGCAGGCTGCAACGGGCGGCCGCGCTTCCGATTCCGCTGCAGATCGTGGCCGTCCGCCACGGCGAGGCCAATGCGATCGCCCTGCCCGGCGGTCACGTCTACGTCTTCGAGGGTCTGATCGCGCGCGCCCGCACGCCGGACGAACTCGCCGGCGTCATCGCCCACGAGATCGGCCACGTCGCCGGGCGCGACGGCACTCGCTCCGTCATCCAGGCCGCGGGCCTGTCCTTCCTGTTCGGCATGCTGCTCGGCGACTTCACCGGCGGCGGCGTGGTGGTGATCGCGGCGCGTTCGATCATGGAGTCGGCCTATTCGCGCCACGTGGAGGCGGCAGCCGACCGCTACGCGGTGACGCTGATGAGCCGGCTGGGCGGCGACGCGCGCGCGCTCGGCACGCTCCTCGAACGCATCAGCGGGGCGGAATCCGGCTCGAAGATTTTCCGCAACCATCCGCTGACCCCCGACCGCATTGCCGCGATCAACGCCGCCGCGCCGCAGACTGCGCCCGTGCCGCTGCTCGAACCAGAGGAATGGGCCGCCCTGCGGCGCATCTGCGGGTGAACCGATGGCCCGCCGCCGCATCGTCGAGGAGCCCACGTCGCGCCTGGCCGTCTGGTCGCGGCGCTGCGCCCTGTTCGGACTGGCGGTCGCCGGCCTGACGGTGGTGATCGTGCGCGCGGAGCTGGTCGAGACCGAGCCTGCGCTGGCCACGCTCGGCGCGGCGCTCGCGCTGGCGGCGCTCGCCATCCTGCTGGCGCTGGGCGCGTTCGCATCGATCTGGAAGGACGGCATCGCCGGCGGCGGCATGGCGCTGACCGGGCTGATGCTGGGCGCGCTGCTGCTCGCCTATCCGGCCTATCTCGGCACACGCGCCTACCAGCTTCCGGCGATCGCCGACATCACCACGGACGCCATCGATCCGCCGCGCTTCGACGTGATCGCGCGGCTGCGGCCGCGCGGCACGGCGGACTATGCCGGCCTCTACGCGGCCGAGCAGCAGCGCAACGCCTATCCCGAGATCGAGCCGCTGGCGGTCTCCACCGCGCCGCAGGCCGCCTACGACGCCACGCTCCGCCTCGTCAACAAGCGCAAGTGGCGCGTGGTGGTGGACCGCCCGCCGCAGGCCGGGCGTCGCGACGGCCAGATCGAGGCGGTGGCGCGCACCGCGGTCCTCGGCTTCCGCGAGGACGTGACGATCCGCGTCCGGCCGACCGGCGAAGGCACGCGCATCGACATCCGCTCGGCCTCGCGCACCGGCCGCCACGACTTTGGCGGCAACGCCGCGCGCGTGAAGGCGCTGCTCGACGAGATCGAAACCGCCGTCAACGCGCTTCCCGAAGAGCCCCGCCCGGCTCCCAAGCCCGCGCCCACGCCGAAGAAGGGCGCAACTCCTGCCAGGAAATAGCGCTCAGGCGATCGACCGGAACCGGCCCGCGACCGCAGGCGCGCCATCGGTCGCCACTGCGCCGCGCGCCACCAGATCTTCGAGATGCGCCAGCACCGAGAGACCCGCGGCCTTCACCAGCCTCGGATCGAGGTTGGAATAGATCGCCGCGACGATGCCGGGAATGTCGCTCTCGCCCTTCGTCAGATGGTTGAGGATCGCGGCCTCGCGCGCCTTGCGGTGCAGGATATAGGCCGCGACGAAGCGCGGCGCGTTGCGCACCGCGCCGCCATGGCCGGGCCAGTAGACCGGCTCCTCGCGCCTGGCGAGCTTGGCGAGCGACGCCATGTAGTCGCCCATCGAGCCATCCGGCGGCGCCACGATCGGCGTGGACCAGGCCATGACGTGATCGCCGGCGAAGATCGCGTTGCTCTCCCGGAACGCGAAGGCCATGTGGTTGGCGGTGTGGCCGGGCGTCGCGATCGCCTCCAGCGTCCAGCCCCGGCCGCTCACGACCTCGCCGTCCGCGAGCGCGCGGTCAGGCATGAAATCGGTGTCGTTGGAGGCGTCGAGCCGCGGCGCCTCGTCGATGTTGAGCGGCCGCGCCGCGCGGTGCGGCCCTTCGGCCAGCACCAGCGCCCCGGTCGCGGCTTTCACAGCGGGCACGCCGGGCGAATGGTCGCGGTGGGTGTGGGTGACGAAGATGTGGGTCACGGTCTCGCCGCGCACGGCGTCGAGCAGCGCCGCGATATGCGCGGGATCGTCCGGGCCGGGATCGACGATGGCGACGTGGCCCCGGCCGACGATGTAGCTGACCGTGCCCTTGTAGGTGAACGGGCTCGGATTGTCGCATAGCACGCGGCGCACGCCCGGCATCACCTCCTCAACCCGGCCGGGGGCGAGATCGAAGGACTTCTCAAACGGGATGTCGTCGGCCATGCGCTGCTCCTGCCGTGCGGGAGGCTTGTTTAGCCGGCCATGCGGCCGGCACAAGGCGAAATCGCACGCCCCGCCCGGAGAAAGCGAGGCGGCCTCATGGCGCGGCCGGCGGGTCCTCCTGTCCCTCGTAGGGACCCGCGGCGTGGACGATGCGGCCGCCGACCACGGTCATGAGCGAGGTGAGCCCGCCGATCTCCCCGACCGGCACAGACAGATAGTCCTCGCTCAGCACCGCGAAGTCCGCGAGCTTGCCGACGGAGATCGAGCCGCGCCGGTGGTCGTCGTGCGAGAACCACGCGCTGCCGAGCGTATAGATGCGCAATGCCTCCTCGCGCGAGGGTGTTTCCTCTGGACCGCGCATGGCCGTGCCGCCGACGGTGCGGCCGTCCAGCATCCATTGCAACGCCACGAACGGGTTGTAGGACATCACCCGGTGCGCGTCGGTGCCGCCGCCGACCGGAAGCCCGAACCGGAGCGCGCTTGCGACCGGGGGCGCAAGCCGCGCTGCCTCCGCGCCGCGCTGGCCGAGGAACGCCTCGCCGCGGAAATAAAGCGCGTTCTGCACCAGCCAGCCCATGCCGAGCGCCTTCAGGCGCTTGAGGCTTTCGGGCGAAGCGTCGTTGAGATGCGCGATCGACCAGCGCAGCCGCCCGACCGGCGTCTCGCGGTTCACCTCCTCCAGCACGTCAAGCAGGTGATGCACCGAGCGGTCGTTGTGCCAGTGGAAGGTGGCGGACAGGCCGCGCGGCGCGGCCCAACGCAGGACCCGCAGCAACTGCGCCTTCTGCTCCGGCGAAGGCTTGTCGTTGTTGTACATGCCCCAGGCGACGTTTTCGCCGAGCCCATTGAAGCGCAGCCAGTCGTCGCCGAAGCCCATCGGCATGGCCGCAGTCAGCGCCTCGAAGTCCGCAAGCTCGTGGCCGCGCCGCGGCGCGCAGAGATTGTATGCCACGCGCACCGTGAGCCCGCCTTCGCGCCAGACCCGGAACAGCGGCTGATAGGCCTGCATCGGCATGTTGTAGCCGCCGGGATCCAGCACGCCGGTGATGCCGAGCCCATTGAGCGTGCGGAAGAATGCTTTCGTGCCCGCCACCTGCTGTTCGAAGGTCGGTCGCGGCAGCAGGTTGAACACATCGCTGACGGTGCGGTTGTCGCCGGACAGCCAGCCCGTGGGCTGGCCGGCCGCACCCGTCTCGACGGTCAGGCGCGAGGCCAGCTCCGGCTCAGCCGCGATGCCGAGCGCCTCGAAGCCGCCGGGCGAAAGGAGGATCGCGCTGTAAAGGATCTGCACGTAGACATGGCGGCCGGGAGCTGCGGCCGCGATCTCGGCCTGGGTCGGCCGCCGACCCTCCCGGAACTGACGCTCGGTCCAGCCGCCCGCCACCACCAGCCACGCGCCCTCCGGCGCGGCGGTCGCCGCCGCGCGCAGGCGGCCGAGCGCCTCGTCGAGCGAACGGGCGCCGATCCAGTGCACCTCGGTGGTGAAGGTCAGTCCCGCCCGGATGGCGTGGATGTGGGAATCGATCAGGCCGGGAATGACCGTGCGCCCCGCGAGATCCACGACCCGCGTGCCCGCACTCGCCAGCGCCGCGATGTGAACCGGATGGCCGACCGCGAAGATCCGGCCGTCACGCACCGCGATCGCCTCGGCGCGCGGGATCGCGGCATCCAGCGTCACGACCCGGCCGTTGAGAAACACGGCGTCCGCGGGCTGCGCATGCAGCGGCGCGGCCGCGGCTGATAGCGCCAGCACCAGGGCGAGGACGAGCGCGCGCAAGCCCCTGCGACACGCCCGGCGGGTCCCGGCCGCGATCATAGCCGCTGCAGCGTGCAATTGGTCTCGATGTGCATGTCGGTGCTGCCTAGCGCGTTCCGACGCAGAACGCCGCTCAGCTTGTAGCCGCTCTTCTCGCACGACACCTGCACGTCGTCGGGCCGGACGTCCTTGCCGATGTGGCTGCGATAGAGGCCCAGCACGTTGGATTGCAGGATCACGGCCTCCCCGCCCCTGGGCTGGAGCACGACGCGGGCGTCGCGCACCGGCGCGCCGCGCGTGTCGCGCACGAAGCCGAAATAGGCAGGGCCCTTGCCCTCGGTGTCGTTCAGCGCGTCGTAGCTGTCGCCGCCGGCCTGCGCCGGCGCTCCGAGCGCCAGCGCCGCGAGCACAACCCAGACCCGCGGACCGATCGAACCCATCACCGCCGCCTCCGCTTCATCGCGCGCACCTTACACCGGCCGGCGCCGGGCGTGGAAACACGATGACGTCACCAGCGCCAGAAGAACCGCAGCGAATAGACCAGGACCGGGAACGCCAGGATCGGCAGGATCCAGACAAGCGACAGCGGCAGCTTCCTCGTCAGGTTTCCGGGCAGCATCGTGGCCAGCGCACCCAGCACGGCCGCGCCGAGCAGCGTCGAGGCCGACCAGCCGTACCAGTACATGGCCGGGCCTTCGTTCGGCACCGCGCGCGCGAAACCGAAATCCACCCGGTTGGTGCCGGGGTGATAGGTGAACAGCGGCAGGTTGGCCATGTCGCAGATCACATACAGAACCGGCGTCGCCATCGCGAACACCAGCGCGAAGGTGCGGAAGGCAGCCGATGCGGCCAGCGACGAAGCCCCGGCGGGCGCAGGAGTCTCCGAAGCCGTGCTCATGATCCGAATCCCCGGACGTTGTTGACGACGTGGCCGACGAGGAAGATGAACCAGCACATGCCACAGAGCGTCACGGTCAGCCATTTTCGCGCGCTGTCGTAGTCGGGCACACGCGGGTTCCTCCAGAAGTACCAGTAGATCGGCAGCAGCCCGAGGCCGATCGTGGCGTAATGCTCCTTCAGCTCGAAGAATCCCTGCGTCTTCCAGAATCCCGCCTGCTCGATCGGGATGCGGACGTACATGCGGTACTTGGTGTAGATCCACGCCCCGAAAATGAAGGTGACGACCCAGAGCACGCAGACCGCCGCAGCGTAGCCCGGCCCGTGCACCGCGCGAAAGCGCGTGACGAAACCCGGCGCGCCGGGTCCCGCCGCCTGGCGCACCGGCATCAGAACCGACATGGCCTGATGCGTCAGCGCGCCGAGCAGCGCCACCGCGAGCAGCGCGTGGATCGTGAACAGGATGGTCCAGTATGTGTTGACTGAAATGTAATCCAGCAGGAACTCGCCGGGCATCAGCCCCATCGTCGCCTCCCTTTGGCTCGCCGCTCCGCGGATCGCGGCCATCGCGCCGGAGCCGCGCATCCGGCCCCGGCGTCGCGTGCGATCCGTGGCCTATTTCGCCAGCGGATCGGGCCGCACCTGGATCTGCACCGCCAGCGGACGCGCACCCTTGCCCAGTTCGTTGAGCCAGGGCGTGCGGTCGCCGCTGGAGCTCCAAAGACCGCGGCCCTTCCAGCCGGCGTTGGGATCATCGATGCGCGCGTCGAGCCCCTTGGCGTAGAAGCCCATGGGATAGGGCACGCGCATCAGGATCATCCGGCCGTCCTTGAAGCCGACGAACCCGTCCTGCAGGTTGGCGGTCGAGATCGGCACGTTCTCGCCGAGCCCCACCGCGTTGTGGTGATCCACCCAGGTGTAGTAGCTCGCCTCGGCGCTGGTGTTCTCAAAGCCCTCGAAGCCCGGCCCCGGATACTTGTGCAGCCGCCAGCCCTCGGGGCAGTGGTCGCCCGTGGCCTTCGGCCCGTTGAGCGGGCCCTTGCACTTGCGCCGGTCGAACTCGATCAGATGGCCGGCGGAGCCGGAGCCGTAGAGCACGCCGTCCTTGCCGATGTCGCCGCCGCGAAGCCCGATGCCCTCCTTGGGAACGGCGTAGAACTCGGAGAGCTTGGTCTTGGGATCGTAGCGCAGGAAGCCCGCCCGGCCCGCGAACACGCCCGAGGTGTACCAGACCGAACCGTCGGTCGGGTGCGGCATCACCGCATAGGGACCGGAGCCCGGATTGAAGCGCATGTCCTTGCCTTCGGCCGGCTTGCCGGGATCGCTCCATTCATCGAGCCTGCCGTTGCCATTGAGGTCGAGCACGAACGGGTGCCAGCCGACCGCCTTCTGCGCGTCGCCGGTCTCGTCGAACACCCGCGTGTTGACCCAGCCCGCGACCTGGCCCGTGCCCGAAAGCCAGAGCGTGTTGTCGGCGTCATAGCCGAACTGCGGATGGTGGGTGCCGAAACAGGTGTCGATGAAGGAATATTTCATCGACTTCGGTTCGAGCATCGCGACCTGCCGACCGGAGCGCTCGAGCGGGAACACCTTGGCCGACGGGTGGTCCGAGCCCTTCTTGCACCACGCCGGATTGTCCATGCCGCGCACGGTCGCGGCGAGCCAGAGCCGCCCCCTGTCGTCGAACATGGAGTTGTGGTTGTTCGCGCGCGTGTCCCACAGCACCGCGTCATCCCAATAGGCGGAGGGCGCGGCCGGTGCGACTGCGCCGGCATGGCCCGGCCCCAGCGAGACCGGCATCTTCGGATCCGCCACCGGCATCCTGAAATAGGTGACGGTGTGGGTCTTGGGATCGAGGATCGGCATCATGTCGGTGGAATATTCCGGCGAGCCGTAGAGCTTGCCGTAGGGATTCACCGTGGGCTTGCGGCGGTCCGACGAGATCAGGTCGTGCATGTATTTGTCGGGCGTGGACCACTCCCAGGCCGTGACCACGAGGTTGCGCTCCTCGCCCTGCGGCCGCGGCGGCCGCGTCTTCGGCAGCTCGCCCTTGGCCACGCGGTCGGTCCAGTCGCCGAAATACTGGTAGGGCACGCCGCCGAGTTCGCCGGCGATGCGGTTGGTCATCTGCTCGCCCGACTGGCCCGAGGTGATGCGGCGCATCCACCCCTCCGCGCCGGTGTCGAATTTGCCGAACTGCGCCGGGATCGTGCGCGTCGATGCCTGGCCGAGCTGGTGGCAGCCCACGCAATCGACGTTGTTCATGCGCTGGCGCCAGGTGTCGCGGGTGATGTTCTTCGGAATGTCGGTCGATCCGCCGAAATCGCCCGCCGGCGGAATCTTCATCATCGTGTACCAGTAGATTGCAGGATAGTAATGCGCGGCCGCCGCCTCGTTCGGCGCGGGCACCGCCGTGTGATTGAGAATCTGGCCTGGCTTGGCGCGCAGCCTGGGCGAATCCACGAGGCCGTAACCGCGGACCCAGACCTGGTAGTTGGCGGTCGGCAGGTCGGGAATGACGTAGCGGCCCTGGTCGTCGGTGACCACGCTCTTGATGTAGCGCGTCGGCAGATCGGTGGTTTCGGCGATCACCCAGACGCCGGCCTCCGGCCCGTTGGGGCCGCGCACCACGCCGCCGATGTCGTCGTCGTCGATCGCCACCGCCGGCGCCTGCTGCGCAATGGCCGGCGCCGGGAGCGCCGATGCGAGCGCGACAATGCCGATCGCCGCCACGCTTGAAAACAGAACCGTCCTCAGACTCATGGCCGCCTCCCTTGCAGTCCGGGCGTTCGTGGCCCGTTGTGTTTCTGATCTTATACCAATTCGAATGAAGCAAAAGCGCATGGCGGCCCTGCCCAACCGCCGCGAGCGGGGGGACGCGCAGAAAAATCCGGTTCCCGACAGGGAATAAAACCCGACGCTGCCGCATGGGCGCATGGCACAGCGGCTGTGCAATGCAGCACGCCGCCGCGTCGCCGAGACGGCCCGCCGCCGGAGCGGCCTACAGCCGCGACACCTTCGGCATCACCTCGGCGGCGAACAATCCGAGCGAGCGCATCGCGTCGTCGTGCGCCATGTTGCCGAGATAGAGATAGCTCAGGAGATAGTTGACGCCCAACGCCGCCACCTGCCTCTCGATCTCGGCGATCACCGTGGCGGGCGAGCCCGCGATCACGGTTCCCTCCTCCACGCATTCCTCGAAGGTCGCGCCGCGCACGTTCTTCATGCGCGCCGCGGTGGCCGTCACGCCGTGCCGGGCCCGCAGCCAGTTGACGTTGGCGAGATGCAGTTCCATCGCGGGCCTGGCCCAGCGCATGGCCTTCTCGTCGGTTTCATCGACGAAGATATGCCGCTGCACGCCGATGGCGACGCCGCCGGAAAACTCCGGCTTCGGGCTTTGCGGCGTTCCGTGCTTCGCGAACGCCTCCCGATAGGCATCGAGATTGGCCTTGGCGAAAGGCGTGGGCCCGAGCGTGACGAAATGCAGACCCTGCTCCCCGGCCCAGGTCGATCCTTCCGCGCCCGAGGAGCCGTACCAGAACGCCGGATGCGGCTGCTGCAACGGCCGGAGCGCGATCGGCACGTTCTCGTAAGCGTAGTGCGGGCCGGCATGCGAGAGATGGCCGTCGGACGCCGTGAGGCCCGCGCGGATGCAATGGTAGGCGTCGGTGAAGATCTCGCGCGAGCGGTCGTGCTCGACCTTGTGATAGCGCAGCTCGAACGGCGACACGCCGCGCCCCACGCCCACCTCCATCCGGCCGTGGCTCAGATGATCCAGCATGCAGATCTCGTCGATCAGCCGCAGCGGAGAATAGAGCGGCAGCAGATAAGTCAGCGGCCCGAGCCGGATGCTTTTGGTGGTGCGCGCCACGGCGCCGAGGAACACACCCGGAACCGGCACCATGTTGAGCGGCGTCTGGTGGTGTTCCGCCAGATGCAGGCAATAGAAGCCGGCCTCGTCGGCGCGCCGGATGAACTCGAGCCGCTGGTCGAACAGCGTCGCGAGCGGACGCTCGCCGTCTTCGATGTGGTCGAACAAGCCGATTTTCATGGCGCCTGCATCCTCGAACGGGCACCCATGCTGCCCGATCCGGACGGCAAAGCCCAGAGCGGCCGGATATCGCCTGCCGCACCCAGGCCATGCCGGGAAACGGAGTCCCGCGCAGGACGCTATCGCTTGAACGAGTTGCGGATCGCGTCGAGGCGGCCCGCGTCCAGCGCCTTGTTCTGCTTGGCCTCCTCCGGCCGGCAGTCGATGGCGCCGGCATCGCGAAAGCCGCCGGACACGTTGTCGAACAGAACCCGCCGGCAATTTTGCCCGTCGGGCTGCATGAACAGAAGCTGGCCGACGCGCGTGTCGTTGAAGCGGGCCACCGGATCGGCGTCCTCCGGAACCACCGCCCGCGACGCGGTGCCGGCCATGTCTCCGGGCGTGGCGACCTGGGTCCGCTTGTAATACACGCCGCCGCCCACCGCCAGACACAGGACCAGGAGCCAGGGCAGCAATGCCCGCAGGGTGCTGGTGGCGCGCGCGTGCGCATGCCGCCGGACAGCGGCGACAGGGCGGCGATACGCGACCGGCGGCGAAATGAGCGGCGACGGGCGCATGCCGCGGCCGTTCGCGAACCGCCTGGCCAGCGCCGCGCTCCGGAGACCGTTTGGCGAAAACGCCGTCATGGCTCAGGCACTCGCTGTTGCCCCTCTCGGGCCGACCGTAGCGAGCGAGAGATTGCCGAATTCTTAACGCGCGCCCGCAGATCCCGCACGCGATGCGGAACCCGGCTCCTCAGTGGATTTCCGGCTCGGCCGTCGCCGCGGTTCCTTCGAGGAAATCGAAATCGCAGCCCTGGTCGGCCTGTCCGATGTGCTCCGAGAACATCGCGCCGTAGCCGCGCTCGTAGCGCTTCGGCGGCGGCGTCCAGGCGGCCTTGCGGCGCGCCAGTTCGTCGTCGCTCACATGCAGGTGGATGAGGCGCTTCTCCACATCGATCTCGATCTCGTCGCCAGTCTGCACGAAGGCCAGCGGGCCTCCGACATGACTCTCCGGCGCGACGTGCAGCACGCAGGCGCCGTAGCTCGTGCCGCTCATGCGGCCGTCCGAGATGCGGATCATGTCGCGCACGCCCAGCGCCAGGAGGCGCTTGGGGATCGGCAGCATGCCCCACTCCGGCATGCCGGGCCCGCCCTTGGGGCCGGCGCTCTTGAGCACCAGGACATGGTCGGGCGTGACGTCGAGGTCGTCGCGGTCGATCTCGCGCATCATGTGGTTGTAGTCCTCGAAGGCGATGGCCCTGCCGCGGTGCCTGAGAAAGCGCTGCTCCGCCGCCGAAGGCTTCATCACGCAGCCCTGCGGCGCAAGGTTGCCCTTGAGCACGGCGGTCGCGCCCTCGCCGTAGACCGGATTGTCGAGGTCGTGGATCACGTCCGGAATGTGGATCCGCGCGCCTTCGATGGTCTCGCCGATGGTCCGCCCCGTCACCGTCATGCAGGACAGGTCGAGCTTTCCGCGCATCGCCTGCATCATCGCGCGCAGGCCGCCGGCGTAATAGAAATCCTCCATCAGGTATTTTCCCGAGGGCCGGACGTTCGCCAGCACCGGCACCTCGCGCGACAGCGCATCGAACCGCTCCATGTCCACCGGAATCCCGGCGCGGCGCGCCATCGCCACGACGTGGATGATGGCGTTGGTCGATCCGCCCATCGCCATGTGGACCTTGATGGCGTTGTCGAATGCGGCCGGCGTGAGGATCTTCGCCGGCGTCAGGTCCTCCCACACCATCTCCACCGCGCGGCGGCCAGCGTTCGAGCACATCCGCGGATGGTTGGCGTCCGCGGCCGGGATCGACGAGGAGCCCGGCAGCGCCAGTCCCAGCGCCTCGACGATCGCCATCATGGTGGCGGCGGTGCCCATTACCATGCAGGTGCCGAACGAGCGCGCGATGCCGCCCTCGATCTCGCTCCAGTCGTCCTCGGAAATGTTGCCGGCACGCTTCTCGGTCCAGTACTTCCAGACGTCGGAGCCGGAGCCGAGATACTGGCCGCGCCAGTTGCCGCGCAGCATCGGCCCCGCAGGAATGTAGATCGAAGGAATACCCATGCTGATCGCGCCCATCAGCAGGCCGGGCGTGGTCTTGTCGCAGCCCCCCATCAGCACCGCGCCGTCGATCGGATGGCTGCGCAGCAGCTCCTCGGTCTCCATCGCCAGCAGGTTGCGATAGAGCATGGTGGTCGGCTTGACGAAGGTCTCCGACAGCGACATCGCCGGCAGCTCCACCGGGAAGCCTCCGGCCTGCAGCACGCCGCGCTTCACGCTCTCGGCGCGCTCGCGCAGGTGGACGTGGCAGGGATTGATGTCGCTCCAGGTGTTGACGATGCCGATCACCGGCTTGCCCTGCCATTCGGCCGCATCGTAGCCGATCTGGCGCAGCCGCGAGCGGTGGCCGAACGAGCGCATGTCGCTGACGCCCAGCCAGCGGTGGCTGCGCAGGTCTTCAGGCCGTTTGCGTGAGGTCATGTGTTCGAGTCCCTTGAGGCCAGGGACTCAAACACAATCCGCAGCCCTTATTCCATCGAAAGATTGGCGGCCTTGACGACCTTCTCCCACTTCGCGGTCTCCGCCGCGATCACCTTGCCGAAATCCTCCGGCGTGCCCGCGATCAGGATGCCGCCCATCTGCTTGAGCTGTGCGAGCAGCTTGGGGTCCTTCATGGCCGCGTTGATCTCGCGGTTGAGCAGCTCGACGATGGCGCGCGGCGTGCCCTTGGGCGCGCCGACGCCGAACCAGGCGCTGGCCTCGTAGCCCTTCACCGTATCGGCCACCGTCGGCACGTTCGGCAACGCTTCCGAACGGGACTCGGTCGTCACCGCGAGCGGGCGGAGCTTCCCGGCCCTGATGTGCTCGATCGAGGCCGGCAGGTTGTCGAACATCACATGCACCTGCCCGCCCAGCAGATCCGTGAGCGCGGGCGCGGAGCCACGATAGGGCACGTGCACGATGTTGACGCCCGTCATCATCTTGAACAGCTCGCCCGAAAGATGGATCGAGGTGCCGTTGCCGGAGGAGGCCATGTTGACCTTGCCGGGGTTCGCCTTGGCGTGAGCGATGAACTCGGCCACGGTCTTGGCCGGCACGGACGGGTGGACCTCCATCACATTGGGCACGCGGATGAAGCCCGCGATCGGCTCGATCTCCTTGATGAAGTTGAAGTTGAGCTTCCGGTAGAGCGAGGCGTTGATGCCGTTGGCCGGATTGACCAGGAACAGCGTGTAGCCGTCCGGCGGCGAACGCAGCGCGGCCTCAGTGCCAATGTTGTTTCCGGCGCCCGGCCGGTTCTCGATGATGAACTGCTGACCGAGCTTCTGCGACAGATAATTGCCGAACAGCCGCGCCATGATGTCGGTGGCGCCGCCCGCCGGGTAGCTTACGATCCAGCGCACCGGGCGCTCGGGATACTTCTGCGCGGCGGCGGACGCGATTCCGCTCAGCGAAAACGCGGCCAGCGCCGCCACGCACAGGCCCGCACCCTTCCAGGATTTCATGGCGTCTCTCTCCCTTGTCCGTGTCTTTTGCCGCAGCTTAGGCGGCGGCACGGCACGGGGGAAGAGAGACTTTGCGACAATTTCCCAGTCGCAGCGCGTGGAAGGGGGCGACCGCCGGGCCGGCGGCCGCCCCGGCGTGCTCAGTCGACCTTGATGTTGTTGGCGACCACGATCCGCTTCCAGTTCGCGATCTCGCTTTCGAGCTGCTTGCGCATGGCCTCCGGCGTGGTGGGCGTGGCCACGTTGCCGCTGTCGGCGAGCTTCTGCTGCACGTCGGACAGCGCCAGCGCCCGATGGACCTCGCTGTTGAGCCGCTCGATGATCGGCCGCGGCGTATGCGGCGACGCGCACAGGCCGAGCCAGGACATGTAGCTCACGCCCGGCAGGGTCGCGGCCACCGTGGGCGCGTCCGGCATCAGCGGGAAGCTCCCCGGCGAGCTGACCGCGAGCACGCGGAACTGGCCGTTGCGGATGCGCGGGAAGCTCGACGTCGCGGTGTCGAGCATGACGTCCACCCGGCCGCCCAGCACGTCGGTGACGGCCGAGGCGGTGCCGCGATAGGCCACCGGCACCATGTCGGTGCCCGCCGCCATGTCCACCCACTTGCCTAGCAGGTGATAGACCGAGCCGGCCGAGGTGATGACATAGGTGACCTTGCCGGGCGCGGCCTTGGCGCGCGCGAGCAGATCCGGAAACGACTTGATCGGCGAATTCGCCGGCACCGAATAGACCATCGGATAGGCGCAGCACATGGTCACGAAGCCGAACGAGTTGTCCGGGTCGAACTGGAACTTGCCGACCGCGGCGCCGGTGGAGAAGCCGGCGGTCATCATGGTCAGGGTGGTGCCGTCCGGCGGCGCGCGGGTCACCGTGTTCAGCGCGACCGAGCCGCCGCCCGCGGAGTTGTTCTCGACGTAGATCGACTGGCCGAGCGGACCGGTGATCTTGTCCGCCAGCATACGGCTGACGATGTCGGGGCTGCCGCCAGCGGCGGTGCCCACCATGATGCGCAGCGGCCGGTTCGGCCAGTTCGCCTGCGCACGGGCAGGCAGCACTGAACCTGCCGCAAACGCGCCGGCCAGGCCAAGCGCATGACGCCGGGTGATGGTCATGGATCGTCTCCCCCCTGTCTTTCGTAGGACGGAGATTACACCCAAACGCGGGGAAAACGACGCCCAATCATGCGACAAAGCGCACAGGCGCGACGCGCGCAACGCGTGCGATGCACCGTCCGGTTCAACTTTCCAGCGCCGGTTGCGGCTGCTTGCGGTTCGCGTCGTAGACCGCCCACACCAGAAGCGCGAGCGTCATCGCCATGATGGTGGCGCTGATCGGCCGCTCCACGAACACCATGAAGTCGCCCCGCCCGATCAGGAGCGCGCGCCGGAGATTCTCCTCCATCAGAGGGCCAAGCACGAAACCGAGGATCAGCGGCGCATGCGGCAGCTCAAGCAGCCGCATGCCGTATCCAAGCGCGCCGAACAGCATCACCAGCACGACGTCGAAATGGCTGTTGTTCACGCTGTAGACGCCGATGCAGATGAACATCAGGATCGCCGGATACATCAGGTGATAGGGGATCGCCAGCACGCGGATCCAGAGTCCGATCATCGGAATGTTCAGGATCACCAGCAGCACGTTGCCGATCCAGAAGCTCATGATCAGGCCCCAGAACATGTCGGGATGCTGGATCATGAACTGCGGGCCCGGCACGATGCCGTGGATCGTCAGCGCGCCGATCATCAGCGCCATGACCACGTTGCCGGGAATGCCCAGAGTGAGGGTCGGGATGAACGAGGTCTGGTCGGCGGCGTTGTTGGCGGCCTCGGGCGCGATCACGCCCTCGATGGCGCCGTGGCCGAAGCGGTGCGGTTCCTTGGCGACCTTCTTCTCCAGCGCGTAGGCCATGAACGACGCGATCACGCCGCCGGTGCCCGGCAGCGCGCCGAAGAACGAGCCGACCAGCGTGCCGCGCAGCGTCGGGAACCGCGAGCGCATGACGTCGTCGCGGGTCGGCACCATCGAGCGGAAGGTGATGGCCTTGGGATCGAGCCGCGCGCCCTCGATCGCCCGGATGCTGGCGATCACCTCGCTCAGGCCGAACAGGCCCATCGCCACGATCACGAGTCCGATGCCGTCGTAAAGCTCGGGCAGATTGAAGGTGAAGCGGGACGAGCCGGTCTCCAGGTCCGAGCCCACGCTGCCCAGCAGCAGCCCGAGCACGACCATCGCGATGCCCTTGATCGCCGATCCGGTCGTGATCGCGGACGCCGCGACCAGGCCCAGCACCATCATCGCGAAATACTCAGCCGGCCCGAAGCGAAGCGCATATTCCACGATGATTGGCGAGAACAGCATCATGATGATGATGCCGATGCTGCCGCCCACGAACGACGCCACCGTCGTCATCAGCAGCGCCACGCCGCCCCTGCCCTGCTTCGACATCGGATAGCCGTCGATGCAGGCCACCGCGCCGGATGGCGTGCCGGGCAGGTTGAGCAGGATCGACGCTGTGGAGCCGCCGTAGCTCGATCCGTAGAACACGCCGGCCAGCATGACGATGGCGGCGGTCGCTTCGAGATGAAACGTGATGGGCAGCAGCATCGAGATCGCGGCCAGCGATCCGATGCCGGGAATGACGCCGATCAGCGTGCCGAGAAACACGCCGATGAAACAGTACATCAGGTTGGAGAACGAGAACGCCGTCACCAGCCCGAGCGAGAGATTGTCGAAGAAATTTTCAAACATGGGAAAGCCCGCGTTCTCCGGTCCCGTTCGAATTCAGAAGGTCCAGTTGACGATCCGGATCGGCATGCCGAGGCCGTAGATGAAGATCAGGACCGCGCCCACCGACATCGCGGACGCCAGCAGGGCGGCCTGCAGCGGACCGAGCTTGCGCTCGGCCGTCACCGCGATGGCAGTCAGCAGCACGATGGCGGGCACCAGCCCGAGCGGCCGGATCGCCAGCGCAAAAGCGAGCGTCGCCCCGCACACGGCGAGAAACTGCCGCAGGTCGAACCGGTCGAGGGTTCCGCCGCGGAAGAACGCCGGCAGGGCGATGAACGCGCCGAGCCCGGCCAGCAACAGGCCCAGCATCAGCGGGAACCAGCCCGGCCCCATGTGCCGCGCCGAGCCGACCGGCATGTTCACGCCCGCGTGAATCGCAGCCCCGAGACCAAGAGCGAGAAGAGCTGAACCGGCGATGATGTCGCGATAGTCTTTCCGGTACATCGCCCACCTCACCTCAGGCCTCGACGGACGAAAGGCATGCAGGCCCGTCGGCTGTCGCACGCGGGCGGTCGCACCGGTGTCGCCGGATCCGACATGACGCTCCTCCTCTCGACGCTCCGCGCACCGACGCCATGCGTGGCATACGCGACGTTTCGTTGCTCGCCGCCTGGCGAGAATGCGATGATCGACCATAGAATAAGAAATGCAGGGCAAGCGCCTGCGAACCCTGACAGGGTTGCGCTGACTCAAACGCCTCCTAATCGATGGTCGACCAAGGAGGAGCCATTTCACCTGGGAGCGATACCGAACGGGCGCTGACGCGCGCCCTTCGAAATCGACACACAAAGCAGGGGCGAATACCGGTTGAACACTGATCCGCTGCCGACGGGACTGCTTGAATCCATCCGCATCAGGATCGTCACAGACCGATCGTGAAGGGCGTCGCCCCGCACCGCATCAAGCCGAGCCCCCATCGAGCATGGCCCCGAACGATCGCGCGGGCGGCTGGCATTCCCGACGACGTGTGGCTCATGGACGCGCGGGCCGGCGCCCCTGCCGAGGCAGAGGAGACCGCGGCGGACCTGGCGCTCATTCAGCACGGACTGACCCACACCGAGTCCGACAGGACGGTGCGCGGCATCCCGCGAGGATCAAAAAGCCGCGAAAGAGGCGAAGGTTCGCCGTCTCGCTCCGACGGCGGAAAGTGGAAAAGCCGCCGCGCACTGAACGGATTGGCTTTCCGTTCCACTCAACCACAACCTGTTTGGCGAGACCACGACGACGCCATCGACGTAGATGGGCAAGCAAACGGTGCGGCAGTTTCACCGGTGTCTGACGTTTTTTGTAATCCTACGGTTGCAATTCCTGAAAAATACACCTCGCTCAAGATCTGTGTATCCTCGACCGACAGCAGACTCAAACGCCGCCATGCAAATCGCCGTATGACGAGTGCCGGTATAAAGGCCCGCCAAAATGAAGCGAGCTATGTGTTTACCAGTAGCACGCTTAGTGACCGACGAGTGAAACGATTGTTTCGCCGCTCCAAACGGCCCAAAGAAGCTGCGCAGCTTTCGCACGCGTTAGCCAAACATCTCTCGACGCTGGCTTTTCTGGTAGCGAAACCGAAACGATCTCTGAGCACAACCCCTCAGCGCGGTGATAACTTATTGCGGCTCTTAAATCCTCAAGCTCTCTGCGGGCCGCTACCTGCGACACGTAACGGTGGCTCCCGCTATCTTTATTCGATTTTGTTGATTGCCAAATCTGGCGAACTCTCCAGAACACACACTCACGGCATCGCGGAGCGCTAATATCAGCTAAAGAAAATCTTTCTCAGAATTCTGATAATTTTCAGAGCTCGCTGTCTTGTTTCTTCCGGACGCGAATGATGGACTGCCGCATCTTGAAGGTAAATGTCGAGAACGTCCAAGACCAGAATATCTTTGGGTTCCGATTTTTATATCGGTCCGGCTCATATTTGGCGGTTACGTATTCCGACAAGAGCTTTTCAGCGGATACGCAGTCCTGTTCAAGCAGCCCGTGCGGACCTTACGCGGTCCGTCTCTGATAATCCAACTTGCCCGCCGAACGAGCCGCCCCTCACTTGTTTGTTCCTTAGGCTCGGGCCAGAGTCGAATCCCTCTGTTTCTACGCGGCATAATTCGCGGAGGCTTTTTTTGCCACTCAGCTTGAAGGCAAACGAATCCCTCGCAACGGAAACGCACGTCTGTTTGTCGCTTTCCGGATCGACACACATCCCGTCGGCGAGCTCCTATTCCTTCAAGGGCCATATCAGAACGTCGGGATTGCCGAACTCGGAAAGAGCATCCCGGCCATGCTGACGAGCGGCCGCATTGTTCTGGGTGGCCTAATTCCTGGAGAGCAATTGGAGATTCAAACGAAGTTACCGAAAGCCTTCCAGCGAGCTGGCATCCTTGTATCGGCCAATTGAACCGCGCTTCTGCGAACACCCTTCTTGAGCACGCATGTAGGATAGCGACAGGCATTGTTCCCAACCGGCCCGAGGTGCTGACAAATATTTCTGTCTCAACCGTCAACCAATGCGTCAGTGATTCCCAACGCCCAAACCGTAGAGGAGTGTCGCGTGAGCCGCTTGCGCCATCAGGGCCATCTTTTGAGTTCTTTTTAAAGACAAAACCGTACGTTGAAGCGCAAGCGTTTCAGACAAAGCCTCCCAAGCAATAAGCGGCGCTGTGCGATCATGCTGCTCAATTCGCGGCGGAGTGCGCGCAGGTCAAGGCAGTGTTTCTCGTCACCACGCTGTTCGGCGTCACAACGCCCTGGATGGCGGTCCTCGCCGACACGAGCCCCACCGTGCTCGTCACCGCCAATGCATTGCGGCTCCTGGCCCGGCTCACGGACGAATCCAAACCATGATCGACATGGGAGCGGCTGCGATCGCGGCCTTCATTACATCCAGATGGAACCCGAGCATGTCGCGACTCAGCACCACGATTCAAAATCGTGACCACGATCCGAAAGATTCATGTTGTGGCTCGACCAGCGCATTCGCCCGTGCTAAGGGCTGCGACAGCTATCTCCAATTCGATAGTTAACGCCCGATGGATTTTGCCGCCACCGAACATGGCACTTGCACACGCGCCAAGGTGCGCGCGTGGTTTGCTGTGTTTTGCGTGGCGCTGCTCATGCTGTCCACGATTCTTCATGCCTCCCAGCATGTCGAATCCGTGGCCAACTCCGCCGTAGCGGAGTTGAGTCTGGGCGGGTCCGGCGGCGATGCTCCCGTGCCGGAAAAGCCGATGCAATTGGCCGAGCACTGCTGCTGCGGCTGCGTGATGTCGGCGATCCTGCCGGTTGCTTGGACAGGATCGTCATGGGCGCTTCCCACGGCAATTTCTTTTGGAGCACCTCCTCGACTCGCCGGCCATTCGTCACGCCACGAACTCCCACCTCCCAAATCCCTGACCTGATGAAACTTTCCCTCGCGCGCTGACCGGCGTGCGTGCGGCAAAGTTTTGCACGCGATGAGCGGCTTCCGGCCGTTATCGCAGCGATTCCGCGTGCGTCGTTCCAGCAGTCAGGTTGGTCATCATGTCGAGTTTTCGTGCGGTGCTGTGCGCCTGTCTTATGACGGGGGTGCTCGTCACGCCGGTTTGGAGCCAGGAAAGGCCCACACGGACGCTGACCTTGACGCAGGCTATCCAGCGCGCGCTCGCAGCCAATCCGCGCCTCACCGCGGCGGAGCGCGACATCGGCATCGCCACCGGCGAACGCATCCAGGCTGGAGCGATCCCCAACCCCGAGCTTTCCGTGGACGCAGGCAACATCCTCGGTTCGCGTGACTACCGGGGCTTCCGTTCGGCAGAAACCACGTTGCAGATCAGCCAGCTCATCGAGATGGGCGGCAAGCGGCAGGCACGGATCGCCGCCCGCGTGGCCGGCGTCGATTCCGCGGCGTGGCAGCGCGAGGCGACGCGGCTTGAGATTGCCTCCGAGACGGCCGCGGCCTTCGTCGCGGTGCTCGGCGCACAGCGTCGCATCGAGATTCTCCAGCAGCGCGTTGCATCTCTCGATCGCCTGACGCCTCTCTTGCAGCGGCGCGTCGAGGCCGGCGCGTCGTCGCCCGCCGAAACGCTGCGGGCGCAGGTGGCGGCCAACCTCGTTCGCGTCGAGTTGCAGAAGGCCCGGACCGCGCTTTCGACGACGCGTCGCGAGCTTGCGATCCTGATGGGCGATTCCACGCCAGCATTCGGCACGCTGTCGGGTGCGTTTCAGGCGGTGCGCCGGCCGCCACCCTTCAAGCTGATCCTCGACGCCATCGACGGCAATCCGCAACTCATGCGCTGGACCGCGGTGCGCGCGCAACGCGACGCCGAACTGTTGATCGCCAGGCTCAAGCCGATCCCGGACGTTCGCCTTACCGCTGGCTGGCAGCATTTCCGCGACACCCGCGATAACGCCGCGACCGTCGGCCTCTCCATCACCCTGCCGGTCTGGGATCGCAATCAGGGTGACATTCTCGCGGCGCGCGAGAACCTCGAAAAGGTCCAAGCCGAACGCAGGATTAACAGGGCAATCCTCGTGTCCCTTGCCGGACGCGCCTATGACACCGTCACCGGCGCCCTGGAGGAGCTGGCGCTGCTGCAAAAATCGATCATCCCGGATTCGCAGCGCGTGGCGCAGTCCATCGAGGATGGATACGCGCTTGGCCGCTTCACGCTCCTTGAAATCCTCGACGCGCAGACCGCCATCGCCGAAGCATCGCTTCGCGAACTCGAGGCGTTGCAGAGCTTCCACACCGCCGTCACCACGATTGAGGGGCTGATCGGACGGCCCTTCTCCCCGATTGCAGAGAGACGGAGACGATGAAGACCTTCCTTCAATACACGTTCGCGGCTGCGCTCGTGGCCGGAATGAGCCTTGCGGCCTATAAGCTCCTACCGACGACACTCGGCAAGGTGCCACCGGCGGCGCACGGTCACGGCGACGAGCATGGACACGACCATGCCGTCACCTCGGCGACCATGAGCGAAGACAAGGTTTCCGCCTCCGGCATCGGGCTCGACAAGGCCGGCCCGGAAATCCTGCGCGAAACACTCCGTATCAACGGCGTGCTGCAGCCCAATCAGGAAGCATTGGTTCAGGTCACGCCACGCTTTCCGGGCATCCTGCGCGAGGTTCACAAGCGCGTGGGCGACAAGGTTTCGACCGGAGACGTTCTGGCTCGCATCGAAAGCAACCAGAGCCTGACCTCCTACGAACTGAAGGCGCCGATCGGTGGCACGATCATCGACCGCCACGCCTCGCTCGGCGAATACACCTCCGAACAAAAGCCTGCATTCATCGTGGCTGACCTGTCGAACGTCTGGGCCGACTTCGCGATCCCGCGCCGCGACCTGAAGCGCGTCAAGCAGGGTGACGTTGTGATGGTCGATCCCGAGGATGGCGGTGAGCCGGTCAAGGCCACGATTTCCTACGTCGCGCCGATCGGGGCGAGCGAAACGCAGAGCGCGCTGGCCCGCGCCGTGATGCCCAACGCGGACGGCCGCTTCCGGCCGGGCCTGTTCGTCACCGGTCGGCTCGTGCTGGAGGAAAAGCCCGTGCCGCTGGCGATCAAGCTCGCCGCCTTGCAGACGGTGGACGGGCGCTCCGTCGTTTACGTTCGCGAGGGCGACAAGTTCGAGGCGCGCGAGGTCGAGCTCGGCCAGCGCGACGGCGAGCACGCCGAAATCCTTTTCGGTCTGTCCGAAGGCGACGTCTACGCCTCCAGGAACAGCTTCGTCATCAAGGCCGAGATCGCCAAAGCCTCCGCAGCGCACGATCACTAGGAACCCGGCCGATGATCGACGGTATTCTCTCCTTCGCCATCCGGCAGCGATGGCTGGTGCTGATGATGACCCTGGGCGCCGCGGCGTTCGGCGCCTGGAACTTCACGCGCCTGCCGATCGACGCGGTTCCCGACATCACCAACGTCCAGGTGCAGATCAACACGTCCGCGGTGGGCTACTCGCCGCTCGAGGTCGAGCAGCGCATCACCTTTCCGATCGAGACTGGGATGGGCGGCCTGCCGCGCCTGCAATACACCCGCTCGCTGTCGCGCTACGGCCTGAGCCAGGTGACGGTCGTGTTCGAGGACGGCACCGACATCTATTTCGCGCGCCAACTCGTCAACGAGCGCATCCAGCAGGTCAAGGACCAGCTCCCGCCCGGCACGGAAACGGCGATGGGACCGATCTCCACGGGTCTCGGCGAGATTTTCATGTTTTCCGTAGAGGCCAAGCCCGGTGCGCGGAGTGCGGACGGCCAGCCTTACAGTGCCACCGAGCTGCGCACGATTCAGGACTGGATCATCAAGCCGCAGCTCCGCACCGTGCCCGGCATCGTCGAGGTCAACACCATCGGCGGCTTCGAGCGCCAGTTCCATATCCTGCCGGACCCCGGCCGCATGATGGCGTTCAAGCTGTCGTTCCGCGATGTAATGGCCGCGCTCGCCGCCAACAACGCCAATGTGGGCGCGGGCTATATCGAGCGCAACGGTGAGCAGTATCTCGTCCGTACGCCGGGACAGGTCGCGAACGTCGAGGACATCCGCGACGTGGTGATCGGCACCCGCAGCGGCGTGCCGATCCGGATCAGCGACGTGGCTGAGGTCAAGGAAGGCCAGGAGCTGCGCACGGGCGCCGCAACCGTAAACGGCGACGAGGCCGTGGTCGGCACGGCCATGCTGCTGATCGGCGAGAACAGCCGCACTGTCGCGCAGCGCGTCTCGGAGAAGCTGAACGGCGTCGCACCTTCGCTGCCCGAGGGCGTGATCGCGCGTCCGCTCTACGACCGCACGGTTCTCGTCGATGCCACCATCGCCACGGTCCGCAACAACCTGGTCGAGGGCGCGCTCCTGGTCATCGCCATCCTGTTCCTGCTGCTCGGCAACATCCGCGCGGCCATCGTCACGGCCTGTGTCATCCCGCTGTCGATGCTGATCGCCGTCACCGGAATGGTCCAGCACCGGGTCAGCGCCAACCTGATGAGCCTCGGCGCCATCGACTTCGGAATCATTATCGACGGCGCGGTCATCATCGTCGAGAACTGCCTGCGCCTTTTGGCGACGGAGCAGCACCGCCGCGGCCGGCTGCTGACCACCGCGGAGCGCTTCGAGACCATCTTCAGGGCGTCGAGCGAGATCGTCCGGCCGAGCCTGTTCGGCATGATGATCATCGCCGTGGTCTACCTGCCCGTCCTGACGCTCACCGGCGTCGAGGGCAAGATGTTCACGCCGATGGCGATCACCGTGCTGCTGGCGCTGGCCGGCGCGGCGATCCTGTCCATCACCTTCGTTCCGGCGGCCGTGGCGCTGTTCGTCACCGGCCGCATCGAGGAAAAGGAGAACTGGTTCATGCGGGGCGCGCGCAGGATCTACCTGCCGCTGCTCAACGCCTCGATCCGGCTGCGCGGCGTGATGGCGGTTTTTGCCGCGACCCTCGTTATCATCACCGGCATCGTCGCCTCCCGCATGGGCGGCGAGTTCATCCCGAGCCTCGACGAGGGCGACATCGCGCTGCACGCCATGCGCATTCCAGGCACCAGCCTGACCCAGGCCGTGGAGATGCAGAAGACGCTGGAAAAGGCGCTCGCCGAATTCCCGGAGGTGAAGGAGGTCTTCGCCAAGCTGGGCACCGCCGAGGTGGCCACCGACCCGATGCCGCCGAACGTCGCGGACACCTACGTCATGCTCAAGCCGCGCGCAGAATGGCCGGATCCACGGCGCTCCAAGGCTGATCTCGTCGCCGCGATCGAGAAGCGCGCGCAGGACGTGCCGGGCAACAACTACGAGTTCACCCAACCGATCCAGATGCGCTTCAACGAGTTGATCTCGGGGGTGCGGGCGGACGTCGGGGTGAAGATCTTCGGTGACGATCTCGACGAGCTGCTGCGCGTCGCGGGCCAGGTTCAATCCGTGATGCAGACGATCCCCGGCGCCGCGGACGTGAAGACCGAGCAGGTCTCCGGCCTGCCCATGATGACGATCAGGCTGAACCGGGCTGCGCTGTCGCGCTACGGCCTGAGCTTGAACGACGTCCAGACAGTGTTGGAGATCGCCGTCGGCGGCAAGAGCGCCGGGCTGCTGTTCGAGGGGGACCGCCGCTTCGAGATGGTGGTGCGCCTGCCCGAGCACCTGCGCGTCGATGTCGATGCCATCCGCAACCTGCCGATCCCGCTGCCACCCGGCGAGAGCCAGTCGGCCACCGCGATGCGCACGTCCATCAACGGCTCGCTGCTCGCGCAGTCGCGCTATGTGCCCCTGTCGGCCGTAGCGGAGATCGAGACCGCGCCGGGGCCGAACCAGATTAGCCGCGAGGACGGCAAGCGCCGCATCGTGGTGAGCGCCAACGTGCGCGGCCGCGACCTCGGATCCTTCGTCACGGAAGCCCAGACCGTGGTGGCGCAGAAGGTCAGCCTGCCGAGCGGCTACTGGATCGGCTGGGGCGGCCAGTTCGAGCAACTGGTGTCGGCAAGCAAGCGGCTGGCCATCGTGGTGCCGGTCGCGCTGCTGCTGATCTTCCTGCTGCTGTTCATGAGCCTCGGCTCCGCAGCCGATGCGGCGCTGGTTTTCAGCGGCGTTCCGCTGGCGCTGACCGGCGGAGTAGCCGCGCTGCTCCTGCGTGACATTCCGCTGTCGATCTCGGCCGGCATCGGATTCATCGCGCTTTCCGGCGTCGCCGTGCTCAACGGCCTCGTCATCATCGCCTTCATCGAGAAGCTGCGACGCGACGGAAAAGCCATTGTCGACGCGGTGCGCGAAGGGGCGATGACCCGGCTGCGGCCGGTGCTGATGACGGCGCTGGTGGCGTCGCTCGGATTCGTGCCGATGGCGATTGCCACCGGCGCAGGCGCGGAGGTACAGCGCCCGCTCGCCACCGTGGTCATCGGCGGCATCATCTCCTCGACCATTCTCACCCTGCTCGTCCTCCCCGCGCTCTACGTCCTGTTCCGGCGCGAGAGAATCCACCCCGAGGAAACCCCTCAAACCTCAATGGAGCATGCCTGATGATTTATCTGGATCGACTGACGAAGCGCCGCGCCCTGTTCG
Organism: uncultured Rhodoplanes sp.; assembly: GCA_964653225.1. Classification (GTDB taxonomy): domain Bacteria; phylum Pseudomonadota; class Alphaproteobacteria; order Rhizobiales; family Xanthobacteraceae; genus Z2-YC6860. The sequence goes on along the minus strand of CAZZCV010000014.1, from coordinate 33,456 downwards.
CGGCCGCGCTGATGGCGGTGGCGTCCTTCGCCCTCTCGCCGGAAGCGATGGCGCAGCACAAGCACGGCGCGGCCGGGCCGAACGGCGGCATTCTGGAGGACGTCGCCGGCGTGCACGCCGAGCTGATCGCCTCGGGCAATACCATCACCGTGAACGTCCTCGATGAGGGCAACAAGCCGCTGAAAACGGCGGGTTACGCAGCCTCGGCTCTGGTTGTTCATGCAACGGGCGGCGGCCGCGAGACGATCAAGCTGGAGCCGACCGGCGACAGCGCACTCAAAGGCGCAACCAAGGCGCCAATGGCACGCAACACGCAGATCACGCTCCAGATCAAGACCGCCGCCGGAAGGAGCGGCCAGGCGCGCTACAAACTCGAGAAATAGCCAGGGTTTCAGCGGGCGCAGACATGCCGTCGCTCTGCGCCCGCTTGTTAGCTTTAGCTTGGCGTGTTTACGCTGAGAAATTGCAACCACGGTGAGATCGGCTAAACTTCTGAAGGAGCGCACGTTCCATGTCGCGTGGTTGCGGCTAGCGCGCGATCTCCTATCGGCTAAACTGTTCGTGGTCGAGGCAATCCGCATTCCCCCAACTACATCGCGTTATCTCGCCAGCCTTTCTGTTTGAATAAAATTATCGTTGCAAAAACTAGACTTGCAACCCATAATAGCGTCGCGCTATCCGACTATTTAGCCGATAGGAGATCGCGCGCATCAGCATCGACACCTCCGGGTGTCTGCTAGCCGTTAACAAGGTCTTGGACTTTGTCCTTGACCACAAAATCGAAAAGCCAGCTTCGGCTGGCTTTTCTGTTATGTGGTCCAGTTGCTGGCGAGAGAGCGCAATCGGAAGACGGCTAAACCGCGTCCTTCACGCCCTTGACCGGGCGGGCCTTGATGATCTTGCGCGCAGGCTTGGCCTTGAAGATCGTCTCTTCCTTCGTGAAGGGGTTGATCCCCTTCCGCGCCTTGGTGGCCGGCTTCTTGATGACCACGAACTTCGCGAAGCCGGGCACGACGAAAGCACCGTTCTTCTTCAGCTCCTTGTAGCCCAGCTCGGCCATACTCTCGATCACGCCCTTCACGTCCTTGCGCGAAAGCTCGTGCTTCTCTGCGATCCTGTTGATGAGTTCCGACTTCGACATCTGAGCCATTGGTATTTCCCTCTCGTTTCCCAAGGAAAAAGGCACGATTCGCCGCCCGAACAACAGCTGCAGATTTCAGTAATACCGCGTCTTCTGCTCCCTGAGCATGTGCCACCGGCTTCTCCGGCCCTTGGTGGAAGGATCGTATCATTCCCCGCCGATGGCGCCCTTGAACGTCTCTGCGTTCGCCCGCGTCGGGAGGCAGAAAATCGCATGCCACTTTCCAGGCTTCGCCACGGACTTGGAACGAGGGGCCGCGACGCAACGCGTTGCCTCGTCGTGGATTCGGTAAAATCCGCCCCCTCTCAACCAGTCCGCCGGGATGATGATCTGGTGCGGACAATTCTGGTTTATTGCCGTGATGGTCAGGTCACCCTTACGCTTACCCATTGGCCTTGACTCCCTGTCGGTCCATGAGTACAAAACATGAACATATAAGGTAAGCCGATGAGCAGCTATCTCGAAGCCGGTTCCCTCACGTGTTTCCTGCCGACGCGCGGGAGACCTTTTTTGGCGGTGCGTGCATGGCGACGACGGCCACTCTTACAGGAAGCCGGACAACTCGATCTCTCGCACGTCGAGCTGCTGCGGGCCCGCAAATAGGATTCCGCCCTCCTGCGCTTCTCCTAACGAGAGCGCACGACTTGGCGGACACGCACGGGGCGCTTGGATGAGCCTGCCGTGCAACGGCCCGGGAGCAATCCCGGGCCTATTTCTTTTAGAGCCAGGAAATCGTCGAACCGCCTACCCCGGCATTCTCGCAATCCGCACCGGCTTGCACACGCAATTTCCGAGACGGACAAGACACGAACCGTGATCGACGCTTCACTGCGTCGACCAAGAGCCTGCGGCATACGTTGTCGGTCGCTGCGTGGGCCCCGCTGGAGGAAACCCTCAGCAGCGGAGGATCGAAACTGTCCCAGGTGTGGGGCTGTGGCTCGAAAAAGCGCGGGAAATATTGGTCGGAGTGGCAGGATTTGAACCTGCGACCCCCTCGTCCCGAACGAGGTGCGCTACCAGGCTGCGCTACACTCCGACTGAAGGCCGGTCTTATACAGAGCGGATTCGGGGGCGGCAAGCGTTCTCCCGAGCCCGCGCTGCCTACGATCAAGCCATCGCAAAATCTGGCAAAAACCCGAAAATCCCCGGCCGCCCGACCCACGCGCCGGCATCCATGCTATGCCCTGCCCCGCATGACCGCCGAACCCACCACCCGCCTGCTCCCCGCGGGCCCCGACGCCGCGGCCGCGGCGGCGCATTGCCTCGCCGCCGGCGGCCTCGTCGCCTTTCCGACGGAGACCGTCTACGGGCTCGGCGCGGACGCCACCGACGGCGCGGCGGTGGCGCGGCTCTATGCGGCCAAGGGTCGGCCCGCGTTCAACCCGCTGATCGCCCACGTGGCGGACGCAGGCCGGGCCCGCGCGCTCGCCGCATTCGACGCCGCGGCCGCGAAACTCGCCGACGCCTTCTGGCCTGGGCCGCTGACCCTGGTGCTGCCGAAGACACCGGACTGCCCGGTGTCGGAACTGGCCACCGCCGGCCTCGACAGCGTGGCGGTGCGGGTGCCCGGCCACCCCGTGGCACGCGACATCCTGAACGCATTCGGCCGGCCGGTGGTCGCGCCCTCCGCCAACCGCTCCGGCCACGTCTCCCCCACCACCGCGGGCCACGTCATGGCCGACCTGCGCGGCAGGATCGACCTGATCGTGGACGGCGGGCCGGCCGCCGTGGGCGTGGAATCCACCATTGTCGCCTGCCTCGACCGGCGGCCCGCGCTGCTGCGGCCGGGCGGCGTGCCGCGCGAGGCGATCGAGCGGGTGCTGGGTGCGCGGCTCGCGGACCCGCCCGCAGGCCCGACCGACCCCGACGCACCGCTGGCGCCAGGCATGCTGGCTTCGCATTACGCACCGAAGGCCGTGGTCCGGCTCGGCGCGACGGACGTGCGCGACGGCGAGGCGCTGCTGGCGTTCGGACCTCAGCCCACGAACCTTGCCACTCGCGCCGTGAAGACGCTCAACCTGTCGCCCGCGGGCGATCTGGTGGAGGCCGCCGCCAACCTGTTTGCCCACCTGCGGGCGTTCGACGCCGCAGGAGCGACCGCCATTGCCGTGATGCCGGTGCCGCGCGAGGGGCTGGGCGAGGCGATCAACGACCGACTCGCGCGCGCCGCTGCGCCGAAGGATTAGCGCGCCGCCGAAGGACTTGCGATAATCCGCCCGCACGCCATCCGAGAGACCGCAATGCCCCAGCCCTCCCCCGACATCCTCGCGCGCCTCGCCAACGTGGTCGGCCCCGCCAACGCCATCACCGACCCCGAGAAGCAGATTCCCTATCTGGTCGAATTCCGCGACCTGTGGCGTGGCCATACGCCGGTGGTGCTCCGGCCGGGGTCGATCGCCGAGGTGTCCGCGCTTCTCAAGATCGCGAACGAGACCTCGACCGCGATCGTGCCCCAGGGCGGCAACACCGGACTGGTCGGCGGCGGCATCCCGCACCACGGCGAGGTCGTGCTCTCGCTCAACCGGCTCGACAAAATCCGCGAGGTCGATCCGGTGTCGAACACGATCACCGTCGAGGCCGGCGTGACGCTCCAGCGCACCCGCGAGGCTGCGGCCGCGGTGGACCGGCTCTATCCGCAACTCCTGCCGTCCGAGGGCACCTGCACCATCGGCGGCAACCTCTCCACCAACGCGGGCGGCACCGCGGCGCTGGCGCACGGCATCGCGCGCTCGCACGCGCTCGGCCTCGAGGTGGTGCTGGCCGACGGCCGCGTGCTGCACAACCTCAACAAGCTCAAGAAGGACAACACCGGCTACGACCTGAAGAACCTGTTCATCGGCGCGGAAGGCACGCTCGGCATCATCACCGCCGCCGTGCTGCGGCTGGTGCCGCGGCCGCGCTCGGTGGAGACCGCCTGGGCCGCCGTGCCCACGGTGCAGGCCGCCGTGGACCTGCTGGGGCTCGCGACCGAACGCACCGCGGGCGGCGTCACCTCGTTCGAGCTGATGTCGCGCGAGGGAATCGACATCGTGCTCAGGCACGGCGCGGGCACCCGCGATCCGCTGGCGACGAAATCGCCGTGGTACGTTCTGGTCGAGCTGTCGTCGCAGGCGCGCGAGGGGCTGCGCGACACGCTCGAAGCCATCCTCGGCGACGGGCTCGAACGCGGAATCGTGCTCGACGCCACGATCTGCGAGAGCGTGGAACAGGCCAGGGCGTTCTGGCGCATCCGCGAACTGTTCGGCGAGGTGCAGCGCCACGAGGGCGGCTCGATCAAGCACGACGTGTCGGTGCCGGTCGCCAGCATCCCGGCCTTCATCGAAGAGGCGAACGCCGCGGCGGTGAAGCTGATCCCGGGCGCGCGGCCGCTACCGTTCGGCCACGTCGGCGACGGCAACATCCACTACAATGTCTCGCAGCCGGTCGGCGCGGACAAGGCCGCCTACCTCAAGCGCTGGGACGACATGAACGAGGTCGTCTATGCCATCGTGCTCAAGCACGGCGGCTCGGTCTCCGCCGAGCACGGCGTCGGCATCGTCAAGCGCGACACCCTGCCGAAGATCAAGGACCCGGTGGCCTACGAGCTGATGAAGACGCTCAAGCGCACGCTCGACCCCAATGGCATCCTCAATCCGGGCAAGGTCCTGCCTTGAGGCGTCTTGGCGCCACCGGCCGCCGTCAGAACAGCGAACCCTGCCGGGTGTCGGGCGCGACCTTCGTTCTGCGGGCCGGCGCGGACGGCGTCTCCGGCTCCGGCGGCGCGGTATAGGGCGCCAGCAGCTCCGGTGTGTCGTTGGCTACCTTGTTGACCGCGGGCGAGACCTCGTAGACGTCCATCGTGCCGTCGGGCGCGCGGGCCAGTAGCGCGGCGGCTTCCCGCCCGTCGACGGTGCGGCCGTCAAGCCAGCGGTCGAACGCCTCCGGCGTCAGGATCGCGGGCGCACGATGATGCACGCGGCCCATCTCGGCGTTGGCCTCGACGGTCATGATCGCGGCGGTCTCCACCTCCTCGCCGTTCGGGCCGCTCCATGTCTCCCAGAGGCCGGCGAAGGCCATCGGCCCGCCGTGCTTGGCGCGGGCGCAGAAGGCGCGCTTGCGGCCGCCCTCCACCTTCCATTCGTAGAAGCCGTCGGCCGGAAACAGGCAGCGCCGTCGCCGCATGGCGTTGCGGAACGCCGGCTTCTCGTTGACCGTTTCGGCGCGCGCGTTGATCAGCAGCGTGAAATTCCGCGGATCCTTCGCCCACGACGGCAGCAGTCCCCAGCGCACCAGCGCGAAGCGCCGCCGGCCGTCCTCGCCGGTGCGCACCACCGGCACCGGCTGCGTCGGCGCGACGTTGTGGCGCGGCGGAAAGTTCGGCTGGTCGTCGTAGGCGAACAGCGCCCGGATCGCCTGCGGCGGCGTGGTGATGAAATATCGCCCGCACATCTCAAGGCTCCGCCGGCTCAGTCATTTTCCGCCACCCGCCTTATTCTTTAGCGCGCCGTTAACCGTCAGCCCGGAGACTGCAAACCCGATCCGCCGCAGGGAACTCCGCGATGACCGCGTCCGCCGCTGCCTGCACCGGGCACCCTAGCGTCCTCGGCATCCCCGCGATCAACCCGGAAACCGGCCTTTCCACCGATTATCTGAACCATTTCAGCGAAGCCCTGATGATCCTGGAGATGCTGTCCGCGGCGCCGGACTGCCTTTCCGAATTCCTTGCCTGGGAGGCCAGGAGCTACCCGGAGCATTTCGCCGCCTCCCGCTTCAGCGACGCCAGCCATGTGATCGCGGCTTACGAGGCCGCGCCGCCCGAATTGCGCCATTCGCTCGACACGCTCGCCGACATCATGAACGGCATGCTCACCGCGACGCGCGAAGCCATGGCGGCGCACGGCCCCGGTCCCCGGACCGACATGCTGGCCGCGCGCACCGTGCGCGGCCTCAAGCCGCTCGTCGCGCGCACCGCCGCCATGATCAATGGCTCGGCGCCCCCGCTCTACACGGACCGCACCGAAGCCACGCCCGCACCCGACGCGGTCTTCGACCGATGAGCGACGATTCCCGTCAGTATCCGTCCCGGCCGATCCTCGCCGTCAGCGCGGCGATCATGCGCGATGGCCGGGTGTTCCTGGCGCGTCGCGCGACCGGACCCGCGCTCGGCCGCTACACCATGCCGGGGGGCGTGGTGGAGGCCGGCGAGACGCTGGCCGCGGCGGTGGTGCGGGAGATCATGGAAGAAACCGGCATGACGATCGAGCCGGTCGCGCTCGCCGGCCACCGTGAGGTGGTGACGCGCGACGCCGGAGGCCGGGTCGAACGGCATTTCGTGGTCCTGTGCTTCGCCTCGCGCTGGCGTGCCGGCGAGCCCGCGCTCAATGAGGAGCTGTCCGAATATCACTGGATCGAGCCGGAGCGCCTGTCCGAGTTCGAGACCACCGACGGTCTGGCCGAGATCGTGGCCGAGGCCCGGATGCTGCTCCGCGCCGCCGGCTGAGCTTGCGCGAGGCCATGCCGCGGCGCATATCTTGGACCATGCGCCTGCGCGCCCTGATCCTCGCATCTCTCATGCTCGCCGCGGCGGCCTCTTCTGGCCGCGCGAACGAGGCCGCGCCCGCCCCGTTCGACGGCGACCTGCAGCGGCTGGCCGAAATTCTCGGCGCGCTGCATCACCTGCGCGGCATCTGCGGCGCGGGCGACGGTCAGAAATGGCGCAACGAGATGCAGGCCCTGCTCGACGCCGAAGCCCCCTCCGGCGAGCGCAAGCACCGGATCGTGGTGAGCTTCAACCGCGGCTATCGCGTGTTCCAGCAGACCTACCGGACCTGCACCCCGGCCGCCGATCTGGCGATCCGGCGTTACCTCGAGGAAGGCTCCAAGATTTCCCGCGAGATCACGGCCCGCTACTCGAACTGACTCCCCGCCGCTTTCCGGAGTGGCCTCGCAACTCCGTGTAACTTCAAGCGAATTATCCCCAAGGATTAACCTTTCCTAAAGGTCCGCCCTGTTCGGGCACCGATCGCGTGCTAGGGTCCGCCCAGATGCACCCGGCCTACGGGCTTCCGCAGCAATTTCGAGCGCAGACATCGTGAAACCGATCATTCCCGGCGCCGAGCCATCGCCCGAGCAAGAGCAGAAGAAGGCTGCGCTCAGCTATCTCAACGAAGCCTGGTCCGAGGCGCGGCTGGACGGCATCGACGACGATTGCATGGCGCAGGCCTGCCTGTTCGCGGCCTTCGCCGACCTGGTCGCGACCTACGGCGAGGAGGCCGCGGCGAAATACGCCGACACGCTCTCCAAGCGCATCATGCGCGGCGACTTCACGGTCAACCTGGCCCGGCAATAGCCGCGCCGCCGTACGCCGTCGCGGGCACCAGCCCGAACAGCCGGTTCAGCACCGCATCGATGTCCTTGGCATAGAACGGCTTGAACAGAAGGTCGTGCGCGCCGGACGACCGCGCCAGCAGGGCGATCCCTTCGTCGCTGGCCGCGGTCATCATCACGATCTTGATGTCCGACCGGATGCCCTGCAGTTCCGACAGCGTGGCGAATCCGTCCTGCCCCGGCATGTGGCAGTCCAGAAACACGAGGTCGAAATGCTCGCCGCGGGCCCGCTCCACCGCCGCGACGCCATCGGCGGCCTCGTGCGCTTCGAGCCGGAACCGGCTGGCCAGCAACACCTTGCGCACCACCGAACGCACGGTGGTGGAATCGTCGACGATCAGAACGCGGTTGGGAAACCGTGCACGCACGCAGCCGTTCAGCAGGGCCTGGGCGCGCGACAGCTCGATCGGCGCGGGAACCACGCCGTCCGCCCCCGCTTCGGCGAGCGCCTCGAGCGCCTGGTCTTCGGTGCAGCCGGTCACCAGCACCAGCGGACGCCCCGGCATCGCACGAGCCGCGTCGACGACCGCCTGGCGCACGCCGTGCGACATCCGGGAATCGACGGCGACGATGTCGGGCGCTTCGCGGGCGAGCATGTCGCATGCCGGCTCCGGCACGGCGACATCGCTGCATTCGATCACGAACAGGGGGACCGAAACCTGGGACGCCGCCCGCCGCAACACGTCACGTTCGGAATCAAGGCCTGAGACGATCAGCAATTTCAGCGTGACGAAATCGTCGCTCACGCACTCCCCCTGATTCCCCGCCGGACCGCCCCGCCCCCGCGCGCCGCTCCCGACCCCGTCATGCCGCGCGCATTCCGTCCGGACACCTTTTGTCCGACGAATGGCGCGCCACGTCCCTGCGGCGACGGCAGCGCGGCCGACGGCCGTGCGAATCCGCAAATCTCATTCAATATAACGCAAATTTCATCTGGAGGAATTTCACAGCGAAAAGCAACCTTGCATTGTGGAAAACTCACGCCGCCCGCGATTCTAGAACGCAGGAGCCGTCACACCCCGGCCAGCGTTTCGGAGAAGCGCACCACCTCGCCCTGCGACGGCGCTTCGAGGCTGCCCTCCCACATCACGCGGCGCCCCCGAACGAACGTACCGACCGGCCAGCCGGTGACGCGCATGCCGTCGTAGGGCGTCCAGTTCGCGCGCGAGGCGATCCATCCGTTGGTGATGGTCTCGCTGCGCTTGAGGTCCACCACCGTGAGATCGGCGTCGTAGCCGGCCGCGATCCGGCCCTTGTTCGCGATGCCGAACACCCGCGCCGGCCCGGCGCTGGTGAGATCGACGAAGCGGGCCAGCGACAGCCGGCCCGCGTGGACATGGTCGAGCATCACCGGCACCAGCGTCTGCACGCCGGTCATGCCGGAGTGGGTCTTGGGATAGGGATGCGCCTTCTCCTCGCGCGTGTGCGGCGAATGATCGGAGCCCACCGTGTCGATCACGCCCTGCGCCAGGCCGCGCCAGATGCCCTCGCGGTGCGATGCGTCGCGAACCGGTGGGTTGAGCTGCGCCAGCGTGCCGAGCCGCTCGTAGCAATCCGGCGCGGCCAGCGTCAGATGCGACGGCGTGGCCTCGGCGGTGGCCACGTCCTTGTGCGCGGCGAGGAATTCGGCCTCCTCGCGCGTGGTCACGTGCAGGACGTGCACGCGCCTGCCGGTCTCGCGCGCGAGCCGCACCAGCCGCTCGGTGCACATCAGTGCCGCGGTCGCGTCGCGCCAGACCGGATGCGAGGCCGGATCGCCCTCGACCCGCAGATTCATGCGCTCGCGCAGCCGGTACTCGTCCTCCGAATGGAACGCGGCGCGGCGGCGGATCGTCTTGAGGATCTCCCGCACGCCCTCATCGTCCTCCACCAGCAGCGAGCCAGTGGACGCGCCCATGAAGACCTTCACCGCGCAGGCGCCGGGCAGCCGCTCCAGCTCCGCGAGATCACGCGTATTCTCGCGGGTGGCGCCGACGTAGAAGGCAAAGTCGCAGTGCATCCGGTGGTGCGCGCGCTTCACCTTGTCGGCCAGCGCTCCGGCGTTCACCGTCGCGGGATCGGTGTTCGGCATCTCGAACACAGCGGTCACGCCGCCCATCACCGCGGCGCGCGAACCCGTCTCCAGATCCTCCTTGTGCGTCAGCCCCGGCTCGCGGAAATGAACGTGACTGTCGATCACCCCGGGCAGGATGTGCAGCCCCCTGCAATCCACGGTCTCCCCGGCGGAGCCGTTCCCGCCGCCGATCGCGGCGATCCGGCCGTCCCTGATCGCAACATCGCGCACGCCCACGCCGTCCTGGTTGACGACGGTGCCTCCCTTGAGGATCAGATCGTAGGTCGCGGCCATGCCGGCTCCCCGAAAAACGCTCACGGCCGTTGCGGCCCGCGCCCTTGAGGGCGTCCCGCCAGCGGCTTACGTTTCGACGCGACCGGAGGCAACAGCAATCGCATGAAATCGGCATTTCTCCCCGACCGCGGAGCGATCAAGGTGGCGGGCCCCGACGCGCGGACGTTCCTCAACGGCCTGGTTACGGCCGATATCGCGAAGGTTGCGCCCGGCCGCGCCGTCTACGCGGCGCTGCTCACCCCGCAGGGCAAGATCGTCGCCGACTTCATCGTGACGGAGGCCCCGGCGGAGGACGGTGGCGGCTTTTTCCTGGACGCGCCGCGCGTGCTCGCACCCGATTTGGTGGCCAAGCTCAACTTCTACAAACTGCGCGCCAAGGTGTTGGCGGAGGACCTGTCCGGAACGCTCGGCGTGATGGCGGCGTGGGATGGCGCCGGCGACACCGGATGCGGCCTCGTCTACGACGACCCCCGCCTGCCGGCGCTCGGCCGCCGCGTGATGCTGCCGCCGCATCTCGCGGACGAGGCCGCGGCCGACCTCGGCGCTGACCTGTGCGATGCGACCGCCTACGACGCGCATCGCATCGCGCTCGGCGTGCCGCAGGGCGGCAGGGATTTCGTCTACGGCGACGCCTTCCCGCACGAGGCGGACATGGACCAGCTCGGCGGCGTGGACTTCGCCAAGGGCTGCTACGTCGGCCAGGAGGTGGTCTCGCGCATGGAGCATCGCGGCACCGCGCGCACCCGGATCGTGCCCTTCGCCGCAGACGATTACGCCCCCGACAGCGGCCTGCCGGTGATGGCCGGAGACCGGCAGCTCGGCACCACCGGCTCGTCCGCGGGCAACCGGGGACTCGCGATGCTCCGTCTCGACCGGCTCGCCGACGCGCTCGCGGCCGGCACGCCGATCACCGCCGGCGGCATCGCGCTGCGGCCGCGCAAGCCGGACTGGGCGACGTTTCCGGTGCCGGAGGCCTAGAATACGAACATGGTCCCATCGATTCTCCACCCCGACGGGCTGCACCGCTGTCCCTGGCCCAAGGACGATCCGCTCTACGTCGCCTACCACGACGAGGAGTGGGGCGTGCCCGAGTGGGACGACCGCGCGCTCTACGAGAAGCTGGTGCTTGACGGCTTCCAGGCCGGCCTGTCCTGGATCACCATCCTGCGCAAGCGCGACAACTTCCGCCGCGCCTTCGACGGCTTCGAGCCGGAGAAGATCGCCCGCTACACCGCGCGCAAGAAGGACGCGCTGATGCAGGACGCCGGCATCGTGCGCAACCGGCTCAAGGTCGAGGGCGCGGTCCTGTCCGCACGCGCATGGCTCGAGGTGATGGAGAAGGGTCCGGGATTCTCCGCGCTGCTCTGGGACTTCCTCGACGGGAAGCCCAGGGTCAACGAATTCAAATCGCTCAAGCAGGTGCCGGCCGAAACCCCGGTCTCGAAGGCCATGTCCAGGGAACTGGCCGCGCGCGGCTTCAAGTTCGTCGGCCCCACCATCGTCTACGCATTCATGCAGGCGGTCGGCATGGTCAACGACCATCTGACCACCTGCCACCGGCACGCGGCCTGCTGCGCGCTCCATCCGCCCGCCAGGCGGGCCGGGAAGCGCAAGGCGTAGGCCGCGTGGCAGCACCGCCCTCCCCGCGACGATCCCGCGCCGAGCCGCCGGCCCGCGCCTGGCAACGCATGCTGTCGGGCCGAAGGCTCGACCTGCTCGATCCATCGCCGCTCGACGTCGAGATCGAGGACATCGCGCACGGGCTTGCTCGGGTGGCGCGCTGGAACGGCCAGACGATCGGCGCGCACATCTTCTCGGTGGCTCAGCACACGCTGCTGGTGGAGGCGGTGGCGCGGGCCAGGACGCCCCGGCTTGACCGCAAGCGGCGGCTCGCGATCCTGCTGCACGACGCGCCGGAGTATGTGATCGGCGACATGATCTCGCCGTTCAAGGCGGTGATCGGCGACAGCTACAAGACGGTGGAGGCGCGGCTGCTCGCCGCCATCCACATCCGCTTCGGCCTGTCTCCGCACCCCACGGAGGATCTGACCCGGCTCATCAAGGCGGCCGACCACGGCGCGGCCTATCTCGAGGCGACCCGGCTTGCGGGCTTCGCGCCGGCCGAGGCGCGGCGCTTCTTCGGGCCGCCGCCCGCCCTGTCGCCCGCGCTGGAGCAGGATTACCTAACCCCCTGGCCGGCCGAGACCGCCGAGCGCCGCCTGCTGGAGCGCTTCGCGGCACTCCTGAAGGACTAGGCTTCCGGCCGGACCGCCTCGGCCTGTATCATGGGGGACGATTCCGGAAGGACGGCCATGATTCACGTCTGCTCGCTCGCGCGCCTCTACGACACGGTCGAGGAGACCGGCGCGAGCCACATCGTCACGCTGCTCAAGACCGTGGATCGCGTGCAGCGCCCCGCGCGCATCGCCGCGGAGCACCACCTGATCCTCGGCATGGACGACATCGCCGAGGAGAAGGACGGCTTTACGCATCCCTCGGACATCCACGTTTCCGACCTCGTGAGGTTTGCGGGCCTCTGGGACCGCCGCACGCCGATGGTGATCCATTGCTTCGCCGGCATCAGCCGCTCGACCGCGGCCGCCTTCGTCACGGCCTGCGCGCTCAACCCGCAACGCAGCGAGGAGCGGATCGCGCGGGCGATCCGCGACGCCTCGCCGACCGCCATGCCGAACGCGCGGATCGTGTCGCTCGCGGACCGGATGCTCGGCCGCGACGGCCGGATGGTGAGCGCGATCCGGGCGCTCGGTCCCGGCCACGCCGCGCCCGAAGGGCATCCGTTCCGGCTCGACCTCGAATAGCAATGTCCGTCAAACCGCTCACGCCGATCGAGATCGGTCTCACCGCCGCGATCGTCGCGGTGGAGGCGGAGGAGCCCCGCATCCTGGTGGCCGCCGACCCGGAGAGCGAAACCCGCGCCGGCCTGCCGTTCGGCCCGTTCGACCCGCTGTCGCACCGCACCTTCGAGATCGGCCTTCGGGCCTGGGTCAAGGCGCAGACCGCCCTGACCGTCGGCTATGTCGAGCAGCTCTACACCTTCGGCGACCGCGGCCGCCACGCGCATCCCGGCGACACCGGCCCGCACATCGTCTCGGTCGGCTATCTCGCGCTGACGCGCATGCCGGAGAATCCTGCGGCGCTGCGCGCGGCCGGCGCGGGCTTCGAGCCCTGGTACCGTTTCTTCCCGTGGGAGGACTGGCGCGACGGCCGCCCCGGCATTCTGGACGAGGCCGTGCTGCCGCTGCTCGAGCAGTGGACGAGGAGCGGCAAGGACGCTCCGGCGCGGCCGCAAAGCCGGCGCGAGCGGCTGCGCGCCTGCTTCGGCGTCGACGGCTCTCCCTGGGACGAGGAGAAGGTGCTCGACCGCTACGAATTGCTCTACGAGGCCGCGCTCGTGGAGGAGGCACGCCGCGACGGCCGCGAGCCGTCCGCTCCGCACGCGAAAATCCCGCCGCTCGGCGAGCCCATGCGCTTCGACCAGCGCCGCATCCTCGCGACCGCGATCGCGCGACTGCGCGCCAAGCTCAAGTATCGCCCGGTGGTGTTCGAACTGATGTCCCCCGAGTTCACGCTGACCGAGCTGCAGCGCACCGTGGAGGCGGTGTCCGGCCGGCACCTGCACAAGCAGAATTTCCGCCGCCTCGTGGAGACGGCGGCGCTGGTGGAGCCGACCGGCGAGACCTCCACCGCCACCGGCGGCAGGCCCGCGGCGCTGTTTCGTTTTCGCCGCGAGGTGATCCAGGAGCGGCCCGCCGCGGGGCTGCGGCTCGGCAAGCGGGCTTAGCGAAAGCGTTACGACGTTCGACGATTTCCAATCCGGACCGGGCGCAGCCGTTCGAGTTTTCCCCTGCCCGCCCTTCCGGGGTCCCATCGCTGCCTCTACCATCCGGCCGGATCGGGAGCGCGCGATGGAATCCCTCTTCGTACTTCTCGGCCTGCTCCTGCTGGCGTTCCCGGTCATCGCGATCGCAGCACTTCTCAAGAGCGTGGGCCTCGGCGAGCGGGTGCGCCGGCTGGAGGCGCGGATCGCAGTGCTGGAGCGCCGGCCCATCGAGGCGGCCGGCGTTGCGGCTGCGCCCGTTCCGCCGCCGGTCGTCGCGGAATCGGCGTCCGAACCCGCCGCGCCCGAGCCTGTCGCGGAGCCGGCGTCCGAGCCGGCAAGGGCCCCGACTGCCGCCGCCGCACCCGAACCCGCCGCAAGCTTCGAGGAGCGCTTCGGCACCCGCTGGGTGGTGTGGATCGGCGGGCTGGCGCTCGCGCTCGGCGGCATCTTCCTCGTGCGCTACTCGATCGAGGCCGGCCTGCTCGGTCCCGGCACGCGGCTGTTCTTCGGCGCGCTGCTCGCCGCGGCGCTGATCGCGGCCGGCGAATGGACGAGACGGCAGGAGCAGCTTTCCGGACTCTCCGGCCTGCCGGCCGCGCACATTCCCGGCATCCTGACGGCTGCCGGCACCACCGTCGCCTATGCGGTGGTCTATGCCGCCTATGCGCTCTACGGCTTCATCGGACCTGGCCTTGCTTTCGTGCTGCTCGGCGCGGTGGCTCTCGCCACGCTCGCGGCCGCGCTGCTGCACGGGCCGGCGCTCGCCGGCCTCGGGCTGGTCGGCGCCTATGTCGCGCCGCTGCTGATCTCCACCAGCGCGCCGAATTACTGGGCGCTCTACCTTTACGTCGCGGTGGTGACGGCGGCCGCCTTCGCGCTTGCCAATCTGCGCCAATGGCGATGGCTCGCGCTCACCGCCACGGCCTTCGGCCTGTTCTGGACGCTGCCCGGACTGGACGTGGCCGGCGTCGCGAACCTGCCGGCCCACGCCTTCCATGTCGTCGCGGGCTTTGCGCTGGCCGCTGCGCTGATCGTGTCCGGTCTGCTCTATGGTCCGGATGCGGAGCCGGGCAGGATCGACCTGCCCTCGTCGGCCTCCATTGCGGCCTATCTTCTCGGTGCGCTGCTGATCGTGCTGGCGAGCCGCCACGAGGCATTGGCGCTCGTCGTCTTCACGCTGCTCGCGGCGGCGACGCTCGCGGTCGCCTGGCGCGCCGAGGCCGCGACCGCCGCGGTGCCGGTGGCCGCGGTTCTCGCCGCGCTTGTCATCCTGCGCTGGGCGTTCGAGCCGCAGCTCGCCACGCTGATCGCGCCGGCAGGCGCGAGCGGCGCGCCGGAGACGCCGCTGGGCGATCCGATACCGCACCTGCTGTTGGGCGCGGGCTTCGCCGCGCTGTTCGGTGCGGGCGGCTTCTTCGCGCAGGGCCGGTCCGCCGCAACCCTGCCGCCGATCCTCTGGAGCGCGGCCGGCGTCGTCGCTCCCGTCGCCATCCTGATCGCACTCTACGGGCGTATCGCGGGCTTCGAGCAATCCATTCCCTTTGCCGGCATTGCGCTGCTGGTCGCGGCGCTCTACGCACTGGCCACCGAGCTGCTCGCGAAGCGCGAGCCGCGACCCGGCCTCGCCACCGCCGCCGCGCTTTACGCAACCGGCGCGGTCGCCGCTCTCGCGCTGGCCCTCACGTTTGCGCTCGAACGCGGCTGGCTCACGGTGGCGCTGGCGCTGATGGCGCCGGGCGTCGCCTGGATCGCGCTGCACCGTCCCTTGCCGATGCTGCGCTGGCTCGCGGCTGCGCTCGCCGCCCTGGTCGCGGCGCGGATCGGACTGGAGCCGCGCATCATGGGAGATGACGTCGGCTCGACGCCGATCTTCAACTGGATCCTCTACGGCTATGGCGTGCCGGCGCTGGCATTCTGGACAGCGGGTCACCTGCTGCGGCAACGCACGGACGACAGGGCCTCGCGTGTCGTGGACGCGGCGGCGATCCTGTTCACCGTGCTGCTGGTGACACTGCAAATCCGCCACTTCGTCTACGGCGGCGACATCTATCGCGTGCCCGATGCACTGGCCGAGATCGGGCTGCACGTCTGCGCCGGACTTGCGATGGCGATCGGGCTCGAACACGTCCGCCACCGGACCGCCAGCATCGTCCACGACGTCGGCGCGCTCGCGGTCGCCGGCGTCACGCTATGGCTCGTCGCGGCCGGGCTGCTCTTCGGCGTGAACCCGCTCATCACCGGCGAGCCGGTCGGCGGGCCGGTGTTCAACCTGATCCTGCTGGGCTACGGCCTGCCCGCCGTTCTCGCCTCGGTGCTGGCACTGCGCACGCGCGGGACGCGGCCGCAGGCCTATCGCGTCGCGGCGACCGTCGTCGCGGTGGTGCTGATGCTGTTCTATCTCTCGCTGCAGGTGACGCGCTTCTACCACGGGCCGGTGCTGACGCCCGGCCCGGTCACGGACGCCGAGACCTACACCTATTCGGTGGTCTGGCTCGCTTACGGCGTGGCGCTGCTGCTGTTCGGCATCTGGACGGCGTCGCAGCCTGCGCGGCTGGCGTCCGCGGCCATCGTCCTGCTCACGATCGCCAAGGTGTTCCTGGTGGACATGGCGGACCTCGCCGGCGTGTGGCGGGCGCTGTCCTTCATCGGGCTGGGGCTGGTGCTGGTCGGGATCGGCTGGCTCTACCAGCGGCTGCTGTTCCCGCCGCGGCGCGCCTCGGGCGGCGCGCCGTCATAGGCTTCGGCTCAGTTGCCGGCCGAAGCCGAACGCACCGGATGGAGCCGCAGCGGGCCGCGCGCGATCTCGGAGCGCGGGTTGCGGCGGTTGAAGTCGCAATAGGCGAAACCGAACCCGGAGATCGAGCCGCGGAAGCTGTGGTTGCCGGTCTTCTGCAGATTGAAGCATGGCTCGAACGGCATGCCTCGCACCGAGGCGCAGACCGACGCGCCCTTCACCCGCAGCGTGTTCGCCGGCATCACCACGTAACGCTGCTGGCCGCGTCCGCCGATGCGGATGAAGCCCGCCACGGAACCGTCCGCATGCACCCGGCCCGCGCCGGACGTGCCCTCGAAGCAGGTGTAGGAGAAGTGCTTGCCGATCACGAAACGGCGCGCCTCCTCGGCGGACATTTCAGCGGCCGCCGCGGGAAGCGCGGAGACCAGACCGGACAGGAGGATAGCAACACGCGCCGACGTTCCCGTCATCGCCGAACTCCACTGAACGAACGCACCCGTTTACCGGGCGCTTACCATAGACGCTGCGACAAATATGCCCGCCAATGCCTTCCAAATTCTGAACGACTTTACGGAATTTTGACCACGATCCGGCCGCGGACCTTCCCCTCCAGGATGGAACCGGCGGTCTCGATCACCTCGGCCAGCCCGATCTCGGCGGTCATGGCCTCGAGTTTGCCCCGGTCCAGGTCGGATTCCAAGCGGCGCCAGGCCTCGACGCGGCGGCTTGGTGAACATTGCACGGAATCGATGCCCAAAAGCGACACGCCGCGCAGGATGAACGGCGCAACGCTCGACGGCAGGTCCATGCCCCCGGCCAGCCCGCAAGCCGCGACCGCACCGCCGTATTTCGTCATCGACAGCAGGTTGGCGAGCGTCGTGGAACCGACCGAGTCGATACCCGCGGCCCAGCGCTCCTTGGCCAGCGGCTTGACCGGCCCCGCCAGTTCCGCCCTGTCGATAATTTCGGCCGCGCCGAGTTCCTTCAGGTAGCCGGCCTCGTTCGGCCGCCCGGTGGAGGCCACCACCTGGTAGCCGAGCTTCGCCAGGATCGCGACCGCGACCGAGCCCACGCCGCCGGCCGCACCCGTCACCAGCACCGGCCCCCTGTCCGGCGCAACGCCATGATGCTCCAGCGCCATGACGGCCAGCATGGCGGTGTAGCCCGCGGTGCCGATCGCCATCGCCTCCCGCGCGCTCATGCTGCCGGGCAGCCGCACCAGCCAGTCGCCCCTGACGCGCGCTTTCTGGGCATAGGCCCCGAGGTGGCTCTCGCCCACGCCCCAGCCGTTGAGGATCACCTTGTCGCCGGGTTTCCAGTCCGGATGGCTCGAGCTTTCGACCTCGCCGGCGAAGTCGATGCCGGGGATCATCGGAAAGCGCCGCACCACCGGCGCGCGGCCGGTGATGGCGAGACCGTCCTTGTAGTTCAGGGTGGACCATCGGACGGCGACGGTGACGTCGCCCTCCATCAGATCGCTCTCGGAGAAATCCTTCAGGCCGACCGACTGGGTCTTGTCCGCCTTCCCGATGACGATCGCCTTGAAGTTCGCCATGCTCGCCCCCGTCTCGCTTCGCACCCTGCGCCCGCAACCCGACCGGATTTGTGGCGGCCCCTGGAAGCCGGCGCAAGGGCGCGCGGCGCAAGCCGATCCGCCGGGATCGAGCTGCCCGCAACCCGTCCTTCCGACGTCACGCCTATCCGGCCGCGGCCGCCGCGGGCCGGACCACCGGCTTTTCCACGATCGGCATGTTGATCAGCGCCGAGAGCACGCCGAACAGGATCGCCAGCCACCACATCAGCTCGTAGGAGCCGGTGCGCTCGAAGGCGATGCCGCCGATCAGAACGCCGAGGAATCCGCCGACCTGATGGCTGAAGAAGGCGAAGCCCGCCAGCGTCGCCAGCCAGCGCGTGCCGAACATCAGCGCGATCAGGCTGGTGGTGGGCGGCACCGTGGACAGCCACATGAGTCCCATCACCGCGCCGAACACGATGCAGGTGACCGGCGTCACCGGCACCGAGATGAACACGAAGATCGCGACCGCCCGCGTGAAATAGATGAAGGACAGAAGGTAGCGCTTCGGCAGGAAGGTGCCGAGCCAGCCCGAGCCCAGCGAGCCCATGATGTTGAACAGGCCGATCACCGCGATGGTCCAGCCACCGACCTGCGCGGACAGGCCCTTGTCCAGCAGGTAGGGCGGCATGTGGATGGTGATGAACTGGAGCTGGAAGCCGCAGGTGAAATAGCCGAGCACGAGAAGAACGTAGGAGCGGTGCGACAGCGCTTCGGCCAGAGCCTGCTTGAGCGACTGCGAGGGAGCCCCCGCCGCGCCCTTGGCGTCGGTGGACGACCGCGTCGCCAGCACCAGCGACAGCGGCAGCACCATCAGCATCATGGCGGCGAAGATGAAAAGCGCGGTCTGCCAGCCGAAGGAATCCATCAGCACCACGGCAAGCGGCGAGAACAGGAACTGGCCGAAGGAGCCCGCGGCGGTGCCCGCGCCGAAGGCGAACGAGCGCCAGCTCTCCGGCAGGATCTTGCCAAGCGCGGCCAGCACCACCGGGAACGAGCAGCCCGACAGGCCGAAGCCGATCAGCACGCCGGCCGACAGGTTGATCATGCCGGGCGTCGTCGAAACCGTCATCAGCGCGAGGCCCGCCGCATACAGGATCGCGCCGACCCAGATCACGCGCACGATGCCGAAGCGGTCCGCGAGCGCGCCCGAGAACGGCTGGCCCGCGCCCCACAGCAGATTTTGCAGTGCGATCGCGAAGCCGAACACGTCGCGGCCCCAGCCGTTCAGCGAACTGATCGGGGTCAGGAAGAAGCCGAGCGTCGAGCGCGGTCCGAAGGCGATCACCGCGATGACACAGCCGAACGCCAGGATGACGGCGGGCGTCCGCCAGGACGCAAGCGGCGAACCACCGAGCGGCGCGGACGAAGCGGTCATTTTATTCTCCGGCAGGGCACTGCGGTGGCAGAAAGCAGACGTCTGCGCCGAAACAACGCGGCGGCGCAACATAGTGGCTGGCCGGAACGCGCCCAAGCGAATCTTGGTGATGGCATGGATTTGCGTCGCGCATGGCTGGCGCCCTCAAGCCTCTGGCGGGCCGCCCGCGGAAGTGCTATATTGGATTTGCTCCAAGTGAGAATATCGGACGGCGACTTCGCCTCCGGTCGCGGGAAATCCGCGGAGCGCAAACGTCTGCCGGCCTTCGGGCCGGATGTTTTCGTCCCCGAATATGCTCAATATGAGCATATTCGAAACCCGGATGGAGGTTGCGATGCCGGTGCTGGAAATCGTCGGCCCGCTTGCGGATCGCACCACGCATGCGCCGAGCCCCGGCTCGGCGGCGCTGCGCAAGTACGGTCGCCTGCCCGCCCCCCCGCTGGAATGGACGCCCGAGGTCGAACGCGCGACCGCGCACCTCTACGAGCGCGTCAAGGCGGTGGTGCCGCCGGTCGAGTGGCCGTTCTTCGCGCCCTACGTGAAGGCGATCAACGAGCTGAAGAAGCAGCGCAATGCGGTGATCCTGGCGCACAATTACCAGACGCCGGAGATTTACAATTGCGTCGCCGATTTCGTGGGGGACTCGCTCCAGCTCGCGCGCGAGGCCACCAAGGTCGACGCCGACGTCATCGTGCAATGCGGCGTGCATTTCATGGCCGAGACGGCCAAGGTGCTTAACCCGGCCAAGACCGTGCTGATTCCGGACATGCGCGCCGGCTGCTCGCTGGCCGACGCCATCACCGGCGAGGACGTGCGGCTGCTGCGCCAGCGCTATCCGGGCGTGCCGGTGGTGGTTTATGTCAACACCTCCGCCGAGGTGAAGGCGGAGTCCGACATCTGCTGCACCTCGTCGAACGCGCTGCAGGTGGTCGAGAGCCTTGGCACCGACCGGGTGCTGTTCCTGCCGGACCAGTACCTGGCGAAATACGTGGCCTCGCAGAGCAAGGTCCAGATCATCGCCTGGCAGGGCGCCTGCGAGGTGCACGAGCGCTTCACCGGCGACGAGTTGCGGCTCTACCGCGAGAACGACCCGTCGGTGAAAATCATCGCGCATCCGGAGTGCCCGCCTGACGTGATCGCGGAGGCCGATTTCACCGGCTCGACCGCGCACATGATCGACTGGGTGCGCCAGAAGAAGCCGCGGCGCGTCGTGCTCGTCACCGAATGTTCGATGGCGCACAACGTCAAGGCCGAGTTGCCGGACGTCGAGTTCACGCAGCCCTGCAACATGTGCCCGCACATGAAGCGGATCACGCTGCCGAAGATCCTCGAAAGCCTCCTGGAGATGAAGGAGGAGGTCGTGGTCGATCCGGCGGTCGCCGAGCGGGCGCGCCGCTCGGTCGAGCGGATGATCTACCTCAAGAGCTGACGGCAAAGCCGTCGATCCGGACGGCGGCGCAGCGCGGCCGTCCGGTTTCGATCAAACCTTGCAATGATGGGAGCGACGATGACCTCTTCCCTGCTCTACCCGGACGGGTTCCTTTCGCCGCTCGAGATCGACGACGCGGTGACGCGCGCGCTTGCCGAGGACCTCGGACGCGCCGGCGACGTCACCTCGATCGCCACCATTCCGGCCGGCACGCCGAGCCGCGTCATGCTGGTGGCGCGCAAGGCCGGCCACATCGCGGGTCTGCCGCTGGTGGAGGCCACCCTGCGGCGGCTCGATCCGGCCGTGCAGGTCAAGCCGCTCGCCCGCGACGGCGACCAGGTCGCGGCCAGACTTCCGCTGATGGAGATCCGGGGCGACGCCCGCGCCGTGCTGTCGGCCGAGCGCGCCGCGCTCAACTTCCTCGGACACCTCTCCGGCATCGCCAGCGCCACCGCCGAATTCGTTCGCCGCATCGGCCCGCACAAGACCCGCATCTGCTGCACCCGCAAGACCACGCCGGGCCTGCGGGCGCTGGAGAAATACGCGATCCGCTGCGGCGGCGGCTTCAACCACCGCTTCGGCCTCGACGACGCGATCCTGATCAAGGACAATCACATCGCTGTCGCAGGCTCGATCCCCGCAGTGCTGGAGCGCGCGCGCGCCAAGGTCGGCCATCTGGTCAAGATCGAGATCGAGGTGGATTCGCTCGACCAGCTCCGGCAGGTGCTCGACTGCGGCCTCGCCGACGTCGTGCTGCTCGACAACTTCGACGTGGCTCGGATGCGCGAGGCCGTGGTGATGGTCGCGGGACGTCTGGTGATCGAGGCTTCCGGCGGCATCACGCTCGACAGCATCGCGGAGATTGCCGCGACCGGCGTGGACTATGCTTCCTCCGGAGCGCTCACGCATTCCTCGCCGAGCCTCGACGTCGCCTTCGACATCGAGATCTGACCGCGAACGCCTCGCGAACCCGCAGGGCCGGCGTGGCCGCGGGCCGGGCTTCCCGGTTCCGCCGCGGGTTGCTAGCATTTGCGCACAGCCATCCGGCTGAAGGGGGACAGGTCATGAGATTTCTTGCAGCTCTCGCCGCACTTGCCGTCATGCTTCCCGCCGCCGAGGCGGTGCAGGCGCGCGAATATCTGAAGCAGGATCGCGCGCAGTCGCGCGGCTTCTCGCCCGGCGTCGTGACCGAGGGCGGCAGGATCGTCTGGGTGTCCGGTCAGACCGGTCTGGTCGACGAGAAGGGCCAGTCGATGGCCGGGAACTTCGAGGGCCAGGCGCGGGTCATCATGCGCGCGATCGACAACGTCGTGAAACGCGCCGGCGGCAGCATCAAGGACGTCGTCACCATCACGGTCTATCTGACCGATCCGCGGCTGCTGGAGCCGCTGATGCCGATCCGCCGCGAGTTCTGGCCCGAGGGCAACTTTCCGGCCAGCACCACGATCACGGTGCACAGCCTGCCCGCCGTCGGCATGATGCTGGAGATTTCCGCCGTCGCCGTGGTCGGCGACAAGTAGCTACATCTTCGCTGCGGCCGGCTTCGCCTCGGCGGTCGGCCGCAGCGGCGCGGTCACGCCCGGCCCCCAGGCCGGCGCGTCGGCGCCGTCGCCCCAGCGACGCGGACGGTAGAAGGTGTGAACGCCGATGCGCGCGTTCTTGCGCATCGTGCGCACCCACCACGGGTTCACCCACGAGGCGTGGTAGTGCGTGGACTTGCCGATTTCCGGCAGCCACAGCTTGCCGTCCATCGTGTCGCGCGCGATCTGCCTGGCCTGCACCCACAGCTCGGGCTCCCGCACCACGTCCTTGACGTTGTCGCAGGCGAAGGTGAACTGGCACGCCAGATGACGATGGGCGTTCTGGTAGACCACGCCGCAGACGTTGCCCGGATAGAAGCCCGAGAACACCCGGTTCATCACCACCTGCGCCACCGCCACCTGGCCGCGCACCGGCTCGCCGCGCGATTCGAAATAGACCGCCTCCGCAAGGCACTTCTCGGCGCGTGCGCGCTCGCGCACGTTGAGGCCGAGACGCTCGGCCGGCGTCTTCGGACGCTGGTCGGGGCCGGTCACCTGGCCCTTGGGCGCGACGGTCTCCGCCGGCATCGCAAGCGCGGAGCGCGCCCGCGCGGGCGCCTGCTCGTCGGACTGGGCGGGCGCGAGCGCCGTATGCTTGACGTCGCGGTCTGCGGGCGGAGGCATCACCAGCACCGGCTCCTCGCCCGCGGGCCAAGGCTCGATCGGTCCCACCGCCTCTCCGATCGGCCGGCTGCCGAAGTAGATGCGCGCGGTGCGCACCGTGGGGTCGGCGTGATCGATCAGATCCACATCCGGATTGAGCAGCGCCACGTCGTCGCCCGGCGTCGTCATCTCCACGGGCTCCGCCGCGATCGCCGCCTGCAGGTCGATCTCCGGAGCCGACCAGGACGGCAGCGTCGCCTCGTCCTCGGGAACCGGATCGGCGGGCGTGGGGCGGGCGTCGCTCGGGAGCGGATCGCCGGCCGGCGTCGGCGCATCGCGCGCAGCCGGCGTCACATCGGCGACGTCCGGCCGGACGCCAGGACGCGGAAAGGAAACGCTCTTCACACGACCGGGTTTCAGGTCCTGCGGCGCAGCGGCGGGCTGCCGCTCCGGCGAGCGGCGCGGCACCAGCAGGTCGCCCTTGAGGCGGCGGTTGACCTGCGGGAACACGCCCGGCCTCGGCACCGGCAGCGGAAACGCGCCGAGCTCGCGCGGCGGCGCGTGGTCCACGCCGGACGTGAGGCTCGCGAGCCTGTATTCGAATTCCGGAATCAGGGTCCCCACCGGTCGGGGAAAGTTGAAGCCCGCCACCTGCACGCTGCCGAACGGCGATGCCATCACATGCGCGCGCCAGCGCTGCGACACCTCCGGCTGGCGGGCCAGCAGCGCGCCCAGGTCCTGATGACCGATTTTCGCCGGCACCAGACCGAGCATCAGGACGAAAAGACCGAAGGCCGCCGGACGGGCAACCTTCGGTCTTTGACACCAAACACTCATATCAACGCTCACGCCACGCTACTCGATACGCAACACCACTCGACGCAACGCACGCTACAAACCGTTGTCGCGCAGCCGGAGTGGAGGTGTCTCCGGGGCGACAGGGTTCTTTATTGTCGCATTAACGTTGCGAAGCGGTTAATCGCGTGGCCCGCGTGAAAAATCGCAGCGACACGGGCCGCCGCGATTAAGGTAAACGAAACGTCAACGCGCGCTCTGCGCGGAACGGCGTTCAGCGCGACGCGAGATGCACGCCCGCCAGATTGCCGAGAAGAAACGCCGCGGCCGCCACGAAGCATCCGACCACCAGCGCACGGTCGGGAATGATCTCCTGCACCGGCTGCGCCGCCGCCGTGCGCAGAACCAGCAGCCCTGCCGCGATCGCCGCGAACAGCACGATCGCCGGATGCGAAAGAACGCCGGTGCCGAACGGCCGCTCCTCGGCGAAAAGGCCGAAGGCCAGTCCGCCAAGCGCCGTCAGGCCGAACCACCAGGTCAGAATGCGCGAACGGCCGGGAGCGTCCCGGCCGTTCGGTCTCGAAAATCGCCGGCGCCGGCGCGTCAAATCTTGACGCCCTTCTCTTTCAGATACTTCAGCGCGCCCGGATGCCACGGGATCGGCGTGTTTTCCGTCTTCTGGTTCTCGAGCGTGATGCTCGCGGCCTCGGCGTGAACCGCGACCAGTTCCGCGCGCTTCTCGATGAAGGTCTTCACGATGTCGTAGGCGACCTGATCGGGCATCGCAGCGTTGGCGACCAGAATGTTCTGCACCACCGAAATCTTGTTGTCGGTGGTCTGGCCCGGATAGGTCTTCGCCGGGATCACGCCGGCGCTGTAGAGATTGCCGTATTTCGCGTTCATCTTGCCGACCAGACCGTCCGTGTCGATCAACTTGAGCTTGACGTTCGGCGTGGCGCCGAGATCCGTCACCGCCGCGGTCGGCAGCCCGCCGACCCAGAAATAGGCGTCGATCTTTCCGTCCTTGATCGCGTTGGTGGACTCCGCCACGCCGAGACGCTCGCGGCGCATGTCCTTGTCGCGGTCGAGGCCCGCGGCCTCGATGCAGCGGAACGCCATCACCTCGGTGGCGCTTCCGGGCGAGCCGGTGGAGACGCGCTTGCCCTTGAGGTCGGCCATCGTGTTGATGCCGCGCCCCTCGACCGATACGACGTGCATGCGGTTGGGATAGAGGATCATCAGGGTGCGCACCGGCACCGCACTGCCCTTGAACTTGTCCGTGCCCTTCAAGGCATCGAGCGCCGCGTCCACCATCGTCAGGCCGAGTTCGCTCTGCTTGGAACCGATCAGCTTGAGGTTGTCGACCGAGCCGCCCGTAACGCGGGCGGTGGCCACGAAGCCCGGCACATGTTTGGACAGCACGTTCGCCATGCCGCCGCCCATCGGATAGTAGACGCCGCCGGTTCCCCCCGTCGCGATCGCGATGTTGGTCTGCTGCGCGAAAGCGCTCGCGCCGAGCAGCGAGGTGCCGGCCACGCCCGAAGCCGCGGTCGCGATCAGGAATTCTCTGCGATTCATCGACTGTCCTCCCCGTTGTTCTCAGGCCGGCGCTTTCACGGCCGGCTGCATGATTTGTTTTACCAGAACCCCCGCGCCGATGGCCAAGCCAATTATCGACGGATAGCCGATCCCGAAGCCCAGGAGCGACGCGAGCGGCGTCACCAGAAGGCTCGGAAACACCAGAAACAGGCCGGCCAGGACCAGCAACCAGCGTTCCGGGCGGGTGGTGCGGCGGAATGCCCAGCCCTGCGCCGCGGCCGCGATGAGGCTCAGGCCGATCGCGGTCTTGAGCGTGATCAGCGCGACGTCCACCCAGGAGCCACCGGGCGGCAGCGCCAGCAGGAGCCCGACACCTTGCGGATCGAGTACGAACACGAACGGAACCAGGAACGCCGGGATCGTGTACTTCCAGGCCTGCAGCGTGGTGGCGTAAGGATCGCCGCCGGTGATGGCCGCCGCCGCGAACGGCGACAGCGCAGTCGGCGGCGAAACCTCCGACAATACTGAATAGTAGAAGATGAACATGTGCGCCGCGATTGCCGGTACCCCGAGTTGGACCATCGCCGGCGCCGCGATCACCGCGCAGATGATGTAGGACGCCGTCACCGGCACCGCGAGGCCGACGATCCAGACGATCAGCGCGGTGTAGATCGCCGTGAGCAGCAGGCTGCCGCCGGCGTAGGCGATGACGATGGAGGAGAACTTCAGGCCGAGCCCGGTCAGCGTGACCACGCCCACGATGATGCCCGCTGTCGCGCAGGTGGTGGCTGCGGTCAGAACCGAGATCGAGCCGTCCGCCAGCGCCCGCACCAGCTTCTTCGGCATCAGCGCGGTCTCGCGCGTGAGGAAGCTCATCGCGAAGGTCAGGACCGTGGCCCAGAACACCGACAGCGTCGGCGAATAGCCCCACACCATGAACACCACGACCGCGATCAGCGAGATGAAGTGAAAGCCGTAGCGTCGCGTCATCTGGAACAGCGACATCTCCTGCGCTACGTCCACCACCTGGGCGCTGAACTTCTTGGCGTCAAGTTCCACCATGATGAGAAGGCAGAGGTAGTAGAGACAGGTGGGGATCACCGCCATGGCGATCACGTCGAGGTAGCTGATCTTGAGAAACTCGGCGATCAGGAACGCGGCTGCGCCCAGCACCGGCGGCGAGATGATCGCGCCGAGCCCGCCCGCGGCCAGCAGTCCGCCCGCGGCGTTCTTTTCGAACCCGGCCTTCTCCATCATCGGATAGGCCACCGCGCCGACCGTCACCGTGGTCGCCACGCCCGAGCCGGAGGGACCGCCGAGCAGGAACGAGGACAGCACCACGGTGCGCCCGGCGCTGTTGGCCTTGCGTCCCATCAGCGCCATCGAGAAGTCGATGAAGAACTTGCCCGCGCCGGAGTGCTGGAGAAACGCGCCGTAGATCGTGAACAGGACGATCAGGCTCGACGACACATCCACGGGCACGCCGAAGATGCCCTCCAGCGTGATGAACAGGTGGCCGACAAGCTGGCCCACGTCGAAGCCGCGGTGCGCCCACGGGTCCGGCAGATAGGGTCCGAAATAGGCATAGAGAATGAACGCCATCGACACCGCCGGCACGATCCAGCCGGTGGTGCGGCGGTTGGCCTCCAGCACCAGCGCGATGAAGATCACGCCGAGGATGGTGTCGGTCTGGTTCGGCATGGTGGCGCGGTCGGTGAAATCGTCGCCGCCCTGGAGCGCATAAAGCAGGATCAGCGCGCCGGCCGCGCCCAGCACCACGTCCCACCAGCGGATGCGGTTGCGGAACCGCGCAGCCGCCGGAAACAGCAGGAAGCTCAGCAGCAGCACGAAGGCGACGTGGGTGTAGCGCAACGGCTGGGTCGCGATGATCGGGAAGTCCTGAAACGGCCAGGCGCCGCCCACCGCCGCATAAAGGTGGAACAGGGACATCGCGACCGCGACGCACAGCACCGCGTTTCCGGCAAATCCGGCGAGGCGGTTGACCGCGCCCTCCTCGGCCTCGATGTAGGCCTCGGCCTTTTTCAGCTTGTCGTCGGAAATGCCCGGCGATCCGGCTGCCGCCGGCTGCGTCCCCTCCGCCATGCGTCCCCCTGCCCCGTTCCGGTGCTTTGTCGCTTCCCCCGGTGGGAAAGGCTAGCACGGCCGCCACGACGAGGAACACCCGCAAATGGCCGTGCGCCGAAACGGTCACGGATCCCTGCGGTCGCAAGCCGGCAGCGCACGAAGGGGGCCGCCGGAGCGGCACAGGCACGATCTCCCGCGAAAAGGCCCGCTGTCGAGGCGACGCGCGGGCCTTGCGATGGTCGTCAAATCCGGCCGCGACCTTGCACTCGTCCTCAGGCCTGGCCCGCGGCCTTTTTACCCAGCGCCGCCTGGGCCGCCGCCAGCCGCGCGATCGGCACCCGGAACGGCGAGCAGGACACGTAATCCAGCTCCGCCTCGTGGCAGAACTCCACGGATGCAGGATCGCCGCCGTGCTCGCCGCAGATGCCGACTTTGAGGTCGCGGCGCACCTTGCGGCCGCGCTCCACGCCGATCTTCACCAGTTCGCCCACGCCCTCGCGGTCGATCGACACGAACGGATCGGCCGGCAGGATGCCGCGCGCGGTGTAGATGCCGAGGAAGCTCGCGGCATCGTCGCGCGAGATGCCGAAGGCGGTCTGCGTGAGGTCGTTGGTGCCGAAGGAAAAGAACTCCGCCGACTGCGCGATCTCGCCGGCCATGAGCGAGGCGCGCGGCAGTTCGATCATGGTGCCGACCTGATAGGAGAGCTTCGCGCCGGTCTCCTTGCGCACGGCGTCGGCCATCGCGTCGATGCGCGCCTTGACGATGTCGAGTTCCGCTTTCGTCGCGATCAGCGGCACCATCACCTCGGGCTTCACCGGCTTGCCGGTGCGCTTGCCGGCCTCCACGGCGGCCTCGAAGATCGCGCGCGCCTGCATCTCCGCAACCTCCGGATAGGCGATGGCGATCCGGCAGCCGCGGAAGCCGAGCATCGGGTTGAACTCGGCCAGCTCGCGGGCGCGATGCGCCAGCTTCTTAGGATCTTCGCCCATCGCGGCCGCAACCTCGGCGATGTCCTCCTCGCCGTGCGGCAGAAACTCGTGCAGCGGCGGATCGAGCAGCCGGATCGTGACCGGCAGGCCCTTCATGATCTCGAACAGCTCGGTGAAATCGCCGCGCTGCATCGGCAGGATCTTGGCGAGCGCCGAGCGCCGGGCCTTCTCGTCGTCCGCGAGGATCATCTCGCGTACCGCCTGGATGCGATCCTCGTCGAAGAACATGTGCTCGGTGCGGCACAGGCCGATGCCCTCCGCGCCGAACCGCACCGCGATCCGCGCATCCGCCGGCGTGTCGGCGTTGGCGCGCACGCCGAGCTTGCGCACCCTGTCGGCCCAGCCCATCAGCGTGCCAAACTCGCCGGACAATTCCGGCTCGGTCATCGGCACCCTGCCCTTGAGCACCTGTCCGGTGGAGCCGTCGATGGTGACGATCTCGCCGCGCTTGAGCACGAGGTTTCCGGCCTGCACGGTCTGCGCGCCGTAGTCCACGCGCAGGCTGCCCGCGCCCGAGACGCAGGGCTTGCCCATGCCGCGCGCCACCACGGCGGCGTGCGAGGTCATGCCGCCGCGGGTGGTGAGGATTCCCTCGGCCGCGTGCATGCCGTGGATGTCCTCGGGCGAGGTCTCCACGCGGACGAGAATGACCCTCTTGCCGTCGGCCTTGAGCTTCGCCGCCTCGTCGGACGAGAACACGATCTCGCCCGAGGCCGCGCCCGGCGACGCCGGCAGGCCGGTGGCGATCACGTTGCGCTCGGCCTTCGGGTCGATGGTCGGATGCAGGAGCTGGTCCAGCGAGGCAGGCTCCACGCGCGCCACCGCCTCTTCCTTCGTGATGAGCTTCTCGTTGGCCAGCTCTACCGCGATGCGCAGCGCGGCCTTGGCGGTGCGCTTGCCGTTGCGGGTCTGGAGCATCCAGAGCGTGCCCTGCTCGACGGTGAACTCCATGTCCTGCATGTCGCGGTAGTGCTTCTCGAGCCTGCCGTAGATGCGCACCAGCTCCTTGAAGGCCGCGGGCATGGCCTTTTCCATCGACGGCTTGTCGGAGCCGGCCTCCTTGCGCGCGGCCTCGGTGATCTCCTGCGGCGTGCGGATGCCGGCGACCACGTCCTCGCCCTGCGCATTGATCAGGAACTCGCCATAGAGCCGCTTCTCGCCAGTCGACGGATTGCGGGTGAAGGCGACGCCGGTGGCCGAGGTGTCACCCATGTTGCCGAACACCATGGCCTGCACGTTGACTGCGGTGCCCCAGCTTTCCGGGATATTGTGGAGCCGGCGATAGGTGTCGGCGCGCTGGTTCATCCACGAGCCGAACACGGCGCCGATCGCGCCCCAGAGCTGGTCGTCCGGGTTCTGCGGGAACGGCCGACCCAGTTCCTCCTCGACGCGCTCCTTGTAGCGGCCGACCACCTCGATCCAGTCGTCGGCGGACAGCTCGGTGTCGAGCGTGAAGCCCCGGCGCACCTTGTGGTCTTCCAGAATGTCCTCGAAGTTGTGATGCTCGATGCCGAGCACCACGTTGGAATACATGTTGATGAAGCGGCGGTAGCTGTCGTAGGCGAAGCGCCGGTCGCCGGAGAGTTTGGCGACGGCCTCCACGGTCTCGTCGTTGAGGCCGAGGTTGAGCACCGTGTCCATCATCCCCGGCATCGAGGCGCGCGCGCCCGAGCGCACCGACACCAAGAGCGGGTTCGCAGCATCGCCGAAGGTCTTGCCGGTGATGCGCGCGACGTGGGCGAGCCCGTCCGCGACCTGCTTCTGCAACTCCTTCGGATAGGTCTGCTTGTTGGCGTAATAGTAAGTGCAGACCTCGGTGGTGATGGTGAAGCCGGGCGGCACCGGCAGGCCAAGATTGGCCATCTCGGCGAGGTTCGCGCCCTTGCCGCCGAGCAGGTTCTTCATCTCGCTGCGGCCTTCGGCCTTGCCCCCGCCGAAGGCGTAAACCCAGCGGCGCCGGCCCGCGGGCGCTGCCGCCTTTTTCGCCTTGGCGGGCTTCGCCCTGGAGACCTTGCTCTTGGGCACTTTGACCCTGGACGCTTTGACCCCGGCGGCCTTGCGGGCCGGAGACTTCTTCGCGGAGGCGGAAGGACGGCGTGCCATGCAACTCTCGCTTGCTGAATGAGCCTTTTCTGGCCCTTCCCCGACGTTCCCTCAAGTCGCTTTTGTTCTAATGCCGGGGCGACCGGCTGTCACCGCCGGCTTTTCCCCATCGTCGCGGCCGCACCGTGGCCGCTGTCGTCGCCGGCCGCCGGAAAGACCCGGCGGCGCGCCTAACCCTCGATCTTCGAGAAGTCTGCCACCGCGCGGGTGGCCTCGCGGATTTCGTTGAGCAGCCGGAGCCGGTTCTCGCGCACGGCCTTGTCGTCGGCGTTCACCGTCACCTTGTCGAAGAACGCATCGACGTGCGGCCGCAGCTTCGCCATCGCGGTCATGGCCGCGGCGAAGTCCTCGGCCGCGACCGCGTTGCCGCCATCGGCCTTCGCGACATGGATGGTGGCGGCGAGCGCCTTCTCCTCGGCCTGCGTCAGCAGCGCGGCGTCGGGCGCCCCGGTGTAGGGCTTGCCGTCCTTCTTCTCCTCGATGCGCAGGATGTTCGCGGCGCGCTTGAAGCCCGCCAGCAGGTTCTTTCCATCATCCGTATCGAGGAACTTGCCCAGCGCCTCGACCCGGCGGACGATCAGCAGCAGGTCATCCTGGCCCTCGAGTGCGAACACCGCGTCGACGAGGTCGTGGCGCGCGCCCTGCTCGCGAAGCTGGACCTTCAGGCGGTCGGCGAAGAAGGAGAGGAGCGATTCTTTTGTGTTGGGAAATCGTTTGGCGAACTCATCGCCCTGCACGTCAAAATCTAGCTTCTCTCGCGTTAGAGAAGTCATCACGGCTTCTTCTAAAGCGCCCTTATAAGACGCAGTCAAAGGAAGCTTCAATCTGTTGTCCAAGATAATTCTAATCACACCCAGCGCTGCCCGGCGCAGCGCAAACGGGTCCTTCGAACCTGTCGGCTTCTCGTCGATCGCCCAGAAGCCGGTGAGGATGTCGAGCTTGTCCGCCAGCGCCACGGCCACCGCCACCGGATCGGCCGGCACGCGGTCGCCGGGGCCGAGCGGCTTGTAGTGGTCCTCGATGGCCGTTGCTACCGACGCATCCTCGCCCTGCGCCAGCGCGTAGTATCTCCCCATCAGGCCCTGCACCTCGGGGAATTCGCCGACCACCTCGGTCAGCAGGTCCGCCTTGGCGAGCCGCGCCGCGCGCTTCGCCTTCTCGGCATCGGCGCCCACCAGCGGCGCAAGCTCCGCGGCCAGCCGCTCGATGCGCGCGATCCGCTCCGCCTGCGTGCCGAGCTTTTCATGAAAGACGATCTGCCCGAACTTCGGCAGCCGGTCTTCGAGTTTCGTCTTGAGGTCCGTGTCGTAGAAGAACTTGGCGTCCGACAGCCGCGCACGGATCACGCGCTCGTTGCCCGCGACGATGGCCTTGCCGCCGTCCGACGCCTCAATGTTCGCCGTGAGGATGAAGCGGTTGGCGAGCTTGCCCGACTTGGGGTCGCGCACCACGAAGCATTTCTGGTTGTTGCGGATGGTGGCGCGAATCACCTCGTCGGGGATCGCGAGGAACGCCTCGTCGAACGTCCCCATCAGCACCACCGGCCACTCGACCAGCCCGGACACCTCGGCGAGCAGTCCCTCGTCCTCGACCAACTCGAAGCCCTGCGCGAACGCGAGATTCTTCGCGTCCGCCAGGATCATCTGCGCGCGCCGCGCCGGATCGGCCACCACCCTGGCCTTCTCCAGCTTCGCGACGTAATCGTCGAAGCGCTTCACCCTGATCTCGCCGGGCGCCATGAAGCGGTGGCCGCGCGTCGTGTCGCCCGCGGTGATGCCGCCGACCGTAAAGCGCACCACCTCCGGCTCTTCCGTTTCCGGGCCGAAGGTCGCGACGATGGAGTGCAGCGGCCGCACCCAGTTCAGCGCGCCCGGCTGCGCGGAGGCCGCGCCCCAGCGCATCGACTTCGGCCACGGGAAATTCCGCACCACGTCCGGCACGATCTCCGCGATCACCTCGATTGCGGGCCGGCCGGGCTTCTCGATCACCGCGATGTAAAAGTCGCCCTTCTTGTCAGGCTGCACCTTCGCCTCGGCGATGGACGACAGCCCCGCAGCCTTGAGAAAGCCGGCGATCGCCTGCTCCGGCGCGCCGACGCGCGGACCCTTCTTCTCGTCCTTGATGTCGGGCGAGCGCGCGGGCACGCCCTGCACCGCCAGCGCCAGCCGGCGCGGCGTCGCCAGCGCCTTGGCACCCTCGTAGACGAGGCCCGCGTTCACCAGCCGGTCGGTGACCATCTTGCGCAGGTCGTCGGCCGCCTTGGCCTGCATCCGCGCAGGGATTTCCTCGGAGAAGAGTTCGAGCAGGAGGTCGGGCATCACACGCCTCCCGCTTCGGTCGCGAGCCATGCGCCGCCGCAGGCTTTCGCCAGCTCGCGCACCCGCAGGATGTAGCCCTGCCGCTCGGTCACGGAGATCACGCCGCGCGCGTCGAGCAGGTTGAAGACGTGGCTCGCCTTGATGCACTGGTCGTAGGCCGGCAGCGCCATCAGGTGCCGTTCGCGCTTGCCGTCCGCCCAGCCCGCGTCGAGATACTTGCGGCACGCCTCCTCGGCCATCGCGAACTGCTTGAACAGCATGTCGGCGTCGGAGTGCTCGAAGTTGTGCCGCGAGTACTCCTGCTCGGCCTGCAGGAACACGTCGCCGTAGGTGACCTTCTCCGCGCCCTCGCGGCCGTTGAAGTTGAGGTCGTAGACCCGGTCCACGCCCTGCACGTACATCGCGAGCCGCTCCAGCCCGTAGGTCAGCTCGCCCGCCACCGGCGCGCATTCGAAGCCCGCGACCTGCTGAAAGTAAGTGAACTGCGACACCTCCATGCCGTCGCACCAGCACTCCCAGCCCAGCCCCCACGCGCCCAGCGTCGGGCTCTCCCAGTCGTCCTCGACGAACCGCACGTCATGGAGCCTGGTATCGAGCCCGATGGCGTCGAGCGATTTCAGATAGAGCTCCTG
>CAZZCV010000013.1:21038-70031 GCA_964653225.1 uncultured Rhodoplanes sp. | reverse complement strand
AGCCTCAAGGTCGGCCCCTCCACCGACCCGCAGGCCGACTACGGCCCGATGGTGACCAAGGCCCACCTCAACAAGGTCAGGAGCTACGTCGACAAGGGCGTCGCCGAGGGCGCGAAGCTCCTGGTGGACGGCCGCAATTTCAAGCTCCAGGGCTACGAGAACGGCAACTTCATGGGCGGCTGCCTGTTCGACCACGTCAAGCCGGAGATGACGATCTACAAGGAGGAGATTTTCGGCCCGGTCCTGTCGGTGGTGCGCGCGAAGGATTACGAGGAGGCCGTGCGGCTGCCGTCCGAGCACGAATACGGCAACGGCGTTGCGATCTTCACCCGCGACGGCGACACCGCGCGCGACTTCACCAGCCGCGTGCAGGTCGGCATGGTGGGCGTGAACTTCGCCATCCCGGTGCCGCTGTCGTATCACACGTTCGGCGGCTGGAAGCGCTCCGGCTTCGGCGACCTGAACCAGCACGGGCCGGACTCGATCCGCTTCTACACCAAGACCAAGACCGTGACCGCGCGCTGGCCCTCCGGCACCAAGGAAGGCGCGGAGTTCGTCATCCCCACGATGAAATGATCCGAAGGGACTCCATGACCGATCCGAAGCTCACGATGCGCGCAGCCGCCCTTGTTGCCCTCGCCGTCTCGCTCGCGGGCTGCAGCGGCGACCGCATGGCGTTTCCGGGCGGCGGCGCGCCCACAGGCGAGCCGGCGGTCGCCCGGCCGGCGGCCCCGCCGGTGCCGATGGCCGGACGCTGGACGCTGTCGTCCGTGGGCCGGCAATGCAGCATGAACTTCGGCCAGGCGGC
Organism: uncultured Rhodoplanes sp.; assembly: GCA_964653225.1. Lineage (GTDB taxonomy): Bacteria > Pseudomonadota > Alphaproteobacteria > Rhizobiales > Xanthobacteraceae > Z2-YC6860. The sequence goes on along the minus strand of CAZZCV010000013.1, from coordinate 69,223 downwards.
GCCGAACGCCGGCGAGGGCACGGTGGCGCCGGCCGGCGGCTGTCCCGGCCAGTTCTTCACCACCCGGAAGTGGAGCTTCGATTCCCAGGGGTTGCTGCTGAGCGACCACAACGCCGAGCCGCTCGCGCGGCTGTCGGTGTCGGGTGCGGCCTTCGGTGGCACCGCGACCGCTGGTGAGCCGGTGACGCTGTCGCGGTAACGCGCCTGGCGCGGGGTCAGCGCGCGGTCAGGCCGCCGTCGATCGCGAACTCCGCGCCGGTGACGAAGGCGGACTCCCCGGACAGCAGGTACACGGCCATCTCGGCCACCTCCTCCGCCCTGCCGAAGCGGCCGAGCGGGATGTCACGGGTCAGCCGGGCACGCGCGCCATCCGGATAGTCGGTGGCGCTGAGGATGTCGTCCACCATCGGGCCTTCGAGAAAGGCCGGATGCACCGAGTTGCAGCGCACCTTGGGATCGAGTCTCGCGCCGTGCAGCGCCACCGATTTGGTGAGCAGCCGCACCCCGCCCTTCGAGGCATTGTAGGCCGCGAAATTGTGGCCGCCGACCAGCCCCGCGACCGAGGACAGGTTCACGATCGAGCCGCCGCGCCGCCGGAGCAGCGGCAGCGCATGCTTGCAGCCCAGAAAGGTGCCGTCGAGGTTGACGGACAGGATTTTGCGCCAGGTCGCGAAGTCGGTGTCTTCCACGGTGCCGAGCGCCGCGAGCCCCGCGGCGTTGACCAGCCCGTCGAGCTGGCCGTGCGCCGTGCCGATCTCCGCGACCACGCGGAGCCAGTCGGATTCCGAGGTCACGTCGAGCGTGTGATCCATGCCGGCGCGGCCGGACAGGTCGCTGGTGACGGCACGGCCTCCCTCGCGCGCGATGGCTCGGGTCATGGCCGCGCCGATCGCGCCCGCGGCCCCGGTCACCAGAACGATCCTGTCGGCCAGCCGTCCCGTCATCCCGCCTCAGCCCTTGCCGTGATCGTGCGCGTGCGCATGACCGCAGCCGCAAGCATGGTCGTGATGGCCGTGGCCGTGCGAATGGCCGTGACCGTGATGATGGGGGGCGTGGGAGTGGTCATGATCGTGATGCGCATGGTCGTGCGCCGCCTCGGAATCTTCACCATCGGGCTCGAACGGCGCCTCGATGGCGAGCGTGCGCAGGCCGAGCCCGCCCAGCCACTCCGCGATTGCGGGCTCCTGACGCATCCGCAGGCGGCGCTCCAGGATCTGCACCGGAACATGGCGGCTGCCGAGCTGCCACGCCAGTCGCGCGAGCGCCGGAAGGCTCTCCGCGCGCACCTCGATCAGCGGCTCGGGCTCGGCCACCACCTCGACCAGAGCGCCGTCCTCGAGCACGAGCGCATCGTCGGTGCGAAGCCGCGCCGGCTCCGGCAGGTCCAGTTCGATGCGGGTGCCGCCCACGCCGACCACGACGCCCTTCTGCGCGGCGTGGCGGACCGCATGGGGCAGGATCAGGGTGTCGATCGCGCGGCTGTCCTTGCGCTTCGAGGCCGGGATAACGCTGAGGGCACGCGGCATGGTTCGATCCGGATACGGAAGTGAAGGAGGATGGCTGCGGCGCTAGTTCAGCCGGGCGGGCCGCTCGGGCTCGTCCGGCGCCGGCTGCGGCGGATGGCCGACGGCGGACGAGGCAGCCGGCTCCGCAGGCGGCGCGGCCGGCGCAAGGCTTTCCAGATGTCCGCGCTCCTGCGCGCGGTAGGACATCCAGCCGAGCGGCAGACAGACGAGGTAAAGCAGCGTACCGATGGCGAGCACCTGCCACGGGTAGGCGATCAGCAGCGCGAAGAACAGGACGAAGGCCACGATCACCGGCAGCACCATCTCCGGCGGCACCCGCTTGCCGACCCGCTTGCCGGAGAACACCGGCAGCCTCGACACCATCAGGAAGGCGATGGTCAGCGTGTAGAGCAGCGTGAGCGTGGGGCTCGCCTTGCCGATGCCCAACAGGTCGACGTAGATCGGCAGCAGCACGATCAGCGCGCCCGCAGGTGCGGGGACGCCGGTGAAGAAGTTTCCGGTCCAGGCCGGCTTGTCCGGGTCGTCCGCCATCACGTTGAAGCGCGCCAGCCGCAGCGCGCCGCAGATGGCGAACACCATCGCCGCGATCCAGCCGACGTTGCCGAGCGCGCCCAGGCCCCAGAGATAGAGGAACAGCGCCGGCGCGCAGCCGAAATTCATGAAGTCGGCCAGACTGTCCAGCTCCGCGCCGAACTTGGACTGGCCCTTGATCAGCCGCGCCAGCCGGCCGTCGATGCCGTCCAGAAAGGCCGCGAAGACGATGGCGCCGAGGGCCATCTCCATCTTGCCCTCGAAGGCCAGCCGGATGCCGGTGAGGCCCGCGCACAGCGCCAGCAGGGTCACGAGATTGGGCAGCAGCAGCCGCACCGGGATCGTGCGGAAGCGTCGGGGCCGGGCCGGATCCGGCTGCGCGTCGAAGGGCGAAAGCTTCATGGCGTCATTATAGCCGCTCTCCCCGCTCCCCGCCACGCCGGGCGGCAGGCGTCCGCCGGATCAGCCGACCCGAAAGCCCCGGGCGGGGTCGGCAGCCGCGAGGTCCGCGATCACGGTCTCCCCGGCCAATGCGGTCTGGCCTTCCGCGACCAGCGGTCGCGTGCCCTGCGGCAGATAGACGTCGACGCGGGAGCCGAAACGGATCATGCCGATACGCTCGCCCGCCGCCACGGCCTGCCCTTCCACGGTGAAAGGCACGATCCGGCGGGCGATCAGCCCCGCGATCTGCACCACGCCCAGGCGGGCCGTCGCGGTCTCGATCAGGAAGGCGTTACGCTCGTTGTCCTCGCTCGCCTTGTCCAGGTCGGCGTTGAGGAACAGGCCCTTGCGGTAGGCGATCCGGGCGATCCGACCGTTCACCGGACTGCGGTTCACGTGGCAGTCGAACACGCTCATGAAGATCGACACGCGTGGCAGCGGCGTGTCGCTCAGGCCCAACTCCTTGGGCGGCACCGCATCGGCGATCAGGCTGACGCGGCCGTCCGCCGGCGACACCACGAGTCCCTCGCGGACCGGCGTCACGCGGGGAGGATCGCGAAAGAAGTAGACGCACCAGATCGTCAGCGCGCTGCCGATCCAGCCCAGCGGCGACCAGATCCAGAACAGGATCAGGCTCAGCAGGGCGAAGCCGCCGATGAACGGATAGCCCTCCGGGTGGATGGGCACGAACTGGGAGCGGACGGAATCGACGATGGACATGGGCGTTGGTTCAGGCCTTTGAGCTTCGTCTAGCGGAACAATCGGGGGGTGGCAAATTCACTCCAGCGCGGCGACGGGACGCACGTCGCCCGGCGGCGGCTCGAGCGACGACGCGAGATCGTCCTCCACGGCCGGCGGATTGCGGTTCGGCGCGGCCGGATCGTCGGCGATCTCCGCGAGTTTCTCGCGCGCGGCCTCGGCTTCGCGCTGCCGGTTCCACATGCCGGCGTAGAGTCCGCCCCGCGACAGAAGCTCGGCGTGGGTGCCGCGCTCCTCAATGACGCCCCCGTTGAGCACGATGATCTCGTCCGCGTCGACGATGGTCGAGAGCCGGTGCGCGATGACCAGCGTGGTGCGGTTGCGCGACACGCGGCCGAGCGCGTCCTGGATCTCGCGCTCGGTGTGGCTGTCGAGCGCGGAGGTGGCCTCGTCGAGCAGCAGGATCGGCGGGGACTTGAGAATGGTGCGGGCGATGGCCACGCGCTGCTTCTCGCCGCCGGACAGCTTGAGGCCGCGCTCTCCGACCTCGGTCTCGTAGCCGTGCGGCGAATGGCGGATGAAGGCGTCGATCTGCGCCAGACGCGCGGCCGTCTCGACCTCCTCGTCGCTCGCCTCCCAGCGGCCGTAACGGATGTTGTAGCGGATCGTGTCGTTGAACAGCACGGTGTCCTGCGGAACCATGCCGATGGCGGCGCGCAGCGAGGACTGCGCCACGTCGCGGATGTCCTGGCCGTCAACGGTGATGCGGCCGGAGGTGACGTCGTAGAAACGGAACAGCAGCCGAGAGATCGTGGACTTGCCCGCGCCCGAGGGACCGACGATGGCGACCGTGCGGCCGGCCGGGACCTCGAAGCTGATGCCCTTGAGGATCGGACGCGATGGATCGTAGGCGAACTCGACGTTCTCGAACCGCACCGCGCCGCGATCGACCGCGAGGGGCTTCGCATCGGGCCGGTCCGCGATCTCGGCGGGGCGCATCAGGATCGAGAACATCATCTCGATGTCGACCGTGGCCTGCTTGATCTCGCGATAAACCATGCCCATGAAGTTCAGCGGCTGGTAGAGCTGGATCATCATGGCGTTGATCATGACGAAATCGCCGACCGTGTTGGTGCCCGCACGCACGCCGAGCGCGCACATCACCATCGCGACCGCGAGCCCCACCGTGAAAATTCCGGCCTGGCCGGCGTTGAGCACGGCCAGCGACGTGTAGGCCTGAACGCTGGCCTTCTCGTATCGCTCCATCGAGCGGTCGTAGCGGCGGGTCTCGCGCTCCTCGGCGACGAAATATTTCACGGTCTCGTAGTTGAGCAGCGAGTCGATGGCCTTGGTGTTGGCGTCGGTGTCGCTCTCGTTCATGCGGCGGCGGATGCCGATGCGCCATTCGGTGGCGACGTAGGTGAACCACATGTAGAGCCCGACGGTCGCCAGGATCACGACCACGTAGCGCCAGTCGAACACCCACAGCAGCACGCCGACGATCAGCAGCACCTCGACCAGCGTCGGCACGGCCTGCAGGATCACCATGCGCACGATGGTCTCGATGCCGTTGCGGCCCCGCTCCAGGACGCGCGTCAGGCCCCCCGTCTTGCGTTCGAGATGGAAGCGCAGCGACAGCGCGTGCATGTGCTCGAAGGTCAGGATCGCGAGCCGGCGGACCGCGTGCATGGCCACCTTGGCGAAAATACCGTCGCGGAGCTGGGTCAGGACCGCCATGACGATCCGCATGAAGCCGTAGGCCAGCGTCAGCGCCACGGGAGCGGCCAGCGTCCACGCGATCCACGAATCGGTCGCGACCGGCGCACTGCCCTGGCCGACCAGCGCGTCGGTCGCCCACTTGAACGTGAACGGCACCACCAGCGTGGCGACCTTGGCCACGAGCAGCAGCAGCGTGGCGATCGCCACCCGCCCCTGCAGATCCTTGCGTTCGTGCGGCCAGATATAGGGCCACAGCCGCTTGAGCGTCGCGAGCAGGGCGCCGCGGTCGGCTGTGATCTCCCGCCTCATGGCATGAGGCGCTCGCACGTTGACGTCGCTCATCGGGGGCCCGGCCAGACTGCGGCCCACGCGATGCGGACCATCGAAGCCCCCATATAGGGAATTTTCTTCGCCGGAGCATCGCCCGGAGAGACATTTCCCACCGGGTTCCCGGCGTTTTGCCGGAACAGACCGGGCCACCGGCCTCGCCAGCGGTGCGCGCGGCGCCTATATGGAGGCAGCCGCACGATTCACCCCTCAAATTCATCCCCCATGGGCAGCATCCGAAACATCTGCGTCTACTGCGGCTCCGGTCCGGGTGCCGACCCCGCCTTCGTGACCGCCGCGCGCCGGCTCGGCACGCTGATGGCCGAGGACGGCATCGGGCTGGTCTACGGCGGCGGCGATATCGGCCTGATGGGAGAGATCGCCCATGCGGTGGCAGCCGGCGGCGGCGGCGTCACGGGCATCATCCCCGAGTTCCTGATGGCGCGCGAGCATGCGGTGCGGCTCGGCGAGATGATCGTCACGCGCGACATGCACGAGCGCAAACGGCTGATGTTCGAGCGCGCCGACGCCTTCGTGGCGCTGCCGGGCGGCGTCGGCACGCTGGAGGAGTTGGTCGAGCAACTCACCTGGGCCCAGCTCGGCCGGCACAAGAAGCCGATCCTGCTCGCCAACATCGCCGGATTCTGGGACCCGCTCTGCGCGCTGCTCGACCACATGGAGCGGATGCGCTTCATCCGCGAGGGGCTGTCGATCCGCTACCACGTCGTGGACCGCGTGGAGGACATCCTGCCCACCATCCGCGAAGCTGCGGCCGCGGTGACGGAGGCAGAGAAGACGATGAAGGTGCCGCTCGACCGGACGTGACGGATGCGGCGGGTCAGGCCCGCGCGCGACGCGGCGGAGAGACGCTCACGCCGGCGCGCCGGCCCGCACCAGCTTGGTGACGATCGAATCCATCAGCGCCTGGAACGAGGCGTCGATGATGTTGGGCGACACGCCGATGGTGGTCCAGCGCTCGCCGCTTTCGTCCTCGCTTTCGATCAGCACCCTCGTCACCGCCTCGGTGCCGGCGTTGAGGATGCGGACGCGGTAGTCGATGAGCTTGAGGCCGGCGATATATTTCTGGTACTTGCCGAGGTCCTTGCGCAGCGCCACGTCGAGGGCGTTGACCGGGCCGTTGCCCTCCCCGGCCGAGATCAGCCGCTCGTCGCCGACCTGCAGCTTGACCACCGCCAGCGAGACCGTGACGCGCCGGCCGAGCGAGCTGACCCGCTGCTCGACGTTGACGTCGAACTGCTCGACGTTGAAGTAATCCGGCACGCCGCCGAGCATGCGGCGTGCCAGCAGCTCGAACGAGGCATCGGCGGATTCGTAGGCGTAGCCCTGCGCCTCGCGCTCCTTCACCGCTTCGAGAAGGCGCGGGATGCGCGGGTCGTCCTTGTCCACCTTCAGGCCGATGCGCTCCAGCTCCGAAAGCAGGTTGGACCGGCCGCCCTGGTCGGACACCAGCACCTTGCGGCGGTTGCCGACGCTCGCGGGCTCGACATGCTCGTAGGTCGCGGGATCCTTCAGGATCGCGGAGGCATGGATGCCGGCCTTGGTGACGAAGGCGCTCTCGCCCACGTAGGGTGCATGGCGGTCGGGCGCGCGGTTGAGCAGTTCGTCGAGCTGGCGCGAGATCTTCGCGAGAGTCCTAAGCTGGTCGTCGCTGACGCCGATCTCGAATTTTTCCGAGAACTCCGGCTTCAGCTTGAGCGTCGGGATGATCGAGACCAGATTGGCGTTGCCGCAGCGCTCTCCGAGCCCGTTCAGCGTGCCCTGGATCTGCCGCGCGCCGGCGCGCACGGCGGCGAGCGACACCGCCACCGCCTGATCGGTGTCGTTGTGGGCATGGATGCCGACGTTCGCGCCGGGAATGTGCTTCACCACCTCGGCCACGATGGCTTCGACCTCGTGCGGCAGCGTGCCACCGTTGGTGTCGCAGAGCACCACCCAGCGCGCACCCTCTTCATGGGCCGCCTTGGCGCAGGCGAGCGCGTATTCGGGATTGGCCTTGTAGCCGTCGAAGAAGTGCTCGCAGTCGAGCAGCACCTCGCGGCCCCTTGCCTTCGCCGCCTTCACGCTGTCGCGGATCGAGGCGAGATTCTCCTCGAGCGTGGTTTCGAGCGCCACCCGGACCTGATAGTCCCAGGACTTGGCCACGAAGCAGATCGCATCCGCCCGCGCGTCGAGCAGCAGGGCCAGGCCCGGATCGTTGGAGGCCGAGCGACCGGGACGCCGCGTCATCCCGAACGCGGTGAAGGTGCAGCCCGTGCCGCGGTCCTGCGAAAACAGCTCGGTATCGGTCGGGTTGGCGCCGGGATAGCCGCCCTCCACGTAGTCCACGCCGAGATCGTCGAGCATCGCGGCGATCGCGAGCTTGTCGGACAGCGTGAAGTCCACGCCGTTGGTCTGCGCGCCGTCGCGCAGCGTGGTGTCGAAGAGATACAGGCGCTCGCGCATCGGCGGCCTCACCAGAACCCGAAGAATTTGAGAGTCAGCGCGACCGCGGCGACGAGAATGACGACCTTCAGGACGATGTAATAGAGCCAGTGCCGGGGAAACGGCGTGTCCGGGCGCTTCATGGCGCATCCCCCTTTGCGGCCAACTGCTTCTTCATCGTGGTGTTGGCCAGCCATTCGTTGCCGACCGAGACCGTGTTGCGCTGCTCGGCGATGAAGCCACGGCGGGCGAAGAACTCGCGCGCGGTGTCGCTCGCCTCCACCGTCAGATGCGCGGTGCCGCGCGAGGCCGAGAGCCGCTCCAGCGCGTCGCAGAGCATGGCGCCGACGCCCTGCCCGGCCGCCGCAGGATGGACGTAGAGCATGTCGATGTGGTGCGCACCTTCGAGCGCGATGAAGCCCGCGGGCGAGCCCTCCAGCGTTCCGACCAGCGTGAGCCGCGAGGCAAGCCGCTCCGCAAACGCCGCCTCGTCGTCGGCCGCGGACGCCCAGGCATCCTGCTGCGCCGGATTGTAGTCCTCATCGGTCAGGTCCTCGATGCTGGCGCGGAAGATCGCGGCCAGCACCGGCGCATCGTCCGGCAGATAGGGGCGCAGCGCGAGCCTGGGTCTTGCGGTGGCCATCAGCGCGCGACCTCCCAGGTGGTCCCGTCACGGGAATCCTTGAGCACGATGCCCATGGCGGCGAGTTCGTCGCGGATGCGGTCGGACTCGGCGAAATCCTTCGCCTTGCGCGCGGCGTTGCGCGCGGCGATACGGCCTTCGATCTCGTCGATGGCGAGCTTCGGCGCGGGCGCGCGGCTGTCCTGCCACGCGCGCAGCGCGTCGCGACGGAAACCGAAGAACGCCAGCGTTCCGGCTAGCGCCTTGCGGCCTTCCGCGTTCTTCAGCCCGTGCATCTCGGCGATGGCCTTTGGCGTGTTGAGGTCATCGGCCAGCGCCTCCAGCACCGCCGGTGCGGGCCGCGGATCGGCCTCGGCGGACGCCGCATCGAAAAAGGCGGACAGTGCCTTTTCCGCCTCCTCCAGCCCCCTCACCGTCCAGTTGACCGGCTGGCGGTAGTGGCTTGCGAGCATCGCCATCCGCGCCACGTCGCCAGGCCAATCGGCCAGCACCTCGCGGATGGTGACGAAGTTGCCGAGCGACTTCGACATCTTCTCGCCCTCGACCTGCAGGAAGCCGTTGTGCATCCAGGTCGTGGCCATGCGCCCGCTGTGGAACGCGCAGCAGGACTGCGCGATCTCGTTCTCGTGGTGCGGGAACACGAGGTCGATGCCGCCGCCGTGGATGTCGAAGGTCTCGCCGAGATGCTTCCACGCCATGGCGGAGCATTCGATATGCCAGCCGGGCCTGCCGGGCGCAGCGATGCCCGCGGGCGACGGCCACGCCGGCTCGCCCGCCTTCGACGGCTTCCACAGCACGAAGTCCATCGGATCGCGCTTGTAGGGCGCCACGTCCACGCGCGCGCCCGCGATCATCTCGTCGAGCGGCCGCCTCGACAGCGCGCCGTAGCTCTTCATCGACGGCACGCTGAACAGCGCGTGGTCTTCGGCCACATAGGCGTGGCCGTCCGCGACCAGCCGCTCGATCAGCGCCTTCATCTCCCCGATATGTTCGGTGGCGCGCGGCTCGACGGTGGGCGGCAGGCAGCCGAGCGCCGCCACGTCCTCCTTGAAGTTCCGGTAGGTCTTCTCGGTCAGTTCGCGGATCGAAACGCCGTGCTCGGCCGCGCGCGCGTTGATCTTGTCGTCCACGTCGGTGATGTTGCGGACGTATTTGACCCGGTCCGGGCCGTAAAGATGGCGCAGCAGCCGGAACAGCACGTCGAACACGATCACCGGCCGGGCGTTGCCGATGTGGGCGAAGTCGTAGACCGTGGGCCCGCAGACGTACATGCGCACGCAGGCCGGATCGAGCGGAGCAAACACCCGCTTCTCGCGCGTCAGCGTGTCGTAGAGCCGCAAATCCATTCGGAACCCTCGGGCCTGCTGGCCGGGCGTCCCTTGGTCTCGATGCGAGAAAAGACGGCCGCAGCCAGCGTTGAGCTAGCCGATAATCTCCCGGCAAATGCCGCAGATTGCGTTAAAGCCGTGCATGGCCGGCACAATGGTCCAGCGCCTCCCGCCGCGTCAAGGCCTTCCCGGCCACCGCGCCGGAAATCCGGCCCGATCCCCCGGCCCCGGCCGCGCGCCGGCGTTTAAGTTAACGAGAGCTTAACGATTCCCGCCGCATTGTCGGCAACCGGGCCGGTTGCGGGCCCGTGACAACAGCGGGCGCCGCCATGCGATCCCTCCTCGCCATTGCCGGACTGATTCTCGGGCTCTCGGTCTCCCCCGTGCAGGCCGAAAAGCGCATCTTCATCGTCAACAACAACGCCTCCGGCTACGGGGTGGACCGCTGCCTCGCCTCCGGCGCGGCCTGCGGCCAGGCAGCGGCCGCGGCCTATTGCCGGTCGCAGCAGTTCGCGCAGGCCAGCTCGTTCCGCAAGCTCGATCCGGACGAGATCACCGGCGCCATCCCCGCCGGCCCCAACGCCTGCCGCGGCGGCGCCTGCGTCGAGGGATACGTGGCCATCGAGTGCCAGCGGTAAGCCCGGCCGGGTTCCATCCGTCCCTGCGCGCTTTCGCACAGGGACGGCGGGCCGGATCAATTGAGTTAACAGACCCTTCAAAGTAGGTTCGGACTCCGTCGCCATTCCGGCGTGCGGTTGCGGACCTTCGATGCAGCGGCTGTTCCGGTTCGTCGCGAAATCCATCGGCCTGATACGGGACCCCTCGGCGCCGGCCCACAGCGCCGAGCGGCCGATCCGCGTGCTGCTCACCGCCTCGGTGGCCGTGCCGATCCTGCTGTTCGCGGGCGCAGGCTGGATCTCCTGGTGGCAGCATCACGAGGAGGCCGTCGATCGCGTCCAGCGCAATCTCGGCATCGTGCACGAACATGCCCGCAAGGTGTTCGAGACCTTCGATCTCACCGAGCGCTATCTGGAGCAGATCCTCGGCGACGCCACCTACGCGCAGATCCGGGAGGCCGAGCCATACTACAACAGCCGCCTGCGCGTGATGGTGCAGGCGCTGCCGCAACTCCGCGACCTGTGGATCGTCGACGCGCAAGGCATCCCGGTGGTGTCGGGCACCGTGCATCCCATGCCGCGGATCGACGTGTCCGACCGCGACTATTTCTCGGTCCACAAGAGCGGCAAGGTGAAGGGCCTCTACGTCAGCGAACTGCTCGACGCACGCGCCGCCAACCTGCGGTTCTTCGCGATCAGCCGCAGCCGCGTCGTAAACGGCCGGTTTGCGGGCATCACCATCATCTCGATCGCCCCGGAGTATTTCACCCGGTTCTACGCAACGCTGCCGCCGCCCAGCATCGGGAGCCTGCTGCGCGAGGACGGCGCGATCCTGGCGCGCTATCCGGACCTTGCGAGCCTGCCGCGCCGGCTGCCGCCGGCCGCGCCGTTCCTCGAGAGCATCCGCAGACAGCCGGACAGCGGCCTCGTGATGGCCAGTTCCTCGGTGGACGGACTGCAGCGCCTCTTTGCCTACCGCAAGCTCGAGAACCTGCCGATCTACGTCACGGCGGGCACCGGGCAGCGCGAGATCACGCGCGCCTGGTTGGCCAGCATGGCGCGCCATCTGGTGTTCGGCATTCCCGCGATGCTCGCGATGATCGCGCTCGGCGTGATCGCGCTCAGCCGCACCCGGCGGCTCGAAGAGGAGATCCGCCGCCGCGAGACCACCGAGCGCGCGCTGCACCAGGCGCAGAAGATGGAGGCCGTCGGCCGGCTCTCCGGCGGTATCGCCCACGACTTCAACAACATGCTCACCGTGATCCTGGGCAATATCGACATGGCGCTGAACCGGCTCGGGCCCGACCAGCCGCGGCTGCAGCGCGCGCTCGATGCCGCGCGCCAGGCCTCGCAGCGCGCCGCGACCCTGGTGCAGCGGCTGCTCGCGTTCTCGCGCCAGCATCCGCAGGAGGTGAAGGCGGTCGACGCCAACCGGCTGGTTCAGAACATGTCGGAGCTGCTGCGCCGCACGCTCGGCGAGACCGTGAAGATCGAGACCGTGCTCGCCGGCGGGCTGTGGGGGATCGCGGTCGATCCAAATCAGTTCGAGAACGCGATCATCAACCTCGCGGTCAACGCGCGCGACGCCATGCCGGACGGCGGCAAGCTGACGATCGAGACCGCCAACGCCTATCTCGACGAGAGCTACGCGCAGGCCACGGGCGGCGAACTGGTTCGCGGCCAGTACGTCATGATCGCCATCACCGACAACGGCACCGGCATGAGCCGGGAGGTGATGGAGCGCGCCTTCGATCCGTTCTTCACCACCAAGGCGGCCGGCATGGGGACGGGGCTCGGTCTCAGCATGGTCTACGGCTTCGCCAAGCAGTCGTCGGGGCACATCAAAATCTACAGCGAGCTGGGCGAAGGCACGACCATCAAGATGTACTTCCCCCGCCTCTCGGACCAGCGCGAGATCCCCACCTGGTCCGGCGAGGAGCGCGCGGTTCCCATGCCCGCTCCCGCCGCACGCAACACCGAGACGATCCTGCTGGTCGAGGACGAGGAAGCCGTGAACCGCTTCGGCTGCGAAGTGCTGCGCGAACAGGGCTATCGGGTGATCGCCGCCGGCGACGGGCCGGCCGCGCTGCGCCTGCTCGAAAGCGAACCCCGGATCGACATGCTTTTCACCGACGTGGTGCTGCCGGCGGGCATGAACGGCCGCCAGCTCGCCGACGCGGTCCGGCAGTCGCGGCCGGACATCAGGGTGCTGTTCGCGACCGGCTACACCCGCAACGCCATCATCCACCATGGCCGGCTCGACGCCGACGTGGAACTTCTCACCAAACCGTTCACCTCGGAGGCGCTGGCGCGCAAGGTGCGCCAGATCCTCGACGGCGGGCGCGCTTCGCCGGAACCGGAGCGCTGAGCGGAGCCGGTCGCGCGGCGAAACCCGCGCGTTCCGGAACCAATGCGCGGCGGACGTGTTGCACTCCGGGTTGTCGGGGGCGACAGGGAGATCTTCGATGTCCGCCGTTGCCGTCCGTGCCATGTTCCGCTCCCACCCCGAGAAGCCGTCCCACGCGGACGCGATCAGCCGCTGCATCGACGCCTGCTTCGACTGCGTGGAAACCTGCACCGCCTGCGCCGACGCCTGCCTGTCGGAGCGCGGCGTGGATCACCTCATCGCCTGCATCCGGCTCAACCTCGACTGCGCCGCGGTCTGCACCGCCACCGGCAGCATCCTGTCGCGCGCCAACAAGGCGGGACACCGGCAGTTGCTGGAGGCCCAGCTCGCCAACTGCATTGCGTTCTGCCGGGTCTGTGCCGCCGAGTGCGAGCGCCACGCCGACATGCACCGGCATTGCCGGGTCTGCGCCGAAGCGTGCACCGCCTGCGCCGAGGCCTGCAACGCCATGCTGGCCGCGTTGCGGCTGCCGGCGTGAGGGGACCCCGATTCAGGAAAAGCCGCCCGTCCTCGCGCCGGGTGGCCGGGCTCCTCACCATAGTTTCATATGAAACCGTATTCGGAGATCGCCCCGGACGCCAGCCGACTGTCAGGTTTTCCTCCGTTGCACGCGAAACGGCATTCCGCCAACGTAATGGAACCGCGGCAAGGTCCCGACCCACGGGCCGCCCGACGCCGAGGGGGGGCGGAGGTTATCATGGACGGCGTGGCCGCCGACGACGGCGAGACCGGCATGCCCTACGGACGGGCAGACGCAGCGCCCCTTAAGCTGGAGGAGTTCCTTCCCTATCGGCTGAACGTGGTGGCGAGCCTGGCGTCGCAGGCCCTGTCCCGCATCTACGCGGAGCGTTACGGCATCGGCGTGCCGGAATGGCGCGTGCTGGTGACGCTCGGCCAGTTCGGCATGATGACCGGCAAGGCGATCGGCGCGCACAGCCACATGCACAAGACCAAGGTCTCGCGCGCCGTGGCGCTGCTGGAAAAGCGCAAGCTGCTGGCGCGGCGCGTCAACCGCGCGGACCTGCGGGAATCGTTCCTGACGCTCACCCCGCCGGGCCGCCAGATGTACGAGGATCTGGCCCCGGTCGCGCTCGATTTCGCGCGCCAGCTCGCCGACGCCGTGGATCCCGCCGACCGTGCGGCGTTCGAGCGTGCGGTCGCGCAATTGGGCGATCGCGCCGCCCGGCTCGCGGCCGCATTCGGCAAAAGCCAGGCGTCGCCTTGACGAAGCTGCGGAATTTCTCTTCCTTGCGTTGATCGTCGTCACGATGATGCGCAGGGAGGCTCCGTGAAGCTCTACACTTATTTCCGCTCGTCGGCGGCCTATCGCCTGCGCATCGCGCTGAACCTCAAGGGCGTCATGCCGGAGGAGGCGGTCTCGATCCACCTCACCCGCGACGGCGGCAGGCAACACACGCCGGAGTACCGCGCGATCAACCCGCAGGCCCGCGTGCCGTCGCTGGTGCTCGACAGCGGCGAGGTGCTGATGCAGTCGCCCGCCATCATCGAATATCTGGAGGAGGTTCACCCCACCCCCGCCCTGCTGCCGGCCGACCCGGTGGCGCGCGCGCAGGTGCGTGCCTTTGCCGCGGTGATCGGGTGCGACATCCATCCGCTCAACAACCTCGCGCCGCTGCAATACCTCAAGCGCGTGCTGAACCAGGAGCAGCCCGCCATCGACGCCTGGTACCACCATTGGGTGGCGGAGGGCTTCGCCGCGCTCGAAACCATGATCCGGCCCGGTCCCTACTGCTTCGGCGAAACGGTGACGCTGGCGGACGTGTATCTGGTGCCGCAGATGTACAACGCGCGGCGGCTCAAGGTGCCGCTCGACGCCTTCCCGAAGCTGGTCGCGGCCGATGCGGCGCTCCTGCGCCTCCCCGCCTTCGACAAGGCGCGGCCGGAGAACCAGCCGGACGCGGAGTGACCCGCACCGCCGCGTGATCCGCGGCGAAGATTCGGCGAGCCGCGCTCGCGCAGGGCTGACCGGGCAAATTCGGCAGGACTCGCGCGGACGGAACGTGCGATAGAAAGCGCCCGCCTCCGTCCGTTCCCACCCAGAGCACGCAGTCCGTGGCCGCACCCAACCTCGCTCTCGTCGTGTTCTGGATGACCGGGGCGCTTCTGTCCTTCTCGGTCTCCGCGATTTCGATCCGCGGCCTCAAGGACACCATGACGATCCCGGAGATCCTGGCGATCCGCACCGGCTTCGGCCTGATCGTGATGGTCGTGATCGCGCTCACGGTGCCGTCCCTGCGCGCGTATCTGAAACCGCGGCGCATGCCCATGCACCTGTGGCGCAACGGCACGCATCTGGTGGGGCAGTATTTCTGGGCGTGGGGCGTAACGCTGCTGCCGCTCGCCACCGTGTTCGCGCTCGAGTTCACCATGCCGATGTGGGTGGCGCTGTTGGCGATCCCGCTGCTGGGCGAGAAGCTGACGCCGAGCCGGATCGGCAGCGTCGTGTTCGGTCTGCTCGGCGTGCTGGTGATCGTGCGGCCCGGCCTTTCCGGATTCCAGCCGGCCGCGCTGCTGGTTCTGGTCGCCGCGCTGGGCTACGCGCTGTCGGTGATCGCGACCAAGCAGCTCACCGCCAACGTCAGCGTGTTCGCGATCATCTTCTGGATGAACCTGATCCAGTTTCCGATCACGCTCGCGGCCAGCGATCCGCTGTTCGTGCTGCGCATCGACGGCAGCAACTGGCTGGCCGCGCTCGGCATGGGCGTAGCGGGCCTCAGCTCGCACTACTGCCTGACCAAGGCGTTCCATTACGGCGACGCCACCGTGGTCGTGCCGATCGACTTCCTGCGGATTCCGCTCATCGCACTGGTCGGCTGGATGTTCTATGGCGAGGGCCTCGACGTTTTCGTGTTCGCGGGCGCGGCCCTGATCGTGGTGGGCGTGCTATGGAATCTGCGGGACGAATCGCGGCGACCCGGCGTCGACGCCGCGGCAACGGCCGGGAAGGCACCGCCCGGCCGCGCTTGACGGGGACATCCCCCGGAATTCACACTTTGGCCGCCATTGGCGCCTCCTATCCCGCACGCACGGCTCCGTGTGCACTGGGCGGGCGGCGCAAGCTGGGGACCGACATCGCGATGACACCGGCGCTCCGCCGCAAACCGATCTCCGCGCTGACCCTGATCGCGCTCGCCTCTCTTGCCCTGGCCGCACCGACGCAGGCGCAGCAGAGCCGCGCCTGCACCCAGCTCGAAGCCCAACTCGCGGCCTTCGACCGCGGCGGCGCGGGCGATCCCGCTCGCGCCGACCAGATCCGGCGTTACGAGGATGCCGCCAACCGCCAGCAGTTCGAGCTGGACCGCACGCTCGCGCAATCGCGCCAGATGGGTTGCGAGGGCCGCGGCTTTTTCCTGTTCTCGGGGCCGCAGCCGGAGCAGTGCGGTCCGCTGACCCGCCGCATCCAGCAGCAGCGGGCCAATCTCGACCAGGTGCAGGGCGAACTGGCGCGGCTCTCGGCCGGCAACAGCGGAGCCGAGCGCGAGGGCCAGCGCCGCGCGATCCTGGCGGCCCTGTCGCAGAACGACTGCGGCCCACAGTACCGGCAGGCGGCGCAGCCGCGCGGCGGGCTGTTCGAGGCGCTGTTCGGGCCCGGCTCGGTGTTCTCGCCCGCCCCCGACACCGGCGGCCAGTCGGGCACGTTTCGCACCGTCTGCGTGCGCACCTGCGACGGCTATTTCTATCCGATCTCCTTCGCGACCACGCCGAACCGTTTCATGGAGGACGAGAAGGCCTGCCAGCGCTCGTGCCCCGCCGCCGAGGTGGCGCTCTATTCCTATCGGAATCCGGGCGGCGACATCAAAGAGGCGACCTCGGTGAGCGGCCAGCCCTATACCGCGCTGCCAAACGCCTTCCGCTACCGGCAGGCGTTCGATTCGTCCTGCAGTTGCAGGCGGCCCGGCGAATCCTGGGCCGACGCGATGAAGCACCTCGAAGACCACACGGTGGAGCGCGGCGACATCGTCGTGAACGAGCAGCGCGCGCGCCAGATGTCGCAGCCGCGCGTCGACGCCCAGGGCCGGCCGATCCGGCCCGATCCGAGAGCCCCGCAGCGGAGCACGGCCCCCGCCTCGCGGTCGGCCGCGCCACAGGCCGAGATCGCGCCCGATCCCAACCGCAAGGTCCGCACCGTGGGACCGACGTTCTACCCCGTGCGCTGAGAGCAAGTCTCCTATTCGCCGACGCCCGGATTGCGCTTCGGCGGCGTCGGCTTCATGCTGGGGCCGGGAGGAACCTCAACATGAAACATCCGATCACCACGCGCCGGACCGTGCTCGCCGGCCTGTCTTCATTCGCCGTCCTGCCGGCCCCGGCCGTGCGCGCCCAGGCCGCCTGGCCGAACCGCACGATCACGCTGATGCACGGCTTCGGCGCGGGCGGCAACGCCGACGTGGTCGGCCGCCTGATCGCCGACCGGCTCTCGAACCGGCTCGGCCAGCAGGTGGTGGTCGAGCCCCGCCCCGGCGCCGGCGGCACCACCGCGGCCGGCATGCTCGCGCGCGCCACGCCCGATGGCTCGACCATCGGCATCATTCCGGGCGGCCACGCGGTCGCCGCCGCGATCTACAGGAAGCTGCCGTACCGGCCGGTGGACGATTTCGCACTCGTCAGCATGCTGACCGACTTTCCGTTCGTGCTCGTCACCTACGCCGACCACGAGATCAAGTCGGTGTCCGACCTGATCGCCGCGGCGTCGCGGCGCACGCTGACCTGCGCCTCGCCCGGCAACGGCACCGGGCAGCATCTGGCGTTCGAGCTGTTCGCCTCGATGGCCAAGATCAAGATGCAGCATGTGCCGTATCGCGGCTCGCCCCAGGCGTCGTCCGACCTGCTCGCCAAGCGGATCGATTTCTGGATGGACACCCCGACCGCCATGCTGTCGCTGGTCCAGAGCGGCCAGTTGCGAGCGGTGGCGACCACCGGCACCAGCCGGTTCTTCTCCCTGCCGAACGTGCCGACCGCGGACGAGGCCGGCGTGAAGGGCTACTCGGTCACGTCCTGGCTCGGCGTCGCGGGCCCCGCGGGCCTTCCCGAGCCGATCGTAACCCGCCTCAACACCGAGATCCGCTCGATCCTGGCGGAGCCTGCGACGGCGGAGCGGCTGCGCGCCCTGGGCAGCATGACGAAGCCGACCAGTCCCGCCGAATTCCGCGCGCGCATCCTCGAAGACATCGGCAAATGGTCCAAAGTGGTCGACGCCGCCAAGATCGACAGGGTCTGAGGTTGATGGACGGGACGATCACGCGCCGCGCGGCGTTGACGGGCTTCGCGGCGCTCTGCGCCGCGCCCGCGCGGGGCCAGGTGCTGCACGAATGGCCGGACCGCGCGATCACGCTGGTGCATGGGCTGGCGCCCGGCGGGCCGTCCGACATCATCGCGCGCATCGTCGCGGAGAGCCTTTCGCGCCGCGTGGGCCAGCAGGTTGTGGTGGATGCGCGGCCCGGCGCAGGCGGCCGCCTGGCGGCGGCGCAGATCGCGCGCGCCGCGCCGGACGGCTACACCCTCATGACGATCCCGTCCGGGCATGCGGTGTCCGCCGCGCTCTACAAGACCTTGCCGTTCCGGCCCGTCGACGACTTCGCGATGATCTCCATGCTGACCGAGTTCCCGTTCCTGCTGGTGACCTCGGCCGAAAGCGAGGTGCGGACGCTCGCCGACCTCGTCAAGCTCGCGCGCGGGCGCGCCTCGCCGCTGCTGTTCGGCAGCGCCGGCAATGGCTCGCTCCAGCATCTCGCCGGCGAGCTTCTGTCCAAGACGCTGAACATCACGTTCCAGCATGTGCCCTATCGCGGCAGCGCCCAGGCGATCACCGACATGGTGGCCCGCCGCATCGATTTCATGGTGGATTCGCCGACCGCCGAGATGCAGTTCATCCGCGCCGGCAAGGTACGGCCGCTGATGGTCACGTCGAATGCGCGCTTCTTCGCGCTGCCGGAGGTGCCCACGACGAGCGAGGCCGGCATTCCCGCCTACACCTTCACCTCGTGGCAGGGGCTGGTGGCACCCGCCGGGCTGCCATCCATGCTCGTGGACCGGATCGCCACCGAGATCGCCGGCGTGCTCGCTGAGCCCGAGGTGGTCGAGCGCGTGCGCCGGATCGGCAACAATCCCGCCGCGAACAACCCCAAGGAGTTTCGCGCGCGCGTGGTCGCCGACATCGAGAAATGGTCGACGGTGGTCGAAACCTCGCGCATCGAACGGATTTGAAACGCTTCGAGCGAAGCGGGAGCCGGCTCGCCCGACGATGGCGAAGCCAACCGGAATTCCGGGAGCGCCTCAGAAATCGAAGGCTTCGGCCCGCGCGGCGCCAGCGCCCTTGAGCAGCGACCTGTCGGGCTCGGGCAGCGGCGCGCCGGTGTCGCGGAAGCGGTTGACGATCGGATAGCGGCGGTCGCGGCCGAAGTTCTTCAGCGTCACCTTCACGCCCGGCGCAGCCTGCCGTCGCTTGTATTCAGCGAGGTTGAGCATGCGCTCGACCCGCACCACCGTCTCCCGGTCGTAGCCCTCGGCCACGATCGCGGCGATGGGGCGCTCGTGCTCGACCAGACGCTCGAGCACCGCATCGAGCAGGTCGTAGGGCGGCAGCGAATCCTGATCGGTCTGGTTCTCGCGCAACTCCGCCGTGGGCGCCTTCACGATCGCGCTCTCCGGGATCACCGCGCCGCCGGGTCCGAGCGCGCCTTCCGGCTTCCAGCCGTTGCGCAGCCGCGACAGGCGGTAGACCTCGGTCTTGTAGAGATCCTTGATCGGGTTGAAGCCGCCGTTCATGTCGCCATAGAGCGTGGCGTAGCCGACCGACATCTCCGACTTGTTGCCGGTGGTCACGACCATCAGGCCGAACTTGTTGGAGAGGCCCATCAGGATCACGCCGCGCGCGCGCGCCTGCAGGTTCTCCTCCGACACGTCGCGCGGATGGCCGGCGAAGACCGGCGCGAGCGCCTGCTCCAGCCCCTGCACCGCGCTCTCGATCGGCAGGATGTCGTACGGGACGCCGAGCGCCTCGGCGATGCCGGCCGCGTCGTCGAGCGAGGCCTGCGAGGTGTAGCGATAGGGCAGCATCACGCAGCGCACGCGCTCGGGCCCCAGCGCGTCCACGGCCATGGCGGCGCAGAGCGCGGAATCGATGCCGCCGGACAGGCCCAGCACCACGCCCTTGAAGCCGTTCTTGTTCACGTAGTCGCGCAGGCCCAGCACGCAGGCGGAGTAGTCCGCGCGCTCGCCCTCGGCGAGCGTCGTCACCGTCGCATCGACGCAGCGCCAGGTGCCGGCTTCGCGTCGCCACTCCGTCACGGCGACCGTCTCGCGGAACGAGGGAAGCTGCGCCGCAAGCCGGCCATCGGCCTGCAGCACGAAGGACGCGCCCTCGAACACCAGTTCGTCCTGGCCGCCGACCTGGTTGACATAGACCAGAGGCAGACCGCTCTCCACCACGCGCGCCACGGTGACGTTGAGCCGTTCGTCGACCACGCCGCGGCGATAGGGCGAGCCGTTCGGCACCACGAGGATTTCGCCGCCGGACTCGGCGATGCACTCGACCGGCTCCGACCCCCAGATGTCCTCGCAGATCGGAAAGCCGATGCGCACGCCGCGCACGTTCACCGGGCCGGGCGCGGGGCCGGACGCGAACACCCTTTTCTCGTCGAACACGCCGTAGTTCGGCAGATCGACCTTGAAGCGCAGCGCGGCGATCACGCCCGCGTCGAGCAGCGCGACCGCGTTGTAAAGCTTGCCGCCCTCGCTCCACGGCAGGCCGACCAGCACGGCCGGTCCCCCGTCCGCCGTCTCGCGGGCGAGCTGCTCCACCGCGGCGCGGCACGCGGCCTGAAACGCCGGCTTGAGCACCAGATCCTCCGGCGGATAGCCGGCGACAAACAGCTCGGGAAACACCACGAGGTCGGCGCGATCCGCCGCGGCCTCCGCGCGCGCGCGCCGGACCTTGTCCGCGTTACCGGCGACGTCGCCGACGGTCGGGTTGAGCTGCGCGAGCGCGATCCGGAGATTGTCGGCGGGAGGCGTGGCCATGCGCAAGCAATAGCGCGCCGAAGGCGGGTCCGGCAATGCGGCCCCGGTCAGAACAGGCCGAGGCTCTCGCCCAGCGCCACCACCCATACGGCGGCGGCGAGCAGCAGCGACAGCCCCACGGCGGCCGAGCCCACGTCCTTGACGAAGCCGATGGCCGGATGGGTCTCGGGCGTGACGTGATCGGACAGCTTCTCAAGCGCGGTGTTGAGAAGCTCCACCACCATGACCAGCAGCACGACGCCGATCAGCGCAACCCGCCGCCAGGCCCCCGACGCCACCACGAAGGCCAGCGGGACGGCAAGCAGCAGGAGCACCAGCTCCTGCTGGAACGCCGTCTCGCGGCGCGCGGCGGCCCGCAGGCCGTTCCAGGTGTTGCGGGCGGCGAGGAGGATCCTGAGCACGAAACGCCCGCCCGCCCCGCCGTCTCGCGTCAGAGCCCGGCCACGGCCGGCAGCGGCCGCGCCTTGGCGGCGCGCTCGGCCTTGAGCAACTCGGCCAGCAGGAACGCCAGCTCGATCGCCTGCTCGGCGTTGAGCCGCGGATCGCACAGCGTGTGGTAGCGCGCGTTCAGCCCCTCGTCGGTGATGGCGTGTGCACCGCCGGTGCATTCGGTGACGTTCTGCCCGGTCATCTCCAGGTGGACGCCGCCGGCGTGCGTTCCCTCGGCCGCGTGGATCGAGAAGAACGACCTCACCTCTTTCAGGATCAGATCGAACGGCCGGGTCTTGTAGCCGGTGGTGGCGGTGATGGTGTTGCCGTGCATGGGATCGCACGACCACAGCACTGCCTTGCCCTCACGCTGCACCGCCCGGATCATCGACGGCAGGATCTCGCCGACCTTCTCGGCGCCGAGCCGGACGATCAGGGTGAGCCGGCCGGGCTCGTTCTCCGGATTGAGCACGTCGATCAGGCGCAGCAGGTCGTCGGTCTTGGACGAGGGACCGCACTTGAGCCCGAGCGGGTTGATGATGCCCCGGCAGAAGTCGATATGCGCATGGTCGAGCTGCCGCGTGCGGTCGCCGATCCAGAGCATGTGCGCGGATGTGGCGCAGAAGGTGCCCGGCCGCGTGGAATCCTCGCGGGTCAGCGCCTGCTCGTAGCCCAGCAGCAGCGCCTCGTGGCTGGTGTAGAAATCCGTGGTCTTCAGCTCCGGATGCTTCTCCAGGTCGAGCCCGCAGGCCTGCATGAAGGCAAGCGCCTCCGAGATGCGGTCGGCCAGCTCCAGGTAGCGCTGCCGGCTCTTGGGATCGAGATCGAGCATCCACTGATGCACGCGGCCGAGGCTGGCATAGCCGCCATGGGTCAGCGCGCGGATCAGGTTCAGCGTCGAGGCCGAGTGGCGATAGGCCTCGATCAGCCGCGCCGGATCGGGCAGGCGCGCTGTGGCCGAGAACTCGGGCCCGTTGATGATGTCGCCGCGGTAGCTCGGCAACTCCTGGCCGTTCTTCTTCTCGACCGGCGAGGAGCGCGGCTTGGCGAACTGGCCGGCGATGCGGCCGACCTTCACCACCGGCACCGAGGCGGCGTAGGTGAGCACCACCGCCATCTGCAGGAACACGCGCAGGAAGTCGCGGATGTTGTTGGCGCTGATGTTGTTGGCGCTGGGGTCGGTGAAGCTCTCGGCGCAGTCTCCGCCCTGCAGCAGGAAACCCTCGCCCGCGGCCACCCGGCCGAGTGCCGCCTTCAGGTTGCGCGCCTCCCCGGCAAACACCAGTGGCGGATAGCTCGCGAGCTGGCTCTCGACCGCTTCGAGAGCGGCCCTGTCCGGATAGTCCGGCACCTGAACGATCGGCTTCTGCCGCCAATGATCGCGCGTCCAACGCTCGGCCACGACGCAACACTCCTGTTGAGATCGGCCGGGGTATACACCCCAAGGGGTTGAAAAGGCAAACATTCAGGCCGGCGGCTCAGGGCCGGCAGAATGGCGCCCGCATTCCCTCTCGCACGAAGGGAGCCCGCTCTCGCGACCGGCTATCCCGCGGCCGGCGCGGGCTCGCCGCGAGCCCGGCTGTAGGCCTTG
Organism: uncultured Rhodoplanes sp.; assembly: GCA_964653225.1. Lineage (GTDB taxonomy): Bacteria > Pseudomonadota > Alphaproteobacteria > Rhizobiales > Xanthobacteraceae > Z2-YC6860. Next base: position 46,483 of record CAZZCV010000013.1, on the reverse strand, counting down.
GTCCGCATGGTGACCAGTTCCTCTGCCGCGGTCGGATGCACCGCCATCGTCGCGTCGAAATCGGCCTTGGTGGCCTTCATCCTGAAGGCGATGCCGACGAGCTGGATCATCTCGCCGGAATCCGGGCCGACCAGATGGCAGCCCAGCACCCGGTCTGTGGCGGCGTCCACCACCAGCTTCATGAAGGTGCGGGTGTCGCGGCCGGCCAGCGTCGCCTTCATCGGGCGGAACGAGGTCTTGTAGACGTCGATCCGCTCGAACGCCTTGTTGGCCTCGGCCTCGGTCAGGCCGATGACGCCGACCTCGGGCTCCGAGAACACCGCCGTCGCCACGTCGCGATGGTCCACCCGCGTCGGCCGGCCGCCGAACACGGTGTCGGCGAAGGCGTGGCCCTCGCGGATCGCGACCGGCGTGAGGTTGATGCGGTCGGTCACGTCGCCCACCGCGTAGATATGCGGCACCGAGGTCTGCGAATACTCGTTCACCGCGATCGCGCCCTTTTCGTTCAGGGCGACGCCGGCGGCGTCTAGACCGAGACCCGCGGTGTAGGGGTTGCGGCCGGTCGCGAACATCACCTGGTCCACCGTGAGGCTGTCGTGATCGGACAGCGACACGTTCAGCCCGTGATCCACCTTCTCCACGGCCTCCACGGTCCGGTCGGTGACGATCCGGATGCCGCGCTTTTCCAGCTCGGCGCGCAGGTGCGCGCGCACGTCCTCGTCGAAGCCGCGCAGGATGTTGTCGCGGCGATAGACCAGCGTGACCTCGGAGCCCAGCCCTCTGAAGACGCCGGCGAACTCGACGGCGATGTAGCCGCCGCCCTGGATGAGAATCCGCTTCGGCAGCTCCTTGAGGTGGAACGCCTCGTTCGAGGAGATGACGTGCTCGAGGCCCGCGATCTTCGCACCCAGATGCGGCGTGCCGCCGGTGGCGACGAGAATGTGCTTCGCGCGCACGGTTTCTCCGGTCGCCGTGAGCCGGACGGTGTGCGGATCGACCAGGACGGCGCGGCTCCTGACGATCTCGACCTTGGCGCGCTCCAGCGTGGAGGTGTAGGCGAGTTCCAGCCTGTCGATCTCGCGGTCCTTGTTGGCGATCAGCGTGGCCCAGTCGAACGACGGCGCTTCCGGCACGCTCCAGCCGTACCCCTTGGCGTCCTCGAAGGCATCGGCGAAGCGCGAGGCATAGACCAGCAGCTTCTTGGGCACGCAGCCGCGGATCACGCAGGTGCCGCCGACGCGATACTCCTCGGCCACCATGACGCGCGCGCCGTAGCCCGACGCGATGCGGGCGGCGCGCACGCCGCCCGAGCCCGCTCCGATGACGAAAAGGTCGACGTCCCGTGCCATGCGATCCCCCTGCTCCAGCTTGTCAGAGCAGGCTGTGGCCCCGCTTCTTCAGCTCGGCGCGCATCTTGGCCGCCACCTCGGCGGCCACCTTTTCGGCCCACGCATCGACCCGCTTGGTGGCCCCATCGAGCGCCTTGGGCTCGCCGTCGATGACCTTGCGGCCCAGCGGCGTCTTGTAGAAGGCGACCAGCTCCTTCAGCTCAGCTTCGCTGAACTGTTCGGCATAGCCGCGCGCGATCTCGTTCTGGATCTCCGGCACGCGAGCCTGCATCTCCTTGCGCAGCTGGGCCGCGACGACTTCGGCATCCTGGCCCGCCGTCGGGTTGACCTGCACGATCAGATTCTTGTGATGCTCGACGATGCCGCTTGCGACCGGATCGAAAATGTTCAGTCCGCCCTTCAGCTCCAGGACCTCGCGCGCCAGCGAAACCGACACCGCGGAAGGCTGCTGCTGGGCCTGCGCCGCGTGAAAGGTCACCAGCCCCCCGATCGCGGCGGCGCAAAGGGTACGGACAACGAGACGAACCGACATGAATATCAACTCCTTCGAACCTTTGGCGGCAGCAGTCCCCGCGGTCACGGCCGCTCAATCACGCGGATGCCGCCGGGGCCGGCCAGTATGGCGGCTTGCACGAGCCCGATAAAGAGACCGTGTTCGACGACGCCGGGAATAGCAGAAAGCCGGACGGCAAGCGATTGCGGGTCCACGATCCGTTCCAGCGCCGCGTCCAGAATCCAGTGCTGCCCGTCGGTGACGAAGACGCCGCCGTCCCTGTTCCGGCGCAGCACGGCCGGGCCGGGCGCACCGGCCGCGATGCAGGCCGCCTGCACGGCGCGGCTGGTCGCCGCAAGCCCGAACGGCACCACCTCGACCGGCAGCGGAAACCGGCCGAGGGTGGCGACCCATTTGGCCTCGTCGGCGATCACAACCATGCGGGCGGAGGCTGCCGCCACGATCTTCTCGCGCAGCAGGGCCCCGCCGCCGCCCTTGATCACGCTCAGGTCGGGGCCGATCTCGTCGGCGCCGTCCACGGTGAGGTCGAGTTCGGGCGTCTCGTCCAGCGTGGTCAGCGGCACGCCGAGGCTCTCGGCCTGCGCGCGGGTGGCCTCGGAGGTCGGCACGCAGACCACCTTCAGGCCGGCGCGCACGCGCTCGCCCAGAAGATCGACGAAATGCCTGGCGGTCGAGCCAGTGCCGAGCCCGAGCCGCATGCCGGGCTCGACCCATTCCAGCGCGCGGGCGGCCGCTTGACGTTTCAGGGCTTCGACGTCCATGAGAGGGGCACCCGGGCGTGGCCGTCCATGCGCGCCCGGCGCGCTTCCGCCGACCGGACAGGTCGCGCCTGTCTAACCCTCTTCGTCCCACCGGGATAGCCGAAAAGCATGTCTTTCCTCACCGTTGTCTTCGACCTGGACGGGACCTTGGTGGAGACCGCACCCGATCTCTGCGACACGCTCAACGTCGTCCTCGCCCGCGAAGGCCATCCGCAGGTGACCTATGCGGAGTCCCGGCGGATGGTGGGAGCCGGCGCGCGGGTGATGATCGAGCGCGCGGTGGTGTCCGCGGGGCGGGTGGCGACGCCGGCCGAGATCGACCGCATGTTCGCCGGCTTCATCGAGCATTACGCGGCGCACATCGCCGACCGCTCGCATGCCTTTCCCGGCCTGGATGCGGCGCTGGACCGGCTGGCCGGACGCGACTGCGTGCTGGCGGTGTGCACCAACAAGCTGGAGGGCCTGTCGCGGCTTCTGCTCGACGCGCTCGGCCTGACGCCGCGCTTTGCCGCGATCGTGGGCCAGGACACCTATGGCGTCCCCAAACCCGACCCCGAGGTCCTGCTGCGCACGATCCGCGCCGCGGGCGGCGACCCGGCGCGAGCGGTGATGGTGGGGGATTCGGAGACCGACATCCGGACCGCGCGGGCGGCCGGCGTTCCCGTGGTCGCGGTCGATTTCGGCTACACCGAGATTCCCGTGACGGAACTCGGTCCCGACCGGGTCATCAGCCATTTCGACGCGCTGACCGATGCGGTGTTCGACCTGGCCGGGAACCGGAACCGCTAGAGTCCTGCGCTGCGGCCGATGGCGGTCTTAAACCTCCGTTTACCCGGTGGGCACACATTGCCTTAAACCGTATGATGGCAAGCGTGCCGGGGCGCATGTCCCGCTCCGCTGCTCGCTCGGAGTCTCCGGTCGCGGCCTGCGGGATTTCTCGCAGTCCGACCGCAAACGCGGCCCGCCGCCGCCAGAGTAACGATCATGATCAGCACCCGCGTTCTCGTCATCGCCGCCTGCGGTTTGGGCCTGTCGGCCTGCGCCGGCACGCCGGACTGGCTGCCGAGCTTCGAGATGCCGCGCGCGACGCCGGCGCAGACCACCCTGCAATTCGAGTCGGAGCCCGCGGGCGCCGAGGCCCGGACCTCCACGGGCCAGGCCTGCCAGACCCCCTGCTCGCTGTCGGTCCCGGCGGCCGAGTTCACCGTGACGTTCACCCGCCAGGGCTTCCAGCCCCAGACCGTGCCGGTGCGCATCGAGCCATCCACCGAGACGCCCGATCCGGAGTTCGGCGCCCCGCCACCGCGCCTGGTGCCGAGCCCGGTCTTCGCCGAGCTTCAGCCGGTGCCGCCGCCCGCACCGCCACGCCGCCGTGCAGCCCCCCGCCGCACCAGCGCCGATCCCGCAAAGCCCGCGGCGGCTCCGCGTCCGGCGGCCGTCCGGCCGGCAGCACCCACACCGCCACCGCCTCCGCCGCCCCCGCCGGCGGTCGCTCCGGCAGCGCCGTGGCCCCCGGTTCCCGCACAGCGATAGGGATTGCTCCGCGGCTGCCTTGACTTCACGCGGATGCACTCCTTAAACACCCCGGTCGGATCAAACGGTCCGGGCGCGTAGCTCAGCGGGAGAGCACTCCCTTCACACGGGAGGGGTCGCAGGTTCAATCCCTGCCGCGCCCACCATCTTTATCCAGATAATCCAACCGCTTGGCTGAAAGATATCAACTGCGGACCGTTCGCAGGGATGCGTTCATCAAAAAGTCACGATTGTCCGGCAGGATACATCATCGCTCGCGACGGTCCGGTTACCGCGGATGTACCGGGATTGGATTTGGCGCTTGAGGTGTGTTGGCCCGCTCGGGAGCAATCCTTGAGCGGGTTTTCATTTTCCGGCATCGCAGGCGTCCGGCGCGGTCGATGACGCCGCGCCGAGAAAGCGCACCCGCCTCGGTCGCCACGCATTCGCCCATCCCGCTTTCGCCTCCGCCGCCTCGCCGGCCATCAGGCCCGACGAAGCGGACGGCGCTCAATGCGGAAAGCCGACATAATCCGGCGTGATCCGCACGTCGATGAAATGACGCCCGCCGCGCTTCACGGCATCCACGCCAAGCCGGATGGCGCCGGCCAGGTCCGCCAGGTGCCGCACGGGCTCGGGCGCGGAAAACCCCTGCGCCTTCGCCAGGGCGACGAGATCGATTTCGGGCCCGTCGAACCGCTGCCCGATGCCGGCGGTCTCGACCGCGCGTCCCCGCGTCTTCGCCGTCACGGCCTGATGCTGCTCGTCGATGTAATAGCCGCGGTTGTTGGCGATGACGACAAGCATCGGCGCATCGACGCTCGATGCCGTCCACAGCGCCGTCGGAGCCATCAGAAACTCGCCGTCGCCGAACACGGCCACGGGAATCCGCCCCGTCCCCTTCAACGCGATCGCAGCACCCACGGACATTCCGGGAGCGCCGCCGATCCCGGCTGCGCCATCGGCCCCGAGATAGTCGAGCGGGTGCGAGATCGGCAGTGAACTCGCCTGCCAGCCGAGCGGCGCGCGCACGAGCGAGAACGGCGTGTCGCCCAGCGCGTTCCGGAGCGTCTCGCCGATATCCCACAATCCGATCGCCTGGGGATCGTCGCCGAGCGGATGCTTGCGGACGATGCGGCGGCCTTCCTTTTCGCGCGCCTTCCGGCGCTCCGCGGCGCGGCCCTGGAGCGTTCCGCTCGCGCGCAGGCTCTCCAATAGCAGCGGCACGGCCCGGTCGGGAGCGCACGAAATATCGATATCCACCGGCGACAGGCCGAGATGGTCGCGCGTCCATCCGCGATGCAGGTAGCTGTCCAGCGAACAGCGGATGACCTTGGCCGGCACCGGACCGTCGGGCCAGCACTGCTTGAACAGCGTGGCCTGGTCCCACCAGTCCAGACTGAGGATCACGTCGGCCTGCCGCAGCAGTTCCACCCCGTCGGGGCCGGTGAAGACGATCGAAGGATCCGGGCCGTGAAGCGGATGCGCGGTCGGGAACGAGGCCGCCACCTTGAAATCGGTAAAGACCACCGCGCCGAGGGTCTCCGCGAGTTCGACGCGACGCTCCCAGTCCTGCGGGCTGCGCGACACCCGTCCGCACAGGATGACCGGAAACCGGGCCTGCTCGAGCAGCTCTGCGGCCGCGCGGATCGCGGCTTCGTCCGGCATCGGCGGCGCCGCGGGAGCAAAACGCCCGACCGCGGGAAGCTCGAACGGCTCGTGACGATCCTCCTGGAGGCGCTGGTCGAGGGTGATGTAGACCGGCGCTTTCGGCGCGGACGTCGAAAGCTGGAACCCGCGCAGCAGCGCTTCGACCGTCCCCTTCAGCGACAGCGGCTGGTCGTCCCACTTCGTGAAGCTGCGAATCGTCGCACCCTGGTCGACGACCGCGTGCAGCCAGTCCACCGGCGTCCGCCGCCGCTCCGAATCCAGCGGGCCGGTGCCTCCCAGAATGAGCATCGGCATGCGATCGCACCACGCGTTGTACACGGCCATGCTGGCGTGCATCACGCCGACGTTGCAATGCACCACCACGGCCAGCGGCTCTTCGGTGACGCGCGCATAACCGTGCGCGATCGCAACCGCATGCTCCTCGTGAAGCGCGAGGATCATCTCGGGACTGCGGTTGTCGAGGTGGTTGACGAGGCTCTCATGCAGCCCCCGGAAGCTGGAACCCGGGGACACGACCACATAGCGGAAACCGAGACGGCGGATGACGTCGGCCATGACGTCGCTGTTTATGATCGTCACCGGGTTTCCCCCCTTGTGTCTTAAATCCATTATTATAGACTTTTAGCAGTTCCGGTCCCGGCGCGCAATCGAATGCACCACAAGCACGGCGACCGGCGGAGGGAGAACGCCATGCGCTTCATCTGCATGATCGCCGCAGCCCTGCTCGGCTGCATGTCCACGGCCCTGTCGCAATCGTGGCCCGAGCGCCCGATCCGCTGGATCGTTCCTTATCCGCCGGGAGGCGGAACCGACATCGCCGCCCGCCTCATCGCGGAAAAGCTCACGCAGGATCTCGGCCAGCCGGTCATCGTCGACAACCGGCCCGGCGGCAACACCATCATCGGAACCGGCGCCATGGCGCAGGCGGCGCCGGACGGCCACACCATCGGCCTCGTGACCGATGCGTTCGCCGCGAACATCGCGCTCGACCGCAAGATGCCCTACGATTCTCTTCGCGATCTCGTGCCGGTGGTGCAGCTTCTGGAGGTGCCGTTCGTTCTGATCGTAAACCCGGGCCTGGTGCCCATGCGCACGATTCCGGAGCTGATCCAGCACGCCAAGGCGAACCCCGGCTGGCTCACGCTGGCGTCGCTCGGGCCGGGCAGCCCGCACGAAACCGCCCTCTCATGGTTCGCGAGCATGGCCGGGATCAAGGCGCTGATCGTGCCGTATCGCGGCGGCGGCCCCGCCATACAGGACGTGCTGGCCGGCCAGGTGAAAGGCATGATGTTCGGCAGCTCCTCCGCCCTGGAGATGATCAAGGCCGGAAAGGTCCGCCCCCTGGCGGTCACCAGCCGGACCCGCCTCGACATCCTGCCGGACGTGCCGACGCTGCAGGAGCAGGGATACCCGGACTACGAATTCGCGTCCTGGTTCGGGGTCGTCGCTCCTGCGAAAACGCCGCAACCGATCCTCGACCGGTTCAACAGCGCCATCAACGCCGCGCTCAAATCGCCGGACGTCCGCAACAGGCTGATCTCGACGGGAAGCATCCTGACCGGAGGGACGGCGGCGCAGCTCCAGCAGCGCATCGCCGGGAACGTGGAGCGTTACCGGAAAATCTTCGCGACCGCCGGGGCTCCGCCCCACTGAGCCCGCGCGGTCCTTCCGTAATCCGCAGGGTCGCGCACCGCGCGACCCTGCCAGGTATCACGCCGATTTGAATGTGAATGGCTGCGACCGATGGTCGGCAGGGCCGTTGCCCTGCGCGGCGTTCTGTGACCATTGTGGACGCCCTGCTTCCGCCTGAAAGCCATTCGCACGGGAGTCCGTGAATGCTGTCGCGTCTGATCGCCGCGTTTTTCGTGCTGTCTGCTCCCGTCCTGGCCTTTTCTGTCTCCCCGGCCCTCGCGCAGGAGTCGGACGACCCGCAGACGATGCTGAGCGGCGGCGCGCCGATCGGCAAGCGTTACAGCCTGTTCGGCACCTCGCCGGTTCCGCGCACCACGGTCAGCTACACCGGCACCCACAAGCCCGGCACCATTCTCATCAACACCGCCGAACGGCGGCTGTACCTGATCCAGGATGGCGGCAGCGCGTTGCGCTACGGCATCGGCGTGGGCCGGGTCGGCTTCACCTGGAAGGGCACCAAGACCATCACCGACAAGCGCGAGTGGCCGTCCTGGACGCCGCCGCCCCAGATGCTCAAGCGCCAGCCCGGCCTGCCACGCCACATGCCCGGCGGCGTCGAGAACCCGCTCGGCGCGCGCGCCATGTATCTCGGCTCCACGCTCTACCGGATCCACGGCTCCAACGAGCCGGAGACGATCGGACAGGCGGTGTCATCCGGCTGCTTCCGCATGACCAACGACGACGTCGTGGACCTCTACAATAGGGTGCGGATCGGCGCGACCGTGGTCGTGCAGTAAAGACCCGCCCCCGCGCGCATCTGCAAGGGCCGGCTCGGCGCCGGCCCTTTTCATGGGCGGCCCGCCGCGGTCGCCCTCAGTGCTTCGTCCGCGGCGGCGGATCGCGCGACAGGCCCTTGGCCGCCAGTTCGTCGAGATAATCGCGCCACCGCCGGTCGTGCTCGCGACCCAGCGTCAGCAGGTAATCCCAGCTGTAGATGCCGGTGGAATGCAGGTCGTCGAACGCCAGCCGCACCGCGTAATTGCCGACCGGCAGCACCTCGAGGATCGCCACCTCGCGCTTACCGGGCACGGTCTTCCGCTCGTCCGGCGCGTGGCCCTGAACCTCGGCGCTCGGGCTGGTCACGCGCAGGTATTCGGCCGGAAGCTCGACGCGCTCGCCATTGTCGAAGGTCACGGTCAGCGCCCTCCCCCCCTTCGCCAGCCGCAATTCGGTCGGCCAGGGAGAGGTCCCGGAGCGGGTGCTGGACTCTGCGGCCATTTCGGTCTCCCAAACCTCGCGATTCCGCTTATATATAGCAGCAGGAAACGCGATCTGGACCGGCTGCGACCCTTCGGCCACAATCCGGCGGCTCCCAGGAGAGACATGGCTGCTTCCACGCCCACGCTCGAACTCGACCGTCCCGCGACCGCCCCCCGGCCGCTGGTGGACCCGTTTGCGCGCGCGATCACCTACCTGCGGGTGTCGGTCACGGACCGCTGCGACTTCCGCTGTGTTTACTGCATGTCCGAGGACATGGCGTTCCTGCCGAAGTCGAACCTGCTGACGCTGGAGGAGCTGGACCGGCTCTGCACCGCCTTCGTGGTCAAGGGCGTGCGCAAGCTGCGGCTCACCGGCGGAGAGCCGCTGGTGCGGCGCGGGATCATGACGCTGGTGGAATCGCTGTCGCGGCATCTGTCGAGCGGCATGCTCGACGAGCTGACGCTGACCACCAACGGCTCGCAGCTCGCCAGATATGCGGTTGCGCTGAAGGAGTGCGGCGTGGAGCGCATCAACGTGTCGCTCGATACGCTCGATCCGGACAAGTTCCGCGCCATCACCCGCTGGGGCGATCTCGACAAGGTGATGGCGGGCATCGACGCCGCGCAGGCCGCGGGCCTCAAGGTCAAGATCAACGCGGTGGCGCTCAAGGGCGTCAACGAGGACGAATTGCCGGATCTGGTGTCCTGGGCGCATGGCAGGGGAATGGATCTGACCCTGATCGAGGTGATGCCGCTCGGCGACGTCGGCGAGGAGCGGCTGGTGCAATACCTGCCCCTGTCGATGGCGCGGGCACGGCTGGCCGAGCGCTTCACCATGACCGGGATCGACTACATGACCGGCGGGCCGGCGCGCTACGTGCGGGTCGAGGAGACCGGCGGGCGGCTCGGCTTCATCACGCCGATGACGCACAACTTCTGCGAAAGCTGCAACCGCGTGCGCGTCACCTGCACCGGCACGCTCTACATGTGCCTGGGCCAGGAGGACGCCGCGGACCTGCGCGGCCCGCTGCGCGCCTCCGAGTCCAACGACATGCTCGATGCCGCCGTCGAAGCCGCGGTCGCGCGCAAGCCGAAGGGCCATGATTTCGTGATCGACCGCCGCCAGCGACGGCCCGCGCTGTCGCGCCACATGAGCGTCACCGGCGGCTAACCGTCTCGCCCGGCCGTTTTCGCCGAATCCCTCCTCGCCTGCCTTCCGGGAGCCTCCGCCTTGTCATCATGGAGCGCCAATCAGCGCGGCATCGTCGCCATTCTCGGCTGCATGGCCGCCTACTCGATCAACGACGCGCTGGTGAAGCAGATCCTCGCGCATCACCCCGTCGGCGAGGTGATCTTCGTTCGCGGCGCCATCAGCGCTCTGCTGATTGGCGCGGCGGTGGCCGCCTTCGGGCACGCCGGCCAGATCCGCCGCGCGCTTGACCTGCGGCTCGGCATCCGCTCGGTGTTCGACGGCCTGTCCACGTTCTGCTTCATCGCCGCGCTGGCGCATATGCCGATGGCCAATCTCGCCGCCATCCTCCAGATCGCCCCGCTGCTGATCACGGCGCTGGCCGCGCTCGTCTACAGCGAGACGGTCGGCTGGCGGCGCTGGACCGCGATCGCGGTGGGCTTTGCGGGCGCGCTGATCATCATCAAGCCCGCGCCCTCGACCTTCGACGTCTGGGCGCTGGTGGCGGCGGGCTCGGCGCTGTTCGCGGCATTTCGCGAAATCCAGACCCGGCGCATCGACCGATCGGTGCCGACGCTGGTGATCGCCTTCTGGGGCGCGGTCGCGATCACGCTGTTCGGCGGGCTGTCGGGCGCGACCGAGGAATGGCGCGCGATCGCACCGGACGATCTCGTCAAGCTGTTCGTCGCAGCGGTGTTCGTGGGCATCGCGATCTACCTGATGGCCGCCGGCTTCCGCGGCGTCGATCTCTCCGTGGTGGCGCCGTTCCGCTACAGCTATCTTCTCACCTCGGCCACCGCCGGATATCTGGTGTTCGCGGAGGTGCCAGACACCTGGGCGATGGTCGGCGCGGCGCTGATCGTGGGCAGCGGCCTCTATACGCTGCACCGCGAGGCCGTGCGCCGCCGGAACCTGACCGGCGACGCCACGACCGCCTCATGACGTGCCACGGCGCGCGGGCGGCCGAACTTTCGATTGACGGCTGCCACGGCGCTCGGATTAGCTGCGGCCGCCGGGGTCTGGGGGAATGCAGGCCGGGAGGGATGCTTGAGGGGCCTGCTGACCGTCAGCCGCGCGATCGACGCGCTCAACCGTAAGCTCGGCGTCGTCGCCATCGTGTTCGTGCTCCTCGCAGCCCTGCTCAGCGCCGCGAACGCCGCGTTCCGCTACGGCATCAACGGACTGATCCAGCTCAGCCGCGAGCACCATTTCCTCGGCGGCATCCAGACCCTGGTCACCTGGTACGGCAACAACTCGAACGCCTTCCTCGAAGGCCAGTGGTACATGTTCGCCGTCATCGTGCTGCTCGGCGCGGCCTGGACGCTGAAGGTCAACGAGCACGTGCGGGTCGACCTGTTCTACGGCTGGGTCGGCGACCGCACGCGGATCTGGATCGACCTTCTGGGCGCGATCTTCTTCCTGATGCCGATGTGCATCGTCCTGATTGCCTTCACCTGGCCCTGGTTCGTGGAGGCCTGGCATTCCGGCGAGACCTCGGGCAACGCCGGCGGAATGGTCCGCTGGCCCGTGAAGCTCCTCCTGCCGCTGGGCTTCGCACTGGTCGCCCTGCAGGGCGTGTCCGAGATCATCAAGTGCGTGGCCGCGCTGACCATCGGATACAGGCGCGAGCACGTCTACGAAAAGCCGATGCAATGATCGCCTTCGTCACACACAACATGGCTCCGCTGATGTTCGCGGGGCTGGTGGTGTTCCTGGTCATCGGCTATCCGGCCGCGTTTTCGCTCGCCGCGGTCGGGCTGTTCTTCGGCTTCGTGGGCATCGAGCTGGGGCTGATCCGGACAGACTTTCTCGGCAACCTGACGTTCCAGCTCTATTCGGTCATCTCCAACGACCTGCTGCTCGCGATCCCGTTCTTCACGCTGATGGGCTCGATCCTCGAACGCTGCGGACTGGCCGAGGACCTGCTGGAGGGCTTCGGGCAATTGTTCGGCTCGCTGCGCGGCGGGCTGTCCTACGCCGTGATCCTGGTCGGCGCCGTGCTCGGCGCGATCACCGGCACGGTCGCGGCCTCGGTGATCGCGATGGGCATCATCTCGCTGCCGGTGATGATGCGCTATGGCTATTCCGTGCGCCACGCCACCGGCGTGATCGCGGCCTCTGGCACCATCACGCAGCTCATCCCGCCGTCGCTGGTGCTGATCGTTCTGGCCGACCAGCTCGGCCGCTCGGTCGGCGACATGTATCTCGGCGCGATCGGGCCGAGCATCATCCAGGTCGCGCTGTTCGCGGGCTATGTGGCGCTGCTCAGCCTGGTGCGGCCGCAGGACGTGCCGGCGCTGCCGCCGGAGGCCCGCACGCTGCATGGCTGGGCGCTGGCGTGGCGCTGCATCCGCGGCATGGTGCCGTCGCTGATCCTGATCTTTCTCGTGCTCGGCACCATCCTGATGGGGCTTGCGACGCCGACCGAGGCCGGCGCGATGGGCGTGGTCGGCGCGCTGCTGCTGGCGGCGCTGAACCGGCGGCTGACCTGGCCGCTGCTCTATGAGGGCATGTCCTCCACCATGCGGATCACCGCGATGGTGGTGTTCATCCTGATCGGCGCGCGCGTGTTCAGCCTCGTCTTCCAGGGCGTCGGCGGCAAGGAATGGGTCGAGGGCATGCTGACCTCGCTGCCCGGCGGAACGACCGGCTTCCTGATCTTCGTCAACATCTTCGTGTTCCTGCTGGCGTTCTTCCTCGATTTTTTCGAGATCGCCTTCATCATCATCCCGCTGCTGGCGCCGGCCGCGGAGAAGCTCGACATCAACCTGATCTGGTTCGGCGTTCTGCTCGGCGCCAACATGCAGACCAGCTTCATGCACCCGCCGTTCGGCTTCGCGCTGTTCTACCTGCGCGGCATCGCGCCACCCTCGGTGCGCACCAGGGACATCTATCTCGGCGCGATCCCCTGGCTCGGGCTGCAGCTGCTGCTGGTCGCGATCCTGATCGCGTTCCCGCAGAGCGTGACCTTCATGCTGTCGAAGCCCCCGGCCGTCGATCCGGCCAAGGTCGAGGAGCAGCTTCGCAACCTGCCCGGCCTCGACGTGCCGCCGCCGGATTTTGGGCCGCCCAAATTCAATTGAGCCGGGCCGACATCAGCCACGCGGCCGGGTGCGGATCATGAATGTGTCGTAGGTGTATTCGGCCACCTGCCACCACAGATACTGGTCGTTGCGGAACGCCAGCATATTGTCCCAGATCGTCTTGAAGCCGGAGTTGGCCGCGGAAATCTCCGCGTAGACCTCGTTCGCGGCCTTCAGGCACGCATCCAGCACCGCCGGCGGAAACGGCCGCAGTTGCGCCCCCGCAACCAGAAGCCGCTTGAGCGCAGCGGGATTGAGCGCATCGTAGCGCGCCGTGACCCAGAGATTGGTGGCGTCGGCCGCATGGCGCACCGCGGCGCGGTAGGCCGGCGGCAGCGCATTCCAGCGCTCCAGATTGGTGAACAGGTGGATCTGCGTGCCGCCCTCCCACCAGCCGGGATAGTGGTAGAACGGCGCGGCCTTGTGGAAGCCGAGCTTCTCGTCGTCGTGCGGCCCGATCCATTCCACCGCATCGAGCGCGCCCTTCTCCAGCGCCGCGAGAATCTCGCCCGCCGGAACCTGCGCCGGCTGCACGCCGAGCTTGCCGAGCACGCGGCCGGCGAATCCACCGACACGGAATTTCAATCCGTCGAGATCGCGGGGCTCCTTGATCTCGCGGCGGAACCAGCCCGCCATCTGGCATCCGGTGTTGCCGCAGGGCAGAGCATGGATGTTGAAGCGTTCGTAGAAGCCGTTCATCAGCTCGATGCCGCCGCCGTGATACTGCCAGGCGTTCTGCATCCGCGCGTTCAGGCCGAACGGCACCGCGCTGGGCAGCGCGAACGCCAGATCCTTGCCGAGGAAATAGTACGAAGCGGTGAACGCCATCTCGACCGCGCCGCCCTGCACCGCATCCGCAGCCTGAAACGCGGGCGCGGCCTCGCCGGCCGCGAACACCTGGATGCGGAAGCGGTTGTCGGTCGCCTCCGCCACCGCCCGGGCGAAATGCTCGGCGCCGCCGTGCAGGATGTCGAGCGAACGCGGAAAGCTCGTGGTCAGACGCCACACCAGCTCGGGCGCCGATTGTGCGACCGCCGGCGCCGCGGCGGCGGCACCGGCCGCGCCCGTCCCCGCGGCCTTGAGGAAGTCACGGCGCTTCATGAGCGTTCACCTGTGGTCCGTGCATCGACCCGTCGCGACCGCCTTTACCTTACGAGATTCGGCGCGCCGCCAAAAAAGAACCCCGGAGCATCCGCTCCGGGGTTCGAAACACCATGCCACCGGCCCCTCAGGTGCGCGTGCGGGTGCGGATCATGAAAGAATCGTAGCCGAACTCGGCCACCTGCCACCACAGATACTCCTCGTTCCGGAACGCGACCATGCTGTCATAGACCTTCTTGAAGTCGGCGTTGCCGGCCGTGACTTCGGCATAGACCTCGTTCGCGGCCTTCAGGCAGGCCTCCAGCACCGGGATCGGGAACGGCCGGAGCTGCGCGCCGCCCGCGATCAGCTTGCGCAACGCCTGCGGGTTGCGGGCGTCGTAGCGCGCGGTCATCTCGATGCCGGCGTGGCTCGCCGCCGCGGTCAGGATCGCCCGATAGGCCTTCGGCAGCTCGTTCCACTTCGCCGTGTTGATCATGAAGTGGAGCGCAGCAGAGCCCTCCCACCAGCCGGGATAATAGTAATAGCGCGCGACCTTCTGCAGGCCGAGCTTCTCGTCGTCGTAGGGCCCGACCCATTCGACCGCATCGATGGTGCCACGCTCCAGCGCCGGATAGATGTCGCCGCCAGCGAGTTGCTGCGGCACCACGCCGAGCTTCTGCAAGGTGCGGCCCGCAAGCCCCGCAATACGGAACTTGAGTCCGTTGAGGTCGCCGACCTCCCTGATCTCGCGACGGAACCAGCCGCCCATCTGCGCCGTGGTGTTGCCGCCGACCAGCGCATGCACGTTCACCTTTCCGGCGAACTCGTTCATCAGCTTCATGCCGTCGCCCTCGTAGAACCAGGCGTTGATCTGCCTCGTGTTGAGGCCGAACGGCACGGCGGTGAACATCGCCCAGGTCGGGTCCTTGCCGAAATAATAATAGGACGCGGTGTGGCACATCTCGACGTTGCCGGTGGACACCGCATCGAGCGCCTGCAGGCCCGGCACGATCTCGCCCGCGGCGAAGGTCTGGATCTGGAAGCGGCCGTCGCTGGCCTCCGCGCAATAGCGGGCCAGCGTCTCCGACGCGCCCCAGAGCGTGTCGAGCGACTTCGGAAAGCTCGACGTGAGACGCCACTTCACCTCGGGCGTCGACTGCGCGACGGCAGGGGCGGCGACCGCGGTTCCGGCAAGGCCCACGCCCGCGGCCTTCAGGAACTGACGACGTTTCATGGATCGATCCTCTTGAACGGAAGCGGTGGCCGCTCGATTCCGGCAGTTTACGGGCAATCCCCAACCCGGAAAAGCGAAACCGGGAGAACGGAGCCGCCAAGCCTCATCGCAAGAAGTCTAAAGCCGCGGGGCCGCGGGCGGCCTCAATCCTCGATCACGATCTTCGGCGCGGCGCGGCCGGGCGTACCCGACAGGCTGTCGCGCACCCGCTCCGCGATCGCCCGATAAGCCCCGGCCTGCGGGCTGTCCGGCTTCGTCGCCACGATCGGCAGGCCGGCGTCCGAGGTTTCGCGGATCGTCATTTCAAGAGGGATTTCGCCGAGGAACGGCACGCCGAGCCGCTCGGCCTCGTGACGCGCACCGCCGTGGCCGAAGATGTCGGAGCGCTCGCCGCACTTCGGGCAGATGAAGGTGCTCATGTTCTCGACGATCCCGAGCACCGGCACGTTGACGCGCTTGAACATGGCGATGCCGCGACGCGCGTCGATCAGCGCCAGATCCTGCGGCGTGGACACGATCACCGCGCCCCGCAGCGGCACCTGCTGCGCCATGGTGAGCTGGGCGTCGCCGGTGCCCGGCGGCATGTCCACCACCATCACGTCGAGCGTGCCCCATTCCACCTCGCGCAGCATCTGGGTCAGCGCCGACATGACCATCGGGCCGCGCCAGATCATCGGCGTCTCTTCCTCGATCAGGAATCCGATCGACATGACGGTCAGGCCATGGCGCTCGATCGGCCTGAGCCGCGTGCCGCCGATGGTCTCCGGCTTCTCGCGGATCGCGAGCAGCTTGGGCAGCGAGGGGCCGTAGATGTCGGCGTCGAGCACGCCGACCTTGAGGCCGAGGTCGCGCAGCGCCAGCGCCAGGTTGATCGCGGTGGTGGACTTGCCAACACCACCTTTTCCGGAGGCGACCGCGATGATCGAGGCGACGCCCGGCACGCCGGTCGGCCCTTGCGGCTGGCCCTGACCGTGAGCGTGACCCGGACCGTGCGCATGGCCGCGACCGCGCGCGGCTCCCGCGGGTGCCGCCTGCGGCGGACGCGCAGAACCCGGCGCGCCGGCCTTGCGTTCGGCGGTCAGCGCCACCAGAGCCGAGGTCACGCCGGGGATCGCCTTCACCGCGTCCTCGGCGCGCTTGCGCACCGGCTCCCAGGCCTGCACCGCGCCCGCGTCCACGCTGATCGAGAAGAACACCTTGTCGCCCGCCACGATCTCCGAGAGCGTGCCGGTCTGTGGCAGCGGCGTGCCGTCGGGGCCCGCGACCCTTGCGAGGGCGTCCAGCACTTGCTCCTTGGTGGCGGGCATTCCTGGCGTTCCTTCGAAATATTCTACGGGACACCATAAGGACAGGTCCGGGCGGGTCAACGCCCTCAATATCGCAGTTGACGCAAGGCCGGGGCCGTCGCAATGACGATCCTTCGAACCAGGGGCGGCTTGCAGGGAGGACGACGATGGCGAAGGTTGCTTTTCTTGGACTGGGCGTGATGGGCTATCCGATGGCCGGGCACCTCAAGACCAAGGGCGGCCACGAGGTCACGGTCTACAACCGCGGCGCTGCCAAGGCCGACAAGTGGGCCGCGCAGTTCGGCGGCAAGGCCGCCGCGACTCCGAAGGAGGCCGCCGAGGGCCAGGACTTCGTGATGATGTGCGTCGGCAACGACAACGACGTGCGCGAGGTCACGCTCGGCGCGAACGGCGCCTATGCCGGCATGAAGAAGGGCGCTGTGTTCGTCGATCACACGACGGCCTCGGCCGAGGTCGCGCGCCAGCTTTACGCGGAGGCGAAGAAGCGCGGTTTCGACTTCGTGGACGCGCCGGTGTCGGGCGGACAGGCCGGCGCCGAGAACGGCGTGCTCACGGTGATGTGCGGCGGCGACGCCGATCCTTACGCGCGCGCCGAGAAAGTGATCGCCTCCTACGCGCGCATGTGCAAGCTGCTCGGCTCCTCGGGCTCCGGCCAGCTCGCCAAGATGGTCAACCAGATCTGCATCGCCGGTCTGGTGCAGGGGCTGGCCGAGGGCATCCACTTCGCCAAGAAGGCGGGCCTCGACGTGGAGGCGCTGATCGAGACCATCTCCAAGGGCGCGGCGCAGTCCTGGCAGATGGAGAACCGCCACAAGACCATGACCACGGGCAAGTTCGACTTCGGCTTCGCCGTGGACTGGATGCGCAAGGACCTGTCGATCTGCCTCGCCGAGGCGCGGCGCAACGGCGCGCACCTGCCGGTCAGCGCGCTGGTCGATCAGTTCTATTCCGAGGTGCAGAAGATGGGCGGCGGCCGCTGGGACACGTCGAGCCTGATCGCACGGCTCGACCGCTGACCGGAACGAACGGACGCAACGCGAACGGCGGCGCAGCCTCGCGCCGCCGTTCGCTTTTCGGACATCAGGCGCAGGTCGGCCGGCCGCCCACGTTGCGCATCGACTTGCCCGGCGGGCAGCCCGGCGCTCTGGATGGGGGAGCCGCTGCCGGCCGGGGCGGCGGCGGAGCCGGCCGCGCGGCCGGCGGCGGTGGCGCAGGGCGCGCCGCAGCCGGCGGGGCCGGACGCACGGGCGGAGGTGCGGGCCGGGCTGCGGGCGGAGGCGGTGCCGGCCTTGCCATGGGCGGAGCCGGACGGATCGCCGGCGGTGCCGGACGCGCAGCCGGCGGGGCCTGCATGGCCGGTCCTGGCCGCATCCCCGGCGGCGGAGCGCCGGCCGGCCGGCGCTCGAACTGCGAAGGCGGCGGGGATGAAGACGGCGGGCGCGGCGCGACAGCCGGACGGGCCGGCGGCGGAACGCGGTTCACCGCCGGAGGCCGCGGCGCACCGGCCGGCGGCGGACGGCGCTCCACGCCCAGCGGCGGCTGGCCGGTCGCGGGCCGCCGGTCGTTGACCGCAGGCGGCCGCGAGCCCAGCGACCGCTGCTGGTCGAAGCGCCGGCCCGCCGGGACGTTGGCGGCAGGTGCGGCCGGCTGCGCCGGCGCAGCGGTTGGCGCGGGAGCCGCGGGCTGTCCCGGCACGCGCGGACCCGGCTGCGGGATCGCGCCCGGACGCTGCGGCTGGGGCTGGATGGCGCCGGGCCGGCCGGCCTGCGGAGGAACGGTCCGGGACGGGACCGCTCCCGGCGTAACGGACGGCGGCGGCGCGACCGCACCTGGCCTCGGGCCCCGCTGTTGCGGCGTCACGCTGGATGGCGAGACGGCAGCGGGCGCGGTCGCCGGCGAAGCGCCGCGCGGCTGCACGCTCCCCGGCCTGCGCTCGCCCGGCCGGCGGTCGCCGGGCCGGATGTCCCGGCGCTCGCGCCGTGGCGCGGGAGCCAGCAGCGGCAGCGCCGCCAGCGGCACTGCGAGCAGCGGCAGGATCGAGGGTCCGCGATCCGGCCGCGGAGCCCGCGGCGGGGGCGGTGGCAGACGGGAGAAGAACGCCGGCGGCGGTTCGATCAGCATGCGCGGCGGCGGCGGGCCGGGCTCGTAGACCGTGACGTAGTCCATGGGCTCGCCGGCCAGCGGCAGCGGCACGTCGTCGAACTCGACCATCGCGAAGCCCTGCGGCGGCGGCGCGAACGGCGCCGACAGCCGGCGCAGCCGCCGCTCGGCGTCGAACGCATAGATGCCGTTGGGATAGCGGCGCAGATAGGTCCAGTAGGACGGCGGCGTATCCATCTGTCGCGCGCGCATCCAGGCCAACGCCTCGCGGCGCGCTCGGATGATCGCCCACACGCGCGCCGAATAGGCATGGCGCGGGTAAGCCTCCACGAAGCCGACATAGCCGGCAAGCGTGTCCTGTTCGATGGCGAGCGCGTAAGCCTCCTCCGGCGAAAGCTCGCGCATCGGACGCACCGCGCGCGGCGGCGGAGGCGGCGGCACGTTGGCCACGGTCGCGGCCTCGGCCGGCACCAGTTCGATGGCTTCGCCGAGCGCCGACACCTGCCACGGCGTCTGCCGGCCCTCGGTGAGCTGGTGCGTGCGGGTGCGGATGCGCGTGAACACGGCGTCGAGGTCGAGGCCGGGCGCGCGCACCATCTCGGCGATGGCGGTGGCATAAGCCCCATACGGCCCCTGCCCGTCCGGCGCGACCGTGCCGGGGGCCGAGGCATAGGCGACCATCATCTCGTCGGGCGCGTCCACGGCGGCGAGGCCCGGCGCGAGCCCCTGCCCGCGCGGCTTGAACGGCAGCGGCCGCGACGCATCGACGATCATCACGCGGGCACGCGCCGGGGTCTCGGCCAGCGCGCGCATCAGGTCAGACAGCCGCACCGCCTCCATGGCGACGTCGCTCTCGCGCTCGAGCCGCGCGTCGGACGCGACGAGAAAGTTGTCGCCCTCGAAGGCGAGGCCGTGACCGGAGAAATAGACGACCGCGAGCGCCTCGGGGCCGGCGGCCTCGAGCTTTGCGAGGAATTCGCGGAAGGTGCGGACCATGTCGGGCTGGCCGAGGTCGGCTCCCTCCACGATCTCGAAGCCGATGCTGCGCAGCGCCTCCGCCACCAGCCCCGCGTCGTTGAGCGCCGTCGGCAGCGGCCCCTTCCCATAATTCGCGTTGCCGATCACCAGCGCGATGCGCGGCTCGGTCTGCGGCGGCTGCTGGGCGGACGCAGGCGCAAGACTCCAGCACCACAGCGCCATCATCCCCAGCGTCAGCATCCAGCGTCGCATCGCGATCTCCCCGTGGCCGCGCGCGGTCCAAGCGGCGGTTTCAGAATCGAGGCACAGTGTAACGCTTGGACAGCAGAAACGGCGCAGAATTGCGGCTGAACGGCCGTTCAGCCGCGCGCCCGGAGGACTCGATGCGCGTGTTCAGACATCGAGCACGAGCCCGTCATGGGCCACGAGAAATCCATGGCGTTCGGCCTCCGCGGCGCGCGCCAGCATGGACGGGTTCATATGCGTGAGCACGATGCGCTTCGCGCGCAGGTCGCGCCGCTTCTCGATCAGCTTACGCAGGCTCAGGTGCCCCGAGCGGTCCTGTTCGTATTCATAACATTCCACGACGAGGAGATCGGCCCCGTCGGCGATGGGAACAAGCGCATCGGTCCATTCGGTATCGCCGGAATAGGCCAGAACCCGGCCCGCGCAGGCCAGCCGCACCGCGGTCGAGGGCGCGCCGGACTGGTGGACGACCTCGGCGGTGCGGACCGCGAAGCCGAGAAACTCGTCCGGCACGCCCGGTGATATCTCGACGACCTGAAGAGGAAACCGCCACTTCGTCCCGCTGGAGCGCGGAAAGAACACCTCCATCGCGGCATCGAGCCGCGGGCGGGTGCCGGGCGGTCCGGCGATGATCAGCGGCGTCTCGCGGCGGGCGACATGCTGGGCGTCGAGCAGGAAGAACGGCAGGCCGCCGAAGTGATCGCCGTGCAGATGGGTCAGCAGCACGCCGTCGATCGAATTCGCGTCGATGGCCTGCGCCTTGAGCGCGACCAGCGAGGATGCGCCGCAGTCGAGCAGGATGGTCGCGCCTCCGGCCTCGATCCGGAAGCAGGTGTTGAAACGGCCGCCGGAGCCGAAGGCATCGCCCGAGCCCACGAAGGTCAGCCGCATGGTCATGCTCCCGCGCTCGGCCGCGCGGCCACGTCCGCGTGCCAGCGCTGCACATGGGCGAGATCGTCGGACACCGGCAGCCGCGCCCATTTCATGAAATCGACGGCGACCATGCCGGTGATGTCGGCGACGGTGAAGCGATCGCCCGCGACGTACCGCCGGCCCGCCAGTTCGCGATCCAAAAGGTCGAGGAACGCCGCGACGCGCGGCCTGTTGGCCTCCGCCCATGCCGGCACCTGGGGCACCTCCATCTCCTTCATCGCCGGATGGGTATGGCGGAACACGTTCGCCACCGTGGCGAGCAGGTGAAACTCGATGCGCCGCTCCCACATCTCGATAATCGCCGTCTCCTTCGGATCGCTCCCGAACAGCGGAGGCGCGGGGTGCAGCGCCTCGAAATAACGGCAGATCGCGATGGACTCCGTGATGACGGTGCCGTCGTCCAGCTCAAGAGCGGGCAGCCGCTGCAACGGATTGACGGCCGTGAACGCCGCCGAACGATGCGCCATCGCGCCAAGGTCGACCGGCTCGACCGGCACCTCGACGCCCTTTTCCGCGAGAAACACCCGCACCCGCCGCGGGTTGGGCGCGCGTCCGCCGTCATAGAGCTTCATCGCCACTCTCCGTTAACCACGTTTTTGCGGGGCGCTCTAAGCCAGCCCTTAAGGATTTTGCGCGAGCTTAACCCGTTTTCCAGGGTTCGGGTGGCGTTGGCGTGAGCGTGACAGAACAATCCGAGATTCCGATGCCGAGCGAGAAGCCGGCGGCCAAGCGCCGTCGCCTCGCCGCGCAGCGCGTGCGGGAGGCGCGCGACCGCCTGACCTCGACCACCGGCACCCGCGTCGCCTTCGACTACGAGCTGCTGCGCCAGTTCGCGGAGAACCGGCTGTCCGCCTCGCTGGTGATCCTGCTGCTGGTGGGCACCGTGGGCTTCCTGTCCAGCCTTTGGACCGGCGCGATGATGGCCGGCGTCTGGACCGCCTCGGTGCTGGTGATCCACGCCATCATCGTCACCAAGTGCCGCCAGTTCCTGTCCGAGCCCCAGAACGAGGTGGACATCCGCCGCTGGCGGCTGCGCTTCATCCTGCTCGACCTCTTCTACGGCCTCGCCTGGATGTACAACCTGATCCATCCGGTCGGGATCGACGCCGGCTCCAGCACCTTCATGCTGTTCGTCATGCTGATGGTGGTGGCGATGTCGAGCATGATGGCCTCGAGCCTGCCGATCGCGGTGTTCGCCGCCACCATCCCGGTCACGGCGGCGGTGTCGCTGAACTTCGCGCTTCAGGGCGACCTGCACAATACGATCCTCGCGGTGATGGCGATCGCCGCGCAGTGCTACTTCGCCCTGCTCGCGCACCGGCTCTATTCGACCATGCTGGCGACGATGGTGGCGCGCGCCGAGAAGGATGCGCTGATCGGCGAGCTAGAGCAGGCCAAGGCGGTCTCGGACGACGCGCGCCGCAGGGCCGAGGGCGCCAACATCGCCAAGTCCCAGTTCCTCGCGCAGATGAGCCACGAACTGCGCACGCCGCTCAACGCCATCCTCGGATTCTCCGAGGTGATGAAGGGCGAGATCTTCGGCACCCATGCGGTGCCGGCATACAAGGACTATTCCAACGACATCCATGTCTCCGGCCAGCACCTGCTCGGCCTGATCAACGAGATCCTCGACCTCTCCCGCATCGAGGCCGGCCGCTACGAGCTGAACGAGGAGCCGGTGTCGCTGATTGTGGTGGTGGAGGACTGCCACCACCTGCTGAAGCTGCGCGCGCAGAACCGCGGCATCACCATCCACAACGTGTTCGAGGAAGACCTGCCACGGCTGTGGGCCGACGAGCGTGCACTCCGCCAGATCTGCCTGAACCTGCTGTCGAACGCGATCAAGTTCACGCCCTCGGGCGGCGAGATCTGGCTCAAGGTCGGCTGGACCGCGGCGGGCGGGCAATACATGAGCGTCAAGGACACCGGCCCCGGCATCCCCGACGAGGAGATCCCGGTGGTGCTTTCGTCGTTCGGCCAGGGCTCGAACGCCATCAAGTCCGCCGAACAGGGCGCGGGGCTCGGCCTGCCGATCGCCAAAAGCCTGGTGGACATGCACGGCGGCACCTTCACACTGAAATCCAAGCTGCGGATCGGGACCGAGCTGATCGCCACCTTCCCGCCGGAGCGCGTCATGGCCGCGCTGCCGCCGCTCGCCGAGCCCGCGCCCTCGATCCAGCCCTCCGACAACCCGGTCGGCCAGGGCAAGGGCATGCGCTCGCTGTTCCGGATGCGCGGCTGAACGCGCGTCCCGTCGCAATATTGCCTTCCGCGGCTGCGCACCTATTTTGGGACGAACAGTCGATTCCAGCGATGGCCGCGATCAGGACTCCGTGCATCAACGTCTGCATCCTCGACGAGGCCACGGGGCTGTGCCGCGGCTGCGGTCGCACGCGCGACGAGATCGCCGCCTGGAGCGGGCTTGCCGACCGCGAGCGCGAGCGCATCATGGCAGCGCTGCCGGCGCGGCTCTCGGCCGCCTTCCCCCCAGCGTCGCCCGCCACCGCCGGATGAGAGACGGGACCCGATGCTCTGGCTCCTGCTGATCGGCCTCGGCGCAGCCCTCCTGCTGCTGATCGCCAACCACGATTCCGGAACGGTGGCCGGCCTCGCGAGCGGCGATTTCGCCTCGCTGTCCATGAAACTCGCGCTGGTCGCGTTCATCGGCAGCGCCGTGATCGTGATGTTCCGCGGCCGCTTCCTCCAGGCGCTCAAGGCCGCCGCGATCTGGACCCTGATCGGGCTGGTGCTGATGGTCGGCTACACCCACCGCAGGGAGATTCAGGCCGTGGCCGACCGCGTGATGGCGGAACTGATCCCCGGACGCGCGGCGGTGCGCAGCGCCCACAGCGTCGAGGTCGTGCGCGGCCGCGCCGGTGATTTCCAGGTGGCGGCTCTGGTCAACGGCGTACGGGTTGCGATGGTGCTCGACACCGGGGCGAGCGCCGTGGTGCTGACCCAGGCCGACGCCAAGGCCGCGGGTCTGCCGATCGAGGTTCTGAGCTACGACGTGGCCGTCGACACCGCCAACGGCCGCACCCGCGCGGCCTCGGTCACGCTCGACCGCCTCGCCGTGGGCAGCATCGAGGAGCGCGCAGTGCCCGCGCTGATCGCCCAGCCCGGCGCGCTGCGCACGAGCCTGCTCGGCATGAGCTTCCTCAACCGGCTGGAAAGCTGGGAGGTGCGCGGCGACCGGCTGCAGATGCGCGGCCACCCCTGACCAGGCTCACAGCAGACTCGCCGTGAAGCGGATCGCCACCGCGGTCAGGAACAGCCCGAACAGGATTTCGAGCTTGCGCTTGGGCAGCCGGTGCGCGAGTCGCGCGCCGTAAGGCGCGACCGTGGTGGTGATCGGCGCCATCAGCATGAACCCGATCAGCGAGACGAAGCCGAGCGACAGCGGCGGCATCAACGCCTGCTGCGGCCAGCCCGCGATGATGAATCCCAGCGTGCCCGCGGCCGCGATGATCACGCCGACTCCTGCGGAAATGCCGACCGCGGCGTGAATCGCGACGCCATAGAGCATCAGGATCAGCGTGGACACCGCACCGCCGCCGACCCCCATGAAAGCCGAATAAAGCCCGATGATGTAGCCGTAGAACAGCATCAGCGGCAGGCCCGGCAGCGTGTCGCCCAGCCGCCAGCTCTCGCTGCCGAAGAACATGCGCAGGGCGATCAGGCCGGTGACGACGATGAAGGCCACCTTGAACACCCAGCTCGGTGCGAAGCCCGCAATCGCGGCGCCGGTCAGGATTCCGAGCGCGATCGGCGGCGCCCAGACCCGCAGGATGTCGAGCGGCAGGTTGCCGCGGGCGCGATGGATCAGGAACGAGCGGAGCCCCGTCGGCAGGATGATCGCGAGCGAGGTGCCGACGCAGAGCTGCATGCGGACCTCCTCCGGAACGTCGAGCACGCGGAAGATCTCGTACAGCACGGGGACGATGACCGCGCCGCCGCCGACGCCGAAGATGCCCGCCAGCATGCCGGTGACGATTCCGCCGGCCACGATCGCGGCCGCGAGCACCGCCAGTTCGCCGAGCGGGACGCCGAACATGGATTTGTCTCCGCGGGGATTGCCGGATGCGACCGGCGGAAGATGAGGCTACGCCGCGGCGGTGTGGGACAATTCGGCCGGCCTGTCCACCACCAGCGCCAGCGCCTCTGCCAGAACCGCCGCGCATGCGCCGGGCCTGACCGCCTCGGTCGCCAGGTGGCGGCGGAAGGCGCGCGCGCCGGGCACCGCGTGGAACAGGCCGTGCATGTGGCGGGTGATGGCGTGCAGCCGCACGCCGCGGGCCAGTTCGCGTTCGATGGAGGGCAGAAGCGCCCGCACGGCGTCCTTGACGCCCGCATGCGGCGCGGGCTCGCCGAACAGCAGCGGATCGACCGCGAGCAGCCGCCACGGCTCCTGGTAGGCGGCGCGCCCCATCATCACGCCGTCGACACGGGCGAGGTGCTCGCGCGCGGCCTCCACCGACGGCACGCCGCCATTGACGATCACCGGCAGGTCGGGATGCGCGGCCTTCAGCCGGTAGACCCGGTCGTAGTCGAGCGGCGGGATGTCGCGGTTCTCCTTCGGCGAAAGCCCTTTCAG
>CAZZCV010000013.1:0-21028 GCA_964653225.1 uncultured Rhodoplanes sp. | reverse complement strand
CTTTCAGCCACGCCTTGCGCGCATGCACGATCAGCGCATCGACTCCGCCCGCCCGCGCGGCGCCGGCGAGCGCGTCGAGCGCCTCTTCCGGGTCCTGCTCGTCGATGCCGATGCGGCACTTCACCGTGACCGGGATCGCGACCGCGGCCTTCATCGCCGCCACGCATTCGCCCACGAGCCGGGGTTCCGCCATGAGGCAGGCACCGAAGCGGCCCTCCTGCACGCGGTCGGAGGGGCACCCGACGTTGAGATTGACCTCGACATAGCCGAAGTCGGCGGCGATCCGGGCGCAGCGCGCCAGCGCCGCCGGATCGGAGCCGCCGAGTTGCAGGGCCACCGGCTGCTCCGCCGGATCGAAGCCGATCAGCCGCGCGCGGTCGCCGTGCAGCACCGCGCCGGTCGTCACCATCTCGGTGTAGAGCAGCGCGTGGCGCGTAAGCTGGCGATGGAACAGACGGCAGTGCCGGTCCGTCCAATCCATCATCGGCGCCACGGAGAAACGATTTTTCCTCATCGGGACGTTGCCGGACTCCTCGAAAGCCGCCGGGTGCCTGCTCAGACCGGGGCGAACTTGCGTTCGACCCCGTCCCAGCAATCCGGATACGCGCCGTCCATCAGGTCGAGGCTCGACGCATAGGCGGTGGGGCTCAGCGGGAAGCGCGTTTCGAACATGAAGGCCATCGTCCCCGACAGCTTCTCCGGCTGCAGCGTCTTGTTGGAGGCCTTCTCGAACGCCTCGGCATCGGGACCGTGCGCGACCAGCGCGTTGTGGAGGCTCATGCCACCCGGAACGAAGCCGCCGGGCTTGGCGTCGTAAACGCCGTAGACCAGGCCCATGAACTCGCTCATCACGTTCATGTGGTACCACGGCGGACGGAACGAGTTCTCCATCACGATCCACCGCTCGGGGAAGATGACGAAGTCCACGTTGGCGGTGCCGGGCGTGTCCGACGCCGAGGTCAGGACCGTGTAGATCGACGGATCGGGATGGTCGAACAGCACCGAGCCGACCGGGGAAAAGCGCCTCAGATCGTATTTCACCGGGGCGAAATTGCCGTGCCAGGCGACGACGTCCAACGGCGATTGCGGCAGGTCGGTCTGGTAGAGCCGCCCCAGCGCCTTGACGAACAGGCGGCAGGGCCGCTCCTTGTCCTCGTAGGCTGCGACCGGCGTGAGAAAATCGCGGGGATTGGCGAGGCAATTGGCGCCGATCGGCCCGCGCTCGGGCAGGGTCAGATAGGAGCCGTAATTCTCGCACACATAGCCGCGGGCCGGACCGTTGGGGAGGTCCACCTTGAACTTCATGCCCTTGGGCACGACGACGATATCGCCCGGGCCGGCGTCGAGAATGCCACATTCGGTGAAAACGCGGATGCTGTTCTCCTGCGGCACCAGCAGCAACTCGCCGTCGACGTTATAGAAATAATCGTCCCCCATGGACTGGTTAGCGACATAGACGTGGCTCGCCATGCCCGCCTGCATGTAGACGTCGCCGCCGGTGCACATGGTCCTCAAGCCGGTGAGGAAGTTGCAGGGCTCGTTCGGGATCGCGATCGGACGCCAGCGCATCTGGGCGATCGGCAGATCGCTTTCGTCGCGGCACGGAGCGGTGCGGATGAGGCCCGCGTCCACCTGCCGGAAACCGCGCCCGTGCTTCACCGAGGGGCGGATGCGGTAGAACCAGGTCCGCTTGTTGGAGTGACGCGGCGCCGTGAAGGCGGAGCCGGACAGTTGCTCGGCGTAGAGGCCGAGGGGCGCCTTCTGCGGCGAGTTGCGGCCGATCGGCAGCGCGTCGGGCACCGCTTCGGTGGCGAACGAGTTCCCGAATCCGGTCATGTAGGCGATCGAACCGTCGCGGGGCGAAGGGACCACCTCGCTGGATACGGGCGTCGTATGAACGTTCATGGCTGCCTCCTCATTCGGAGCGTGGTCAAAGATGCCTGCCGCCGTCGACGACGATGGTGCTTCCGGTGGTCAGGCGCAGATGCGTGATGCCGGCCAGGATCGCAAGGGCCACGTCGTCGGGTTCCGTGACGATCTTGAGCGGCGTGGAGGCGGCCTGCCTCTCCACCCCCTCGCGTCCCCTTCCCGGCACGAAGTCGGTCGCGACCGCGGCCGGCGAGACGGTCAGGACCCGCACCTCGGGCGCCAGCACCCGCGCGAGCGACAGGCCCATCGTGTCCACCGCGGCCTTGGAGGCGCAGTAGGCGATGCTGCTGCCGAGACCCGTGGTCGCGGAGATCGACGACAGGTTCACGACCACGCCGTCGCCGCCGGCACGAAGCAGCGGCGCGAAGGCCCGGATGGTCGAGAACGGTCCCCGCACGTTGGTGGTCAGAATCCGGTCGAAGGTGGCATCGTCGAGCCCGTCGAGGTCGGCATGGGTCACCGCGCGCGTGACGCCCGCGGAGTTGATCAGCACGTCCGCGCGGCCGAGCCGGGTCCGGACGAGGTCGGCGGCGGCCACGATCTTCGTGCTGTCCTCCATCGGGATATGCGCCGGCAGGTGGCCGTCGCCGGCAAGCTCGCTCACGAGCTGCTCCGCCCTGTCGCGCCCGGCGTTGTAG
Organism: uncultured Rhodoplanes sp.; assembly: GCA_964653225.1. Classification (GTDB taxonomy): domain Bacteria; phylum Pseudomonadota; class Alphaproteobacteria; order Rhizobiales; family Xanthobacteraceae; genus Z2-YC6860. The sequence continues at coordinate 18,461 of CAZZCV010000013.1, read as the reverse complement.
CCCACGACCACGCGAGCGCCGGCGGCCGCGAGCCGCCTCGCGGTCGCCGCCCCGATGCCGCTGCTGCCGCCCGTGACCACGGCCACGCGGCCTTCGAGCCCGTATTCTCCCTGGCCGCCCTTCCGCGTTTGATTCACAAGCCCTCTCCGCATTGCATGCTGCGCCCCGGCCGGCCGCCCGGACCGGCCGCGACGGCCGGGGTTGCATTCGAAGTCTACCCAAGCCTCGCACCCCAATCTGTCACAAGCGAGGGGGGCAAGGCGAACGGCCGCGCGTCAGCCGGCCCGCGCCGGGGCGATCCGGCCGCTGCACCGGCCGAACCCGATCGAGGCGAACCCCGGACGCTGGCAGCGGGCGGTGAGCGTGACCTCGTCGCCATCCGCCAGGAAGGCCCGTGTCTCGCCGCCGGGCAGCGTGAACGGCTCCCGACCCCCTCGCGTCAGCTCCAGGAGGCTGCCGAGATTGTCGCGCGTATCGCCGGACACCGTGCCGGTGCCGTAGAGATCGCCGGCCTCGATGTTGCAGCCGTTGCTGGTCTGGTGCGCGACCATCTGGGCCGGGGTCCAGTAGAGCCCGGCAGCCGAGGCCGCCCCCAGCCGGACCGCCGGCCGGCCGCCGGCCAACATCGCCGCGCTCTGCAGCCAGACCTCCACCCCGATCTCCAGCGACCCCGCCTGCCGGTCCGCGGCGTCGGCGAGGTACGGCATGGGCTCGGGGTCTCCCGCCGGCCGCGCCAGCGCGGGAGCGCGGAACGGCCGCAGCGCGTCGGCGGTCACGATCCAGGGCGAAATGCTGGTCGCGAAGCTCTTGGCCAGAAACGGGCCGAGCGGCTGATACTCCCAGGCCTGGATGTCGCGCGCCGACCAGTCGTTGAGCAGGCAGAAGCCGAAGATGTGGCGCCACGCATCGGCAATCGCCACCGGCTCGCCGATCTGCGTGTGGCCGCCGAGAAAAATTCCGATCTCCATCTCGTAATCGAGATTCCGGCAGGGCCCGAAGTCCGGCACCTCCCGGTCCGCCGGCTTGCGCTGCCCGTTGGGACGGCGAATCTCGGCTCCGCTCGGGCGGATCGTCGATGCCCGGCCGTTGTAGCCGATCGGGACGTGCTTGTAGTTCGGCAGCAGCGGAGAAGTCGGGCGGAACAGGCTGCCGGCGTTGGTCGCGTGCTGGATCGAGGCGAAGAAATCGACGAACCCGCCGGGCCGGGCCGGCATCAGCATCTCGACCCGGCCGGCCGGGACCAGATGCGGCTCGCAGACGCCCCGCGACGGGGAACCCGCCTCCAGCATCCGCGCGACGGCTCGCCTCAGCGCGGTCCAATCAGCGGGCGTCCGGGCCATCAGGGGCGCGAGCGAGGGCGCGCGCAGGACATCGGCGGCGCCGTCGAATGCTCCTTCGAGATGAGAGGCGACCCCGGCCAGATCGAGGACGAGATCGCCAATCGCCACCCCGATCCGCGGACCGCCGTCGCCGTCCGCACGGCGGAACACGCCCAGCGGCAGGTTCTGGATGGGGAAATCGGCCTCGGGCGCGTTCGCCGATTCGACCCAGCTCCTGCGGGCCGGATCGTGCGTCTCGTCGAGTGGAATGCCGGTCACGACTGCTCCCGTGTTCTCTGCGGATGACGCCCTTGCAGGCGCGGGTCCATTCTAGCAGGACGGCACGGGTTTCTGTCACGTCATGGCGTGATTCAACGAGCCGCGGCGTGCTTGCCGCGGGAGGACGCGACTTGACGCGCTATCTCAGATCGACGTCGAGCTGCACCGCATCGCCGCGATAGATGCCTTCGCCGATGTAGATGAGGCTCCCCTTGCGGTCGAGCGCGACGCGGCTGACGAAGGCCACCGGACTGTTGAGCGGCACGCGCAGCAGGCTCGCGGTCTCCACGTCCGCCATTCCGATCGTCATGCGCTGGCGCGCCTTGCCGATCCGGTCGGCGGCGATCCGGTGCAGGATCGGCAGCGTCGGCTGCTGGCGGAACTGCGACGGCGAGCCCTGCCGGTAAAGCTCGTGGTCGAGATAGAAGCGGCCGAGCAGATACGGCGAGCCGTCGCGCAGATGCAGCCGGCGCATCATCTGGTATTTCGCCGCGGGCTGTCCGTAATCCCGGAACTCGACCGGAAGGTCCTTCAGGGTCTGGCTGGACAGCGTCTGGATCTCCGCACCCTCGTGCGCCGAAATCAGCGATCCCCAGTCGATCTCAAGCTTGTGCGGCACCGTCTGGACCGGAGCCTGCCGCACGAATGTCCCCTTGGCGCGAAAGCGCGACAGCAGCCCCTCGGCCTCGAGCACGCCCAGCGCCTCGCGGATGGTGCCGCGCGCCACGGCGAACTCGGCGGCGAGATCGTCGACGTTGGGAATGCGGGCGCCCACCGGCCACCGCTTGGAAGCGATCCAGTTCCGGAACAGCGTCGCGAGTTGCAGATAGATCGCGACCCGGCTGCGGCTGAGATCGACCGGGGCGGCAACCGCAGAGGGGCGTTTCATGGAGCGGATTCCGATGACGGGAGCATTGAACTAATAGTATGGACTTTACGTCCCAAGGCCAGTAATTTTTCGCCCGACGAGGCCGTTCCGGCGATGGGCCGCGACGCGGCGGCGAAGGCGCAAAGGGAGTGAAGCATGGCGGTTCAGTTGATTTGCTGCTCGCACAGCCCGCTGATGACGACCGATGTGGAGGAATCCGAGGCCGACGTCCATGCCTCGTTCTTCCGCGAACTGGAATCCTGCGCGACCGCGCTGCACGAATTCAAGCCGGATCTGGTGGTGGTGTTCGGCCCCGACCATTTCAATGGCTTCTTCTACGAGCTGATGCCGGCGTTCTGCATCGGCACCGCCGCGATCGGAACCAAGGACTGGCATCTGGAAAGCGGCCCGTTGCGGGTGCCGCGCGAGCTGGCCCTGTCCTGCATCCGCTTCCTGCAAAGCCGCGATTTCGATCTCGCGCTGTCGCACGACATGAAGGTCGATCACGGTATCACCATTCCGCTCTACAAGCTCACGGGCGCGCTCAACCGCTACAACGTCCTGCCGGTGTTCATCAACTGCGCCGCCGATCCCCGCCCCTCGTTCCGCCGGGTGCGCGCGCTCGGCGAGGCGATCGGCGAATTCCTCGCCGGCCAGGATCTTCGCGTGACCCTGGTGGGCTCCGGCGGGCTGTCGCACGATCCGCCGACCCCGCGCCTCGACATGAGCCCGCCGGACGTGGCGCAGCGCCTGATCAAGCGGCACGTGCCCACGCAGGAGGAGCTGGACGCGCGCGAAAGCCGCGTGGTCCGCGCCGCGCGCGACCTGGTGGTCGGCAAGGGCCCGTGCCTGCCGCCGAGCGAGCAATGGGACCGCGACTTCCTCTCCACCTTCCTGTCCGGCAAGCTCGACGACTTCGATTCCATGTCGGACGCCGAGATCGACCGGATCGCAGGCTTCGGCGCGCACGAGGTGCGCACCTGGGTCGCCGCCGCCGCCGCCGCGCGCAAGATCGGCGAGATGGAGACCGAGCTGCGCTACTATCATCTCGTTCCCGAGTGGATCACCGGCATGGGCATCGTGGTCGGGCGCGCCTGATCCGCGCGCCCTCGCCCTCCCTCGCAACGAACCGGCAGGACATTCCCTTGCAGGACATTCCCTTGTCTGAGAACGGCCATCGCACCGGTTTCGCTCCGTCCGGCGACGTGCGGATTCATTTCCGCGCTTTCGGCAAGCCCGGCAAGACGCCGATCCTGATCGTGCACGGCATGTCGTACTTTTCCTACGACTGGATCGGCCCGGCCTCGCGGCTGGCGAGCGACCGCGAGGTCGCGGCCATGGACCAGCGCGGCTTCGGCGATTCCGACTGGAGCCCGACGCGGACGTATGACCTCCGGCAGCAGGCCGACGACGTGGCCGCGGTGCTCGACCATCTCGGCTGGCAGCAGGCCATCCTGATGGGCCACTCCGCGGGCGGGCGCATCTGCCTCTGCGCCACGAGTTGGCATCCCGACCGCGTCCGCGCCTTCGTCAGCGTGGATTTCGCGCCGGACCTCGCGCCCGCGGGGCGGCGCAAGGTCGCCGAGCAGATCGGTCGCCAGCCGGACGTGTTCGCGAGCGTCGACGAGGCGCTCGCCTATCACAAATACGACCCCGCGCTGCCGGCGGACGCGCCGATGCGCAAGCGGTTCGAGGCGTTTCTCAAGCCTGCGTCGGGCGGCGTCGCGCTCAAGCGCGACCTGCACTACCGCGACCAGTTCAAGCATGTGCTGGACACCGGGAAGCCGCACCCGGCCGGCGTCGACGCCTGGGCGCTCCTGAAGGAGGTCGCGGTGCCGCTGATGGTGATCCGCGCCTCGCGCTCGGACCTGTTCGCGCCCGAGACGATGGACAAGGTGCGCAGCGCCAACGCCCGCGCCGAGGTGGTGGAACTGGAAGGCGGCCACGATCTTGCGCGCGACAACCCGGACGCGCTGGCCGCGACCGTGCGCGGCTTCATCGACCGCCTGGGATGATCCTCAGACCCGCGTGCCGTCGAAGCTCGCCTTGGCGAACATCTCCTCGACCGTGACGAGGCGCGTGGCGAGTCCCTGCTCGTAGGAATAGCGAGCCATCGTCTCGAGCGTGTGGCGGTTGTCGCCCTCGACGCCGTAGGGCCAGAAATCGGCTCCCATCGCCTCGACGGTGCTCTCGAACTCGGCCGTCACCCACGGCAGGCCGATCTTGAGCGCCGTGGTCTCGGCGAACTCCGCATCCGCCAGGGCCTTGGCCTGCGCGAACGCCTTGAACACACTCGCGGCCAGCCATGGATGCTTGTCGAGCACGTCGCGGCGGATGCCGACCGCGTGCATGATCGGGAAGATCTTCGTGCGGCGGTAATATTCACGCTCGGCGGCGCGATAGTCCGGGAACAGCCGCCGCACCTGGGGATGGCCCGACACGAAGCAGGAGGGCCGGCGCGCCGACATGACGGCATCGATTTCGCCGTCCGCCAGCATGCGCGAGAGCGACCGGTCCTGCACGCTCTCGAGTGGAAAGCCGTCCGGCAGGTTGAGCGGAAACTTGTCGCGCCGGCCCGGATTCTCCAGCCCGCCCTGCACCCATTGCATGTCGCGCGCGGCGATCCCGAAATCGTCCTGCAGATGGCCACGGAACCACATCACCGCGGACATCTGATATTCGGGCACGCCGATGCGCTTGCCGCGCAGGTCCGCGGGCCCCTCGATGCCGCGGTCGGTGCGGATATAGACCGCTGAATGACGGAAGGTCCGCGACAGGAAGGCCGGCACCGCGACGTAGGGTGTGATGCCGCGCGAAAGCGCAATCAGGTAGGGGCTGAAGCCGATCTCCGCCACTTCGAACTCGCCGTGAAAGTAGGCGCGTTCGAAACACTCCTCGACCGGCATGGTGATGTGGTTGACGTCGCAGCCCTCGATGGTCACGCGGCCGTCGGTCAGCGCGCGAACGCGGTCGTAGTCCCAGGTCGCAACGGTCAGTGGCAGGCGGCTCATGCGGATCTCGTTCCATGGCCGTCCACGCGCCGCAAGGGCACGGGGCGGGCGGCGGCAAGCCTCCCGATTCGGCGGAGGCCGTCAAAGGGTGATGTAGACGTTCTTCAACTGGGTGTAGGAGAGAAGCTCCTCGAAGGACTCTTCGCGGTTGTTGCCGGATTGCTTATAGCCGCCGAAAGGCGCCGGAAAGAAGTGCTTGGCCGCGTTGTTGACCCAGACATAGCCGGCTTCGAGCCGATCGACCGCCCGATGCGCGGTGGCCAGGCTCTGGGTGTAGACTCCGGCCGCCAGGCCGTATTCCACGCCGTTGACCTGACGATACAGCTCCTCCTCGTCGCTCCATTTCAGAACGCTCAGCACAGGGCCGAAAATCTCCTCCCGCGCGATGCTCATGTCCATCGTGACGTCGGTGAACACGGTCGGCTCGACGAAGAAACCGTCCTTGAGCGCAGAGTCCTGCGGCGCCCCGCCGCCGGCCGCGAGCGTGGCGCCCTCGCTCTTGCCCAGCTCGATATAGTGCATGATCTTGCGATGCTGCTCGGCCGAGATGATCGAGCCCATGGTGGTCGCGGGCTCGGTCGGAACGCCCGGCCGGTAGGCCTTGATGCCCTCCAGCACGCCGGCCACCACGCGGTCGTGCAGGGATTCGTGCACGAACAGGCGCGAGGTCGAGCTGCACGCCTGGCCGCACCAGGTGAAGCACATGCCGGAGACGGCGCCGCTGATCGCGCGCTCGACGTCGGCGTCGGGATAGATGATCAGCGCGTTCTTGCCGCCCAGCTCCAGGCTGACGTGCTTGAGCTGGTCCGCCGCGGATTTCGCGATCGCCCGGCCGGTCGGAATCGCGCCGATCAGCGTGACCTTGGGGATCAGCGGATGCTGCACCAGGGCCTCGCCGCAGGCGCGGCCTCCGGTCACCACGTTCAGCACTCCCGGCGGCAGGATGCCGTCGATCAGCTCCATCAGCCGGTACGCCGACAGCGGCGCCTGCGGCGGCGGCTTCATGATGACGGTGTTCCCCGCCGCGATCGGCGGCGCGAGCCGGCTGGCGATGAACATGAACGGATGATTGTAGGCCACGATCCGGGCGCAGACGCCGAACGGCTCGCGCACGGTCATGTTGACGATCCCCTCGCCCATCGGGATGGTCGAGCCGCGCAGCTCCGTGGTCAGCGCCGCGAAATAGTCGATGAGCTGGGTTGCGATGTCGATGTCGCGCAGCAGGGCGGTGACCGGGTTGCCGCAGTTGAGGGCGTCGATCATCGCCAGCTCATCGCGGTTGGCCTTGATCACCGCGGACACCGCCTTGAGCAGGTCTCCGCGCGCGGTCGGGCTGACGCGCCGCCATTGCTGGAACGCGGCGTGGGCCGCCTCCGCGGCCGCCGCCACGTCCTCGGCCGAAGCTTCGGCGCATTCGCCGAGGTCCGCTCCGTTCGCCGGATTGATGGTCCGAAGATAGCCACCGGCCGGACGATGCCACCCTCCGCCGTAATAGAGATCGCGGTGCTTCGGCAGCAGCGCCGCGAGATCGGAGGGAAGCGGTGCCTCGCCGCGCGGCGCGGAATGAATATTCATCGTGGCGACCACCGTTCTTGAAACGTCACGACCCCGGCCGCCGCACGCGACGGCCGGGACAACGGGTTCTACTGGGCGACCTTGATGTCGAGCTTGCGGATCAGCGCGCCCAGCCGTTCCGATTCGGAATCGATCAGCGCCTTGAATTCGGGAATGCTGTTGCCGACGGCCTCGACGTGGATCTTCTGCATCCGCGCCCGGTAGGCTTCCTGCTGGCTGATCTGCTTGGCTTCGCCGTTGAGGCGGTCGAGGATCGCCTGCGGCGTGCCGGTCGGCGCGAGCAGCCCGAACCAGCCGATGAACGTCAGGTCCTTGTATCCCTCCTCCGCCATGGTCGGCGTGTTCGGGATCGCGGGCACCCGCTCGGGCGCCGTGGTGACGATGGCCTTGAGCTTCTTGGCCGCGAGCAGCGACGCCGTGGGCGGCAGGCCGGCGACGACGAGATCGACGCGGCCCGCCATCGCATCCGGAAACGCAGTGGGGAAGGCGCGATAGGGAACGTGGGTGAGGTTCAGGTTCTCCCGGGTTTTGACCAGTTCGCCCAGGAGGTGGAGGTTGGTGCCGACGCCCGGAGAGGCGAAGGTGAAGTTCCGCCCCTTGCGCGAAGCCGCGATCAACTCCTTCATCGAGTTGATGTCGAGATCCGGCCCGGCCACGATCACGTTGACGATGCGGCCGAGCAGCGAGATCGGAGCCAGGGCCTTGGCCGGATCGAACTTCCGGTTGGCATAGAGGTGGCCGATGATGGCCTGGGTGTCCTTGGTGCCGAGGAACAGGGTGTAGCCGTCCGGCTTGGCCGCCGCCGCATGCTCGGTGCCGATCAGCCCGCCCGCGCCGAGCTTGTTGTCGATCACCACCGGCTGTCCGACCCGCGCCGAAAGCGCCTCGCCGAACTGGCGCGCGATCACGTCGGGCGCCGTGCCGGCGGCGTAGGGCACGACGATGGTGATGGCCCGCGACGGCCAGCGGTCCTGCGCGTTGGCCGCGCCGACCGCGCCGGCCATGCCGAAAAGAATGGCGACAATCATCCGGATCAAGACAACCTCCCTTGGCGCCCGTTGCCTGCGTTTTCGTAGTGCAACCGGCAAATTTCCACAGCCTCCTTCGAAAGTCCATACTTATATTCTTTTGGGCGCGCGGGGGGCCGCGCGTCGTGAGCCGGAGCCGATCCCTTTTGATCCGCGATGGCACGACCCACAAACGACGACGGCCCGCGCCGGGAGGCGCGGGCCGTCGATCACAGTCTCGGCGATGCGGCGTTTAGAGCGAGCCTGCGAGGCCGAGCTTCTTGACCAGGGCGCCCCACTTCGCGCGCTCGGCCCGCATGTAGTCCTGGATGCCCGCCACCGACGGCGTGTCGATCGGGATCAGGCCGGTGGCCGAGGCCCGCTTCTGCATTTCCGGATCGGCCATGATCTTCTTCATCTCGGCGTGCAGGCGCTCGACGATCGGCCGGGGGGTCTTGGCGGGCGCCAGCAGCACATGCCACGACACCGCCTCGAAGCCCGGCGACTTGGCGGCCTCCGCGAACGGCGGCACGTCCGGCAGCAGCGGCAGGCGCGTCGACGACGACACCGCGAGCGCGCGCAGCTTGCCGTCCTTGACCAGCGGGATCGTGGCGCCGGCCTCGGAGAACGCCGCCTTGACGTGACCGGCCGCGATGTCCTGCACCGACTGCGGCGTCGCGCGATACGGCACGTGCGTCATCTCGAGGCCGAACGTGTTCTTGGTGAACTCCATCGACAGGTGCTGCAGGGTGCCGGCGCCGACCGAGGCGTAGTTCAGCGGCGGCTTCGCCTCCTTGGCGAACTTCAGGAATTCCGCCAGATTCTTCGCCGGGACGTCCTGGTTCACGACCAGGATGAAGGGCGACTTCACATAGAGCGAGATCGGGACGAAATCGGTCTCGGGGTTGTAGTTGATCTTCTTGTAGAGCCAGGGCGAGATCGCCATCGGCGCGCTGGTGGAGATCACCAGCGTGTGGCCGTCCGGCTGCGCGGTCGCCACCTGCGACGCCGCCAGCATCAGCGCCGCGCCGGGCTTGTTCTCGACCACCACGGGCTTGCCCAGCGCCAGCTGGAGCTTCTCGGCATAGAGACGCGCGAGGATGTCCATGCCGGTGCCGGCGGCGAGCGGCACGACGATGGTCACGGTCCGGGAGGGATAGTCCTGGGCCTGCGCGGCGGGCGCGGCCCATCCGGACGCGGCGACGGCTATCCCCAGAGCGGCGGCCGAAACGGCAGCACGAATCGATGGCCAAGGCATGAGTTCCCCCCTTTTTGCCTGCTGGTCTGGAGTCGGGCGCAAACGCCCGACGCTTGCGCGGGAGGATACGGGCTTGCCCACCCGGTCACAAGCCGCTGCGGCATCATGCTCGCGCGCTGTACCGCGATGCGGTCGGGGGCCGGCCGCCGCGGCGCACGGCCCCCTCTCGTCAGGCCGTCGCGGTCCTGCTGCGTGAGCCGCCGCGCAGCTTGGCGAGGCTCGGCATCACCTCGTCGCCGAACAGCCGCAGCGACTTCATCTCCTGCCGATGGGTCAGGTTGCCCCAGGTGAACTCACAGATCAGATAATCGAAACCGCAGGTGTCGATCAGGTTGGCGAGCCGGTCGCGGACCGTGCGCGGCGAGCCCGCGATCACCGTGCCGAGCGTTTTCGCTTCATCGTAGTCGGAATAGATGACGCTGGTGTGCACCGCCATGCCGCGTTCGGCCCAGAGCTTCGACAGCGCAGCGTACCAATGATTGTAGGCGTTGCGCGCGAGCTTCTGCGCCTCCGCGTCCGTATCCGCCACCAGGATATGGCGCGCGGCGCTGATCTTCGGCGGCCCGGCCTGCAGCGTGATGCGCTCGGGACTGTCCTTCTCCTCGTCCCAGACCTTGCGGCAGAACTGCACCAGCTTGCGCACGCGCTCGACCGAGCCGAGGGCCACGGGATTGATGCCGTTGCGCACCGCGAAGCGCTGGCTGTTCTCGTCGCCGACGCCCGCCCACAGCGGCGGATGCGGCCTCTGCGCCGGGCGAAGCTCCATCGGCATACCGTCGATCCTGAAGTGCTTGCCGTAATGGCTGAGCCGGTCCGACGAGAAGCCCTTCATCATGACAGCAAGCGCCTCGTGATAGATCTCGCGGGTGTCCTCGCCCCGGACGCCGAAGAAGCCGACCTCGATCGGCGAGACGCCGCGGCCGAGTCCGATCTGCAGCCGCCCGCCGGTGAGGTGATCGAGCATGCAGATTTCCTCGATCAGCCGCACCGGGTGGTAGAGCGGCAGGACGTAATTGAGCGCGCCGAGCTTGATCTTGCTGGTCTCGCGGGCGGCCGCGGCGAGGAACACGCTCGGCGCGGGCGCCATGCCGAGCGGCGTGCCGTGATGCTCGGCGAGATGATAGCAATAGAAGCCGAACTGCTCCGCGGCACGGATGAATTCCAGCCGATCCTCATAGGTCTTGGCCAGTGGTTCGTCGCGCCTGTCGAGATGATCGAAAATGCTGAATTTCATCGGTCGGGACCCTCCCAACCGAATTATAACCAAATGGGGATATTTTTCGCAACCGCCCCCGGCGCCGCGGCCGGACCTATCCCCGCCCTTGCTCCGGCACCGCGGCGGTCACCTCGATCTCGATCATGGCGCCGGGCACCGCGAGCCGGCTGACCTCCACCGACGTGCTGACGGGAAAGGCCTTGCCGAAGAACTCGGCCCGGATGTCGAAGCAGCGGAAATACTCGTCCATGTCCGTGACGTAGAAAACCAGCTTGACCACGTCGTCGAGCGTGGCTCCGGCGGCCTTGAGCGCGACCGCGATGTTCATCGAGGTCTGGCGGAACTGGGCGCGCATGTCCCCGTGGCCCACGATCTGCCCCGCGTTGTTGTAGGCAAGCTGGCCGGCCAGCCAGACGATGCGCATGCCGCTGACCGAGACTGCGTGGGGAAACAGGATGTGTCCGTCCACGACGCGGGCATGGAGGGCATCGGCCACGATTGTCTGACGCGATGAATTCATGACGGGATGGTATCCGAACGCAATTTCGATTGGAAGTTGTCGCCACCGCCGCTTCGGAACCCGAAGCCTTATCCACCTGCCGCTTCCGGATCGTGAGGCACAGGCTCGGGTTGCGCGACGCGCACCATGGCACAAGCCACCGGAAAGGTTGCCAGATCGTGAAAATTCAGCAGGCGGCCGTACCGGCCCCATGGGCCTCGGCGCGGGCCGCACCGGAGGCGGGAGTTTGCGGCCGCGCCGGTCCCGCGGTCCGCCCATGCTTCTCCAACGTCCGCGCATTGCCTCCGCGCGCGACCCTCGGCCACGGTCCGGAGCGGCCGGCGGCGTTCGTCTCGTCCGAAGGAGCAAAGGAGCGCGGCCCGACCGGGTGCCCGGTCTTGCGCCGCAGCAGCCGGGCGGCGGTCTGGCCGCTCAGGCCGAGCGCAGGTTGCGCTGAATGCGGCGGATGTAGTCGCGCAGCAGCCGCTTGTCCTCTTCGTCGAAGCCCGCCAGCGCCTCCTCCTCCGCCTGTTCGGCGATCGGCAGAAGGGCCTCGAAAAGCTTGCGGCCGGCGGGCGCGATTGAGATCGCAACCGAACGCTGATCGCGCGAGTCGGTGCGCAAATGCACAAGACCAAGCGCCTCCAGCCGGTGCAGCCAGCGCCCCAGCGTCGAATGGGGAACGAGTGTGGCGTCCCGCAGCTCCATGATGTTGAGCGATTCGACCTGCGACGTCACCATCAGCACGCGCCACTGGTCACTGGTGACCCCCCTCTTGCGCAGACGGCGCTCCAGGTTGGCGGTCCAGTCCCGCGCCAGATGATTGAGCAGGAAGCCGAAATGGGGCTCGCTGCGGAGATTCTTGCCGACCTCCTTGAACACGCGGCGCGCCTTGTCCGGAACCGGGCGTAGGTTTTGAGGAACGAGCTTGCGATTGGCTCTCATGTGCATCCGGCTTGCGATCTGTTTCATGTCTATCACGCTCCCCGGCCCTGCACCAGCGAGCACGCGACAGAGGCGGACTGCCGGGATGCATCGGTGCGTGCATTGACCTCTGCCCACCGCGCGCCTAGGTGGTCCGAAGCGTCCTCGACACAACGGCGCGCGGCGGCCCGCACGAAGACCGGGCGGGCGTTTCCTTCGAGAGCCTTGCCATGCAGAAGGTCAAAGAGCGCGTCGCGCTGACGTCGATCGTCGCATCGGCCGGACTGACCGTCGCCAAGGGGGTCGTCGGGTTCATGACGGGATCGCTGGCGCTCCTGTCGGAGGCCGCGCATTCGCTGATCGATTTCGGCGCGACCGTGATGACCTATTTTGCTGTCCGCATCTCCGGCAAGCCGGCGGACGAGGAGCACCACTACGGCCACGGCAAGATCGAGAGCATCACCGCGCTGGCCGAGACCGCGATGCTGTTCGTGCTGTCGGGCGTCGTCATCTGGGAGGGCGCGCACAGGCTGATCGGCGGCCAGGTTCATGCCGTCGAGGCCACGCTGATCGCCTTCGTCGTGATCGCCGTGTCCATCGTGGTCGATTTTTTCCGGGCGCGGGTGCTCTACCGCGTGGCCGGTGAGACCGGCAGCGAGGCGCTGGAGGCGGACGCGCTGCACTTCGGCTCCGACATGTGGTCGTCGGTCGCGGTTCTGTTCGGGCTGGGCGGCGTCGCGCTCGGCCTGCCATGGGCGGACGCGGCGGCGGCGATCGTGGTGGCGGTGTTCGTGTGCCTGGCCGGCTGGCGGCTCGGCCGCCGCACCATCCTGACGCTGACCGACACCGCGCCCGCGGGCTCGGCCGACACGGTGCGTGCGCTCGCCTCGAAGGTGCCCGGCGTGATCGCGGTCGAGGGGACGCGCGTGCGGCCGGTGGGCGACAAGCTGTTCGTCGAGATCGTGGCGGCGGTCAGCCGGACGCTGCCGCTCGGACGGATCCAGACCATCAAGGAGCAGGTGGAAAATGCGGTGCGCGCCGGCCTGCCGCGCGCCGAGGTCGGCGTCACCGTGTCGCCACGCGCGCTCGACAGCGAGACCGTGATCGAGCGCATCATGGTGACGGCGCGCAATCAATCGCTCGCCGTGCACCACGTCACGGTTCACGACATCCACGGCCGGCTCGCGGTCTCGCTCGACCTGGAGGTCGACCGGAAGCTGCCGCTGGGCGCGGCCCATGCCATCGCCGACGCGCTGGAGGCCGCGCTGGGCGACGAACTGGGGCCCGGCGTGGAGATCGAAACCCACATCGAACCGCTGCAGCAGGAAACCGCCGGCCGCGAGGCTCCGCCCGCGCGCGTGCGCGCGGTGCAGGACGCCCTGTCGGAGATCGCGGCGGCCGCCGGCACGATCCGCGACATTCACAACGTCCGTGTCCGCGAGACCGACGACGGCGAGATCGTGAACTTCCATTGCCGGGTCGACCCCGCGCTGACCGTTCAGGCGGTTCACGACAAGGTCGACGAGGTCGAGCGCACGCTGCGCCGCCGCTCGCCCTCCATCAAGCGGGCGATCGGCCACGCCGAGCCTCGCGCGGCGTCTTGAGGCGCGGAAACCGGGCAAGGCCCGGCACCCGCCCCAAACTCCGGGATCGGAGCCGCGCCAGCGGCGCCCTCAGCGCCCCAGTCCCGCCGCCCGCAGCATCGCCGAATTCCGCGCCACCTCGTCCTTGAGCTGCGCGTCGAAGACATCCGAGGTCTTGGTGTTGATCTCGACGCCCTGCTTGGTCAGGCGCGCCGCAAGCTCCGGATTCTTCAGCACGCGCGCGATGTCGGCGCTGACCTTGTCTCGGATCGGCTTGGGCGTGCCCGCCGGCGCCAGCACGCCGAACCAGGACTCGTAGCGGTAGTCCGGCAGCCCCGATTCCGTGATCGTCGGCACGTCGGGAAGGGCCGGCGTGCGCCGGTCCCTGCCGATGGCGATGGCGCGCACCTTGCCGCTCTTGTGCAGGTCGGCGGACAGGTGGACGCTGAGGAAGAAGAGCTGCGTGTCGTTGCGCATCACGCTGGTCACGGCCTCCGGCGCGCCCTTCTGCGGAACGTGCACGACGTCGATCTTGGCGGTCTGCTTGAGGATCTCGGCGCCGAGATAGGACGTGCTGGCAAGCCCCGCCGAGGTGAAGTTCATCGTGCCGGGCTTGGCGCGCGCCAGCGCAATCCACTCCTGCAGGTTCTTCGCCGGCAGTTGCGGCGGAACGATCAGCGCCTGCGGCACGTTCGCCACCGGCGTGATGCCGACGAAATCCTTGGCCGGATCGAACGGCAGGTTCTTGTTCACCACCGCGCCGATGGTGTGGCCGTTCGAGGTCAGCATCAGCGTGTAGCCGTCCGCCGCGGACTTGGCCACGCTGTTGGTGCCGGCGATGCCGGGCCGGTTCTCCACCAGCACGGTCTGTTTCCAGAGCCGGGTCAGTTCATCCGACAGCACGCGCGCCAGCGTGTCGGTGCTGCTGCCGGCCGAGAACGGCACCACGATGCGGACAGTCTGGCTCGGATAGGGCGCCGCCGCGTCGGGCGACGGTTGCGCGAACGCCGCCGCCGGCACGACCCAGGCGGCAGCGGCAAGCACGAGACGGATGCCTGTCATGGACGATCTCCCCGGTTTCCGCCGCTCTCACGGCGTTCCGGGGAGCACATGTCCGGGGAACGCATGGCGGCGCGATCCGGAGAACCTAGCAGACCGGCCCTGCGGCGTCCCGGCCCGAAAGACAACGGGCACGGCCGCCTGCCGCGACCGTGCCCGTGGCTTCTCGTCTGTCGGGATCGCCTAGTTGGCGGTGATCCCGGCCTTCTTGAACACCTGGGTGAGGTGTGCGGTCTCCGAGGCGATGATCTTGTCGAAGCCCGCCGGCGTATCGCTGTGGCCGATCATGAACTGCGACTTGAGCTTGGACTGCACCTCGGGCGTCTTGAGAGCGGCCGCCCAGTCGCCGGCGATCTTGTCGAGGATCGGCTTCGGCACGCCGGCCGGCGCCATCAGGCCGAACCAGGAGTCATAGCTGAACTTGAGTCCGGCCTCCGCGAAGGTCGGCGTGTCGGGCAGCTCCGGAATGCGCTTCGGCGTGGCCGCCGCGATCGCGCGGACCTTGCCGGCCTGCGACTGGTCGCGCGCCAGGTTCACCGGCGCGAAGTAGAGCTGGGCGTCGCCGCGCATCACGGCGGTCACGGCATCGGGCGCGCTGCGATAGGGCACATGCACGATGTCGATGTTCGCCGCGCTGCGGAACAGCGCTCCGGCGATGAAGGTGGTGCTGGCGAGACCGGGCGAGGAGAAGTTCAGCTTGCCGGGCTGCGCCTTGGCGAGATCGATGATCTCCTTCACCGTCTTGGCCTTCACGTCCGGATGCGTGATCAGGAACAGCGGCGGGGAGCCAAGCCGGGTGATGCCGGCGAAATCCTTGACCGGGTCGAAGGTCGGGCTCTTGGTGACGAGGCCCGCGACCGTGTGGCCGTTAGACGTGACCATCAGGGTGTAGCCGTCGGGCGTGGAGCGTGCGACCGCGTTGGTGCCCGCGAGGCCGGGCCGGTTCTCCACGATCACCTGCTGGTTCCAGCGGCGGCCCATCTCCTCGGCGAAGATGCGGGCCAGGATGTCGGTCACGCTGCCGGCGCCGAACGGCACGATGATGTTGACGCGCTGGGTCGGATAGCTCTGCGCCGCGGCGGGCGCGGCCGCCATGGCGCAGGCGGCGAGCGCGCCGGCTGCGCCGAGCAACAGCTTCTTGATCGGATTCATCGAATTCCTCCCTGGTGGTCTCGAAGTGACATTCACGAACTGGCATTCATGGCGGCCGACCCCTGCCGCCTTGCGGTCTTATTGGCCCACAACCTCCTCGAAGCTTCTACCAAAATCCTTCAGCATCACCATCGCGGCATTTCGGCCCGGTCCACCGGAGATCGAGCCGCCGGGATGGGTCGTGGCGCCGGTCTGATACAGGCCGGGAATCGGCATCCGGTGCTGCGCCCAGCCGGGCGCGGGCCGCAGCGCCGCGGACTGGGCCGCGTTCTGCGCGCCGCCGTGACAGCTTCCGTGCCAGTTATGCGGGTTCCGGCGCTCCAGGTCGAGCGGGCTTTCGACCACGCGGGCGAGAATCTTGTCGTCGGTGAGGTTGGGCGAGAAGCGCCGCAGCCAGTTCAGATTGGCATCGGCCACGGATTCCTTGATCCCGTCCCAGCGCTCGGGGCCGCCGCTCAGTTCGTAAGGCTGCATCCCGAGCACCTTGAGGATGTGGCGGCCGGCCGGGGCCTGCGAGGGATCGGCCACCGTCGGACACACCGACAGCAGCACCGGCTCGTCCACGTTGGCCGCGCCGCAGGCGAAGTCGTAGCCCATCCGTAGCGCGCGCGTCGGCGTCGACAGGATCGCGGCCGCGATCGGCTCGATGGTGCCGCCGTCGCCGGAAAAGCGCATCGGCTCGGTGGTGGCGTAATGCGTGACGAACAGCGTCGGCCCGGCCTGAAAGGTCTCGACGCCCTGCACGAAATCGTCGGCCCAGAGCGCGCGCGGGGCCATGCCGAGCAGGTGCTTGACGTGGATGGTCGAGAGCACCGCCTTGTCCGCGCGGTACGACGTCCCGTCGGCGCATTCGACACCCACACAGCGGCCGCCCTCGACGATGAGCTGCTCCACCCGCTTGTTGGTGACCGCGACGCCACCATGCGCCTCGATGAAGCGCAGCAGGACGTCGGTGAACGCGCCGGAGCCGCCCTTGGGCACGCACCAGCTCCAGCGCTGGCGGCCCCAGACCAGCGAATAGGCAAGCCGCCCGGTCATCGGCCAGTCCGGCTGGGCCAGCGTCTGCATCGCCATCCACAGCATGAAGGAGCGGCAGTGATCGTCCTCGAAATTGTCGCGGATGATCTCCCACGCCGACATCGCCTGCCGGCGCAGCCAGGCCTTGCCGTCGGGATGCTCCGCGAGCCGGTCGTTGGCCGGCTTGCCGAAGCCCACCGGCGTGTAGGACGCGGCGTCGAACAGGGGCTTCACCGCCTCGTATTCGGCGAGCATTCGGCGGTAAGCGGCGGCGTCCCTCTTCGAGAACTTGGCGAACTGATCGCAGGTGCGCTCGGGGTCGCGGTATTGCGTCAGGTAGGAGCCGTCGAGAAACGGCGCGTGGCAGGCGATCTCGGGATGGATGTACTCCAGCCCGTAATCCGCGAGCGGCAGCTCCGCGTTGCGCAGCATCGGGCTGTCCTGCAGCAGCACGTGGGCGGTGCCGCAGGAATCGTGGCGGAAGCCCGGCAGCGTCAGCTCCTCGGTGCAGCAATTGCCGCCCAGAACCCCTCGGCCCTCCAGCACCAGGCAGCGGTAGCCGGCCTTGGCGAGATAGGCGGCCGCCACCAGGCTGTTGTGACCCGCGCCCGCCACCACCACGTCGAACCGATCCGCCATTCCCCGTCCGCCCCGGAATTGCCGTCTGACCCTGCTCTCTCGTGCCGGGATGCTATCCGGCCTGCCCTGGCCGATCCAGCAAGATGACTCCATCCTGCAATCCGGGCATAGATCGCCCGTCCCGCACGAGACCGAACCGCCATGATGCGCACCGAAGAGCCCCGCCCCGTCCGTCTTTCCGAATACCGGCCGCCGGAATGGCTGGTGGAGACCGTGCATCTCGACGTGTCGCTGCACGAATCGAAGACCCCGGTGCGCGCCACGCTGCGCCTTGCGCCGAACCCGGCGGCGGGCGCGCCCGCACCGCTCACGCTCGACGGCGACGGGCTGACGCTCAAATCGCTCAAGCTGGATGGGAAAGAGCTTTCGCCCGACGCCTACATGGCGACGGCGGACCGGCTCACCATCGCGCAGCCGCCGCGCGGGCCGTTCACGCTGGAGATCGAGACGCTGGTCGATCCCACCGCCAACACCCAGCTCTCGGGTCTCTATCGCTCCGGCGGCAACTGGTGCACGCAATGCGAGGCCGAGGGCTTCCGCCGCATCACCTATTTCCCCGACCGTCCCGACGTAATGGCGGTCTACACCACCCGCATCGAGGCCGACAAAGCCGAGGCGCCGGTGCTGCTCGCCAACGGCAACCTGGTCGAGAGCGGCGACCTGCCAGGCGGCCGGCACTTCGCGGTGTGGCACGATCCCTGGCCTAAGCCGTCCTACCTGTTCGCACTGGTCGGCGGCCGGCTCGGCCATATCGAGGACAGCTTCGTCACCATGTCCGGCCGCGAGGTCGCGCTTCGCATCTACGTCGAGCCCGGCAAGGAGGACCGCGCTGGCTACGCGATGGATTCGCTCAAGCGCTCCATGCGCTGGGACGAAAACACCTTCGGCCGCGAATACGACCTCGACATCTTCATGATCGTCGCCGTGTCCGACTTCAACATGGGCGCGATGGAGAACAAGGGCCTCAACGTCTTCAACGACAAATACGTCCTGGCCTCGCCCGAGACCGCCACCGACGCCGACTTCGCCAACATCGAGGCGATCATCGCGCACGA
>CAZZCV010000012.1:0-79748 GCA_964653225.1 uncultured Rhodoplanes sp. | reverse complement strand
TGAACAGGATCGAGCCCGGAAACGCCTCGATCTCCTTGATCACCTGCTTGAGCCGCTCCTCGAAGTCGCCGCGATAGCGGGTGCCGGCGAGCAGCGTGCCCATGTCGAGCGAGAACACGGTGGCGTTGCGCAGCACCTCGGGCACCTCGCCGTGCACGATGCGGCGCGCCAGCCCTTCGGCGATCGCGGTCTTGCCGACGCCGGGGTCGCCGACGAACAGCGGGTTGTTCTTCTGGCGGCGGCAGAGCACCTGGATGGTGCGGCTGATTTCGGTGTCGCGACCGATCAGCGGGTCGATCTTGCCCTCTTTCGCCTTCTTGTTGAGGTTGACGCAATAGGCCTCCAGCGCGTCGCCCTTCTTCTTGGGTTCGTCGCCGCCACCGCCGCCCTTGGCGTCGCCCTCGTCCTCGGCGCCCCGCGCCGGCCGCGCCTCGGTCATGCCCGGCCGCTTGGCGATGCCGTGGCTGATGTAGTTGACCGCGTCGTAGCGGGTCATGTCCTGCTCCTGCAGGAAATAGGCGGCGTGGCTCTCGCGCTCCGCGAAGATCGCGACCAGCACGTTGGCGCCGGTGACCTCCTCGCGGCCGGACGACTGGACGTGGATCACCGCGCGCTGGATCACGCGCTGGAACCCGGCCGTGGGCTTGGAATCCTCGCCGGCGTCGTTGACCAGGTTCTCCAGCTCGGATTCGAGGTAGGCGCCGAGGCTGTGCCGCAGCTTGTCGATGTCCACGTTGCAGGCCCGCATCACCGCGGCCGCGTCCTGGTCGTCGAGCAGCGCGAGCAGAAGATGCTCCAGCGTGGCGTATTCGTGATGGCGCTCGTTGGCGAGCGCAAGCGCCCGGTGAAGCGACTGCTCCAGACTGCGCGAGAAGGTTGGCATCAGATTCCCTTCGTCATTTGTATCGGCCGCCGCCCCCGGTTTCCCGTCGTCTGCTGATATGGTCGCCGCTCACTTTTTTTCCATCACGCACTGCAAAGGATGCTGGTGTTTTCGGGCAAAGTCCATGACCTGCGTCACCTTGGTCTCGGCCACCTCGTAGGTAAAAACTCCGCACTCGCCGATGCCGTGGTTGTGGACATGCAGCATGATCTGCGTCGCGCCCTCGCGGTCCTTGTTGAAGAACCGCTCCAGGACGTGAACGACGAACTCCATGGGGGTGTAGTCGTCGTTGAGCAGCAGGACCCGGTACATGCTCGGCCGCTTGGTCTGCGGCCGGGTCTTGGTGATGACGCCGGTGCCGGGGCCGCGCTCGCCGCCGCCCCGCTTGCGGTCGCCGTCGGCCATGCCGGTCGCGGGTCGCGGCCGGACAGCCGAAAGCCCTGGCGGAAGAGAAGCGGACGGGGTCAGGGTCACGGGCATGCGGGAAAAAGCGCGGCGTTCCAGGTTGCGTTCACGGTCGACCCCTCCATCATAAAGTCCCTCCGCCGCGCCGGCCAGATTGCAGGCCGGTGCGACCGTTCAAAGCCTGTGGGCCGTTCCGGCAGTCCCTGAAGCAGGCCGTCCTCTTAGATAGGTCGGCCACGGCGTTACGCAAACGCCCGCAATTCAAGACGATTTTGCCGAAATCACGGGCCTTTGCGCTCACCGGTTTTCAACCGGAGGCCGGTCGGGAATCCGGCAGATGCGGATTTGAACCCGACGAAATCGAATGAGCGGGCGCCGGTTCCGGCCGCCATGGCGGGAAACCGCCCCCCCGGCCCCGATGCCCCGGCCCTGCCCGTCGCATGGTTGACGAAGGATCACCGCCCGCTGTGCAGCCGCACGAAGGCGGTTACGACTTCGTTCAGCACGTCGCGAGGCATCGTCCCGAAAGCCGGGCTGCGAGGCATTTTCCTCAGATTTGAAGGAGTTTCTGCGTTCGATTTTACCCACCCTTTACGCCGGATCGCCACAGTCGGGCCGATTGATCGCAGTGGGCATCAGGAGTTGAGTTATGGCGATCCCCGCTCTCGTGCATCGCTTGAAGTCGTCGCTGCGCGACCTGCGCAGGGCCAATGCGGCCAATGTCACGGTGACGTTCGCCCTGGCCACCGTCCCGGTGATGGGCTTCGTCGGCGCGGCCGTCGACTACAGCCACGCCAACTCGATCAAGGCCGCCATGCAGGCCGCCGCCGATTCGACGGCGCTGATGCTGTCGAAGGAGGTCTCCTCGCTCACCGGCGCGCAGATCCAGAGCAAGGCCAACGAATATTTCAAGGCCCTGCTCACGCGCGCGGACGTCAACGGCCTCGACGTCAACGCGACCTACACCACCAGCACGGGCTCGCAGATCGTCGTCACCGCCTCGACCGACGTCAAAACCGACTTCATGGGGATGATGGGCTTCTCGACGCTCAAGGTCGGCGTGGAATCGCAGGTGAAGTGGGGCAGCACCAAGCTGCGGGTGGCGCTGGTTCTCGACACCACCGGCTCGATGAACGACGACGGCAAGATGCCGGCGCTCAAGACCGCGGCCAAGAACCTGCTGACCCAGTTGCAGACGGCCGCGTCGGCCAACGGCGACGTCTACGTCTCGATCGTTCCGTTCAGCAAGAACGTCAACGCAGGATCGGGCAACTTCAACGCCAACTGGATCGACTGGACCGACTGGGAGGCCGAGCCTGCGGTCCTGGCCAGTTCCAAGCCGAGCAACTGGGCTCAGATCGGCCCGGGGGACTCGTGCCCGTTCAGCAACAACAACCATGGCTTCGTCTGCGCGCCCAATCCGACGAGCACCTCAACGACGTCC
Source organism: uncultured Rhodoplanes sp. (assembly GCA_964653225.1). GTDB lineage: Bacteria > Pseudomonadota > Alphaproteobacteria > Rhizobiales > Xanthobacteraceae > Z2-YC6860. The sequence goes on along the minus strand of CAZZCV010000012.1, from coordinate 77,016 downwards.
TCGATCCCCTCCAGCGGCACCTACAAGGGCTACATCTGCCCGAGCCAGGACACCGGCCGCAAGGACACGACCAAAATCGGAATCATCTACAATGGCTGCTACACGAGCGAACTGAAGACGGGCACGTCGACCGGGTCCAGTGCATCGTGCCCCAGCAGCAGCAGCTATATCTCCGGAACCTGCAAGACCACTGGCAGCGGCAGCAAGAAAAAGGTGACTTGGGATTATTATGCCCACACCTGGACCACGAACGCGCGCAGCACCTGGAACGGCTGCGTGACCGACCGCGGCACGGCGAGCGGCCCGAGCAACGACTACGACCGCAAGGTCACGGCGCCCTCGACCAGCATCACCGCTTCCAGGTTCCCGGCCGAGCAGAACGCCTATTGCTCGCCCGAGGTCATGGCGCTGAACTACAACTGGAACGCCATGAAGACGTCGATCGACAATCTCTATCCGCTCGGCGCGACCAACCAGCCGATCGGCCTGGTCTGGGGCTGGCAGTCGCTGGTGGGCGGGGGGCCGTTCCCGACCCCGCCGGCTAAGGACTCGCGCTACACCTACAACGAGGTGATCGTGCTGATGTCGGACGGCCTCAACACGCTCAACCGCTGGAGCGGCAACGGCTCGGCCACCAGCACCTCGGTCGATGCCCGCATGTATGAGTCGGCCACGGTGGGCACCTGCGCCAACATCAAGGCCGCCGGCATCACGATCTACACGATCCATGTCAACACCAACGGCGATCCGACCTCGACGCTGCTGAAGAACTGCGCCAGTTCCACCGACAAGTTCTGGATGGTGACGACGGCCAGCGGCCTGACCAGCGTCTTCAACCAGATCGGCACGCAGCTTTCCAACCTGCGCGTCGCGCGGTAACCGCGACGGCACGGCCCGATGGATGAAAGCCCGGCTGTCGCAGCCGGGCTTTTCATTGCCGCGGCACGGGCCGCTCCGAGGCAGGCTTTTTCAAAAGCGCAGCAGCGACCGGACCCCGGCGACCACGGCGTCGCGGTAGAGCCCGCCGCCCGGCCGCCAGACGTATTGCAGGCTGGGCTGCACCGCCCAGCCGGGCACGATCTCCGCGCGATAGGTCAGTTCGAGATTGGTTTCCGAGGTCCGCACCACGCCGGACGCCCCGCCGAAGGCGATGACGTCGCGGTCGAAGGCGCGCAGTCCGTCGGAGAAGCGCGCGTGCAGGACGGTCGCCCCGAAGCTGTCGTTGGGACGGTTCCGGACCATGCCGGAAACGACGATTCCGCCATCGGCGTAGAAATCCACCGGGTTGCGGTCCGAGGGCGAAGCGGACACGCGACCGAACACAGAAATGCCCTGGTCGGGGCCCACCCCGACCGGACGATAAAGCTGCTGCTCGATCACGCCATAGACGCCGGCGTTGCCCCTGCGCCGCAGCGGCACGCCGCCGCTGAACGGATCGGCCTGCAGCAGCCCGCCCGGCGCGAGACGCTGGTCGTCGAACCGGCCGAGATGCGTCCAGCCGCCGAGCTTGAGCGTGCCGGCGAGCCCGGTGTCGGCCGCTCCCCGGTTGAACCGGTGCTGCACCTCCGCGATCACGAAGGCCGGATCGCGGAGCCGGAAATTCAGTCCGTGCCGGTTGCGGAGCTGCTCGTCGCCGGGACCGGGACCGGCGGGATCGCCGTTCAGCACGGCCGCGAGAAGCGACCATCGCGGCGTCGGGTCGTAGCGGACACGCACGCCCGGCGTGGACAGCGGATAGGCCGCCCCGCCGCTCGGCAGCGCCAGCGCTGCGATGGTCGGCCAGTCGCTGCTGAGGAACAGCGTGCTGAGATCGCTGAAAAAGAATTCGGTGTCGGCGGCAAGCTGGCCGAAGCGGATGCCGAAGGTGCCGTCGCGGAGCGTCTGCTCCAGCCACAACTCATCGAGACGGACCGTGGGCACGGCCTCGATGGCGGCAATCGTGTTCACCCCGCCAACATGGTCGCGACGGATATGACCGGAATTGTAGACCGCGAAACCGTTGACGTGGAATCGCAGGCCCTTGCGGTTCGCCAGGCGGTCCAGGTCGGCGGTCAGAATCCATTCGAGCTTGCCCTGCTGGACGGTGCCGCGCCGCAGTCCGCCTGACAGGTTCGAGAGCACGTCCTGGGTGTGCAGGAGGGCGTATTCGATGCCCCTCGCGGCCAGCGCGCGCCGCCATCCCGCAGGGTCCCCGCAGCGCGGCAGCGACGCCGCCACCGACGCCTCCGGAACGCCCGCGCAATCGGCCCCCGCGGCGGGGGCCGCGACGGGAGGAGCGGCGAGCATCGCCGCGGCGAAGATCGCCGCCACCGGGAATGCCGAGGGGATGCGCTGCAACAGGCCGCTCCGCTGCGGACGCTCCGGACATCCGGAGGCCCGCGACCGCGATACCCAATGCCGACGCTCCATGACAAGCCGGTGACGGCCGCCACACACAGGTGACTGTCCCTCACCGCCGCGCACGGGCATTCGGAGGCTCAGCCCGCGATCCGCAGCCTCGGCCGGCCGAGCCGCCGGGCGATGATCTTGTCGATGCGGCGGCCGTCGAGATCGACCACCTCGAAGCGCCAGCCGTGCGCCTCGAAGGTTTCTCCCACCGCCGGCAGGTGGCCGATGCGGTCGAGAACGAAGCCCGCCGCCGTCTGGTAGGCGCGGTCCTCCGGGACCGGAATCCCGAGGCGCTCGGCCATCTCGTCCGCCGCCATGCTGCCCGAAAGCAGCCAGGAGCCGTCCTCGCGGCGCACCGCGTCGGGCTCCGCCGGCCCCTCGTCGGTCTGCGAGGCCCCGACGATGGATTCGAGGATGTCGGCGTTGGTCGCGATGCCTTCGAAGTGGCCGTACTCGTCGTGCACCAGCACCATGTGCACCGGCGAGCGCTTGATCATGTCGACGAGATCGAGCGCATCGGCGGTGTCGGGAACGGTCGGCGCGGATCGCATCTGGGTGCGCACGTCGAGCGCCTCGCCGCGCAGCAGGGCATCGAGCAGGTCCTTGGCCTGGATCACGCCCAGCGGCTCGTCCGGCGCGCCGTCGTGCACCGGCAGCCGGGAATGAACGGTGTCCACCAGCATCCGGCGGATCGCCGTCTCGTCCTGCGAGAGGTCGATCATCTCCACGTCGCGGCGCGGCGTCATCACGGCGCGCACCGAGCGGTCGCCGAGCCGCATCACGCCCGCGATCATCGCGCGCTCGTCGGGGTCGATCACGCCGGCGGTCTCCGCCTCGGCGACCAGCGCGCGAATCTCCTCGTCCGTCACCCGGCCCTCGGCCTGGTCGTGCTGGCCCAGAAGGCGCAGCAGCGTCCGGCCCGACACGTCCAGCAGCCACACCGCGGGCGCGCCGATGCGCGCCAGCCACGTCATGGCCGGTGCGACCCGCACCGCCACGCTCTCGGGATTGCGCAGCGCGATCTGCTTGGGAACCAGTTCGCCAACGATCAGCGAGACGTAGGTGATGATCGCCACCACCACGGCCACGCCGGCCAGTTCCGCAACGCCGGTCGGCACGCCCAGTCCGAGCAGGGCCTGCCCCAGCCGCAGGCCGAGCGTCGCGCCCGAATAGGCGCCCGACAGCACCCCGACCAGCGTGATGCCGATCTGCACCGTCGAGAGGAACCGGCCCGGCTCGTTCGCCAGCGCCAGCGCCCGGCGCGAACCGACCACCTCCCGGTCGACCAGCGCCTGGAGGCGCGCGCGGCGGGAGGAAACGATGGCCAGTTCCGCCATCGCCAGAAGGCCGTTGATCAGGATCAGAACAACGACGATCGCGATTTCGAGGTAAAGCATAGTGCCCGCAATATAAGGCCCCGGGGCACGCGCCGCGACTGCCAAGATACTGCCGAGACGACGAATTTGTTCCCGGTGCGTTCGAATACCCGGACGGACGGCGGGAATGCCGGTCCGGCAAAATAAAAGCCCGGCATTTGCGCCGGGCTGGGGAGGAACGCGCCGCCGGGAGGAAACGGCGCGGGACAGAACAACCGGAGAAACGCTTACTTCGTGGGCACGGCCTTGGCGAAGGACTCGAACGGCTTGTAAGCCTCCTTGGCCAGATCGGCGTACAGCCCGCTCATCCTGGTGGCCTGGCTCATCAGGCCCTCGTAGGCGGCCTTGGCATAGTCGGTCTGGATTTCGATCGCCTTGTCGATCGACTTGGCACCGAACAGCCTCTCCAGCACCTTGCTGCCGTCCTCGAACGACCGCTTCGAATAGTCGGCGAACTCAGCCGCAATCGCCTGGGAGGTCTTGGAAACCGCTCCCAGCGACTTCAGGGTCGCATCGACGTTGTCCTTGCCGAGCTTCTGCATGTCTTCAAGATTCTTGACCATTTCCGCCTCTTTCCGTCCCGCCGGCTCGCGGCCGGAACTCTGAATTGACAGGATGTGCGCAGCTCAACCGCCGCATGGTGGAAATATATTGCACTGCACAAATATGGCAAGGAATTTTTTGCATCGCAATACAAATAAACCTTGTTTCACGGAATGTCCGGCATTCGGCCTTGATTTACTTTAACTTTTCCGAAACCCCGTCACCATAGTTTCAACCGATGTGCTGTCACGGCAACGGGGCGTCGCCCAGGCGGGTGGCGCGCGGTGCAGCACGCGGGACTTCAACAGGGATGACGCCCGCAAGGGCGTGATGCGGGGCGAACGGGAGCAAATTCCATGTATCGCGTACCGGGCCGGGCCGGCCGGAGCCTCGGTTGGGGCATTCTCAGCGTCGCGACCGCCGCAGCACTGCTGATCGCCACGGTCGACAGCGCCGACGCGCGCAAGCGCAAGCGCGGTCCTGCCAAAAAGGCCGCCGCGGCCCAGACCTACAGCCCCAAGGCCGCCTCCGTCGTCATCGACGTCAAGAGCGGCAAGGCGCTCCACGAATCCAACGCCGACGCGATCCGCCACCCGGCGTCGCTGACCAAGATCATGACGCTCTACATGCTGTTCGAGCAGCTCGAGGCGGGCAAGATCAGGCTCACCACCGCCATGCCGGTGTCGGCCAACGCGGCCGCCGAAGCCCCGACCAAGCTCGGCCTGCGGCCCGGCAGCACGCTGATGGTCGAGGATGCGATCAAGGCCCTGGTCACCAAGTCCGCCAACGACGCGGCCACCGTGGTCGGAGAATTCCTCGGCGGCAGCGAGGCCGAATTCGCCCGCCAGATGACGCGCAAGGCGCGCTCGCTCGGCATGGCCCGGACGATCTACCGCAACGCGCACGGCCTGCCCGATCCCGAGCAGGTGACGACCGCCCGCGAGCAGGCCATGCTCGGCATCGCGATCCAGGAGCGCTTCCCGCGCTACTACCGCTACTTCTCGACCACCAGCTTCACCTTCAACGGCCGCGGCATGCGCAACCACAACAAGCTGCTCGGCCGCGTTCAGGGCGTGGACGGAATCAAGACCGGATACACCCGCGCCTCCGGCTTCAACCTCGTGACCTCGATGCGTCGCGGCGACCGTCAGATCGTGGCCGTGGTGCTGGGCGGCACGAGCGGCAACGCGCGCGACGCGCGCATGCGTTCGCTGGTCGAAGGCCACATCATGGAAGCCTCGGTGCGCCGCACCGCGCCGACGCTGGTGGCGGAAGCGCCCGCCGCGGCCGTGCCCACGCCGGTCCCGGCGCCGCGCGCCGCGCCCGCCGGCCCGCAGCTCGCCGCCGCGGGCAGCGTGCCGGTTTCGCTCGGCGCGCCGCTGTCGCTCCAGCCGCCGCGGCTCGGCTCCACCGATCCGATCCGTCCGGTGATGGTGCGCAGTGTCCCGGTCCGCGCCGGGGGCGCCAATGCCATGGCGCAGGCCCGGCCGGCCCATCGTCCGGCCGGGGTTCAGACCGCCTCGATCGCGCCGGTCGCGCTGCCGCAGCAGCCCGCCGAGACGCCCGCCCCTGCGGCCACGCCCGTGGCCAATCCCCGTCCCGGCATTCTGGGCGTGCTGCCCGCCGCGGCGGCAGCCGCCGGCAACGCGATCGCGCCCGCCGCCAAGGCGAACGAAGCGCCGGCCCCGGCCGCCCGCGCCACCGCACGCAGCGGCTGGGCGATCCAGATCGGCGCCTACGAGGCGGAAAGCGAAGCCAAACAGAAGCTGAACGCGGCCCGCAGCAAGGTCGGTTCCCTCAAGCGGGCCGACTCATATACAGAGCGGACCAGCAGGGGTGCCAAGACCTTCTACCGCGCGCGGTTCGCCGGATTCGACGAGCGCGGTCAGGCCGAGGCCGCCTGCAAGCAGCTCAAGCGCAATTCGATCCAGTGCATGGCGTTGCGAATCTGAACGGGAACAGAAAGCGAAGACCTTCAGCGATGGCGGCGCAGAAGAACCTCCTTGGCCTCGTTGATCTTGGCCGCGAGATACGTCGAGCCCCCCTGGTCGGGATGGAGTTTCTTCATCAGCGTCCGGTGAGCCCGGCCGATCTCCTCGGCCGAGGCGGCCGGCTTCACGCCAAGGATCTGATAGGCCTCCTCGTCCGTCATTTCGCCCCGCGGCCCCCCGCTCCCCGCACCCGCATCACCCTGCGCGTGTTCGCGCCATCGGGGCTCCCGGCGGTCCAGATACGCTGCCAGTAGCGAGCGGCTTTCGCCGTCGATCTCGGCCATCAGCGCCATCAGCGCGTTCAGGTCGAGCGCATCCAGCGCGCGGCCCTGAAACCGGCCGGCCAGCACCGTGCCGCGCATCGCGCCGCTGTCGTGGTCCAGCTCCATCTCCAGACAGGCCGAGCGCACCTTGGACGCCTGCCCCGGCGTCTTCCGCGTGCGCTGGAACACGCCCGAGGACGCAAAGGGCCCCCAGCCGAGCAGGCCCAGCCCGCCGAGCCCGAGCAACATCGCGGTCTCCAGATGCCCGCGCATGCCGAGGAACACCGCAGCCCCGATGGCGACAAGGCCGCCGGCCGGGCGCAGCACCTTTGCGATCACCTTGGGATCGGCCTTGGAATAGGCGTTGAGCGCCCACAGCGCCACGACCAGCACGACGATCCCGAAAACCAGCGTCGGCATGGCTACCTCAGTTGCTCCAGCAGCCTGACCGCGCCGGCGTTGCGCGCGCCGCTCAGGCTCTCCAGCGCCTTCAGCCCGCCCGCCGCATAGGCCGCGGCCGCGCGCAGCAGCTCGCCGAGCTGGTGCGCCGCGCCGGGATCGAAACGACAATAGGCCCCGCGCGACAGCCGTGCGATCTCCCGAAACGCGCCTTCGGCCGCCGGATCGCGCCCCTCCTGGAACACGAAGGCCGGCAGGCCGAGCAGGCCGAGCGCACCGGCCGCGGCGCAGAGATCGTCGATCGACTCCTCCATCGCATCTCCCACGAGCACCAGCGCCTGCACCTTTCGCGCCTCGGTCTCGCGACGCGCATGCGCCAGCACGCGCCCGATCTGGGTGTGGCCGCCGCGGCAGTCGATCTTCTCCATCAGCCGGGCGAGCCCCACCCCGTCCGAGATCCAGCGCGAGGCGCGACACTCCGAAATGCCGCGATAGTAGACGAGCTGGATATCGAGGCCGCCGATCGCGGCCGCCTCGCGGAACATGTCCGCCTGCAGCTTGCAGGCGGTGTCCCACAGCGGCTGGCGGCTCAGGGTAGCGTCGAGCGCGAAGATCATGCGACCGTGCGCCCCGCCGCCCGCGGCCGGCGGGAGCGTCTTCACCTGAGCGAGAAAGGCGTCGATCTCGGCCCGCGACGAGACCGCGGCCGGTTCGTTCCGGGCGTCTGCGGGTCGGACATCTGACGGTGTCGGCGTGCGGTCTTTCGCCATCGGGGCTCGGATCGGCTGGGGTCGACCCTATAAGTGCCCCTCGACGGCGCGGGCGCAATGGCCTGCGACGCCGCAATCCGGCGTTCCCCCCGCTTTCGGAGCAGCGGCTCAGGTGGCCAGGATGTCGTCCAGTTCCAGCGGCTGGTCGGCGCCGGCGAACCATTCGGCACGGGCATCGGCGCGCCGGATGCCGCGCTCGTCGAACGGCAGCCGCAACGCCGCGAGCAGGCCCTCGACCTCCTGCCGCGCCGTGACGTGCGACATGCTGGGGCGGGTGCCGAGCGTGGCCTCGTCGAGCGAGTCGAGCGCGGTCAGCCCGCGCGGAAAGAACTCGCGGAAGATCACCCGCTCCGCGAAGCCGTCCACCGCCCGGAATCCCATGCGCAGCGACAGCTCCGACAGCCCCTCGCCGATGTTCTTCTTGTTGCGGGAGCCGAGCATCGAGAGCCGGTTGCGCACCACGATCCAGTCGGTGGTGGCCTGGTCGACCACGCGGCGCTGGCGGCGCGCCTCCCGCACGGTCTCGGAATAATGGCTGGTGCCGGTCACGGCGAAGGTGGCGGGATCGACGGTGCCGAGCACGTCGAAGTCGACGAAGGAATCGTTGAGCGGCGTGATCAGCGTGTCGGCCATCGAATGCGCCAACCGCATCAGGTAGCTGTCGTGGCCGGGCGTGTCGATCACCACGAAATCGTGGCTGTGCTCGACCGCATCGACCGCGGCCGCGAAGTCGCTGAACTCGTTGGCCTCGTTCTCCGCCACCAGCGCGCCGTCGGCGCGCGCCACGCAATAATGCTGGGGGATTTCGAGGTCGAGCTTGCCGCGGCGGGCCCAGGCCCGCCGGTTCTCGATGTAATGGGTGAAGCTCTTCTGGCGGGAATCGAGGTCGATCGTGGCCACGCGCTGGCCGGCCTTGAGCAGGGCGACCGCAATATGCATGGCGACGGTGGACTTGCCCGACCCGCCCTTTTCATTGCCGAGAACGACAACGTGAGCGGACCGCAACCGCTCCGTACCCTGAACCGACATGGCACTCCTCACGCACGCAGTGTCGATTTTCGCTCGATTTGAATCAAGTCGTGTGACAACAATCGCTGCATTCATCATTAAAGTGCACCATGCTGGGGCGGACCGAGATCACAAGCACAATCAAGGCGTTACGCCGCGCGACCGGTCGCATCCGGGAGCGCGGGCAGACGCTGGCGCTCATTCCCACGATGGGCGCGCTGCACGCGGGCCATCTCGCCCTGGTGCGGTTCGCGAAAAAACGCACCGACCGGGTCGCGGTCTCGATCTTCGTTAACCCTTCCCAGTTCGCACCGCACGAGGACTTCGGCACCTATCCGCGGACGTTCGATGCGGACGTTGCGGCGCTGAAAGGACTTGGCGTCGATCTGGTCTGGGCGCCGGCCGTGGCGGAGATGTACCCTGAAGGCTTCGCCACCGCGGTCGCGCCGGACGGCCCCGCGAAGGCCGGGCTGGAGGACGCCTTCCGGCCGCATTTCTTCGGCGGCGTCGCCACCGTGGTCGCCAAGCTCCTGAACCAGGTGGGTCCCGACGTCGCGGTCTTCGGGCAGAAGGACTACCAGCAGCTCAAGGTCGTGACCGCGATGGCGCGCGACCTCGACATTCCGACGAAGATCGTGGGCGCGCCGACCGTGCGCGAGAAGGACGGGCTCGCCATGTCCTCGCGCAACGCCTACCTCAGCGCGGACGAGCGCCAGGTCGCGCCGACGCTGCACCGCGTGCTCAAGGACTGCGCCGCCCGCATCAAGGGCGGCCGCAAGCTCCCCGATGCGCTGGCGGTGGGGCGCGCGCAGATCGAGCGCGCGGGCTTCGCGGTCGACTATCTCGAAGCGCGCCACGCCGGAACGCTGGCGCCGGTCGCCTCGGCCAAGGACGGCCCCCTGCGGCTCCTGGTGGCGGCGAAGCTCGGCCGCACCCGGCTGATCGACAACATCGCGGTTTGACTACAGCAGGCCCAGCTCGCGCAGCTCGCGGCGCAGCGGCTCGGGCATGGCCTCGGTTCCCTTGGCCACGCGGTCGAGATCGGGCGGCGCGTCCTTGCTCTCCAGATAGCGCCAGCCCTGGAACGCGCGGAACGGCCGCGGCCGCACCGGCACGCATTTGGGATCGAGCACCAGCCGGCAGCGGCCTATGCCGTCCTTGTCGGTGAACGGCCGGATGTCGAGCACGCGCTCGCGGCAGGCGATCTCGCCCTTGATCACCCAGTAGATCGAGCCGCCACCGAGGATCTCCGCGGCGCGCTTCGGCACCATGCGCGTGGTGTGGATGCGCTCGGGCTTCTTGCCGCCGCGCTTCTTCTGCTCGCGCATCTTCTCCTTGATCCAGTCTTCGAGATCCTGGACCGAGTCGGTGCCGACCGAGAGTTTGATGAGGTGCAAGGGCATGTCAGTTCGATACTCTGTCAGCTCGCCGGGTCGGTTCGCCCGTGCTCGTCCGGAAGCGTATCCGGCTGGACCGTCATGAGGATCGCCCCCTCTGCGACCTGGGCTCCCGCCGGGACCGACAGGTCCGCGACCAGACCGTCCCGCGGCGCGGCGAGCGCGTGCTCCATCTTCATGGCCTCGATGATGGCGAGACGCTGGCCGCGCGTCACCCTGTCCCCCGCCGATACCAACAAGACCGACAGCCGGCCGTGCATCGGCGCGCGCACCGCGCCGCCCCGCTCTCCGTCGTCCGCTGCGAGCGTCGCGGGATCGGAGAGCGCCACCACGGTCTGCCGGCCGTGACGCATGACGTAGACCGCGCCCGCGGCCTCGATGGCGAACGCGCTGTCATCCGGGGCGACGCCTCCGACGCTCGCAGCACAGCCGCCCGGTCCGAACCGCAGCTCCGCGGTCCGCGGATGCCCGTCGACGAGGACGGCAAGCGGCACGATCCGCCTGCCGGAAAGCTGGAAGCCGTCGTCGGCGTCCCAGGGCGAGGCCGGCGCGTCCGCCACCCGGTAGGCCGGCCGGGCCATGCGCTCGCGCCAGCCGCACAGGAGAAGCAGGACGCCGGACGCGGCCGCGGCAAGGTCGGGCCCTTGCGGCATCAGCGCCTCGCGATGGCGCTCGATGAAGCCGGTGTCGAACCGGCCGGCGACGAACTCCGGCGCGCGGCAGAGCTTCGCGAGGAATCCGGAATTGGTGTAGGGCCCCGCCACGAGGGTGCGCTCCAGCGCGGACGCGAGATGCGCCAGCGCCGCCTCGCGGGTCGGCGCATGGGCGACGAGCTTGGCGATCATCGGATCGTAGTGCGGGCCGATCGCATCGCCCTCCTCGACGCCGGCGTCGATGCGCAGCCCTTCGCCGGCCGGAAAGCGGAGCGCGGCGAGCCGTCCGGTCGAAGGCAGGAAACCGCGCGCCGGATCTTCGGCATAGAGCCGCGCTTCCACCGCGTGGCCCGTGAGCGTCACGCCGTCCTGCGCGAGCGGAAGCGGCTCGCCGGCCGCGATCCGGAACTGCCACTCCACGAGATCGAGACCTGTTACGGCCTCGGTCACCGGATGCTCGACCTGAAGCCGGGTGTTCATCTCCATGAACCAGCAGGCTTCGGGCTTCAGCGCGTCCGCGCCGTCGGCGATGAACTCGACCGTACCCGCGCCCACATAATTCACCGCCTGCACGGCCCGCACCGCGGCCGCACCGAGCGCCGCGCGCATCGCATTATCCATGCCGGGCGCGGGCGCCTCCTCAATCACCTTCTGGTGGCGGCGCTGCAGCGAGCAGTCGCGCTCGCCGAGATGGATGGCGTTGCCGTGCGCGTCGGCGAAAACCTGCACCTCGACGTGGCGCGGGCTCGTCACGCATTTCTCGATCAGCACGCGCGGATCGCCGAAGGCGGCCTGCGCCTCGCGTTGCGCGCTCTCGAGCGCGGCCTCGAATTCGGCATGCCTGTCCACCCGGCGCATGCCCTTGCCGCCGCCGCCGGCCACCGCCTTGATCAGCACCGGATAACCGGTCTCGTAGGCCTTCTGCCGGAGGAACGCGGCCTCCTGCCGCTCGCCGTGATAGCCCGGCACCACCGGCACGCCGGCTTTGTCCATCAGCGCCTTGGCGCGGTCCTTCAGCCCCATCGCGCGGATCGCAGCCGGCGGCGGCCCAACGAAGGCAATGCCCGCGGCCGCGCAGGCCTCCGCGAACGCCGCGTTCTCCGACAGGAAACCGTAGCCGGGATGGATGCAGTCCACCCGCGCCCGCCGCGCGGCTTCGATCAGCCGCGCGATGGAGAGGTAGCTCTCCGCCGCGGGAGCGGGGCCGATCGCATGGGCCTCGTCGCAAACGCGGACATGCAGCGCACGGGCGTCGGCGTCCGAATACACGGCCACGGTGCGCAGGCCCATACGCCTGGCGGTGCGGGCGATCCGGCAGGCGATCTCGCCACGGTTGGCGATGAGGACGGAGGAGAACATCGCCGTATTACAGCAAAGCCGGCGCGGCTTGTCGCGCGCCGGTTGATCCCTTGAACGGCAGCGAAGATCAGCGCGCGCCGGTGGTGGCCGGCTGCGGCACGATCGCGGTCGGCGGGCCGGGCTGCGGCTCGGCCGCGGACCTCGAAGGCGCGCGGCGCGCGGCGGCGCGCGGCGCGGACGACGCCGCAGGACGCGCGGGCTCGGGTTCCATGATGCTCACCGCCGGGATCGAGTCCGCAGAGGGGAAATCATACTGCGGCGGCACCGGCGCAGCCGGACCCGCGGGCGCGGTCAGCGCCATGCCCGTCGCCGGCGTCTGCGAGGGCAACGCGGCGGGAGGGGCCGAGGCCATGGCCGGCGCCTCAGCGCTCCAGCCACGGCCGTGCAGCGCGACCTGGGCGTCGAAGGTCCGCTCGTTCAGGTTCGCCACCACGCGCGTCCTGTCACGCAGCAGCGCGAACGCAGGACACTCGCTCGCCGTGCAGCCGCGCGCGGCGAGCGCCTGCGCCACGATGCCGAAGCGGTCGGCCTCAAGCGCGCGACGCATGCGCTCGAGGCCGGTCGCAGAACCGCGGCCGTCCTTGGCAAGCGTCGCGCCCTCCGCCAGCAGCGCGAGACGGGCATCGACATAGGCGAGCGCGGCGGCCACGGCCTGCGGACTGGCGAACAGCGCCTTCTCGCAGGCGGCTTCGAGCCCGGCATGGGCAAGCCCGTCGAGGCAGGCGAGCGACGAGCCCGGCGCCAGCGCGCGCGCGGTCAGATCGGCATGGCGGGCGTCGAGCGCGCGCCGGAGCGCGCCGTGATCCTCCCGCGTGATGGCGGAGGCGATCACCCAGGCCAGCAGGACGCCGAGCGTCGCCAGTCCGCCGCGCCACAGCGCAGCCCGCAGGGCATGGCCGTAAAGGCGCACCCCGATCACGACGAGAGCCAGGAACAGCAGCGCAAGCGCCGCAGCCGCCCCCCAGCCGGCGAGGCCGGAATCGAGGTTCAGGATCGGGCCGAAATCCGGCATCAGCACGCACGCCACCTGTCACGTTTCACGTCGGCCATTATGCCGCAGCCGCCTCCGGCAGGCCATGCCAAAACGCAACGGGCCGCGGAAACCTCCGCGGCCCGTCCGTCAGACCGGATTGCGCGACGGAACCGGTGCGCCCGCCGCGCCGCCCGCTACTTCTTCACGAGACCCGCGGCCTTCACGACCGCCGCCCATTTCTCGATGTCCTTGCGCAGGTAGGCGTCGAACTCCTTGGAGGACATCGGCATGGCCGCTGCGCCCTGCTTGTCCCAAGCGGCCTTCACCTCCGCGGTGGAGAACACCTTGTTGATCTCGGCATTGAGCTTCTGGATCACCGCCTGCGGGGTGCCCTTCGGCGCCATGACGCCGAGCCAGATCGTCGCCTCGTAGCCGGGCACGCCGGCCTCGGCGACGGTGGGCACGTCCGGCAGCACGCTGGAGCGCTTGCTCGCCGTGGTGGCGAGCGCGCGGACCTGCCCGGCCTTCACATTCGAGGTCATGGTGGTGATCGCGTCGAACGCCATCTGGACATGGCCGCCGATCACGGCGCTGCGCATCTCGCCCGACGCCTTGTGCGGGATATGCACGATGTCGGTGCCGCTCATGGTTTTGAACAGCTCGCCCGCCATGTGATAGGGCGTCGCCATTCCCGACGAGCCGTAGTTGAGCTTGCCGGGCTCCTTCTTGGCGAGCGCAATGAATTCCTTGAGGTTCTGCGCCTTCACGCCGGGATGCACCACCAGCACCAGGTCGGAGTAGTTAATCGCCGCCACCGGCTCGAAGTCGCGCATCAACTCGAACGGCTTGTTCGGCGTGAGCGACTCGTTGACCGTGTGGGTGTTCGACATCAGCAGCAGCGTGTAGCCGTCGGCCGGCGACTTCGCGACCTCGTTGGTGCCGATGATCGAGCCCGCGCCGGGCCGGTTCTCGACCACGAAGGTCTGCTTCATGCTGGCCTGCAGATGCTGGCCGAGCTGGCGGGCGTAGATGTCGGCCGGACCGCCGGCGCCGAACGGCACGACGATCCGCACCGGCTTCGCCGGATAGTCCTGTGCGACGGCCGGCGCGACCGCCATGAACGGCACGGCCGTCAGCGTCGCGAGCAGCGCGGAGCGGGTCAAAATCTGCATGGTCGTCCTCCCCCCTTGGATCAGTTTGGAAACGCTATCGGAACGAACGCCTCGGCAGCCCTGATATTCCAACCGCGCGGCCATGGCCAGTGCGACGGAGGCACGGGCGCACGCCCTGCGACCATAAGCGGCGCGCCATCCTAGAGGCCGGGCGAGCGAAAGCCGGTGGCGAGATCGGACGCGGCGGCGAACACCCCCTTGGCCTCGATCGTGGTCATGGCCAGCGTCGTGCGCAGATCGCTGACGCCGCCGCCGCTGGCCGCCGCCAGCAACGCGGCCGCGATCTGGGTCTCGCTCGGAGCCTCGGCGATCAGCAGGAAGTCGTATTCGCCGAAGGTGAAGTAGAGCGAGATCAGCCGTCCTCCGGCGCGGGACAAAAGCCGCGCCACCGCCTCGGCCCGATCCTCGGGCCGGACCAGAAGTCCCTTGATGGCCTCGCGCGTGTAGCGCCCCTGCGTGATGTAGATCGGCATCGTGTCCCTTCATCCGCTCCCGCACCGCCCTGGCGTGCGGAAACCCTTGGGCATGGCCATCGGACGTGAATCATGAAGCGTCGATTCTACAGCGGCCCCCCTGCCTGCGCCATCGCGGTGGAACCGGCGGGGCGGCTGCGGCGTTCTAGCCGCACCTGCAGCCCACGGGAGAGGCTCATGCGCATTCTGCTTGGAATGATCCTCGGCGCGGCGCTGACCGTCGGCGTCGCCTACCTGCACGATTCCGGAACGGTGTCCTCTGCCACGACCGGCCCGGCCACGGCCACCGCCGTCGAGCAGCGCAACATGGTGAACTGGGACGTGGTCGAGCACAACTGGCGGCACGTCCGCCAGCGCGTCCACGACACCTGGAGCGGCCTGTCGCAGAAGATGTCCGGCTGATCCGCGTTCGAACATCAACGCAGCCGCTTCGTCCCCGGCAAACGACAACGGGCCCGCATGGCGGGCCCGTATCGTCGCAGCGTCGCAAGCGCGCGACGCTGAGCCCGTCAGTGATCGCGGTCGAGCTGGCTCTCCTTGGCAACCCGCTCGAACGCCTCGCCGGTGCTCTTGATCCGGTATTGATGCTCGTCGCCATCCGGCGGCAGAAGCTTCACGACCTTGAACGCCGCGCTCGCGCCGGTGCGGCCGAACGGCCCGGCGGTGTAAAGCACGTTCTGGCCGATCGAGTATTTGTGGGTCTTCAACAACGCACGCCTCCTGTCAGGAAAACGCAGGATTCTGGAACGGATTTTCGGCCACGCGGCCGCCCAACCGCATGAATGGCCGTTCACGGCTTATAGCACCGAAAACACGCGCCGGGGACGAAAAATGGACCCCGCCGCAACCCTCGGCCGCGCCGCACCGAAAATGAAAATCCATAATTTACAATGGCTTATTCTAACGGCCGCGATGCGAGCAGCGACCCGGAATCTGCGCCCCTGCCGTGCGAAAATGGTCGGCTACGCTCAAGCAGACGTGAGGAGAGAACCCGACAAGGGCCGATTTCCGCCGCCGCTCGCGCCCATTTGGGCCGCGCCTGGCCCCTATGCTTTCCACATCAGTGCAGGAGGAGAGCATGGAACGGCTTCACTTCGAGTGTCCCCGAACCGGCCGGGACGTCGATGCCGGGATCGAAAGTGAACTCGACACCCTGCTCCGCATCCGCGGCAAGCGCGTGTGCGTCCGCTGCTCCGCGTGCGGCGATGTCCACGAATGGAGGGTGTGCGAGGCGCAACTCCAGAAAGCGGCCTGATACGCCCCGCCTCGTCATGCCGGAAGCGGGCGTGACGAACGATCAGTGGCGCGTGTCCTGTCCGCCGGTGAGGTCCTCAGGCGCGCCGAGTGCCGCCGCGATCTCCGATTTCGACAGGTGCGTGCCGTCGTCGCCCTCGATCAGAAGCGCGACACGGCCGCCGCGGTTGACGTGGCCGGCCCAGTTCATCGCCTCGTCGAGCGAGCCGAACTGCTTGAACAGCAGCCGGTCCTTTTCCACCGGCGAGACGCCCTGCGATCCGCGCGGGCCGCTGTAGACCTTGTACATCGCAACCTCCATCAGGCCCCAGCCCGCAAGGATGCGCATCGATGCGCCCTCAATGTGGCAGAGCCCCCGGCTTTGAGACCGGAGGCTCTCCATCGTCACCGGCTTTTCGATGGCTCGATCCGCTGGTGACGTCTCTTCAACGCGCCCGAATGGCGTTCGTTCCGTTATCGGCCGCGGATTTCGGTTTCCTCGCAAACGACCTGACCGAACGTATCGCGGACACACGAGCGTTCCCGCGCCAGCGGCGCCGGCTCGCGTTCGATCACCACTGTATCCGGCGAACGCGGAGCCGTGCCCGCGCCAACGGTGCCGCCGACGCCCGCCCCGACCGCTGCCCCTACGGGACCGCCGACGATGAATCCGGTGCCCGCGCCGATCGCCGCGCCGGCTGCGGCGCCACCCGCTGCATTCGGATCCGCGCTCGCAAGCTGCGGCATTCCCATCGTGGCCGCGACCGCCGCGGCCGCCATCAACATTCTGCGCATCGTTCTCTCCTTCGGTTGTTCCCCCGAAGCATCGGTGAAAAACGCCGGAGGCGGGGCCGGGGTTCCTGACGGAATGCGACCGCACGGCCGCGCGGAACCGGAATCGAAGGACGGCGAGCGGCCCAAAAGAAAAGCGTCCGGCGTTTCCGCCGGACGCTCGTCTCAAAATGCGGAAAGCGTCAGACCGGCTTCAGGTTGCCGGCCGCCTGCTTGCCACGCTCGGTGACCACTTCGAAGGAAACCTTCTGGCCCTCGTTGAGCGTGTCCATGCCGGCGCGCTGCACGGCCGAGACGTGCACGAACACGTCCTTGCCGCCATCGCTCGGCTGGATGAAACCAAAACCCTTCTGGGTGTTGAAGAACTTCACGGTACCGACGGGCATCATGCCCTCCTTGCTTCGCTTGTGACCTTGGCGCGCGGATCGCACCACGGGCAGCCATCCGAGTTTTGGGGAGTGTCTTGAGCGCGGCCCAAAGTCGGGAGCGTAGCAAGGCAGCCGAAAATCGATGTTGCGGACGCAATTTTAGCGCGAATGCTGCGATGCGTCAATTTGGTCGAAAGGATAGGGTTTACGGACCGGCCCCTGGCCGGCCGGTCGGAAAGGCCCGCTCGTGCCGGCCGGACACCCGGCTTCGCAGGGCCCGGCGGAGGCGCTCAGCGCGGAACGAGCGTGACCAGCGGCGCGTCCTTTGGCTTGAAGCGCACGGCCACGAGCTTCGCGCCGAGCCTGGGATCGGTCAGGCCGCGATGCACCACGTTCGGCGGCAAATGGCTGGCCTCGCCCGGCCGGAGCACGCGCGCGCCCTGCCCCTCGATCTCCAGCGTCAGCGCGCCATCGAGAATGTAGGCCACCTCGTGCGCATCGGCATGAATATGCCAGGGCAGCGCCGCGCCCGGTTCGAATTCGTAGACCTGCACCACCGCCTGCTCGAACCGGCCGCCCGTCACATCCGATTCCAGCACGGTCCGCGCGCTGACCGGCGGCTGGCGCGCGCCGGCGGTGTCCTGCGTCACGAGTGCGTGCGCGGCAAAGCCGGCGACGAAGGCGAGCGCCGGAATGGCGAACCGTCGGGCGGACGAAGGCATCATCGAGATTCTCCTGGCGATCGGGACAAGACGCGGCATGAATCGGCGGTTGCTCCCGCCGACCCGCCCCGTCAAACTGTCGGGCATCGGACAAAAACGGGAGACATGCCGATGTACAAGTTTGAAGTCTACAAGGACAAGGCTGGCGAATTCCGCTTCCGCTTCAAGGCCCCCAACGGCGAGACCATGTTCGGCTCGGAGGGCTACAAGGCCAAGGCGTCGGCCTTGAGCGCGATCGAGTCGATCAAGAAGAACGCGCCGGGCGCCAGCATAGACGACCAGACCTGATATCGAAAAATCGGGACGGCGGCGAACCGGACCTTCGAGACCGAGAGGCGGGCGCGACGCCCGCCCTCACATCCGGAACACGCCGAACCGCGTCTCCGGCACCGGCGCATTGAGCGCCGCCGAAAACGCCAGCGCCAGCACCCGCCGCGTTTCCGAAGGCAGGATGATCCCGTCGTCCCACAGCCGCGCCGTGGCGTAATAGGGATGGCCCTCCGCCTCGTATTGCGCGCGGATCGGCGCCTTGAACGCCTCCTCCTCGTCCGCGCTCCAGACCTTGCCTTCGGCCTCGAGATTGTCGCGCCGAACCGTGGCCAGCACCGAGGCCGCCTGCTCGCCGCCCATCACCGAAATGCGCGCATTCGGCCACACGAACAGGAAGCGCGGCCCGTAGGCGCGGCCGCACATGCCGTAATTGCCCGCGCCGAACGAGCCGCCGACGATCAGGGTCACCTTGGGCACCTCAGCGCAGGCCACGGCCGCGACCATCTTCGCGCCGTCCCTGGCGATGCCGCCGGCCTCGGCGTCGCGCCCGACCATGAAGCCCGCGATGTTCTGCAGGAACAGGAGCGGAATGCGGCGCTGGCAGCACAGCTCGACGAAATGTGCGCCCTTCTGCGCGCTTTCGGAAAACAGGATGCCGTTGTTGGCGAGGATGCCGACCGGAATGCCGGAAAGATGCGCGAAGCCGGTGACCAACGTGGAGCCGTAGAGCGCCTTGAACTCGTCGAACTCGGAGCCGTCGATCAGCCGCGCGATCAATTCGCGCGCATCGTACTGCCGGCGCAGGTCGGCCGGCACGATGCCGTCCAGCTCGGCCGCGTCGTAT
Organism: uncultured Rhodoplanes sp.; assembly: GCA_964653225.1. GTDB lineage: Bacteria > Pseudomonadota > Alphaproteobacteria > Rhizobiales > Xanthobacteraceae > Z2-YC6860. The sequence goes on along the minus strand of CAZZCV010000012.1, from coordinate 58,022 downwards.
CGCGGTTCGCGCGCCGGCCGCAGCGGAATGTCCGAGGACCTCCTGGTGTTGAGATTGGCCACGATACGGCGCGCCAGCAAAAGGGCGTGCGCATCGTCGGCCGCGAGATGGTCGGCCACGCCGGAGCGGCGGACGTGGACCTCCGCACCGCCCAGTTCCTCGGCCGAGACCACCTCGCCGGTCGCGGCCTTCACCAGCGGTGGCCCGCCGAGAAAGATCGTGCCCTGCCCTTTCACGATGATCGTCTCGTCCGACATCGCCGGAACGTAGGCGCCGCCCGCGGTGCATGAGCCCATGACCACGGCGATCTGCGCGATGCCCGCGGCCGACATGCGCGCCTGGTTGTAGAAGATACGGCCGAAGTGCTCGCGGTCGGGAAACACCTCGGTCTGGTGCGGCAGGTTCGCCCCGCCGGAATCCACGAGGTAGAGGCACGGCAGCCGGTTCTCGCGCGCGATCTCCTGCGCGCGCAGGTGCTTCTTGACCGTCATCGGATAATAAGTGCCGCCCTTGATCGTGGAATCGTTGGCGACCACCACGCATTCGCGGCCCTCGACGCGCCCGATGCCGGTGATGATCCCCGCGCCGTGGATCGCCTCGTCATAGAGGCCGAGGGCCGCAAGCGGCGACAGCTCCAGAAACGGTGAGCCTGGATCGAGCAGGCGCATCACCCGCTCGCGCGGCAGGATCTTGCCGCGCGCGAGGTGCCGCTCGCGGGCACGCTGCGATCCGCCCTCTCCCGCCTCTTCGCGGCGCCCCCGCAGGTCGTCCGCGAGCGCGCGCAAGTGCGCGGCGTTGACGCGGAATTCCTCCGACTGCGGGTCGATGCGCGTTGGCAGGATCAAGCGATTCCCTCCCGTCTGCCGCACTATACGCGAGGCGGATGCAGCCGGACCGGGCAAAGGCAAAAATTCCGGCGCTGTGGAACGGCCCGCCTCGCGGGAGCGTTCTCCTGGGCAGAGGATTCCGCAGGAGAGCCGGCGATGCGATTAGCACTTCCGATGGCAGCCACCCTGGCGATGGCAGCCTCGTCGCTGCAACCGGCCACGGCGCAGAAACAGGAGGCGCCGCCGAGCCGTTTCGAGAAGTCCGAGCCTGCGCCCGCCGCGCAGCGCAATGCGCCGCCAGAGAAGATCGCGCCGCCCGGTCCGGTCGCGCCGGACCGCGCCACCAGCGGACGAAGCACCGTGGAGCCCTCCGGCAGCGAACCAACGGTTCCAGCTTCGCCCCCTGCGGCGGAGAACCCCAACGATAAAAATCCGGTCGAGCGGAAAGAGCCGGACGGCCTCCCATCCCTGCCGCGCTGAGCGCAGAACGGCTCTGCCCCGACCGCCGCTTGTTTGCGCTTGCGCCGTGGCCCGACCCTCGCGGACACTCTCCGGCATGCCGCGCAGCGCCGAGATCAGTGCCGGGCTTCTGGCGTTCCGCCGGACACGGGGACTGGAGGTCCTGCTCGCCCATCCCGGCGGGCCTTACTGGCGGCGGCGCGACGCCGGCGCGTGGACCATCCCCAAGGGCCTCGTGCGCCCGGACGACCTGCTCGCCGGCGCTCGGCGCGAATTTTCGGAGGAAACCGGGTTCACCGCAGCGGGGCCGTTCTTCACGCTTGCGCCGGTGCGCCAGAAAAGCGGCAAGACCGTGCACGGTTTCGCCTTCGAAGGCGACTTCGATCCGACAGCCTTCACCAGCAACACGTTCGAGCTGGAGTGGCCGCCGAAGTCCGGCCGCCGGCAGAGCTTTCCGGAGATCGACCGGGTGGACTGGTTCGCGACCGCGGCGGCCTATGACAAGATCATCGCCTACCAGCGGCCGTTCCTCGACGAGCTGATCGGAAAGCTGGGCGCCGCCGGGTAGCGATCCCGGATCGGCGGCAGCCGGCCCGTCGGCCGGACAACGGCCCGCCACCGGATAAATAACGCAACACCGGCACCCGCCATGGTTGCATGACCGCCGATGTTTCAATTAAGATCGGGAGCAACGGGGGAGGACGGTCATGCGGTGGCAGCGACATCTGTTGCATCTCTTCGCGTTGGTGCTCGCGTCGGGTTGGAATCCTCAGGCCAGCGCTCAGCCGGGCGGCTTCGACCCCCGCATGATCCTGGGTCAGGTGATCGCGGCGCTTCAGAACTGCGGACCGCCGCAGGTCTATCAGATGTTCGGCGCGCAGCTGTTTCAGACCGTCGCGATGCAGACCGGCGGCTCCGGATGCTACATGCAGCTGAAGCAGCTCGGGCCCGTGACCGGGATGAACGTCACCGGGCAGCAGCAGTTTCCGGCCGGCCCCGTTTACGCCATCAGGGTGCAACACCAGGCCGGCGCCACCGACTGGTTCATGGGGATCAGTCAGGCGACCAACAAGATCGAGTATCTGAACTTCCAGCCGGCGCAGGCGCCGCAACCCAATATCAAGACCGGCCCCATCCCCAAGCCCGATATCGGCGGCGGCACCACGCCCAACCCGACCGGGAACAAGGACGGCTGCTCGCTCTATCCGGCGATGTGCAACCAATGAGCGGACAATCGCGACGCGAACTCGTGCTGGGCGGCCTGCTCACCTTCGTCTGGACGGGTGCGGGCACCTGTTCGTGCGGCGCGTTCGTCAATTCGGCAAGGGACACCGGATGCCATGTCCCGGCCGCCGAAGCTCCCGCGTTTTTCGAGAAAACGACCACGGCGCAGATGTTCCAGTTCGGCACCGAACAGATAGAGCCGAGATCCGGCAATCCGGCGCTGGACCGGGCCCTGGCGCAGACGCTCGGCATGCTGGCGCGGACATACGAGGTGCTGCCCGCTTTCGCTTACTATCAGGACGGAGCAAGTCCGAACGCACTTGCGACCCCGCGGCCGCTTCTCGAACGCGCGGACGGCACGGTGTTGTTCGGGTTGAACATGCTTCAGCGCCTTCTGGGGCGTCCGGAACATCCCGACGCTTCCGTGGTGGCCGTCTGCGCGCATGAGTTCGGCCATATCGTGGGATACAAGACAGGGCTCATTCAAAAGCTCGCACCTGGAAACAATCCGTTCCGGGCCGAGCAGCATGCGGATTATTTGTCCGGGTTCTTTGCAGGCATTCGCAGGCGCGAACGGCCCGACTATCCCTCAGTCATCTTCGCCATGACGCAGCGGGACTTCGGCGGCGCCGTGCGCGGGAGCCATGGCACCGGAGAGGAGCGGGCCGCCGCCGTCGTCGAAGGGTTCAAGGCCGCCTATGAACGGCGCATCTCAGCGTCGGAAGGAATCCAGCAGGGCTTTCAGTTTGCCATGTCGCGCGTTTGACTTCACACGTTTGACGGATCGATCAGACGCTCCTCGAATCCATGCACGAAGGCCCGGCTCGCGCCGGGCCTTCGCCGCCTGAACAGATGTCTTCCTTTTACCGGAGCACGATCTGTCCGAAAGCCGGCGCACACTTTCGGGATCGCGCTCTACGCCCGCACCTCCTGGCGCTGGAACGCGACGTAGCCCGCCACATAGAGCAGGATCATGCCGGCGATCAGGCTGACCATCTGCGGCCAGGCCGTCAGCAGGCTTTGCCCCAGCGGCAGCGGCGCGCCCATCAGCCGGCCCTGGAACTGGGCCAGCAGGTTGGTCAGGTTCTGCGCATCCGGATTGAGCATCGCCACCACCACCTCGCCGTACAGCGTGCCGGGCGAGACCCGCGACAGGCCGGTCTGCCAGGCGACCGTGTCCGGCGTCGGAATCCCAAGCGCGGTGAAACGGATGTCCGGCGGCGAGATCACCTCGCCCAGCACCTGCGCGACCGCGGGCCACAGCAGCGCCAGGAACAGCCACAGGCCGAGCGACACCAGCGCGGCGGTCGCGGTCGAGCGGAACAGGATCGAGAACAGCATCGCCACGGCAAGCCAGACGCCGGCGTAGGCGATGGTCACCAGCAGGAACACCAGCGAGCGCAGCAGCTCCTCGGTGCCCGGCGGAATGCCGAGCCGCAGGAGTCCGAAGCCGATCACCAGGAGCCAGAGCGTCAGCAGCGTGATCGCCAGCGTGGCGAGTCCCGCCAGGAACTTGCCGAGCAGCAGCGCGTCCCGGTAGATCGGCTGCGACAGGATGCGCGACATGGTGCGGCGGTTGTACTCGCCGTTGATCGCGTCGAAGCCGAGCCCGATCGCCATCAGAGGCACGAGGATGCCGAGCACCGCGACGAAGGACAGCATGGTCTGGCCCGGCGGCGCGAACAGCCGCAGGAACAGGAACGGATCCTCCGCCGTGGTCTGGCGCATCTGCTCGACCGCGAAATAGACCGCGGCCGCGCCGAACAGGATCACGAGCAGCTGCAGGACCAACATGCGCGCGCTGGTCAGGTTGTCGAACAGCTCGCGGGAGAACACGACGCCCAGGCCGCGCCAGGGAGAGCCTTCACGCCGCATGCCGGCCTCCCTGGTTCTCGAAATAGCGGTTGTAGATGGTCTCGAGCGAGGGGTCCTCGACCGAGAGCCGGCGCAACTGGCCGCCGGCGTTGACCACCGCGGCGGCCGCCTGCGGCCGCACGTCGCCCTCGGCGAGCAGCCGGAAGCGGCCCTTGCCCGCGGGCTCGACGCTGCGCACGCCGGGCACCGCGGCCAGCTTTTCCGCCAGCCCCTGCCCGTCCGCCTCCACCTCGACGGCGTAGCCGCCGCCCAGCACCTCGCGCGCCAGCTCCGGCACGGTGCCGAGCAGGCGGATGTTGCCGCCCTGGAACAGCGCCACCCGGTCGCACACGCTCTGCACCCGGTCGAGCAGGTGCGACGACAGCAGCACCGCCACGCCGTCGCGCTTGAGCGAGCGGATCATCTCCAGGAGTTCGTTGGTGGCTTGCGGATCGAGGCCCGAGGTCGGCTCGTCGAGGATCGCGATCTCGGCGCGCTTCATCAGGATCTCGGCAAGCCCCAGCCGCTGGCGCATGCCACGCGAGAACGCCGACACGCGCTTGCGGCCGACGTCGCCGAGGCCAACGCGCTGCAGGGACTGCGCGATGCGGTCATCGCGCTCGGCTCCGGGAATGCCGATCAGGCCCGCGGTGTAGCGCAGGTTCTCGGCCGCCGACAGATGATCGTAGAAGCCGACCGCGTCGGGCAGATAGCCGACGCGGGTCTTGACCTGAAGCGGCTCGCGCACCGGATCGTGGCCCAGCACGCGCACGCTGCCCTCCGTGACCTCGGTCAGGCCGAGCATCATCAGGATGGTGGTGGTCTTGCCCGCACCGTTGGGCCCGAGCAGGCCGAAAATCTCGCCGCGCGCGACCGAGAACGAAATCCCGTTCACCGCGGCGGCCGGGCCGTAACGCTTGGTCAGCGTCTCGGCGACAATGACCGGATCGCTCATCGCCGTCCGAACCTCGCCACGGCGCCGACCATGATCAGCAGCGCGATGCCGATGATGCCCGCGCCAACGATGCCCCACATGGTCGAGGTCGAGACCGCGATGCGGAACTGGGCCGAGGAGGTCTCGCCGCGCGAGGCCACGTTGAGCGTCGGCGCATAGTCGCCGGCGATCGCCTTCTCCGGCGGGGTGATGAGAGCCTGCACCTCGCGGTTCTGGCCCGGCGCGATGCGGTCGATGGCCTTGGGCTCGAACACGATCTTCCACCCGTTCGGCGCGGTCGAGGTCAGCTCGATCTCGTCGGCCGGCGCGGTGCCGGTGTTGGTGATCACCACCGGTATCGAGGCCTCCTTGCCGGCCTCGGCGCGCGCCGACACCAGCCCGTCGCGGCCGGCGATGGTCAGCCGCGGCTGGCCGCTGATCTCGAGGGCGACCTTGGCCTCCGCGACCGCGTCCTCGGCGGAGGCGCGCACGCTCACCGGATAGGTGCTGGCGCCCGCCGTGGTCGGCGGCCGCACCTTGAGCTTCACGCTCTTGGACTCGCCGGCCGGCACGGGAATCGAGTTCAGCTCCTGGCTGCCGTACTGCTCGGTGAAGGTTGCTTCGAAGTTCTGCGGCGCCTGCGCCGACAGCGCGATCACCAGATTGCGGCCGGAATCGTTCTTGAGGTCGAGCTGGTACTCGAAGTTGGAGCGCGCGTTGCCGCGCAGCGAGGGCAGTTGCGGCGTCAGCGACAGCTTGGCGGGCAGCTCCTTGGCCAGCGTCACCTGGATCGGCAGGTTGACCTTGCTGTCCGGTCCGCTCGCGGTGATCGTGAGGTTCTGCGAGCCGATCGCGGCCGTGGCCGGCACGTCGATGCGCAGCTGGAGCGAGGTGCTCTGGTTCGGCGTCACCATCGCCGCCGCCACCGGCTGGCCGCCGCCGAGCAGCGTCGCGGTCCAGCCCGACGGCACGCCCTCGACCGCGAGCGCAAGGCGCTCCGGCGGAAGCTGGTAGTTCTGGAGCCGCAGGTTGACCGTGGAGGTGGTGCCGGGGCGCACCGTCACCGCCGGGTAGTCGGTCAGCAGGAACAGGCCCTTCACCGGAGGCGGCGCCTCCTGCGCCAGCACCGGCAGGGCCGGCGTCGCAACGGCCAGAAGGGCAGCAAGAACCGCAGTACGAAGTCGCATGGCGTCAGTCTCCCCGGCCCCGAAGGGCCCCTATGCTTGCGGAGCGATATCCCCGTCCGCCGGACAACCGGCTGATCTTTGGGCGCTTTCCGCACCGATGGCAAATCCGGGCGCGAAAATTGGAACACTTTTCGATTTTTGCAAGACGTCCGGGGCGCAAAAATGCAGCGACCAAGTGTCCACGGAATTCCGGCCGCGGACCGGGGGATCAGGGAATCTCGTCCTTGGCGCGAATCCACGGCTCGCCTCGCCCGGCCGCGACCCATTCGGTCCAGGCGGGCAGCGCCATGACCGCGGCCATATAGTCGCGCGCTCGCGGCCCGACCTCGATCGCGTAGGTGTGCAGCCGCGACACCACCGGCGCATACATCGCGTCGGCCGCGCCGAATGCGCCGAACAGGAACGGCCCGGCCCCCTCGCCCCTCCGCCCGCCGAAACGGTCGCGGCAATCCGCCCACAGGGCCTCGATCCGCGCCACGCCGGCGCGCGCCTCGTCGTCGAGCGGGATCGCCCTGGGCGGCCGCCGCATGTTCATCGGACAGGCCCGGCGTAGCGGCTGGAAGCCTGCGTGCATCTCCGCAGCTACGGCGCGGGCATGCGCGCGCGCGGCCGGATCGGCCGGCCAGAGGCGCGCTTCAGGAAACCGCTCGGCGAGATATTCGAGGATCGCAATCGACTCCCAGATCCGGACCTCGCCGTCGATCAGGACCGGCACCTTGCCGGTGCCGGAAATCGGCGCGAGCCGCGCCCTGAACTCCGGCGTGTCGAGCGGCCACACCTCCTCGTCGAAGGCGATGCCTGCGGTTTTCATGGCGATCCAGGGGCGGAACGACCACGACGAATAGTTCTTGTTGGCGATGACGAGCGTGAGCGCCAAGCCGGCCTCCCCGGGTCCCGTGCGGTCCGCGATCACGCCTTCTTCGGCGCGTCGCCCGCTTCCACCGGACCGCCGGCCTTCTTCCACGCGCCGAAGCCGCCGCGGACGTGCGCCACCGGCCTGAGGCCCATGCGATGCGCGGTTTGCGCGGCCAGCGCCGAGCGCATGCCGCCGGCACAGAAGAACACGAACTTGCGCTCCTCCGCGAACTGCGGCTTGTGGTACGGGCTCTCGGGATCGATCCAGAACTCCAGCATGCCGCGGGTGCAATGGAACGCGCCTGGCACCCGGCCATCCCGCGCAAGCTCGCGGGGGTCGCGGATGTCCACGAGCAGCACGTCGTCGCGGCCATGCAGCGCCAGCGCTTCCTCGATCGAAAGCGTTTCGATCTCGTGCTCCGCCGCCGCGACCATCGCCTTGCTGGAGACGGTGATGTTCTGAGCCATGGGCCCCTCCGTTGCGGCGCGATGGTGACAGAAGAAGGCGGCGGGTCAAGCCGCCGCCGTGTACGATGGCGAATCTGTCGGCCCGGCCTGCGGGAAAAGATGACATGCCGCTGTTCTCCACGCTCGACCTGATCGCGCTCGCCTTCTTTTTCGGGGCCTGGGCGGCCTACGCCTTCGCGCTCGCCTGGACCGAACGGCGGCGGCGCGGCCTCAACGCCGAGATGAACCGCTATCGCGGCGTCTGGATGCAGCAGATGCTCGCGCGCGAGAACCGGATCGTGGACGCGCAGATCGTGGCCTCGCTGCAGAACGGCTCGGCGTTCTTCGCCTCGACCTCGCTGATCGCCGCCGGCGGCACGCTCACGTTGCTGCGTTCGACCAAGGAAATCCTCGAGGTGGTGTCGGAGCTGCCGCTCGGGATCAGCGTGACCGCGGTGCAATGGGAGGCGAAGGCGATGGGGCTGTCCATCATCTTCATCTACGCCTTCTTCAAGTTCGGATGGGCCTACCGGCTGTTCAACTACGTCGCGATCATGGTGGGGGCCACGCCACCGGTGGCGCAGAAGGACGATCCGGAGGCCAGGGCGCATGCCGCCCGCGTCGGCCGGCTTTGCGACGCCGCGGGCCTGCACTTCAACCGCGGCCAGCGGGCGTTCTTCTTCGCGCTCGGCTACCTCGGCTGGTTCATCAGCCCGTGGCTTCTGATGGCGACCAGCGTGGCGGTCGCGGTAATCCTGTGGCGCCGCCAGTTCGGTCCGGACTCGCAGCGCATCGTCGGGGGGTGAAGCTCAGGCCTTCAGGCCAGATACATCAGCACGCCGATCGAGGAGACGAGGACCGCCGCGATCACGGTCCCGGCCGCGGTGACGAGCCTCTCGGCGAACAGGTTCTCGGCTTCGGCGTCGCAAGCCGCGACGCCACTCCATTCGTATTCGGACGACATGCGGCGATCCCTGGTTCTGGCGGCGGACGCCGCCGGGGACACATGCGACTCAAAAGACGCTGGGATGGAACGACGCTGGGATGGAACGACGCTGGGATGGAACGACGCTGGGACGTGACAACGTCAGGCTGGCGGTCCGAGCATACGGACAGGGCTCGAATCGAGCGGGCACGGGACAGGATATCTTCACCCCAACGAACACGAAAGGTTGCAGGGCACATATTCTCCGTGCGGACGCTGCTTGTCGGGCGGGGCTTGCACCGCCCGCTGCGGTGCCGCAGGCAGGGACGCCCGGAGGGAATCGCCGTGACCGTCGAAAGCGCCGAAGTCGAAGCCGTCATCCTTCGCCTGCTCGCCGAAGCCGGCCCCGGCAAGACCGTGGCCCCGCCCGACGTGGCGCGCGTGCTCGAGCCGGGCCCCGAATGGCATCGCATGATGACGCCGGTGCGGCGCACCGCGGTGGCGCTTGCGCTGGCCGGACGGATCGTCATCACCCGCAAGGGCAAGCCGGTCGACCCCGGCGACTTTAAGGGCGTCTATCGCCTCGGCCTGCCCCGGCAGGACTGACCGGTCACCCCGGCCGCGGGCCGGGAAACAGTTCGGAGGTCCGGCCCGTCAGCCAGTAGACTAGCAGGCCGATCCACTCGCGCACAGCGTTGTCGGTGCGGGCGAGTCCCGCCGACATGATGCCGAACGGCACGCGCCAGTCCCGCGGCGTCTCGGTGCGCCAGTCCACCGGATAGGGCTCGATCGCGAAACCAACCTTGCGGAAGATGCCGACCGAGCGCGGCATGTGCGCCGCCGACGTGACCAGCAACCAGCGCTCGCCGGGCGCGGGCGAGACCAGAGCCTTGGTGAAGGCGGCGTTCTCCGCGGTGTTGCGGGAGCGATCCTCCAGGACGATGCGCTCGCGCGCGATGCCGAAGCTCTCGAACAGCAGCACGGCCGCCTCCGCCTCGGTGCGGCCGGTCGGGAACAGGTAGGCGTCGCCGCCGGTGAACACGATCCGGGCCGCAGGATAGCGGCGCGCGAGATCGGCAACCACCGTGATCCGCTCAGCGGATTCGTTCAGCGCGGGCGAGCCGCGCGCGTTGGTCACGTCGGGGCTGACCGAGCCGCCCAGCACGACGATACCGTCGGGCACGCCGCGCGCCGGGTCCCAGGACGGGAAGCGCTCCTCCAGCGGCAGGATCAGGATGTTGCCGAGCGGCGAGAGCCCGGCGAGCGCCAGCAGCACCAGAGCCCCGGCACAGAGCCTGCGGCCGGCGCGCGCGAACCGGGTTACCATCAGCAGAACGCCGACGAGGCCGAGCGTCACCAGCAGGTTCGACGGCAGCACCAGGAAGCCGGCGGTCTTGGAGAGCACGAAGAACATCGCCGTGGGAGTCTCCCGGTTGTGTGAGCCGCGCCGGTCTGCCTGCGATCAGGCCGGCGCGAGACCCAGCCGCTCGTCCCGCCGGCGCAGCAGCATCACGAACGGCACCGCCAGCAGCACCATCCACGCCTTGCCGACGACCTGCCCGCCGAGGAAGGCGAGCGAGCCGAACGCGAGCCAGAGGAAGATCAGCGAGTCGACCACGAGGCCCACCGCACTCGACGCCACCACCGCCGCGACCAGCCGCCGCCGCGCCAGCGGCGTATAGACGGCAAGATCGGCCAGTTCGGAAACCAGGAACGCGGCCCCAGAGGCCAGCGCCAGCGCCGGCGGCGCGACCCAGGCCGACAGGGCGGCCCCGAGCACCACCGCGAAGGCCGAATGGCCCACGCCGAGCCGGCGCTGCACCAGATCGCGCAGCACCAGCGCCACGCCGATCATCAGCACCCCGGAGGGCGCGGACAGGCCGGGCGCGACCGGGATCAGGCAGGGGCCGTTCGGCATGCAGACCGTGCCGACGTTGCCGATCATCCAGTTGGCGGCGGGGATGGTCAGGGTGAAGGCGACGAAGAAGAGGATGCCTTCCAGCGTCTTGCGCGCCTCGATCGGGGACTGGTCGCTCATCGCCTGCGGTTCCGGAACCTGTCGTATCCTTCGGCGCGCAACCGGCACGCCGGACATTCTCCGCAGCCGTAGCCCCATGCGTGGCGGCGGCTGCGGTCGCCGAGATAGCAGCTATGGGTGTCCTCGACCACCAGGTCCAGCAGCGCGCGGCCGCCCATTGTTTCGGCAAGCGCGAAGGTGTCCGCCTTGCCGGTCCGCATCAGGGGGGTGTGCAGGACGAACGGCCGCTCCATGCCGAGCGACAGGGCCCGCTGCATGGCCTCGATGGTGGCGGCGCGGCAGTCCGGATAGCCGGAATAATCCGTCTCGCACACGCCGGCCACGATGTCGTTCGCGCCCCGCCGGTAGGCCAGCGCGGCCGCGAACACGAGAAAGATCAGGTTGCGGCCCGGCACGAAGGTGTTGGGCAGGCCGCCCTCGGCGGTCTCGATCGCCATCGCCCGCGTCAGCGCGGTCTCGGAGACCGCGGCCAGGGCGTCGAGGGTCAGCACATGGTCGGGGCCCAGCCTCGCATCCCATTCCCCGCGCATTCCCCGCAGCCGCTCGAGGATGACCGGCCGCACCTCCATCTCGATGGCGTGGCGCTGGCCGTAGCCAAAGCCGATGGTCTCGACGCGGGCGAAGCGCTGCAGCGCCCAGGCGAGGCAGACGGTAGAATCCTGCCCGCCGGAAAACAGGACGAGCGCGGTGCCGGAGGGTTCGCTGGCCATGCCCCATCCATCACGGCAGGCACCGTCAGGGCAAGCGCCGCAGGCCGTTCAGTCCCAGCGGGGCGCACCGCCCCAGTCCACGATCCGGCCACGCGGGCCGCCGCCGAGCGCGCCGATCTCGGCCATCTCGGCGTCCGATAGCGCGAAGTCGAACACCGCGAGGTTCTCGGCCAGGCGCTCCGGCTTGCTGGTGCGCGGGATCGCCACGATGCCCTGCTGCGTCAGCCAGCGCAGGCAGACCTGCGCGGCGGTCTTGCCATGGGCCTTGCCGATGCGCGCCAGCACGGCGTCGCCTTTGGCCCTGCCCCGCGCGATCGGACTGTAGGCGGTAACCGCCATGCCGTGCCGGCGGGTGGCCGCGATCAGTTTCGACTGGTCGAGGAAGGGGTGGCATTCGAACTGGTTGCAGACCAGGGGCTCGGTTGTCAGTTTCGCCGCCTCGTCGAGCAGCGGGATCGTGAAGTTCGAGACGCCGACATGGCGCGCGAGTCCCTCGCGCTTCATCCGGCACAGCGCGTCGATGGTGCCGGGCAGCGGGATCGACGGATTCGGCCAGTGGATCAGCAACAGGTCCACCGCGTCGAGGCCGAGCCTCTTCAGGCTTTCCTTCGTCGAGCGCTCGAAGTCGCGCGGCGCCAGATCGCTCTGCCAGACCTTGGTGGTGACGAACACCTTGTCGCGTGCGACGCCCGAAGCACGCAGCCCCTCGCCCACCGCCGCCTCGTTCTCGTACATCGAGGCTGTATCGACATGGCGGTAGCCGAGCGAGACCGCCTCGGCCACCATGCGCGCGCAGACCCTGCCGCGCAGGTCCCAGGTCCCGAGCCCGATCAGCGGAATGCGGGCGCCGCCCGCCTCGGCGCAGGGAAGGACCGCACCCGCCATCAGCTGTCCCACTGCGGATGATGGGCGGGGTTGACCACGCGGCCGTCCGGCCGGTGCAGCCTGCCGATCTCGGCCATCTCGGCGTCGGTCAGCGACCACTCGAACACATCGAGGTTCGCCTTGAGATGCTCCGGGTTGGACGAGCGTGGGATGGGGACGATGCCCTGCTGGGTGAGCCAGCGCAGCGAGACCTGCGACGAACTCTTGCCGTGCGAAGCGGCGATCCGCTCCAGCACCTCGGCGCCCGGCACCTTGCCGCGCGCGATCGGGCAATAGGCCGTTACCGAGAGGCCGTGCCGCTTGCACGCGGCCAGCACCTGGCCCTGGTCGAGGAACGGATGCACCTCGATCTGGTTGGTGACCAGCGGCTCGGTGGTCAGCTTCGCGGCCTCGTCGAGCAGGGCCACCGTGAAGTTGGCGACGCCCACGTGCCTGGTCTTGCCCTCGCGCTTGGCCTTGCACAGCGAGGCGATCTGGTCGGACAGCGGCACGGTCGCGCTTGGCCAGTGGATCAGCAGGAGATCGACGAAGGGAAGCTGGAGCTTCCCGAGGCTGTCGTCCACCGACCGCTCGAAGTCGGCGGGCGCGAGCTTGTCGACATAGACCTTGGTGGTGACGAACACCTTGTCGCGCGCGACGCCCGAGGCGCGCAGCCCCTCGCCCACCCATTCCTCGTTGCCGTATCGCTCGGCGGTGTCGAGGCTGGTGTAGCCCATGCGCAGCGCGGCGGAGACCGCGTCGACGCAGGTCTTATCCTTGAGCGTCATGGTCCCGAGGCCGATGGCCGGGATTCTCGCTCCATGAACTTCGATGACGGGCACGGACATGGATGCTTCCCCCAACAGGCGTCGTTGAACGGTTGTGGGGGCAACATGCCGCGCGGATCGCGGCGGGGCAAGCGCGGGCTGGGCGCTAAGCCTTGCCGCCCAGCACCGAAAACGCCACGTCCGGCACCTGGTTGATCAGCCGCAGCAGCGCGCGGGCCGGGCCGCGCGGGGAGCGCTTGCCCTGTTCCCAGTTGCGCACGGTCTCGATCGGCACGCCGATGCGGGCCGCGAATTCGGCCTGGGTCAGCCGGGTCTGCGAGCGCACCCGCTTGGCGTAGGCGGCGTCGACGGCGGACATTGGTTCGGGAGCTTTGGGCTCCTGCGCCTGCGGCACAGCCGCGGCTTCGGGGAGCGTGCGGCCGGGCATGATCGAAGGCGCGTCGACCCGGGGCAGGACCAGCGGGTCCGCCGGCTGCAGCGGACGCTCGCGCCCGTCGGCGAGGATCTCGACCAGTCGTCCATCGGCTTTCAGTCGAACGCGCATCATGGCGGCTCCTCCTGATTGAGTCGGTCAGAGGCCCAGAAGACGGCGACGGTGGTAAAGGGCGGGTTAACGGCCGCGCGGCCGGTGGGGGGCCGGGAGCTGTCAGCCGGACTTCTCGAAAATCTCGCGACCGATCAGCATGCGGCGGATTTCGCTGGTGCCCGCGCCGATCTCGTAGAGCTTGGCATCGCGCAGCAAGCGCCCCGCCGGATAATCGTTGATGTAGCCGTTGCCGCCCAGGCACTGGATCGCCTCCAGCGCACAGAAGGTCGCGCGCTCGGCGGCGTAGAGGATCGCGCCGGCCGCGTCCTCGCGCGTGGTGCGGCCCTCGTCACAGGCCCGCGCCACGGCGTACACATAGGACTTCGCCGCGTTCATGGTGACGTACATGTCCGCGAGCTTGCCCTGCATCATCTGGAACGTGCCGATGGCGCGGCCGAACTGCCTGCGGTCATGGACGTAAGGCACCACCAGGTCCATGCAGGACTGCATGATGCCGAGCGGGCCGCCGGCCAGAACCACGCGCTCGTAGTCGAGGCCGGACATCAGCACGTTGACGCCGTTGCCGACGGCGCCGAGCACGTTCTCCGCCGGCACCTCGCAGTCCTGGAACACGATCTCGCCGGTGTCGGAGCCGCGCATGCCGAGCTTGTCGAGCTTCTGCGCGGTCGAGAATCCCTTGAACGTGTTCTCGACGATGAAGGCGGTGATGCCGCGCGAGCCGGCCGTGGGATCGGTTTTGGCGTAGACGACGATCACCTCGGCCAGCGGGCCGTTGGTGATCCACATCTTGGAGCCGTTGAGGACGTAGCGATCGCCCCTGCGGTCGGCGCGCGTGCGCATCGAAACCACGTCGGAGCCCGCGCCGGGCTCGGACATCGCGAGCGCGCCGACTTGCTCGCCCGAGATCAGCCTGGGCAGATAGCGGCGGCGCTGCCCGTCGCTGCCGTTGCGGCGGATCTGGTTGACGCAGAGATTGGAGTGCGCGCCGTAGGACAGTCCGACCGACGCCGAGGCGCGCGAGACCTCCTCCATGGCCACGCAATGGGCGAGATAGCCCAGACCGGCTCCACCCCACTCTTCCTCGACGGTGAGCCCGTGCAGGCCGAGGTCGCCGAGTTGCGGCCACAGATCGCGCGGAAATTCGTTCGAGCGGTCGATTGCATCGGCGCGCGGGGCGATCCGGTCGCGCGCGAAGCCGCGCACGCTGTCGCGCAGCATGTCGATCTCCGCGCCAAGCCCGAAGTCGAAGCCCTGCCAGGCGTTGGGAACCATGCGCGATCCTCGGACCCGGCCGCGGCCGGAAACGCCGCGGCGCATGCCGCATTATGGCGGTCCGGCGACGGCCTGTCAGCGGTCAGCCGGTGCGGCGGAGCGGGCGGGCCTCGGCGCCCATTCCGGCCAGCAGCCGGTCGATTTCGGCGCGCGGCGCGGGGCGGGCGAACAGGTAGCCCTGCATCTCCTCGCAACCCGCGAGCCGCAGCAGCACGCGCTGCTCCTCGGTCTCGACGCCCTCCGCCAGCATGCGCAGCCCCAGCGCGCGGCCAAGTCCGACGATGCCCTGCACGATCGCCTGACTGTCCGCGGACGAGCCCAGCGGCGCGACGAAGCCCTTGTCGATCTTGAGCTTGTCGAAGCGGAAACGCTGCAGATAGGTGAGGCTCGAATAGCCGGTGCCGAAATCGTCGAGCGCCAGCCGCAGGCCCAGCGTCCGCAAGGCATCGAGCCGGGTCTTGGCCTCGTCGGGATTGTCGATCAGCACGCCTTCGGTGACCTCCAGCATCAGCCGTTGCGCCGGCACGCCGCTCTCGGCCAGCACCGACGACACGAGCGCGACCAGCGAGGGATCGCGGACCTGCACCGGGGACAGGTTGACCGCGATATAGATGTCCGGCCAGCGCGCCGCGTCCGCCAGCGCCCGGCGCAGCACGAACTCGCCGAGCCGGCCCATCAGGCCCGACTGCTCGGCCACCGCGACGAAGGTCGCCGGCGGAATTGCGCCGCGCTCCCTGTGGTTCCAGCGCAGCAGGGCCTCCGCGCCGACGATGCGCCCGCCCTCGGCCGCGACGATCGGCTGGTAGTGAACGTCCAGCGCATTGTCGGCCAGGGCGCGCTTGAGCTCGCGCTCGATGAAACGGCGCTCGGCGATCTCGATGTCCATCGACGGCTCGAACACGGCCATGCCACCGCGGTTTCGCCGCTTGGCCGCCCGCAGCGCGAGTTCGGCCCGACGGATCAGGTCATCGCGCGCGCCGGCGTGCAGCGGAGCATGCGCCACGCCGACCGTGCTGCCGACCTGCACGGCACGGTCGCCGATCCAGAACGGCCGCTCCATTGCGGATGTGATGGCGCGGACCGAGACCTGCGCCACCTCTGCATCGATGCCGGTCATCAGGACCGCGAACTGATCGCCGTCGGCCCGGCCGCATGCCGCGCCCTCGCCGAGTTCCCCGGCCAGCCGCGCGGCCCAGGCTGCCAGCAGCACGTCGCCGGCCTGCTGGCCGTGGATTTCGTTGACCTCGTTGAGCCCGTCGATGTCGAGCAGAGCCAGCGTGACCAGTTCGCCCGGCGCACGCGCTGCGAGCGCCTCGTCCATCATTCCGGCCAGCTTGCGGTGATTGGGCAGGCCGGTGAGCAGGTCCTCGTGCGCGAGCCGCCAGGCGCGCCGCTCGCTGCTCTCCAGATCGCGCAGCGTGCCGCGAAGGAGCCAGAGCGCGATCCCGGCAAAGCCGAGCAGGAGCGCCGCGGTCAGCGCCAGCAAGGGCGACAGGTTGCCGGCGACCTCGCCCATCGAACGATGCGCCCGCCAGCTCAGCCAGCCGACGATCCGGCCCTGGGCATCCAGCACGGAGTGCAGTTCGCGGGCCGTGGCCACAGACGCGGGTTCGCTCTCGAACCGCAGCTCCCTGATCCCGGTGACGCGCTCCAGACGCTCCAGCGTGGCGGCATCGAATTCGCCGGGCCGTCCGCCCCGGCGGTTCAGGTCATCGATGGCGGCAAGCAGGGTTGCGCGATGCTCGTCGGCATGGCGCTCGTCGGCCTGCCGCATCAGCATGTAGCCCGCCCCGCCTGAACTCAGGGTCGCGGCCACGGCGAAGACGGCGAGCGCGAACGCAAGGCGTGAGGTCATCAGCCGGCGCTTGATCCCCGGCTGCTCGGCCGAAACGACACTCATGACAAACGCCCGTTCACCGGCCCCACGGAACACGGGTCCAATGTACGGCGGGATGGTTAACGGCAGATGATCGCTACATCAGTCCGAACCAGAGCGTGGCGATCCCCAGGAATGCAAAAAAGCCGACCACGTCGGTCACCGTGGTCACGAACGGGCCGGAGGCCAGCGCCGGGTCCACCTTGAGCCGGATCAGCGCGAGCGGGATGATGATGCCGCCGAAGGCCGCCGCCCCCAGCACGCAGATCAGCGCGAGCCCGATCACCAGCCCGAGGTCGGTGATCTGGAACCAGAGCGCCGCGACCGTGCCCATGATCACGGCGAAGCCCAGGCCGTTGACCAGCCCCACCAGGCACTCGCGACGCACCACCCGCCAGGCGTTGGCGTCGCTCAGGTCGCGGGTGGCGAGCGCACGCACCGCCACGGTCATGGTCTGGGTCGCGGCGTTGCCCCCCATGCTGGCCACGACCGGCATCAGGATCGCGAGCGCCACCATCTTCTCGATCGAGGAATCGAACTGGCTGATGACGAAGGCCGAGATCAGAGCCAGGAACAGATTGGCCAGCAGCCAGGGAAAGCGGCTGCGCGCGATGGTGAGAACGGAATCCGACAGCTCTTCGTTGCGGTTCACGCCGCCGAGCGCCTTGATGTCCTCCTCGGCCTCCTCCTCGATCACGTCGACCACGTCGTCGAAGGTCAGAACGCCCACGAGACGGTCGCCATCGTCCACCACCGGCGCGGCCACGAGGTTGTAGCGCTCGAACATGCGCGCCACCTCTTCCTGGTCCTGGAGCGCGCGCACCCGCCGGCGGTCGGGGTCCAGCAGGTCGGCGAGCGGCACCGGACGCTTGGTGCGCAGCAGCCGGTCGAGCGCCACCGCGCCCAGCAACCTGTGGGAGGCATCCACGACGTAAAGCTCGTAGAAGCGATCCGGCAGGTCCACGGTCTCGCGCATGTAGTCGATGGCGTGGCCCACGGTCCACGACGCCGGAGCGGCGATGAATTCGGTCTGCATGCGCCGGCCGGCGGAGTTCTCGGGATAGTCGAGGATGCGCTGGAGCGCGACCCGTTCGGGCGGCGGCAACTGCTCCAGGATCTCGTCCTGTTCCTCCTTGGGCAGGTCTTCGAGAATGTAGGCCGCGTCGTCGGAATCCAGCTCCCGGACGCCCTCGGCCAGGGTCTCGGTCGGCAGCTCGTCGAGGATTTCCTCGCGGACCGTGTCGTCGACCTCGGTGAGCGCCGCGAAGTCGAAGTCGCGGCCGAGCATCTCGATGAACGGCGCGCGCAGCTCAGAAGCCAACGCCTCGATCAGGTCGCCGGTGTCGGCCTCGTGCAGGTCGCCGGCCAGCGCATGCAGGGTGGCGCCGTCGCCCTGCTCGATCGCGGCGCTGACGCGCGCCAGATAGCCGGCGTCGATCATCCCGTCCGCGCCACGCACCGTGCCGTCATGGGACGGCGTGTCGGTCATGGCTTTGGGATCGAGCATGCCGGACCCTGCACTGGCGATCATCGGGGTGGGGACCGGGCCGCTTGTACGCCCGCCCCCCGAGAGTGGCAATCG
This sequence comes from uncultured Rhodoplanes sp., assembly GCA_964653225.1. Classification (GTDB taxonomy): domain Bacteria; phylum Pseudomonadota; class Alphaproteobacteria; order Rhizobiales; family Xanthobacteraceae; genus Z2-YC6860. The sequence goes on along the minus strand of CAZZCV010000012.1, from coordinate 39,633 downwards.
CCGACGCCGCGTTAAGTTCAAATTGTCATGTCACGACGAAGACTCCGTGACGGCGGCCGGGATTCCCTGCGAAACGAGTCGCCGCAGATAGACGAATCCGGATTTCGCCGCATGTCGGTCCGCATTGCCCTGCTCACACTGTCGCTGGCCATTCCCTGGCCGGCGCAGGCAAACGCCGCCTGCCCGCCGGACGCACTCGGCACCGCGCGCGTGCTCACAGTCGAGGCGGCGACCACGCCGCGGGTCGGCCGCAAGCACTTCCCCGCCACCCTGCCGCTCGCGCCCGGGGAGGTGGTGCTGACCTTCGACGACGGCCCGTGGCCCGGAACCAGCGAGCGGGTGCTGGACGCGCTCCGGCGCGAGTGCGTGCGCGCGACCTTCTTCATGGTGGGGCGCAACGCGGCGAACCATCCGGCCCTCGCCCGCCGGGCACTGGCGGAGGGGCATACGGTCGGCAACCACACCTATTCCCATCCGCTGCTCGACCGCATCCCCGCCGTGCGCGCGGAGGCCGAGATCGACCGCGGCTTCGCGGCCATAGAAACCGCGCTGTACGGCCACACGGGCCCCGCTCCGGTGGTGCCGTTCTTCCGGTTTCCGGGGTTCGCCTCCAGCCCCGCCCTGCTGGAGCGGCTGGAGCAGCGCGGCATCGTCGTCTTCGGGGCCGATTTCTGGGCCAGCGACTGGAATCCGATGACCGCGCAGCAGACGCTCGCCCAGGTGCTGGGCCGGCTGGAGCGCGCGGGCGGCGGCGTGGTCCTGTTCCACGATACCCAGCCGCACACCGCGGGCATGCTGCCGGAGCTGCTGCGCGAGATGAAGCGGCGCGGCTACCGCGTCGTGCATGTGGTGCCCGCAGGGCGTTAAACATGCCGCTTAAACATGCGAAGCGATTCCGCACGCCAAATCCGCCGTCCCGCCTAAAGTGAGTCCGCAGGACAGGGCGTCGAGCGAAGCCGGCGAAGGCGCGGCCGCCCGACGGGGACAGCGTGCGCGCGATCACAGGGATCATGGCGGGAGTGATGCTCGCGCTCGGCCTGGCCGACGCGGCGCTGGCTTCGACCTGTCCGGGCAACCCGCGGGCGCTCGGCACCAGCCGGGTGCTGACCATCGACCCGGCGGACTATCCCAAGATCGGAACCATCCAGTACGAGAACACGCTGCCGCTGCGCGACAAGGAGGTCGTGCTGACCTTCGACGACGGCCCGCTGCCGCCCTACACCAACCGGGTGCTGGAGGTGCTCGCGGGCGAATGCGTGAAGGCGAACTACTTCATCATCGGCCGGATGGCGCGCGGCTATCCCGCCCTGCTCCGACGCATCCACGCCGAGGGCCACGTCATCGGCACCCACAGCCAGAACCACCCGCTGGCCTTCGACAAGATGACGCTGCCGGAGATTCGCGCCGAGGTCGATCAGGGCATCGCCTCGACCGCGGCCGCGCTCGGAAACGCAGGCGCGATCGCGCCGTTCTTCCGCATTCCGGGCCTGCTGCGCGCGACCGGGGTGGAGCGCTACGTCCGCTCGCGCGGGCTGTCGCTCTGGAGCGCGGACCTGACCGGCGACGACTGGCGGCACATCTCCTCCACCGAGGTGGTCAAGCGCGTGATGAGCCGGCTCAACGAGAGGGGCAAAGGCGTCGTGCTGCTCCACGATATCCAGCCCGCCACCGCCTTGGCCCTGCCCGAGCTGCTGCGCCAGCTCAAGCGCGGCGGCTACCGGATCGTGCAGGTGGCGCCCGTCGGCTACAACGGCCCGGCCGTCGCAGCGCGACCGGCCGCAAAGCCGGAGCCGGATCGGCCCGCACCGACCATGGTCGCGCAGGCTCCGGCGGCCGTGAGCGCGCCCGTGCAGCCTGCCCCGATCGCAACCCCTCGGGCGGCGCCTCTCTTGGCACCCCTGCCGCCGCCGCTGCCCGCCGAGGCAACGCCCCGGCCGCTGCCGCCGCCGTTCCCGACCACGCTGACGCGGCCGAGGCCGCCCGAGCCCGCACCGCCGCCCGAGGTCCGCCACGCCGCGACCGCGCAACCGGCCCCGCCTCCCCAGCCGGCTCCGCCTCCCTATGTCCGGCCCGCGGCGTCCGAGCCCGCGCCGCCGCCTTACGTCCGTGCTCCGGCCGCCGTGCTCGCCGCACCGCCACCCTACGTGCAGGCCGAGCCGTCCAAGCCTGCCCCCCTGCCGGAAGACGAGGAGCAGCCGTCCGCGCAGGCCGGTGCCACGCCGTCGCTGGAGCCGGCTCCCGTGCAGGAAACCGTCAAAGAGGCCGCCAACGAGGTCGTCAAGGAGGCCGCCCCGGATACGAGCCGGGAGATCGCCGGCAACGTGGCCCGGAGCCCGGAGCAGGAGCCTGCGCCGGAGCCGGCAGCAGCACCGGCCCCCGCCGTCGAAAAACCGCAGGACGAAGGCGAGCCGCCGGCGGCCGTCGAGACGGTGATCGTGGTGCCGGGACCCGTCCGCATGGCGGCCGAGGCGGACGCCGGGCCCGCGATGCCGTTCGCGCCTGGCCTCAAGGCCGCGCAAAGCATCTCGGCCTCGGCCAAGCTCGCCGGCCCTCCGGGCTGAGGCTCGCGCGACGCTCGAAACCACTCATGAGAAACAACAGAAATATCCCACAAGAATTTGATTTCAATCGGATTTTCTAAATGAAAAGGCGGCGCTCCGGAACACGGAGCGCCGCCTTTTCTGAACCATGGTGCGGCCGAGAGAAGTCCCAGAATGGGACAGTGAAAGGACTTAGGCCAAGGTGCGGGCAAAACACGCCTTTTGAAAAAAAAGGGGAATTTTCGACGCCTCCCGCACCCTGAAAGTACGCGCGCGATACATTTGCATCTCCGAATCACGCTTTCAGGGATCGACGATGGCCAAGCCGATGACGAAGTCCGAGCTGATCGAGCGGATCACCGCCCAACTCGGAGAAGTGTCCAAGAAGAATGTGAAGGGCGTGATCGAGGCGCTGGCGATGGTCGGCCACAAGGAGCTGAAGAAGAGCGGCTCGTTCACCGTGCCGGGCTTCGCCAAGTTCGTGGTGATCAAGAAGCCCGCCACCAAGGCGCGGAAGGGCATCAACCCCTTCACGAAGGAAGAGACGATCTTCAAGGCCAAGCCTGCGCGCAAGATCGTGCGCGCCCGTCCTGTGAAGGCTGTCAAGGACGCGGTCTGACGCTACACGGCCGAGCGCTCAAACGCGGCCGCCGGCGGATCGGCGGCCGCGTCGTTTCTACAGCCCCGCCAGATCATCCGGCGTGATGCCGTATCGGCCGAGGACCTCGGCGTCCGAGAACTCGCCGGTCGATGGATCACCGGTGCGTTTGAACGCCACCGCGCCGACATGGCCGGGCTTGCGCGACCAGGATTCCGCCTTGGCCCTTGCCTCGCCTGCAGACTGGCACTCGATCGCTGGTACAGGCTGCGGCCCCTCCTCTGAATCCACGAAGGGCAACGCCACGTAGTAGGTCACCGACATGGTTCAACCTCGCCGGACTCGACACGAGAACATAACAAGAACAATATCCCGGCCCGAACCCCGAAGCAAGAGGCCACGCCCATGTCCCTGCCTGCCGAAAAGCACGAGAATTCCGATCTCGACTACGACACCGACGCGCTGATCGATTCCTGCGACGGCGATGCACGGGCGGCCGTCATGGCCCTGCTCGTGGCCAACAGCTACCTCGAGCAGGAGATCGTGCAGCTCAAGGCCCTGCTCTCCTCGGGCTACCAGCGCGGGCGTGTGGCTCGCGCACCGGGCCGACCCGAGAAGGCGTGAGATGGGTCACACTCCCGGCGCGCATAAACGTCACATGGAGCGTGAGCGGCTGGCCGCGGCGGACGCAGCCGAGCGCGAGCGCGACGCCCTGGCCATCGTCGATGCCTGGAATACGACGCTGGCGCGCGGCCGGCGACCGCAGCAGTCGCCGACCCTGGAAGCCGCGATCCGGGCGCGGCGGCCATGGCTGCACCTCGGATGCAGCGGCTGCCGCACGGTCTACGCTGTTGACCTGCGCACCATCCAGCATCCGCAGGACATGCCGGTCATGGCGCTGCGGGACCGGCTCATGTGCCGGAGCCGCTGCCGCGGTGAAGGCCCTGCTCCGACCCTTCTCGGCCTGCACGCCGGGCCGCCATGATCCGCCCCGGCGCCAACAACAACCTGCACACCCTCTCCTGGTACGCATCCATCCTGCTGCTGCGGTGCCGCAGCTGCGGCCGGCGCAGCGCCCTCGGAGGCGACGCGCTGCCGATCTATCGCGGCAACATGACCCCGCTCTACAGCCTGCGCTTCCGCTGCTCATGTGGAGCAACCGATCCGGAAAAATGGATCGCGCAGTCGGAGCAGGAGGCCGAGGATTTCGTGGCCGGGCGAGTGCACCCGCCGGCCTAGCCGCCCCGGATGGAGCGTTAGGCGGCCCGCGCCTTGGCCCGCTTCCGGGGCGCTGTCCTCGCGCCACCGGTGACCAACCTCACCGCATCGAGCTGCGCCATGCTCAGCAGATAGGCCGTGGTCATCATCCCGACACCGCGCGCCATCTCGGATAGAGCCTCTACCTCACGCGCGATGTACTCGGCCGTGGCGGCGGTGGCGACATGGTCTGGCATGATCGATCTCCCTCCCGAAGACCGTCGGCCAGACTAATGCGATTCGCCCGAATGCAACTATTTATATATGTCCATAAAAAATCATTCATAAGGATTGTAATACCACCACCCCAGTTGTATGCGGGGGGATGCGATGGAGGCGGCGATGGACAGGGTGGAAGAGCACTCACTGTGCCTGGACGGACTGCGGCATGCTGCTGTCTTTAGGCGGATCGCAGACGCCCACACACGCCAGCGCGTGATTGACCTCGCGGAGGAGTTGGCGCCGGACCATGACGTCGATGGCGCCTTAGTGGAGGCGAGCGCGCGCCCGAAGCGTTGGCGGTGACCGGCCGGCCGCCTCTGGAGCAGAGAAGCGCTATGCGCCCTGCCTCTCGATCTCGCTCTCGACTGACAAAATCATACACCCGCGATTTTTCATTCCTGATGATAAAACGTGGACTGGTTTAACGTGCCCGCAGATTATTTCCCACTCATTGCTCGCACCGTCGCTAGGCTCGATAAAAATACCCATCAGGATCGTATCGCGCTCTACGAGCGGGCGCGCACCGCGCTGGTGGCGCAGTTGCGCGGCGTCACGCCGGCCCTCGATGAATCCGAGATCACTCGCGAGCGGCTGGCGCTCGAGGAGGCCATCCGCAAAGTTGAACACGAGGCTACACGTTCGTCGCATCACGAGGTCGATGGGCATCGAGCGCGAGCAACTCTCCCGCCTGCGACTGTTATCCCCGAACAATCAAAACAACGCGCAATTACATTTGTCGCCACGAGAACAGGTCCACTCGATCTCGTGGTCGACCCACCCAATGATATCCACGACGCTGAGCAATCCGAACTTTTTGCGCGACTTGTTCGACAGTTGACGAAGCTCCAAGAGACAATCCCGTCACAGGAACGGGGACAAATCGACGATGCAATAAGCGCATTCTTAGACCAGCCACAGCAATGGCGAAACATTCGATATAAAAAAGTGCTATGGCTATGCGGAAACGCGTTGCGAAATATCTTGGCCAAGCATGATGCCATCAAGCATCAAAGTGATCCCCACCCGGAGCGGCTCCCGCCGGCCGTTGCGGAAGCCCTTCGGGAACCGATAGAGACTTGGAATATCGTAGCACTGTTTGACCCTGACCTGCGTGAACTCGACATTCAACGCATTGGCCCACAGGATGCTGCAGCAACAATACATCAACTCGCGCAGGCGCGCCCTGTAGTCACCGCAGCATCTGATAACCGAAAAATCACCACGGAGAGTGCCGGCAAAGCGCTCCTTGCAACCGTTCATGCATCTGATGCTCTTCCATCAAATGTCCACGGAGACCAAGTGCGAGAGCTAGCAAACCTCACCTCCAGGAATGTGATTGTTCAAATTCTTCGTGGGGCCTACGGAGTGGCCAAAGATCTCCGCAATCCAGAAACAGAAGAGGCAAGATTTCTTGTCGCACACTACAAGCAGGGGCTCTACCAAAAGCTGGGAGAAGCAACCATCGTAGGCGCGGGCGTCACTGTCGCGGCAACCGCCGTCGGAGCCTGGATGTACGCTCTCCCATTTTTTGAGTTTGTTGCAACGCACTCCGCGTTGATTAAGGGGTATCTTGGGGCAACGTTTCAAAGCACGCAGCTCACGCAGCTGATTGACGCAATTGAATACACCAGAGATACGTTGGCAAACGATCAAGACGAGGAAGAATAGCCAGAATTTGGTGAGCAACCACATGCCCTCCGGCTACGACAAATCCCTAGACTACGGCGGGCCTGAGCCGACATGGTGGGGTATGATTGCGATCCTAGCCGCGCTTATTGTCGTTGTGAGCGTTGTGTATGTGCTGCGTCAGTGATCCTACTATCCCCTTCCGGCAGGCTCTAGAGGCTCATCGTAGGCCGCAACCATCCGCAGATAGAGATCGGCTTGGCCGCATGGCCTAAGCGAAAGGCTCTATCAATGAAGAAAACCACATTCACGTACCGCGTCGCGACTGTCAGCCCGATGTTCGAGCATTTTGAATGGTCGCATCAGGCTTGCTCTCTAACGGGAAAATCGTCCGATCTTGCACATGACGTTCTGAAGATGATACCGGAAGGCGACTACCAGATTGAGGTTTGGGCAAACAGGCTCATCTGGCGATATTTCAGCCGCGATCAGATGAACTGGGATATGGTCATCCCCGAGACGATCATCGTTCGGCGCGGATAACTCACAAAAAAAAGCAATAGCCCCGCCAGCGAAAGCCAGCGGGGCCATTCCATGTAAATCACACAGCGATCACGGCTCTCCGGGCCGCGATGATGTGCGAAAGCATGTGCCGCGGCGAAGGGCCTGCACCCACCTTGCTCGGCCTGCATGCCTCCGATTACGATCCGGCCCAGGATCGAGAGGAGCGCAGAGCGTGATGCATGGCCACCAACTGCGCCCCCTCACCCGCAAGATCGGCTACACCAAGCCCAAGCGTGGGACGCTGACGACATAACCGTTCGCGGCGGCGTTGGTCGTGTCGTAATTCGCCGAAGCACTCGTGTCGATGCCGCGAAGACCGTCGGACGCCGCTTTGAAACCAGTCGCAAAAAGGCGCACCGAGCGTCTGAAATCACCGAGAGCCTTTGACAGGTAGATCGAATCGAGCAGGAAATTCTGCCGTTCGGCATCGGTCATGCCCCCGCCACCGCCGCCAGCGGGCACGGCCCAAGTGCAATCAGCCTTCAGATAGCGGCCCACCGCGGCGTCTCCAGCGCCCGGCGGCGGCACAAGTCCCTTGGTGCCACCCGATCCGGCATCGCCCACGCAGTTGGCCAGGATGGCCGTGGCTTGCGCAGGCGTCAGATCGACAGGATCGCCCGTCCCGGCGCCGGCGGCGCGACCCTTGACCGTGGCCTGCGCCATCTGCGCCAGCTTGGCGTTGGTGACCGCGTTGCCATCAAGACCAGCGGTCGGCAGCCCGGTGGCATTGCTCAGCGTGATTGCAGATGGTGTGCCGAGGTCCGGCGAGACAAGGGTCGGCGAAGCGGCGAACACCGCCGCACCGGAACCGGTTTCGTCCGTGAGCGCCGCGGCGAGATTCGCGCTCGACGGCGTGGCGAGCCAGGTCGCAATGCCAGCACCGAGCCCGCTGATGCCGCTCGAAACCGGCAACCCTGTCGCATTGCTCAGGAGGCCGGCCGAGGGCGTACCGAGGTCGCCGCCCTGAAAGTACGCGGCCCCTGAGCCGGTCTCATCGGTCAGTGCGGCGCGCAGGTTGGCGCTCGACGGTGTTGCCAGGAATGTGACAACTCCATCACCAAGCTCGATGCACGCCACCGTGCCGCCAACAACTGACACGGCCTCGCCGTCGCTACAGCCGAGCGCGCGGTGCAACACCGCGCGAATGTCGCTGGCGCGCGGCGGCGCAGCGGTCGCGGCGCTGTTGCCCTGCACATGACCGGACGGATACTGCTGCGCGTGCGCCATCGAGAGCGCAAGCGTGAGCGCGCCGGCAAGCGCCAGCGCCCGGGAAAACCACATCATGTCTTTTCGCCTCTGAGGATTAGAGCTGCGCGCCCTTGACGAAATAGCCGCCGACGACCGGGCCAAGCTCCAGCCATCCCTTCGGGGTCATGACGGCGTAATCCGATGCCGGACCGCTATCGACCGTCTCTTCGCCCGTCGTTACGGGCGTAAATCCCTGACCGCCGCTATCCTTGATCAGGAGCGTCCGGCTGTTGCGTGTCGCCGCGGCCGGGATGATTACATTGACCGGACTTGTCGTGTTGATCAGCGCAATATCATCGTCCTCGCCAATGGAGATCGCCCCGTCGGATATCGCGTCGTCGGCGTAGGTGCTGATGGTGGGCGAGACAACCTCGGCCGCCTTGATGAAGTGCATACCGTCCAGACTATGGATGACGTTGATGCCATCGTCGCCCTGCAGGTCCTCGGTATCGAGCCTGTAATTGGCTCTGTTGGCCACGACGTAAACTCCCGCAAATTGTCCGGCGAGATTGGTGTTGCGGACCTCATCGGCATCCGCCATCACCATGCGGATGTGGAGCTTGGTCGCCGCGAGCAACGCAGCCGCGTCGCGCGCATCATACGGCCCCTTGAACGGGTGATCCGCCATGTTCCAGCCTTCGGTCTAGAGGTCCGTGTACATCGGCTGGAGGTCAGCCAATTCCGCGATCGTGATCCTCCTGCGGGTCAGAATCGCGGTTGAATCGTTCGCTTGCCAGAACCAGCGGACCTTGTACTCGTGTAGATCAGTATCGGCGATGTCCACGTCGAACGTTATCTCAGCAACCGCCCAGTCATTCGATCCGACCGTGATCGGTTTCCAATCACGGGCGTTCGTTTCATTATCAACGAAAAGGCCGATCACCAGCGACGCAGATACATCGGCATCATAGCTTCCGAATCCTGTGTAACCAATTCGCAGCCGCGCTCCCGCTTGAAGCGCTGCAAACTGCAGTGTGTTTTGATCCAGCGTGTGAGCCCAGCCGGTCGTCGGCGCGACTGTCGGACTGTAGACGTAGCCACCGACACCGACCTGAGACACAGCGCCCGACGTAACCATCCGGCTTTGCTGGATTCGAGTGATTGCACCTGCGGCAGATTGCCAAGCAGTGCCCGTCCAGCGGACGGGAATTCCGATGGCCTTGTTGAACGCTTCATCGCCGAGCCGAGCCGTCTCGAATATCCAAGTTGCTCCACCATCAAGGGATTGCGCGATTTTATTCGTTTGCCCGGCCCATGCTCCGGTCGGGCTCGGCCCCACGATCCACGCGGCAGTTGGCGATGGAGAGACCGGCGGCGCATTGAGAGCCGCGCTCTCGACAATCCAGTCTCGCCGGATCACTGGATTGAGATGCGCGGGCTGGATTGCCGCGTCGGTCAGCGCGTTGTCGCCGAACCCTCGCCGCCACTCTCCTACGCCACCCGCCGAGTCGTAGTGCCACTTTGTGTCTGAGATCGAGCCCCTGACCCAGACTTCCAAGCCGAAACGTGGCGGCACAAATCCCCAATCGTGATCGCCGAGCCAGATCGCGATGTGATCGGCCTTAGTTGCCCAAGCGCCGCTGCCCCCCGCCGGCACCAGATAGCTGTCCCCTAGCTGAGGCCGCGCCTCTTCGTCCACGTCGTCAGGATCAGGTGCGATGGTCAGTACGTTGGACAGCACCCAGGTGATGTTGAGATCTGACCCGCCGAAGCGATAGCGATATTGGCCCGCCAGCACCAGGGTCGACAAGCCATCGTGCACCGACGTCTCGTCGTCGGAGACATACTCATAAATCCGACCCCGGAAGATCACGGCCGGCAGCACGATGCCGGTATTCGCATCCCGCGGATCATCGGCGATGAATGACGCCTGGTCGGCGGCGTCTTCGCGATCCGGCAGGAATCGGACGAGCTGCGCCTGGAGCGCGTCTCTAAACCGCTCTCGGTCGTCCGAGTTCAGCGCTGCGACGATTTCCTGCAGGTGGGTCGCGCTCATGTCGGCAGCCCTTCCGCTAGCTCTGCGGCGGTCTCGTAATAGGGTTCGTCCCTGGCCGGCACCCAGCTCCGGGCGATGTCAGGCTCGTATTGCGAGGCAGCGTAGCAAACCATCGTGCCATCCTCGCTACGCTCCCAGGTCTCGACCTGGTACAGGCCGTTGCGACGTGGCCAGCGCGTGCAGTCGAACCGAAACACGTCACCCTCGACCAAGCCGAGCGCGCGGAGATCGCAGACGATGTTAAGGAATTTCGGAAACTGCGCCTCGTCAAAAGCCATCTTGAGCAAGCGAGCAGCGCGAGGCGCACCGTTGGTGGCGCTCAACCTGGGCGTCTGCTCCCGCGGCCGCGGAGCCACCAGGTCTGCCGGAGGCCATGTCATTTCTCCGTCAGAATAGCCGCGCTCGTTCGACACGAACGCGGCACGCAGCCGATCAACCCGGCGATCGGTCGGCAAGGCGTTTCGGAAGCTGACAGGCCCCGCAAGCATGTCATCGGTAATGGTGAGGAGCGGCTTGCGGGGAGCCGACCCGGCAATTGATATCCGACCCTGACGATCCACGAGGTGACCGCGGTTGGCCGATTGCAGCGACTCCATCAGCGTCATCGGCGGCGTGTCCAGCAGGGCGAACACATCGGCAGTGTGTCGACGCTCGAACCCGCCGCGGTGATGTAGCCCGATGGTCTCGTCGTCGAAGTCGATTTGCGGAATAGACGCATGCCAGTCGGTACTGGCCGGGCCTATGTTCAACCCGAATGGCATCAACGCTGCAAACAGACCGATCAGTGCGGCATTGTTGCTCCACTCCCAGGTCGCCATCGCCGCGTGCAGGTCGTGGAGATCGTGCGGGTCGAAGTCGAGCCGATGCGTCGGGTTGCGCGGGTCCGGGATCGGGCAGCCGCGGCCAACCCATGTGAGGCTGGGCAGCCCACCTTCCCAAAGTTCCCGATGCACATCCTGATCAGCGCCGAAGTCGAACCAGGCGGCCGTGTTGGCGATCCCCGGCAAGCGCATGTCATCGCTCCAGCCAAGCTCTTCGGCCAGCAGCGGGTTAACGCCCTGATCCAGATCGCCGCGTTGGGTAACGACCCGCAACATCGGGACGCTGGCTCGCAAGAACGGCTCCGCCAGCGGCAATCCTGTGGGTCCGATCGGCACGATCTGCTCGCCCAGATAGAGCCGATCAAAGCTGGTGATCGGTAGCGTGGAGTGGAGCCACTGGACAATCAGGCGGGGCGGCTTGTTGATCGGCGGAAACGCCAGTGCGCCGGCGAACCGTGTACGTCCCAACACCACCTGATGGACCGGCGTCGAGTCCCTGACCGTGACCCGCGTCTGGGGGCTGTTAACCTCGCGCGGAGAAGCCGTCGTCGTGTCGGGAGTCGCGCGCTTCTGCGCGCGCTGAAGCAGCGCCGAGGCCGCGCTCAACCCGACCGCAACAACGGCGTTGAAGATAAACGGCGACGCGACGGCGAACGCGGATACCGCGCCGTAGATTGCCGTACCAAGTGCTACGACCGGAGGCATTGAATGCTCCATGCGCAACGGACGAATTGCGACGGGCTCTGCATCACCCCGGGGTCCAGACGCGCGACCCAATCGCGGCCGTCGAAGATCGCGCCGGACAGTCCGTACATCCCCGACATCAGACCGCGATCTCCAGCCTCGCCCTCAGCGGGACTAATCTCGGACCATCCATGAAGCCGCGCGGCCCGCGCAATCGCGCCATACACGCCGCGGCGGCCAAGCAGGCGCCGCGCACCACCGGCATCGCCATACCGGCCTCGCCAGGCTGCCGCAGTGTCGATGCCAGTCACCTGCCGGTCGATGTTGGCAAGCGCGGTGAGGCAATCGTCATAGCCCCAGATCATGGGCTCGCGCTCCCACCGCTCGATCTCGCATTCGATTGCTACCACGTAGCGCGAGCGCAGGTCGCTCACCACTGGCTCCAGGTCACGTCTGCGGTCGGGACCTCGTGCAGGCGGTCGAGGCCCTTTAGCCTGTTCTCGCCGTCACCAAACATCCGGTTAAGCCATTCCGGGTTGTAGGTCGGGTTCGCTGGGGCCTCGAGTTCGACGATTGGCGAAACGACATGGACCCGCAGTTCGACTTTGCCATCCGCGGCCGCAGACCATTCGTCGTAGTCACACTTCCCGGCCTGCCAGAGATACGGCAGGCCATTGATCCTGTCGCCGCGGTCGTTGAGCCCAGCCTCCCAGACCTTGGCCCTGGCACCATTGATGTCCGCATTCATCAGGGCCTCGGCGTCGTCCGGTAAGCCAGACAGAGACAGCGTCGTCACACGCAAGCGGAATTGCTTGGACCCGCCCATGCCCGAGATGCCGCCGACCGGCGGCCCGATGGCGGTGAATTTCTGACCGTCGAAATCCGGATCGCCCGTGACGCCGGGCGAGGTCCTGAACTCGCGCGACCCGCTCCACACCCACACGGCTCCCTGCGGGTGATTGACGAACACGAAGAAGGCGCGCGGCCAGCCGTTGCGGATGGACTCGCGCAGGCCGTGGGTGAGCAGGCTGCTCATGTGTCCAGCGCCTCGACCACGGCGAACTTGCTGTCGCCCAAAAGGGGTGGCTTGACCCTGATCCGCGCCTCATTGGCGCTGGCGAACCGCACCAGCGCACGCGCAAAGCGGATCGCTATACCGTCGCCGCGGCGAACCGAAGCCCTCAGGCCCGGCTCGAAGTAGATGCGCGCCTTGCCCTGCAAATTGGTGTTGGCCGGATTGACGATCTCGTAGTAGTGCGGATGCTGCGCGTGCATCCCGTTCGGCAGGAACTCGATCCGGTCGCCCATCTGAGCAATGCGCAGGATTGAGGCGAAGTCGGCCCCGTAGCTGACGACGACGCTGTTGGCACCGTAACGGGCCGGCTCCGCTGCCACGATCCGGGGCGGCAAAAATCCGGTCACCCAGCCCGAACCGTCCGACCAGTAGGCGTCGTCACTCCATTTGGAGCGAACCGGACTGACCGTGAGGTCATATCCCGGCCCTGGCCGGGCCGGATCGTACATTCGAAACCGACCGGCCCTGCCGCGCTGGCGCCGGGCCCAGCCTGAAAACTCACGCCACGAACCGAGACGATCATCGGTGCTCTGGCGCACCGGCGCGACGAACTCGCCGGTGAAATACGCCGCAATCGGTCCTTCCGGCTTCTCCAGCAGCGAGAATAGCTGCCGACTCACGAGGCTGACATGGACCAGGTCAAGCTCCGCCTCGGCCGCGACATTGAACTTGTCGGGCAGAATGTCGATGGCCATCGCCGGTCAGGCCTTGCGCGTGACATAGGGGTTGCGGCGGCGGATCGACGGCAGCGAGTTGTCTATCCGGCGGTCGAGGCCACGGTCGTAGTCGCCGATGGCGCGCTGCGTGATCTGGATCGAGCCCTGCTCCGCCTCGTCGAGGATGCGGGCCGCAACATCGGGAGAAAGCTCAAGGATCACGCGGCCGACCGGGGCGCTGGCCGGAGCGCTCGGCAACATGATCGGAGCGACCGCCGGGGCATCTGGCACAGCCGGCAGCCCACGGTGCATGCTCTCGAGCACGTCTAGCCCGATCCGATCGACAGCCGGCGCGCTGAACACGAACTCCCGCTTGTGCACAGATCCAGCCAGGCTGCGCGGATCGCCATCGCCAGTGTAGCCGCCACGGTCGAACAGCCCGCCCAGACCGCCGCCGATGCCACCGAACGAGCCGGCGCTGACACCGCCACCACCGAACCAGCCAGCAGCGTTGAACAGGCCGAACGGGCTGCCCCCTCCGGACCCGCCGAACGCCTGCGCGACAAGATTGTTGATCGCCATATCCATCAGGCGGTCCGCGAACCTTCCCAAGGCGCTGCTCAGCGCCTCCTGGGCGTTCACGCCATTGCGCAGATCGCGGGCAAATCCGCTGAAGAAGTCCGTGGCCAGATCGCGGCTGGTCCGCAGTTGCTCATTGAATCGCATCTGCTGAGCCAGCACGCCGTCCATGTGGCTGCCGTAGCTGTCGCCATAGGCGGACCGCAGACGGGACGCCACGTTCGCCTCGACCGGATCGCGCGCGATCTGCGCCCGCTCGAAAGCCAGATCACGCGAGAGCTGCTGCTCGGCCAGCATCTGCTTGATGGCGGATTCTTTGGCCAGCATCTCGGTCAGGGCGGAGAGGTGCTTCCGGTCATAGGCGTCGCGATTGCCGTAGGTCCGCAGCGCATCCTGCTCAAGCTGATGCTTGAGCTGCAGCGCGCCGCGTGCCCTCTCCTGCTCTACCACCGACCGGCCCATGATCTGCAATTCGAGGTTGGCCTGATCGATGCGCTGGGTGGCTGTGAGCAGACGGTCGCGCTCGGCGTCCTGCATCTGGCGCGCGTGTTGGAGGAGGACGTTATTGGCCGTCAGTTCGGCGGCTCTCCGCGTTTGAGCATCCGCCGTGTCCGGGTCCATCTGCATGTTCTGATAGAACTGCAGTCGGGCAATGTCCGAGCGCTGCTGCGGCGTCCGCGCCAGAATGGTCAAGCGGTCGAGTTCAAGGCCGGCAATCGAGCGCTCCACGTCGCTCTTGATCCCGGCCGTCAGCGAGGAAAGACGCTGGCGCATCAGCGATATCTTGTCGCCGGTCAATCCGTACATCTTGAACAGCAAACCGGCGTCGTCGAATGCGTACTCGTTTTCAAGCTTCTGAAGGGCAGAGAGTTCGTTCTGGAGTGAGTTTCGTCGAGCCAGGTCGGGAGAAAGCCTCTGGAGCATCGCGTCGGTCTGAAAGGACTGCTGACGCAAGCGGGCTTCGAATACCGAGCGGCCGTATTGCTCCCATTCCAAATTCAGGTCCGCAAGAACCTTACGCTCACGTTCCAGTTGAATGGAAAAATTCTCCGCTCTTCCATCGCGGCGGATTACAGCTGGCGCATTTAATTCGCGTTCGATCTGGCGACCAAGCTCCTCAACCTTCCGTCGCGATTTCTCAATTTTTTCGTCAAGCCCCTCCATAAAACCGACACCTGTGGTTCGAGCCATGAACTCGCCAAAGCTGCCCCAGAGGTTGGAAAGCCCATTACCGATGGCAGTCCAGAACTGAGCGGTGCTCGACAGGTTGCGGGTCAACCCCGCTGTGCTGCTGGACACACCGTCCGCAAGCAGCCGCTGAGCTTCGTACAGACGGTTTTGCTCCTGAAGATTTCTGATGTTCCGCAGCATCGCTGCGTCGAGAAAGCCAAGTCGCTTGTTCAGTTCCTCCGCGCCGCGTGACGGATCGGAGAATGCCACCGAGAGGCGCTTGGCGGCCTCGGTCGCGTCCTCACCATAGACGCGCGCGATATCCTTGCCCATCGCAACGAGCGGGGACAGCATTTCAACGCCGATACGGCCTGTGCTCGCAAGCTCAGCGGCAAACGACCGCGCCTCGGATCGCGACAGATCGAAAAGCGACGCGCTATTGGCGATCCGGTTGAGATCACCAAGACCAGCGCCGCTGGCCAAACCAGCGCCCATCAACTGCATCCGCATCTCGCGCTGCGCCGTTCCCCACTGGAAGGCAGCGGTAACAGCAGCCGCACCGATCGCGAGCACGGAGCCAGTCAGAAGGCGAGCCGGCGTTATCACCGAAGCGATGGCATCCCGAACCTGAGAGAAGAAACCGCGCACCGTTCCCTGCGAAGATGCAAAAATATCGCCAATTTGGGAGCCTTGCTGCATCAAGATGGTGAGCGGCGATTGCCCCATGTGTGCGACGACAGCGACGTCCTGCAACTGGCGCGACAGGTTGATCAGTTCGTGTCGGGCGAGCCCCGCAGCGCGGGTGTTGTCGTTCATTGCCTTGGTATTGAGGCTGTACCGTTGCGCCGACAGCGCAACCATCCGATCTCGCTCCTCCGCTGCGACCCGTCCGGTTTCGACAGCGCGAGTCCATAGCTCCTGCATCTTGCGATGCTCAACGATCGCCCGATGATCCGCGTCCAGTCGCATCCGCGCTTTCTCCAGCGCCCGGTCCAGCGACAGGGTGGCCCGCTCCTGCCGAGCTGAGGTTGCAACAACACCTTCCTGAGTGGCTGACAACGCCTTAAGCTCGCCGGCGGCCTGAGCTACGCCCGACGTCGTGGCATGGATTTTCAGGTTGCGGATGGCTTGAAGCTGCATGGCGGGGCTCACGTGCAGGTGGCTGCTATTAAATTGTAACGACGACCATTCTCGTGTCTTTTAGCGGCTCAGATAGCCAGTAGACTTGTCGCCAACCCTCTGGTTTCATTGTGCTGATCGGCAAGAGGCCGGCAGATCAACGAACTAAATTTTTGGGAGTCATCCAATGAGACATGCAATTTTCCTTCGCGCGCTGATAGCAGCTGTGACCGTAGTCGGGATCCCAACACAAGCATCGGCGCGAACCTCCGATGAAAGAGCCGCGCGTCATCAAGACAAGGCCGGTGACTACGCTCGAGAGGGAAAGACATGGAGCGCAATGGAGGAATACAGAAAAGCTCAGGATGAAATCGCGAAGCCTGATCCTCCGCGACGTCCCGAACCAAGGCAGACCGATCACGATCAACATGATCGCAGGCGCTCTAGATAGACGCGCGGCGGCTGGCAGCGTCTTTGAGCCATTCCCCATCCATTGCCCGGATCAGCGCCAGCAGCCGCTCGAACGTATCGCCGCCCACCCCGTGCCGCATCGCATAGGCGCTGATTGCGGACCACGGGATGGGCCCTGCGGCGCCAAATCCGAGCGGTCGGTCCGTGCTCAACTCCGAAAACGCGCTCCAGGCGAACTGCAGGTGGTCAGGCAACTCGGGCCGCCGCAGGAGGGCCTTGGGCGTCTCGCCCTCCTCGGCCAAGCCCTCCAGGAACTCGATCTGGTCGCCCCACTGGAGATGCCAGCGGAGCGATTCCGTTACTTTCCCACCGCGTCCTTCAGTTCCGCGGCCTTGTCCTCGGCGACAATGCTGGCGGCCCAGATCACCGCACCGCGGAACGGCGCGTAGTCGGGGTTGGCGAGCAGCTGTTCGGCCGTCTCGCGCGAATAGGCGAGCGGCTGGCCGTCGTCACCCTCCAGGCCGTCCCAGCCGGTCAGGATGGCGTCCAGAAGCCGGCGCGTCATCACAGCGTCCTGCGCCGCCGCGTCGAGCCGGCCGCGAATACGCTGCGCCCGCGGCAGCGCCTCGACGGCCTCAGCCTGGACGCGCTTGTCGTCGGTGTTGCCGAAACCGCGGACACGCAGCCGCAGGCCGGGCATGTCGGGAATGTCACCGACCCAGGCGCCCTGCTCGGCGCGCGCAGAATCGATCTTGAGGTCGGACAGCTTCATTCGATGCTCCTGTCGATTTCTATTTTCTGTGTACGGATATTGTTGACGTTCGTACATTTTCCGTGTACGGATAATGCATGAAGATCGTTTGGGACGAGCCAAAGCGCCTCGCGAACATCGCCAAACACGGCATGGACTTCGCGGATCTCACCATCGAATTCTTCACCAGCGCCGCCATCCGAACCGCGAAGGACGGCCGGTTGCAGGCGATCGGCAGGCTGGCGAACGGCGTCGTCTCCGTGGTGTTCATCGCGCTGGGCGCGGAAGGCATCTCGGTGATTTCGATGCGCCCGGCGAACCTGAAAGAAAGGAGACTTCTGTGACCAGCACCAAGCGCAAGGCGAAGTTCAAGCCCGGCCAGGGCTACACCAAGGAGGATTGGGACGCCGTGTCCGATAATCCTGAGTGGACCGCGGACGCCATCCGGAAGGCGAGGCCGTTTGCAGAAGCGCTTCCCGATCTCATGGAGACCATCAAGCGGTCGCGCGGCCGACCGAAGGTTGAATCTCCGAAAGAGGCCGTGACCCTGCGCCTCCCCCCATCCACACTCGACAAGTTCAAGGCGAGCGGCAAGGACTGGCGTGCGAAGATGGTCAAGGCTTTGGAGAAGGCGCGGATTTAGCGCGGCCAACGTGCTGCGCGCCTTCCGCAGGCGAATTCTCCACACGCTCGGCCAGCCCCTTGGTGACCAGCAGCGCCTCATAGGTCGCATCGAGGTCTTTCGGGCGCGCGCCAGCGGCGAACGCACGCTTGACGCCGCCGGGGTATCCTGTGAAGTCGGTCAGGATGCGGATCATCACGCCACCGCCCGCGTGATCTTGGCCGTGCAGGCCTCAGTGCCGTCGTAGACCGCCCGGAACGGAATGTTGACCATCACGTCCTCGTCGTTGCCGCCAACGCGGCGCTCACCGTTGGTGAAGATGATCTTGGGCAGCAGCAGCGTGTATTTCTCGTTGGTGACGCTGCCCAGCGTCATGGACAGTTCGCCGCCGCCGTGGTCGAGCACGGACTGGTAGAGCGCATTGCTCTCGAAATACGCCTCCAGCGTGCCGGTGACCTCGAACCGGCCGGAGCCGAACTCCTGCGAATAGAGCGACCCGACGACCGGCCGGGTGCGGAGGTTGTTCGTGATCTCGAGGTTGACGCTCCGCACCTTGGGTGTGCCGGACGCCACGGTCAGCGCAGCCACATGGTTGGAGGCGTTCATCACAGCCTTGGTGTTGGCCGCGGTGTAGGTGGCACCGGAAATGATCGCGGTCGCCAGCGTCTCCTGCACGCCCATGAAACCGATCTGACCGGTTATCGCTGCCCGCGACGCGATGGCAAGCGATAGTGTGTTGACCATGACGCCGGTGAAACGCGAGAACGAGTCGGTGGCGCCCAGCTCCAGCGTTTCCTCCAGGGTGAAGGATTTCGGAGCGACGCCGTTCTTGAGAACGTTTGTTGCCCACGCCTCCTGGAACAGCCCCTCGAGCAGATCGTCGAGCGTCCCATAGCTCAGCTCGATGGGATACTGCCCAGAAACGTCCTGCCCAGTCTGGAATTCATCCACGACGTTGCGGTCGGCGCGGATTTCGTTGCTGGTACCAGTCTGTTTGGTCGTGCGAATACCGCCGCCCGTGGTGCGCAACACTTTGAAGGCGGGCGTAGCCGGCGTGGTGCCGAATGCGGATTCCGCGATGTATGCGATGCGCGTGCCGCTGCCCGATGCAAAGGCCATGATCGTTCTCCGATGTGAAGGGTTTTCGGCTCAGCCGAGCAGGTCGAACTGGTAAGGCACGGCCACAGCGACCGTGTAGTAGAGGCCGTTCTCGTTGTCGTCATCGAGCGGTGATGGCTCGGGTGCAAATGTCACGACGCCATCGAACGTCTTCCCGCGAAACAGCGCAGCGATCTGATCTGACCAGATCAACGCCGTGGCGCTGCCTGCGCCACGCTCCTGGTGGATCACGACGCGGAAAACACCCTCTTCGCGGAAGACGTTCTCTCCGGGCGCGCCGATGCTGATCTGCTCGCTGTTCGCCAGCGGGTAATCGACGCGCAGGAAGGGCGATCCGTCAGCGGGTGGCTCCGCCTGCTGGTTCAGCCCGAAAACCGGACAAGCATTCCAACCCGCCGCGAGCCGAGCTTCGACGGCGTCGACAACTGCTTTCCCCGGCATCTATTTCACCGTGACGAATATAGCAGGTTGTCGGGTCAGCCATTCCTGCCGCGACCGAGCGTTGGCGTGGCCACGATGCGAGATTTTGGAGACGCTGGCCCAGCCACCGACCGCGCCGCCCTGAAGCGAGTGATAGCCGAACCTTGCGCTCACCATGTTGCCGAACCTCTTGTTGGCCAGCACGGCGACCGCCTGGAAAATTCCGTCCGCGGTGCGGCGCTCAAGCTTCCGGGCATAGGGCTGCGAATTGACGAACACATATCGCTTGCCCGGAGGGACTTCTGCACCGAACTGAACCTCGACGTCGCCTGCAAAGAGCATATGAGATTTTCGAAATCGACCGCTACGGAATGGAGAGTGCTTCAGCAGCTGTTCCTGTATCCACTCGATGGCGTCACCGACCAACTCGAACTCAAAGACGACCGAACCCGGCACCTTGGCGCTGTCCAATGACGCAGCGCGCCGGCCATCGACGATCGTTTCATGATCCGGAACCCTGCCCAGAACTCGCTGGTTGATCTGCTGCGCCTCCCCGAGCTGCTCGCGCGCATAGGCAGCAAATACCCGGCCTTGCGCCTCAGGCGACAACATCTCGTCGATGATCAGATCGAGGTCGCGGCCGATTGGATCAATGCGGGTTCGGATTGCCACTACCCCTCAAACCTCCTCATCCTGCTGGTAGTGAAAGCGGCTGGCTTTCACTCCGCCGCCTCAACCCGCAGAAGCCCGTGCCCGTCCCGCAGCGCGGCCATCACCTGGCCCGGCGGCGCCTCGTGGTCCTCGCCCCTGGCGCTGTCACGCAACCGCCCCGAAGGGATACCGGCTACCCGCGAACGTCGGCTCCACGCAGGCTTCGGCCATGTCCTGTGGAGCTAGGTCGGGCGCGGCGTAGCGGACGAAGCTCGCGCCCTGTGCACTGGCATCGCGATCCGTGATCAGCCGGCACGCATGGCCCGGCACATCGCGCAGCGACCCCGACGGCGCCGGCAGCGCGATGACGAGATACCAGCCCGAGTACGGCTCGCGAACCTCGCGCTCGATCTCGCCACCCTCGCCGTCATTCACCATCTCGGAGCCGACCACCCGATAGACTGCAACGTGGGGGATGCAGACATCCGGGCGCCACTGGCCCGCAACGTGGTAAGCCCCGGCTGCCTGGCAGGCGATGGCATCGGCCTCACTGGCGTAGCGCATGAGGTGGTCGATCATGTCGTGTACCCGTACAGCTCGCGGATATAGGGCCGCGACAGGTTAGTCGGGATCGACCATGGCTGCGACGGGTCGATGCCGCTGACCGTCTGCTCGGAGCCGTCGTCAAACACGCATACCGCCCGCACGATCCCGGTCCGCGGCAACGTCACCACATCGGCGGCGCGAGTGGCAGCGGAGGATATCGTAGCGATAGGCGAGGTAATCTCGTTGCCGACCTGATAATCCGGCTGCCATGCGTAGATGGCCTCCGTCCCGGCAGCCGACAGAGCCTGGGATCGCGTGGCCGACGCCGATGGCGTCAGATTGATAAAGCTACCCGCACCGCCCGCGAGCGTTGCCGTGGCTGCGACCAACACACGGAACCATCCGTCTGCGAGCAGATAGATCGCCGCGGTCGCAGCCGCACCAACGGTTCCGACCACGCCGTCGAGCAGATCGAAATTTGCAAACGCGGTCGCGCCATGCGAAGTGGAATAAAACACAACCTGCACATAGCGATGGGTGTGGCGCTTGAGGTGCCATGCCTGTTGGCATACGGCACCTATCGTCGCCGTATGCCCGGCAACCTCCCAAAGCTGCTTGGCCGAGATGCCCGCCGCCGCGGTGACTATCTCGGCCGTTTGGTTTCCGTCGGGCGCGATAGCCGCATTCGCAGCAACGCTCACGTTGGTTTTAAGCCATGCGGCATGATCCAGCGCCTGAGACCGGATCGTCAGATTGGTGCGCGCCGCCTCGACCAGCAGTCCCCTGTCCGTCCGCCGCAGCACGCTCGGCCCGAAGGCCAGCAGCAACCCACCCACGGTCTCCGCATAGCCATCCGACGCCCGGCTGCAAGATGGACGCCCGCCGTAGTAACGGTCTCGCGCGAAATCGGCGCCGTAGATCGCACCGGGTCGCAGCCAAGCTGGGCGCACGGACCCCAGCCAGCCCGGCATTCCGGGGGCGATCAGATGGGCTGGCGTTCCGGCCACGTCACGACCCGTAGGTGTACCGGACGCCCTCGCCGTTGACGGACACAGCGAGCCAGACATCGGCGAGATTGTCGATCGGCATCGTGTAGATGTCGCCGGCAGCAAGCGAGACGCCCGATCCAGTACCGGCCACAGCAGAGGCATTGACCACGTTGTTGCCGCCGATCGCGACATAGCCGGTGTTCGACCGATAGGCCTGAATGGTGATCCACTTCGCCTGGGTCGAGGCCGCCAGCACCTCCGGCGTGGCGGACGCTGCAACGGTCTTTGCACCATGACCGATGCCGGTCGTGGTGTGATCGACCTTGCCGACGACGTTCGATCCCGCGGCCAGCGCAGGCAGGTCGTTGAGCGAGACTGCGAGAGTGTCCTCGGCGGCGCATCGAAGCTCGTGGTCACTCAAGCGAGAGCTTTCGTCCTGCGTTTCCGCGAACGCGAATGCGTCTTCCTCCGCCCGGTAACCGCAGCGCGGACATTCGATCATGCGTCACCCGGTAGAGGCTGGGTCGGAAGCTTGGGATTGCGCGTGGGTTCGCCCTCGCCGCAGCCGCGACCGATCTCGCCGGGATTGTGCGGCTTGGTGAACTCCTGCCATGGCACCCAGCGGGATGGGCAATGAAAGCCCCAGTCGCGAATACGCGGTCCCGTGATGAACAGCGACCAGCACGGGCCGCGCGTCAGCTCGACCCGATGCGCCGATCTGGCCGAACGGAACTTGACGTCGCCCGCGACGTACCGCTTGCGATGGTTGATCCCGCCCGCGGTGATGGTGTGCTCGACATACTCGTTGTCGAGCAGGATCGAAACGTTCCACCAAGGGTGATCGTGCAAGGCCCGGTCATCGTCCGAGTGGCGGAAGTGATGCAGATAGCTGTTGGCAATTCCATTGCGTTCGATCAGGTGCCAGCGGCGCATGTAGGGATCGGCGGGATCTCCGATCAGGAGGTCAGGCGAACGCTGTTCGGACATACGAAGCAGTCGCGCGCGAAGGGTATGGATGACCGGATCAGGCAACCGCATCGTCGGCCTCCACCATCCGGGTTGCGGGGCCGACCTTGTCGCTGGTGGCATTGAACTTGCGGCGGATCGCGGCGCGAAGGGTGAGAAAGATGCTCATGCCGCCACCCTCCCCGCCAGCAGCGGCTCGGACTGGCCGCGATACCAGGCCGCGAACACCAGATCGTCCCGCAGGATCTCCTGCGCGACATGGTCCGGCATCTGCCCGGAACGGATGCACTCGGCGTAGAGCTCGTACTGCCGGGGCGGCACGGGCTGGACGGCCGGTGCCGGCGAATTGCACCGGCCGTCGCTGACGCCCGAGGACACACGCGGCACAAAGACATTGAGCACCGGGTTGAACTCGACCTCGGAGGGGCGATACCCCCTGCCGTCGAGGATCACGGTGCCGTCATGGTTGATTGCGGTCATGTGGCGCTCCGCTTGCGCTTCTGGCCGCGGAAGAGCTTCGCCGACGGAGCGTCCGCGACCGGGGCGTTGGCCGCGAGCAGGTCGCTTTCGCCGATCCAGGTCTGGGCCTGCCGGCCGTCCGGCCTGAGCGTGGAGACGTGGTATTCGTTCTCGCGCCCGATGAAATCCGACCGCGCGATCACGACGCCCTGCGCGCCGTCGCCATGCGGCGAGACGACACGCTGTCGCAATGCGAACTTGAACGACATGCAGTCCCCCTGGACCTGGTTCGGCGATCCCATTCGCCGGGGAGAAGCACGCGGGAAGGCTACGAGGACACGGAAGAACTCAGCGTGCGGCAGGACCTGCCGCCGCTGTCGCGGCGGCTAGACAAGCTCCATGTGGTCACCGCGGCCGCGGGCGCCGATGCTGTCGTTGGAGTTGCCGGGCCAGTCGTACGCGACGTACGCGCGGCGCGAGCCGGCGGTGTCGTCGACGAACCAGCTCCCGCCGAAGACCGACGCACGCGGCCTGGTCGGATGGCCGCAATGACCCCACTGCCACATGCTGCCGAACGGCTGCATCACGCCCCACTGGCTTGTGCGCGGCGCGTCGAGACCCGTGATCTTGGGATCGTGACCGAGCGCGGTCTGTTCGACGCCGCCGATGTAGGCCGCGAAGGATTCCTCGGCGTTGAGCAGGCCCTTGCCGTGGTGCTTCATCACCGCCATGGCGGTTTCGTAGTCGAGCTTTGAGTAGGCGCCGCCCTTCGGATTCTGAGGCGGGCTGGCGCCATCGGCGATCTCGACGCCGAACGCGCTCGTGCCGTTCTTGAGGTGGTCGCGGCCGAGCAGGTAGATGTCGCACCAGAACTTGCGGCCGCCGGGAAGAACCACCAGCGTCATGCCGCGCGGATCGGGACAGCCTGGACGGAAGTTGCGATCCCAGATCGAATGCGGGTTAATGGCAGGGGTCGTGTCGCCGCCCTTTCCGTCCCGGCCGTTTCCGCCAGGCGCGACGTGGAATCCGCCGAGCAGATTGCGGCGGCCGATGTCCTTCGCTGTCAGCTTGAGCAGCGACGGGCCCTTGGCGGTTATGATCACGCCGTAGTCGCAGCCTGCGACGAAACCGCCGCGAGGTGCAGGGACCAGCGTGTCCGCCTTGAAGCGGACGCCCGCGAATGCCGTGCCGGCCTTGATGGCGATGGTGCCGCCCATCGCCTTTAGCGCCGGCGCGCGGCGGTTGATCTTGGCCAGGCCTGTTGCCTTGCTCATCTGCTCCCCTCCCCGAAAGGTCGGAAGGCCGCCTCGCCGCTGCAGCCGCCCTGATTTTGTCGCGCCTGTCGGCGAGCGCGCTCTGGGTATTTGGTGCCGGCGCTTTCTTCGCCGCGCGCGCCGGCCAGCGCGTGGGAAGGCCGCACGGGGTGCGGCACCGAAGATGAATCAGTCCAGCGCCATCTCGAGCTGCGCGATGCGGCGCTGCTGCTCTGCAAGCTGCCGGCGCATGTCGCCGAGGCCGCGCGCCTTGCGGACGCCGCGCCACCACTTCGGTACGGCATCGCCCATGACGTGCTCGAGGAAGTCGAAGCCGTGCTCGCTGCGCAGGATGGCGACGATGTCCGGATAGGACGGCTGGCTCTCGCCTGCGATCTGATACTTCGCGGCGCGCTCCGACTTGCCGGTGAGGCGCATGTAGTTCTTGGTTCGGTCCACGGGCCAAACAGCCCGTAAAAACAGCTCAAACGGAAGAATTTGGTGCAACGGATTGCCCTTCGAAGGGCAACGGATTGCACCCCTGCTTTTTGCCTTCCCGGCTGACGCGATCGAAACTCTACGCACGACACGGACACTCCACGATGCAACGCGACACGGGACATGGACACAGGAGAGAAACTGCTGATGGCGCTGATCACGGTCGTGGTGATGGCAGCAATACTGCACGACCTGTGGATCAACTGGCGATGATGCAGGAGGGCCGCCCCCTCGCCGTCCTGCACATGGAGCGGCCGGACTCCGGAGAGAGTGTCTCCGCGTACCGGGGTCCGGCCGTTCGGCCTGTGGAGAGCAAGGACAACGAGCGGCGCGGGCGTGACGGCCGCGCCCTGTCCGGTCTGGAATGCGAGGTGAGCCGCCGTCGGGCTTCTTGCGGCGTCGCGATCGTGAGGCACGGCAGCGCCAGCAGCGCTGCTGCACGGCAGGGACTTGGCCCCGTTGCGATCCGCAAGGAGGCTCAACCATGCGAAGGCATGGTCGCGGGCCGAAGCTGCAGTATGTCCCGCGGTACGCCCGTTGGGTTCGAGGGCAGCGCAAGCGAGTGGGTGACCACAAGCGCGGCGCTGATCCGAAGAAGGCCAACAAGCGATCCGACGAACAACTGGAACTCGGTCTCTGACGGGCGTCACATGCCCGTCGGTCCGGCGGCGGCTCACCAACTCCAAGGAGGACGATGTGCCGAAAGAATTGAACGGGTGGGAGCTCAGCGCCGAGGGAAACATCATCGTGTTTCCTCTGACTGGCTATTCGATGCAGACCGCAGCAGGAATGACCGTGATGCTACAAGTTCAATACGCCAAGCCCGGGGATCCATTGAGTAAACCGTCCGGACGTCTGCCGCTGGTATTGACACCTGCGATAGCCGTTGAGCTTGCTCAGGCGCTACAGCATGGAGCATCAAAAATTGTTCAGTCGCGCCGGCCGAACTCGGCGGCGAATTCTTGAGGGCATCCGGCCGCTTCAATGTGGATGAGGCCATCATGGAGAGGCCTCGCATGACGGGCTGCGCGGGCCGCCGTCCAGTTCGGCCTCAAGCTCTGCAATTTGGGAGAAAAGGGCATGGTTGACATTGCCGCCATCGCTGGCGCGCTGCAGTCGCTCAAGGTCGCGAATGATCTCGTCAAGATCGCGCTTGGTCTTCGCGACGAGAGCCTTGTCAACGACAGGCTTGAGGAGATTCGGTCCCGGATCTGGGAAGCCCAGGAGCACGCGCTGGCGGCGCAAGCGACGATATCTGATCTCCTGGACGAACGACGTGAATTGAAACGCCAGCTTTCCGAGTTGGAAGATTGGGAGTCGGAGAAGCAGCGGTATGAGCTCGTAAGGCTTCCCAACGGAGCGCTCGCATATGCGGTCAAGCGAGCGGCGCAGGGCGAGGAGCCCATGCACTATGCCTGCCCCACCTGCATTCAGAAGAAGGAGAAATCGATCATGCAGCCGAGAGATTGGGCCAATTTTGCCCCGACCCTGGAGTGTCCGGTCTGTAAGCTGGCGCTCGAGGTGCAGCCTGCCGAGGGGTAATGGTGAGTGGCGAAGTGTTCCTAGCTCGGTCTGCCGACATGCACATTCGCTGTTTGGCACCAGTCTGGCGCGGGATCCGGCGATCCGTGTCGAATACCGTCCCTGGCAGGCGGGGCCCCAGCAGACAGAATGGGACGTGATGGTGCTCATTGCCCGATCTCCATGTTTGAGCAGGAGCGCGAGCCGCGACTGAGCTTGGAAATGCGATGGAGGGACCACAGCGCCACGAGGTTCGCGATGGCAGTCAACATCATCAAGCCGAACAAGACGATCTGAGCTTCAGGGAGGCACTTCATGGAGAGGCCTCGCTGGGGCGAAGCAGGCCCAAAAATCCGACCCGCACCGCCCTGAACCTGAACAGAACAAAATAAGAACATTTCGATGGACAACGTTCCCATGAGTAGGATTTACTACCTCCGTAAGAGGCGCGAACTGAGTAACCAGCGCCTCCAGTGGGAGGAGTGCGATGGGTGTTGTGTTGAGGTTTCCGAAGAGAGGCCGGCGTCATGGGCGGGCCTCGGCGAGTTCAAAGCCGAACAGAACCGGGTTTGCCGCGAGATCAGCCCGCTTGAGGGCATCCGCCAAGGTCATAAATTTTTCGCTGGGGATGCGGCCCCGCCGTCTCCAGTTGCTAACCGCGGAAGACCGGACCAGCGTCAGCTGTGCCACCGCAGACGTCCCTCCAAGGGCATCAATGACTGCGTCGACCGTCATCAACATGCCTCGGGTTTATTCACGTTTCGTGAACATGTCAATGCTTCACAGAATGGCGATAGTCACAAGTTGTGAATTGCGGCCCAATACTGTGATGGGACGATCTGTCAAAGACATCGCAAAGCGGCTCGAGGAAACGCGCGGGGCGCTAGAAAAGACCGCCGCAGAGCTTTGTCGCGAGGCGGGAATAAAGCCCAACGCATGGTCTCAGTGGACCAGCGACAATCCTGATAAAGTCCGGAAGATCACGCTGGCCGGCGCCTACAAATTAAAGGACACGTACGGCGTGACGCTCGAATGGATTTACGACGGGGATCTCTCAACCCTCCCCGGACGACTGATCACAAAAATCAAAAAGGCGGCATAGCTGGCGCCATGCGGGGGGAAGGTCTTCATGCGGCTTAAGTTTCTTGCATTTTTGCCGATCGGAGCAGCCCTCTGGGTGTCGTCATCGGCCCTTAGCCAAGACTCATCATGTCGGGAAATTGCCGACGCAGCAAAGCGTCTAGAATGCTTTGACAGAAGCGCCGCGGAACCAGCGAAGAAATCACCTTCGGCAAAGCCAGCGCCTGGGCGATATGGATGGGTGCTGAACAAGTCGAAGGACCGAATGACTGATAAAATCAGCTGCGTAGTTTCGCCGCCAGGCAAACCATTCATCCAGGTAAATTTGGGGAGCCTATATATCAGTTACCGATCGCGCGGGGGCCTGCAGGGGTTTCAATATCGCATTGATGATGCCCCCATAAGCAGGATGCAGCTGCCGACGCCAATCGAACAGCAAATTTCAGCCGCCCACATCCGGGGTGCAACGTTTGACCAGATTCTTAGAAGCCGGAGACTCCGCGTTCAGGCGCTGACGCTCGTAGCGGGCGTCATTACAGACGACGTTGACTTGTCAGGACTATCCGCGGTGTACGCTCGCATGCAGCGAGAGTGCCAAATTTAGAATTTCACATTTTGTGATTTTTTGTATTGACGATTTCACATTATGTGAATATTTTACTCCCGACACTCAGTCGGGAGATCGCGGATGTGCTCCGCTCGGTCACTACCAAGAGGGATGCCCAGGCACGCTGATGTTGGCCTGGCAGCCGTTGCACCGGAAGACAGTCAGCCCGCGAAACAGCGCCCCCGTTGGCTGGAAGAGCGCTATCTCGGATTTCGCAAAGCATGTTGGGCATACCCAATGCGGGGCGCTTTCACCGCGTTCCGCTGGTTTTTTCATGTAGGCCACAGCACCCCCGCCAATCCCCTTAAGCTCGTAGCCCTCCTTCTCACGTTTCCATGCTTCGCGGCGGGCAAGTTCTGCTTCAAGCGCGTCTATGCGCTTCAGGAGCGTCTGCTGGTGCTCATGGGCCGCGATCAGCGCCTGCAGAAGATCGACCACGGCATGCGCTCGGATCGTCGCGTCGTTGATGTCCTTGAGCCCGCGCGCCAGATCGAGCGCGGTCTTCAGGGCGCCGAGCCCGGCCAGAGCTTCACCAACCACAGCGCCCTCCCCAAGGTTACGTCGCAACACAACTTTCCATTGTAGTTCACCGTCGTGAGGGGGGTGAACCCCTTCCGACACCTCATCGGGAGACAGGGCCTTGGGCCTTCGCAACCTCATCACAGCGAGCTTCTTCGGAGCATCTCCTTGGCCCTTCGCAGCAGCGTCAGGGATTGCAATCTGCTCTGCCGCGCTGATCGCAGGCAGTCCGGCATGGATGGCCGCGATTGGATTGATCGTCGCCTCATGCGGCCTGATAGGCACGGTACACGATCGCTCCAAGACCAAGCGCGAGCATGGCGATGCTTAGCGCCTGGAGCGATATCGAGACCGGCGTGCGCTCTCGGATCAGCACGAACTGGGTCCCGATCAGTTGGTCATTCCAGCCAAGGATCGGCCGCTCAATCCGGTGCACCGTCGACCATTCCACCAAGCCGAACCCAAGCAGGCCAATCCCGATCAGGATTGCAGGGGCGTATGACGCGCCAGCACCTGCAACGGAAACCAAGGCGCCTGCGATCGAGACGACCTTCCACCAATGGTCGAGGTTTACGTCCTTCAGATCCATTCCGCCCTCCAAGGCGAACAACCACAACAACTCAAGCTTTGACCTCGTGCACCCGCGCCAGGACATTCGCCAGGAACGGCGGGTCATCCACCTTGAACACGATCGGTTTGGCGCGGACGCCGCCCTGCAGGATGGACACGCCGTCGTCGTAGAGCTGGGCCGAGATGATCTTGCGCACGTCGATCCGCAGCGCTTTTTGCGCCGAGACGAAGTAGACGTAGCGGCTGCCCACGACCAGGCCGCCCTTGGCGATCTCCTCCAGCGATTCCGTGCGCACAAACTGCCCACGCTGTGCTCCGGCACGGTAGTAGACGCCGGGCATCAGACGGATCGACACGCCGCGCGAGCCGCCCTCGTAGGTCCGCTGCGAGCGCATCGCCAGATAGGTCACGCCGGTGAATGCGAAGATCGCCTTCTCGCCCCGAGCGAGGTTCGGAGCGAGCGGGCCCGCGAGGTCGATGGCAATCGCCGGCAGGCGGCCCGCATCCAGATCGGTCAGGATGCGGACCTTTGCGAATTCGACGCCCAGCGGCCCGAGGTCGCTCAGACCGTATCCGAACGCCTTCGTCAGCGCCCCGATGCGTCTGGACTCCTCCTCCGTGAGGAGATGATCGCCGAGCGCATTGTGGATCATGGCGCCGATGCCGCTGACAACGATCCGACCGAACTCCTCGTCCTTGATGCGAGCGGAGCGCGCCACCTCCGTGCTGATCTCGCGGAAGCGCTCGGCTGTCATGTCGTCGGTCAGAAAGCGCGCGAAGTAGCCGGGCAGCGCCTTCGTCGCCCTCTCGTATCGCTCGCGGCATTCGGGATGGCTCCGGGAGAAGGTCCCGGCAGGCTCTCCGCAGTGGGCGCAGCGCACGGCTCTCTCCTACCGGCTGCGCCGGGGGGGATGGGCCGGAACGGTCGCAGCCATGGGCGGCACAGAGCAATCGTATTTGAACTCCCACTGCGGTCGAACCACGAGCGCTCCGTCGATGATGCGACATTGGCGACCGGTCGACGCCAAATAGCCGAGCGCCGCGCGCTCGAACACAGGCTTGGGTCCCAGCGCGTCCATCGTGTCCACGGCGCCAAACGTGAAGCCCTGCGCAGCACCCGCAGCCATCGCCCTTTGAACGCTGGGCGTGATCATCAGCTTGTTTTGGCTGGGCTTATCGAACACCCGATAGACGTCCTCGCCGTCGATCGCGAACGGTTGCGGATCGATGCCGGAATACTCCTGCATCGCGTAGCTCATCCCGCCGCAGCCGGCCAAAGCCAGACACCCAGCCACCACCCCCAACACCCTCACCATGTCCTCAGCCCTCCCCGGCCCGTGGGAGGCTACCACAACCTCGGCGCGTGGCTACCGATCAGAGGCGGCCGCTCTGTCCGGCTTGGCCCCGGGCCTGAAGTCGACGCCGGGCGGGGTCTCTCGCGTGCAGTTCTTGGTGGCGGGAATTCCACACACACGGTCGAGCTCACGCCAGCTGGCGCACTTGCCGTTGGGCATCCGATAACCCGGGCCGCCCCGGCATCCGCAGGTGTTGCACTTCTGTGCCTCGGCCACGACGGGATGAAGCGCCAGCAGCGCTGCGGCGATAATCGCGCAGAGCGCGAGTCTCATTGCGTTGCCCCTCCCTCTCCCTGTCCCTGCAGAAGGGTAGCACAACTTGGGGGGGTGCTAGACTGCAGCCAAACCGAGTCTGCGCTCGGTTGCGATCCCATGAGGCGCCACGATGGATATGGACAAGGACGACTTCCGCATCGCAATCGACGACGCGCGAATCCGGCATACGGCGGTCGTGAACCTCATCTACGTCGCCGACAGCCAGGCGCTGGGTTTGCTGAGGCTCTATGTGACCCTCGGCATCGCGACCGCAACCGGCGCCGCGGCGGCTATTGGCGGTGCCTGGTCAATCCAAACGGCGGTTGCCAGACCGCTTGCAGGAGCGTTGGTGGGAGCGGCCCTGGCGCTGATCGTCGGCGCGGCGTTCTGCTTGCGCGTCTTGCGCGGCAGCAATGTCAATCTGCCCGGTCGCCCCGCATCGTTCTGGCTATGGGCAATGGACCCGGACGTGACGCGGGAGCGATTGCTTACCGCCTACCTCGAAAATCTTTCCAAGAAAATGCAGGACAACGACGAAGTAAACTTCGCGCAGGCATCAGCGCTGAAATGGGCAAAGCGCTGCGGTGCCGCGGCGCCCGCCGCAGCCATCGTGTTTGGCCTGATCGGTCTCGCAGCTTCGCAATCTTAGCGGCGAGGCATCGGCACGTCGCCACCGCGTTTGTTGTCGGTATCGGCTGGCGGCGGAGGCGGCTCGCGCGGATCATCGAGCATTTTAGGACCGCATCTCATGGCGTTATTCCCGCTGTGAGGTTCGAGGCGCGGCCCGACTCACGATCGGGTCGCGCCACCATTATCGCCCAATGCGCGCATTCAACCAGTGCGGGAGAGGCGCTCTCCCGCGGAATCTGGTGCGGGCGATCTGGCATCACTCGGGAGCCACGCTCCGATGGTTAAGCTCCTCTCCCCGTCCCGAACCCTACCCCTGCTGCAGATCGACAGCGCAGAGCTCGCGCAGGATCCCAGCGACGGGATCGACAACTGCAAGCTGGTCTACGGCGATGTCGAGGTCGACGACTTCGGCACCGTGCTCGATCCCTGCGACAGAAGCCCGGTCGGGCAGCACGAGTATTCCATGCGCGACCGGTTCGCGCGCTGCATCCATTGCGCGGAGCCGAGCCGGCTATGACCCGCCGCCGCAACGAGTTCTCTCGGGAGACCAAGCGCGCCGCCTACGAGCGCTCTGGCGGCATCTGCGAGTGTCACCGCATCCCGCATGTGTTTCGCGCGGCCTGCGGCTGCCCGGTCGGCCCCGGCAATCTGTTCTACGAGCACATCGACCCGGACGCGATCTGTGGCCGCAACGATCTCGACAACTGCGCCGTCCTGACCAAGACCTGCTGGCGGATCAAGACCGACCACTACGACAGGCCGGTCATCGCCAAGTCCAACCGCGTCCGGGATCGTTACATCGGCGCGCGCTCGCCGAGCTGGCGGCCGATGCCGGGCGGCAGGGCCACAAACATCAAGATCAAGGTCGGAGGCGGCGTCGTGGATCGCCGCACCGGGCAGCGCATCTAGCAGCAAGAGGCAACCACCATGTGCGACGACCGGACCTGCGACGCCACCTGGATCAAGCATTCGATCCGCGGCGAATTCCTCTGCGCCGATTGCCCATGCGGCTTCTCCGCCGAGGTCTCCGTCATCCAGGAAGGTTGCCACCTCAAGCTGGCGGATGCGGTCAACGCGCATCTCGGATTCATTCCGGCCGTGGTCCGACCTCCGTGCGCTCCGATGATGGAGGCGGCCTATGGCTGACGACGACTCCGACATCTCCATCGTCCCTGCGCCAGCCCCCTCCTCAGATGTCCGGCGCAGGGACACGACCTCCGGCCGCACGGATGCACTGCGGCCGGAGGTCATCCTCAGCACCCATCGGGACGCGGCCCGAAGGCTGGGCGACGTCGGCCGGCGCGTCATGGTCGAGCATCTGGACGGGCCGAGGGATTACGTCGCCCGCCGCGACGGCAACTCTATCCATGGCCTCGCCCGCAAAGGCTACGTCGCCTTCGCGGACGGTAGTCGGCGATACACGAGGCTGACGCCCTACGGTCGGGCAGTCGCCCGGGCCTGTGCCGCACAGATGCCCCGGGAGCCCGCATGACCAAGTATCAACTCGTGCCGGCGGAGCCGACCACCGAAATGCTTCGTGCAGCGCAGGACGCCTGGCTGGCGGACCCGGAGCGGCGCTCCTCCATCCTCTACCGAGCCATGCTCTCTGCCTCCCCGTCACCGCCGCCGGAGGTTCTGGAGGAGATTGAGCGCCGCATCGGAGAGTGCAGACGCAGATTGACCGGCAGCGCCGCAGAGCATTTGCCATCCGATCGCGTTTTGGCCAACGCCATCCTGGCGCTGTTCGGGAGGGCGGGGTGATGGGCATCGACTACGCTCCGTTGTTCTATTGGGTCCGCGAGCGGGAGAAAATCCGTTGGCACAAGAACAACAATCTTCCGATGGACAACTCGGATGACGGACAACCGTATTGGACCGATGACCCGATCCTGCGCGCGTATCGCTTCTGCAACGTTCGCCGTGAAGATGATCGCGTCACGGTCTGGGTGCGGCAGCACATCCGCGAGCCCTACGCCGACCACCCGTACCTGTGGCTGATGCTCTGCATCGCCCGGCAGATCAATTGGCCGGATACGCTTGAAGACTTGATCTTCAATGGCGCATGGCCCGATCGCGACATTTTCGATCCCCGCGAAATGACGATCGTGCTCAACCGCCGCAAGGATCGAGGCGATAAGGTCTACACCGGCGCTTACATGATCTCCGCCCCAGCGACGAAGGGGCAGGATAAGCAGGCGTACATCGCAGAAACCGTGATCGGCGATCTCTGGAAGCGCCGTGACACCTTCGCGCGATGGGACGGCGCAACACTCCAGCGAACGCACGAACGCATCACCCGGTCGAACGGCTGGGGCCAGTTCATGGCCTATCAGGCGGTCGTGGACATGCGCTTCACGGCGCTGCTCGACAACGCCGAAGATCGGCTCACATGGGCCGCCGCCGGTCCCGGAACGATCCGAGGCCTCAACCGCCTTCACGGCCGCAAGGTCGATGCCGCGCTTTCTCAGGGCCAAGCGCTCAGCGAAATGCGCGCGATCTACAAGGTCGTGCAGCAGGAGACCGACGTCGCGATGGATTTCAGCGACGTACCGAACATCCTCTGCGAGACCGACAAATACCTGCGCGTGAAAAACGGCGAAGGCAAGCCTCGTGCCCTCTATGTGCCTGGGAGGGCAGCATGACCGACCTCACCGATCTGCGGGAAGCGGCGGAGAAAAAGCGAACATGGATGGGCGGGCTGCACTCTCTCGTGTCTCGCCTCCGCAGTAGATCGCGTACCGAGACCTTCGTGCGTGGTTCACTAGCCCCAGAGCTGCTTCG
Organism: uncultured Rhodoplanes sp.; assembly: GCA_964653225.1. Lineage (GTDB taxonomy): Bacteria > Pseudomonadota > Alphaproteobacteria > Rhizobiales > Xanthobacteraceae > Z2-YC6860. The sequence continues at coordinate 5,475 of CAZZCV010000012.1, read as the reverse complement.
AAGGTCCGAGGAGATGCTGGTTGAAGCAACCGACCAATTGCGAGAGGACAACGCCACCATTCTCTCCCTCCTCGACCGCCTGGAGCGCGCGGAAGAAGCGCTGACAAAGATTGCACGACGCGCAAACCCTGAGAACCGCGAGGCTCAATGGCGTATTGAATGCGACAGCGCCGCCCTCTCCCAGGCCAAGGAGGGCGCAGCTTGAATGTGGCTTTACGTCCCGACAGCATCAACCTCATCTCGCTCTGCACCGGTGGAGGCGGCCTCGATCTCGGCGTCGAGCTGGCAATTCCAGCAGCTCGCCCTGTCGTGCTGGTGGAGGGGGAAGCGTGGAGCGTCGCAACACTGGTATCGGCGATGGAAGCAGGCCTCATGGCTCCAGCGCCTTTGTGGAGCGATGTGCGAACCTTCGATGGCCGGCCGTGGCGCGGTCTCGTGGATGGCCTCATTGGCGGAATCCCGTGCCAGCCGCACAGCCTCGCCGGAAAGCGAAAGGGTGAGGAGGACGAGCGCGACCTGTGGAGCCCGGCCCGGCGCATCATCGTGCAGGCCCGTCCCTGGTTTGTCCTCATCGAAAACGTTCGCGGCTTCGTCTCGTCGGGCGGCCTCTATCGCGTATGGCGAGACCTTCGGAGACTTGGTTTCGCGGTTGAGGTCGGACTGTTTACGGCGGCAGAGGTCGGCGCGAGCCACGAGCGCGAAAGATGCTTTGTGCTCGCCGTTGTGGCCGACGATGCGCTCTGGAGATGGGGCTACGCACGAGTTGCGGAAGGGGGTTCTGAATCATCGCGGTCGGATCGAGGATGCGGTCGCGATGTGGGGCACCCCGACCGCGCGGGACTGGAAGGACGGGGACACGAGCCAGCTGGATGTGCCGGAGAATGGGTTACTGGGGCGCATGGCGGCGAACTGGCCAACCCCACGATCCAAGGAGGACGGCGAGTATCAATACAGCCGGGGCGACAAGACGAAGCCCGTACCTACACTGAGCGGCGCGGCGCAAAATTGGCCGACTCCAACGTCGCTGAGCTTCGCGGACAGCCATCAGCCCGGCAACTCCAAGTCCTACAACGAAACAATGGCTTTGGCAGAGAAGGTTTCCTTGGCCTCAGCCCTCCCGGACCGTCCGATCTCGACGGTTGGCGAAGAGTCCTCGCACATTCGCCGGGCCTTGAACCCGCTGTTCGTCGAATGGCTGATGGGGTGGCCGCGCGGCTGGACCTCACTGGCCCTCACGCCGCCCGCATCGAGCGACTCCGAATGCTCGGCAACGGCGTTCATCCGCTGGAAGCGGCATATGTGCTCCGCACTCTTGCAGCTCGGCTTGCCCGACGATCAGCCGGTGCAGCAGAGCTTGTTCGGATGATGGAGTGCGAACCATGACCTCCCCCGACCTCATTGCACGGCTCGAAGCAGCGACGGGGCCATGATGCGCCACCTCAAGGACAAAGATCGCGCTGTCCATTGCGAGGGAGCCATCGCACCAGGAGAATTCGTGCTGTGCGGACTGGCCTTTGACGAAGAACACTTTGATATGGAGACGTCGGGCACATTTGAGGGCATCGATTGTCCTGAGTGCATCGCGGTCATCCGACATTCGCAGCGGGTGCGAGGCGGCCAGATCAAACCCGCATTCAAGCGCCGAGCCGCCGCCCTGAAGGCGAGAGCGGAGATGGAGAAGTAGGCCATGCCGCGCCGGCCAGCATCGATCACCCAGGCAGACGTGGCCCGCGCCATCCGGGCAGCAAAGCAAGCTGGCGCGCGTGAGGTCGAGGTCCGCGTGCAGGACAAGGCCGTGATCGTGATCCGGATCGGGGAATCCACAGACCCGCTTGAACGGGAGGCCGAAGTCGTCCTGCGATGGAGGAGATGCCCCGCCCCCGCCCGCCCCACCTCCACCGGGAGACGACCCGTCATGGACGGCCGGTCTGGTATGTCCGGCTGGATCGAGGGCCGCGTGTCCGAATCCGGGCCGACTACGGCACGCCGGAATTCGAGGCTGAGTATCAGGCGGCGATAGAAGGACGGTCCCGCCCGAAGAAGGCCGGCGGCCCATCTGGCTCGCTGGCGTGGCTGCTTGAGCGCTACCGGGAGACTGCGGAGTGGGCCCACCTTTCCGCCGCAACGCGCCGCCAGCGAGAAAATATCTACCTGCAGGTCCTCGACACGGCCGGCCCCAAACCGGTCGCACAGATCACACAGAAGGCCGTAGAGGCAGGTCGTAACCGACGAGCCAAAACCCCGGCGCAGGCCCGCAACTTCCTCGACGCCATGCGTGGATTATTCCGTTGGGCCCTCAAGGCCGGGCTCGTCAAATCCGACCCGACCGCTGGGGTCGACAATCCGCCGCGCCGCAAGGGCGACGGCTTCCTGCCGTGGACGGAGGACCATGTCGCTGCCTACGAGCGGCGCTGGCCGCTCGGCACCAGACAGCGGGTCTGGCTCGACGTGCTGCTCTACACCGGCCTGCGACGAGGAGATGCCGTGCGCCTCGGACGCCAACACGTCCGCGACGGTGTGGCGACCATCGCAACGGAGAAAACGGGCATCGCCGTCACCCTGCCGATCCTGCCCGTTCTGGCTCGCAGCCTCGCTGCCGGCCCTTGCGGCGACCTGAGCTTTATCGTTGGCGCGAGCGGAAAACCCATGTCCAAGGAAGGGTTTGGGAACGAATTCAAAGACGCCTGTCGAAAGGCCGGAGTCCCCGGTTCAGCGCACGGGGTCCGCAAGATCGCGGCGACTCGGGCAGCCAATGCAGGTGCCACGGTCGCAGAACTGGAAGCGATTTTCGGCTGGTCCGGCGGCGCGATGGCCTCGCACTACACGCGCAAGGCTGACCGCCAGCGCCTGGCAGTCCGGGCTATGCACAAGCTGGAGAACGATTCTGGAACCTCTATTCCCGCACCGGAGCATCCGGTGCGGGAATCAGGACGAAAAACGCAATGAAATCAAATGCGTTTTCCGAAAGTGGTGCGGCCGAGAGGACTCGAACCTCCACACCTCGCGGTGCTAGCACCTCAAGCTAGTGCGTCTACCAATTCCGCCACGGCCGCATGTGGAAGGACGCGGGGCCGAAGGCCCGGCGCCAAGGTGGGGGCGATGTAACAAATACCCTTTCGCCAGACAAGGGTTCGTCCCCGCACTGGGGGCGAAGAATTCAGCGCGCCTCGGGCGAGCGCGGCAGAAGCTGCTTGACCTCGACCGCGATCCGGTTGCCCTGCACCACCACGGTGCCCTTCGCCACCGGGAAGTTGTTGGCGAGGATGTTGACCTCGTCGTCCTCCGACGCATCCAGCTCGATGATGGCGCCGCGGCCGAGCCGAAGCACCTGATGGATCGGCATGGTGGTGGTGCCGAGCACCACGGCGATGTCGAGGGAAACGTTGTTGAGGGTGGGCATTGCTGGTCCTGGTCGGAGGCCGTTGAGGCTCCGAGGTCAACACGCCATGGTGAACGAAGGGTTAACGAAGGACTTTGCCCCCCGCCCCGCGCCGTCGGCCGGTGGCGCGGCGGAACGACCGCCTATATGAGGAAGGCCGAATCCCGTTCCTGAGAGCATCTCTCTCCCTGAAGGTTCCTGCGCGTTGAACGTCCGGGCCAACATCGACCTGCTGCCGAGGCCGCACGGGCTGCCGCCGGCGGAATGGCGGGTAAGCGAGGGGATCACCGGCTACGACGACGCGCTCGCCGGCATGGAGGCCCGCGCCGCCGCCGTCGCGCGCGGCGAAGCCCCCGAGCTGGTGTGGCTGCTGGAGCATTCTCCGCTCTACACCGCGGGCACCAGCGCCCGGCCGCAGGATCTGGTGGAGGCCCGCTTCCCGGTCCACGCCACCGGCCGCGGCGGCCAGTTCACCTATCACGGGCCGGGCCAGCGTGTGGCCTATGTCATGCTCGACCTGAACCGGCGCAGGCCGGACGTCCGCGCCTTCGTGTTCACGCTGGAGGAATGGCTGATCCGCACGCTGGCGGCCTTCAACGTGCGCGGCGAGCGCCGCGACGACCGGATCGGCGTCTGGGTGCGCCGGCCGGACAAGGGAGAGGGCTTCGAGGACAAGATTGCCGCCATCGGCATCCGGGTGAAGCGATGGGTGTCGCTACACGGCATCGCGCTCAACGTGGAGCCGGATCTCACGCACTTCTCCGGCATCGTGCCCTGCGGCGTGTCGCAGGCGCGCTACGGCGTGACCAGCCTCGCGGACCTCGGCCTGCCGGTCTCGATGCCGGAGGTGGACATGGCGATGCGCGCGGCGTTCGAGGAGCTGTTCGGGCCCGCCGCGCGCGGATGACTCAGGCGGCAGGCCCGCCGGCGCGCGGCCGGGTCGCCGCCCACACCGAAAAGCCGGCCGCGAGCATCACCGGCACCAGCGCAACGAGGCCGAGCAGGATCAGCATCAGGCCCGCGGCCCCCATGTCGATGGCGTGAAGCAGCATGCCCATCACCACGGCGAGCCCGAACAACACCGCCAGCCGGCCCGCCCCCTCGCCGCCATCGGGCGGCAGCATCTCCTGCAGGAACCCGACCACCAGCAGGAGCAGCAGCACGGACAGCGCGCAGAGGAGCGCGATGCCGCCCGCGATGCCTGTGGCGCGGCCGGCGTCGCGCAGGCGGCGAACGTGGAGCCGATGCCAGGCGAAGAGCAGCGCCGCCTGCGCCCCCGCAAAGGCCCAGAGCCCGCCATAGGCGAGCGCCGGCCCGGAGATCAGAACCTGCGAGAGGAAGCCCGCGACATAGACACCCGCCGCCATCCAGAGGAAGGGCCGGGGAGCAAGCCGCCCGGCGGAGGACGAGCGTTCGGGCATGGCGTTCATGGCTTCGAGAATGCCATGGCGGCCGCGCCGGTTCCACGGCGCGCGGCCGCGGCTCAGGCGAATTCCATGATCACGGCATCGACCGCGAGGCTGTCGCCCGGCTTCGCCCTGACCGCCTTCACCGTGGCGTCACGCTCGGCGCGCAGCACGTTCTGCATCTTCATGGCCTCGACCACGGCCAGCGCCTCGCCGGCCTTGACCTCCTGCCCTTCGGCCACCGCGATGGACACCACGAGGCCCGGCATCGGGCAGAGCAACAATTTGCCGGTATCCGGCGGCGCCTTCTCCGGCATCAGCCGCGCCGCCTCCGCCTCGCTCGCGGTGTAGACGAAGGCCTTCGCCTCGACGCCACCATGCGCCAGCAGGAAGCCGTTCCGCACCGGCCGCACCTGCACGCTCAGGGGTTCGCCGTCCAGCGTGCCGGACCAGACCGGATCGCCCGCCCGCCACGGCGAGACCAGCACGCGCAGGGCCTCCGCCTCGCCGTTCGGCCCGACGAAGCGCACGCCGATGCCGCCGCCCTCGCGCGCCACGTCGAGCGCGATCTCCCGGCCGCCCAGCCAGACCGCGCGGCGGCGCTCGCGCGTCACCATGCGGCCGGTCATCTGGCCGGAGATGCGCCGCTTGCGCTCGCCCAGCACATGGTCCACCGCGGCCGCGACCGCC